>VFJQ01000056.1 GCA_009885995.1 Verrucomicrobiota bacterium
AGAATGTGCAGTCAGTCGAGCTGCGGCGCATCGGCCCGCCGGACGAAGTGCAGCAGGAGGCGCTGCAGGAGCATCCGAAGCCGAAGGGCCGCGCCCTGCTGACCTACCGCGTCGCCATTCCCGCTGCGGATGCGAAGCGCTGCGTGCTCACCTTTGACGCGCTGCTGAACAACGCGAAGAGCAACGGCGCCGCCTTCGCCGTGGAGATCGACGGACGCGAAGTCTTCGCGCGCCAGCTCAAGGGCGCGGAGCGCGTGCCGGCGGAGATCGATCTCGCCGATTTCCGCGGTCGCGAAGTCAGCATCGCCTTCATCGTCGATCCCCTCACCGAACCCGCAGGCGACTGGGCGACGTGGGTCGCCCCGCGCGTCGTGCTGCGCTAAGACGACCGCCGCCGCAGGCCCAGCCCCAGCAAGGCCACCGCGGCCAGCGCAGCACTGCCGGGCTCCGGCACCACCACGAGCACGCCGGCGGTGGCAAATTGCGCCGTGCTCCAGCTCAGGCCGGGGTCGAGCGTGGCCAGGTTGATGGTCGCAAAGGAGCCTGTCGTCGGGCCGTCGAAGAGGTCGAAGCTGTCGCCGGGCGCGGGGTTGAAGCCGTCGATCAGCACCACGTCGAGCGTGCCATCGAGGACGGAGTTGCCGGTGAAGGTAATGTGATCGTAGCCGGTGCCTTGCACGGTGCCGCCGAGTTCCATCGTCAGCACGTTGAAGGGGCCGAACGTCGCATTTTCCAGCGTGACGGAGGCAGGGCTGTTACCGGGCGAGTAGCTGCCAGTGAAGGCCACATTGCCCGTGAAGCTGCCCGCGCCGCGCACGGCCCCGGTCAGCGTGAGGGTCTCGCCGGAGCCGGTCGGGCCGAGCACGGTGCCGTTGTTCACAAAGCCGCTCGTGATCGTCGTCGCGCCGGGCACGGTGAGCACTTGCGCCGGGTCGGGCGCATAGGCGGGGCCGAGTTGCAGGCCTTCGCTGGTCGCCAGCAGCGCGCGGCCGCTCGCAGCGGTGAAGCGGCGGGGGGAGGGCCAGGATTCGAGGCTCAGTTTGAAATACGCAGTCTCGCTCAGCAGCGGCGGGCGGTGCCGCGCGCGGGCGAGGCGCATGGCGGCGGCATCGCAGACGCCGACGCTCACACCGAACAGCGTGAGCAGAGCGAGATCCGCCACGGCCCCGCCCATGTTGTCGCCATCCACGGGCCGGAGCGTTCCGCGCTGGTCGATGAGCAACGTCGAGCCCACCGCGGCGTCAATCGCCGGGCTGCCAGCCAGCAGCGCCATGGTTTCGGTCGGCCCGCCGTTGCTCGCCAAGGGGCCGAGCATGGGATTGGTGATGGTCACGGCAGGCCCTGAGCTCGTGCCCGCGCCCGTATCCACCACGGCCTTCTCCGCCAGATTCGCGCCCACGCGGACGAGGGTGCCGGCATTGTTCAAGTCGGTGCTGCCCGCGTTGCCGCCGCCGAGGATGCAGTTCTCGATCGTCAGCGAGTTTCCCGGATCATTGCGGATCGCGCCCGAGCCATCGTGGGCCAGATTGCCGGCGACGGTGCAATGCCGCAGCGTCAGCGTGCCGTCGTTGTAAATCGAGTAGTTGCCATCCACCGGGTTCGCTTTGTTCCCGGCGACCGTGCACTGCTCCATGGTCATCGTCGCACTGCTGCCGTTCAGGATCGCCGCCCCAGTCCGACCGCTGTTGTTGGAAAAGGTGCAACGTTGGACCGTCGCTTGTCCCTCGTTCCATAGGCCACCGCCTCCGAGGAAGGCTGAAATTCCGGAAAAGGTGCAACGGTCCAAAGTCAGCGTCCCGGCACTGAAGACCGCTCCCCCACCTTCGCCGGGAGGTGCTGAGGCGCCCGTGATCTTGATCCCGCGCAGGGTCAGCACACCCGTGTTGAAGAATCCCCGTTTATTGGCCGCGCCCTGCAGGATGATCAGCCCGTTCGACAGGCCGGTGGCATCCACAGTGACGCCGACGTCGTCAGCCGTGCCCAGATAATCGGCCGGGGTGACGGTCTGCCCGTTGAGGCTCGGGTAAAGACGATGGGGTCCACCACAGTGGCCGAGTCCCGGGCCGTTTGCAGCGCCTGCCGCAGCGAGCCCGCCCCCGAGTCGTTGGTGTTGGTGACAGTGATCGTAGCCGCCTCGGCCATCACGGTGAAAAGCGAGCAGAGGAGAAGGAGAAGATGCGAATTATTTTTAATGAGATGGGCGAGTTTCATGATGGTGGTCGAGGTTCGGGTTTCTGGCCTTTGACCCACGCGACCAAGCATCATGCCGAAGTCGCACAGAAACGAAAACACGCCGTCTGATGGCGGCGAGGGGCGCGCATTAGGCAAAAACCCGGTCATTGTCCAGAAGGACGACGTGTCCGCTGCACAAGCGGCACCTTTAGAGTCGTTCGCCGAGTTCTAAGCGGAGAATTGGCGCGCTTTCCTCCGTTACGGCACCAGCAACACCGTGAGCTTCTTCTCCTCGTTCCCGAGCTGGGGGGCTTGGGAACGCGCCGCCCTCGGCGTAAATCTCTGGACCTGGGACAAAAGTCCGAAGGTTTCGCGCCAAACGCCCTTTGACCGAGTGACAGCACATATGCTATCAGCAGCGTGTGCTCCCGAGAATCGTCATGGACACCAATGTCTTCGTCGCCGCCATGCTCTCCGCGAAAGGCAGCAACCGCGCCGTCCTGCGGGCGTGCCTGTCGGGAAAGGCCGTGCCGCTCATGGGTGCCGCGCTTTTTTCCGAATACGAAGACCTGCTCGCACGCGACAATCTGATGAAAGAGTGCCCCGTTTCATCCGCTGAGCGCCGAGTGCTTCTGGAGGCGCTCCTGGCCGTGAGCACCTGGGTGAAAATCTACTATCTCTGGCGTCCCAATCTCCCCGACGAGGCCGACAATCATCTCCTCGAACTCGCCCTCGCCGGACACGCCGCCGCCATCGTGACCAACAACATCCGCGACCTGCGCGGCGGCGAGCTGAGCTTTCCCGACCTGCGAATTTTGACCCCCGCTGAGTTTCTAAAAACACTACGACCATGAGCACCCTGACCATCCGCCTGCCCGACGAAAAACACACCCGCCTCCGTGAACTCGCGAAGCACCGCGACATGAGCGTCAACAAACTGATCGAGGAACTCGCGACGATCACTCTCGCCGAGTTCGACGCGGAGAATCGCTTCCGCGCGATGGCTGCCCGCGGCTCGGTGAAGAAGGGACTCGCCGTGCTGGACAAGCTGGATGCCGCGTTCCAGCGAAAGTAGCCGGGTGCGCCGCGCGGGCTACGGGACGAGCAGCACCGTGAGTTTCTTCGGCCCGTGGGCGCCGAGGACGAGGATGCGCTCGATGTCGCCGGTGCGGCTCGGGCCGCCGATGAAGCACATGAAACTCGGGTAGCCGCTCGCGGCGTATTTCTGCGCGAGGAGTTCGTAGGCGGCGGTGAGGTCGGGGAGAAGCTGGGCGCGGCTGGCGATGGCGATGTGGTGCGGCGGGAGGACGCTGAGGGCGCGGCCGCCGGAGCTGCGCGTGGTGACGCACACGCTGCCGGTTTGCGCGACGAGGCATTCGCACTCGGTGAGGCCGGCGTCGCAGGCTTCGAGCGCGTTTTTGTCGTAGTCGCCGTCGATGCGGAGCTGCGCGATGGGGAGCGACTTCGCGACGGCATCGGTGAGCGCGCCGGGGTGAAGGGCGAGCTTTTGCCAGCCGTTCGTCTCTGCGAGCTGGGCGAGGTGCTGCGCGGCGGCGGCGAGATCGGGGCAATCGATGAACTCGGTCTTCAGCACGTCCGACAGGCGCGCGAAGACGGCGACGCGATCGCCATGCGACGGGCCGACGGGCGGGAGCCATTCGCGGAAAGGCGCGGTGACGGTCGTTGCGGGCGCGGGCGGCTTCTCGTGATGCCGCGGCGCGGGGACGCGCAGGGCTTCGCGGATGCGGCCGAGGATGGCGGTGCGGTCGCCACTCATTTCGCGGCCTCCTTTCGTTCGGCCCAGAGCTGGCGGAAAGTTTTCGGCGGCGCCTCGGGGAAGTCGCGCGTCTTCGTCCACGACTGCACGGGGTCGAGCGCGCTGGCTTTCACGAGCGGATGCAGCTCCATCGCCCACGGCGTGAAGCGGGTGGCGAAGGCGTAGAGACGCGGCTGATTCATGAACCACGAGAACGCTTTCCACAGCAGCTTCTCGAGCAGCGCGGGCTTCTCCTTCATCGCGTTGCGGCGGTTGTGGAGCAGGTGGTGATGGATGTCGATTTTCACCGGGCACGCCTCGGTGCAGGCGCCGCAGAGCGAGCTGGCGCCGCTGAGGTGTTTCCAGTCCTGCAGGCCGCGAAAGTGCGGCGTGATCACCGAGCCAATCGGGCCCTGGTAAGTGGTGCCGTAGGCGTGGCCGCCGATGTTTTTGAAGATCGGGCAGACGTTCAAGCACGCGCCGCAGCGAATGCAGTGGAGCGCGTCACGCTGCTCGGGATCGGCGAGCAGGCGGGTGCGATGATTGTCGAGGAAGACGACGTGAAACTCCTCGGGGCCGTCCTCTTCGCCGGGCTGGCGCGGGCCGGCATACATCGAGTTGTAGCACGTCATGTTTTGCCCGGTGCCGGCGGTGCCGAGCATGGGCAGGAAGAGCGCGAGATCGGCGAGCCGCGGCAGCACTTTCTCGATGCCGACGAGGGCGACATGGATGCGCGGATGCGCGCAGGTGAGCCGTGCGTTGCCTTCGTTCTCGGTGATCGAGATCATGCCGGTCTCGGCGATGATGAAGTTCGCGCCGCTGATGCCCATGTCGGCCTCGAGGTAATGCCGGCGCATGAAGCGACGCGCGATCATCGTGAGCTCCTCGGGCGAATCGGTCTTCGCGGAGCCGAGTTCCTTTTCGAAGAGCGCGCTGATCTCGTCGCGCTTGAGGTGCATGCACGGGAAGACGAAGTGATACGGCGCCTCGTGCTTGAGCTGCTGGATGAACTCGCCGAGGTCGCTCTCGATCACCGCGTAGCCGTCGGCTTCGAGCGCGTCGTTGAGGTGGATCTCCTCGCTGGTCATCGCCTTCGATTTCACGATGGACTTCACCCCGCGGTCGCGCGCGAGCCCGAGGATGTAGTCGCGCGCCTGCTGGCTGTTGCTCGCCCAGAAAACCTTCCCGCCGCGCGCGGTGAACTGCTGCTCGAACTGCTCGAGCATCGCGTCGAGATGGTTCAGCCCTTCGTATTTGATCGCGCTCGCCACATCACGCGCGTGCTCCCAGCTCGCGTAAGCGCTCTCCGTCTTCGCCCGCGTGACCTTGTAGCCGCCGAGCGCGCGGCGCACGAACGCGCGCCGATCCTCGTCCGCCGTCGTGACGTTTGCGTCGGCATGAAACTGAGTCTTCGCGCTCATCGCTGCACGAGCACCTCCGCGAGATGCAGGCTCTTCATCACGCGCGAGGAGTTCCGATCGACCCAGCCTTGGATCTGCATGAGGCAGCTCAAGTCATTGCTCACCACGTAGTCGGCTTTCGTCTCGAGCAGCGCGTTGCACTTCACCTCCGCCATCGCGGTCGAGATTTGCGGATACTTCACCGCAAACGTGCCGCCGAAACCGCAGCAGCTCTCGGCCTCGTTCGCTTCGACGAGTTCCAGCCCGCGCACATTCGCGAGCAGCTCGCGCGCGGACGTTTTGCTTCCGAGTTCGCGCAAGCCGTGGCAGCCGTCGTGGAAGGTCACGCGGCCCTCGAACTTCGCGCCCACGTCGCGCACGCCGAGCTTGTTCACGAGGAAGTCGGAAAACTCGAACGTCTTCGCCGCCAGCGCCTTTGCCTCGGCTTCCTCGGGCTGATGCTCGAACAGTTCGGGGTAGAAAACCTTCATCATCGCCCCGCACGAACCGCTCGGCGCGACGACCACTTCCGCGTCGCGGAAAAGCCGCATCTGCCTCCGCGCCACATCACGCGCCTCATCCCAGAAGCCGGAGTTGAACGGCGGCTGCCCGCAGCACGTTTGCGCCTCGGGGTAGTCGATCGTGTGCCCGAGCCGTTCGATCACCTCGACGACCGCCATCGCGGCTTGCGGGTAGAACGAGTCGATGAAGCAGGGAATGAAAAGCGTGACGCGCATCGGAGGGCTCGCGCAATAGCCGGGTTCGCCGCGTCCGCAACGCAGGAAATGTGATTGCACACCCTCCGCACTCCGGCTTTTGCATCGGTCTCCGAATCCATCCCATGACATCCGATCCGCTGCTCGATAGTTTTCAAAACCCGAAGCCGACCGATCGCGGACGGATCCTGTGGATCTGGAATGGCACGCTTGATCGCGGGCATCTGCTGCGCCAGTTGCGGCAGTTTCACGCGATGGGATTTCCGGGCGCGATCATCCGTGCGGGCTCCAGGCTGCGCACAGCTTACCTAGGCACGGAGTGGTTCGAGGCGGTGAGCGCTTGCGCCGACGAAGCCGGGCGGCTCGGCCTCAAGCTGTGGCTCGCCGACGAGGAACGCGGCCCGAGCGGCGCCGCGGGCGGACTCGCCACGGCAGAGCCGGCGCACGCGCGCAAATTTCTCCGTCTGAAGATCGCCGTCGCAGGATTCAAATGGCCGCAGCGAAGCACGTTTGTGAGCGCCTGGGCCGCTCGCGTGGACGGCCTCGCTTTCAGCGAATGCACGCCGCTCGAATACGACGCCGCGCCGCTGGCGGATGGCCGCAGCGTGCTGCTCTTCACCACCGGCACGTGCAAGGCGGAGACGATCCACAACGGCCACCCGCCGCTCGACCTGCTCTCGCGCGAAGCGACCGCGCACTTCCTCACCGTCACCCACGAGCGCTATCGCAAGCACGCGCTCACGCGACTCGGCGCTTCGATCGACGGCTTTTTCACCGACACGCCCAGCCCCGGCACGATCATGGCCGCGGTCGATGGCGTGGCCGATGCGGATTGGACCGTGCCGTGGACGCCGGGGATGTGGGACGAGTTTCACGCCGCGTGGGGCTACGACTTGCGCGAGCATCTACCCGAGTTGTTCCTCTTCCCCGAGGGCCGGCGCTTCTCGCGGGTGAAGCTGAACTTCGCCGCGACGATCCAGCGTCTGCTCGAAAACCACTGGCTGCGACCGCTGCGCGAGTGGTGCGAAGCGTGCGGCATGAGTCTCGTCGGGCAATTGCCCGGCGGCGGCTCGGTGCCGGAGTTGTCGGCGGCGTGCCCGTCGATCATGCGCACCGCGGAGTTCTTCGATGTGCCGGCGTTTTCCGGGGCGGACTTCCCGGCGCTCAAGCAGATCGCCAGCGTCGCGCGGCAGATGGGTGGGCGGTGCGTGCTGGATCTCACGCCGCCGGAGCCGCAGACGGGCGAGATGGAAACCCTCGCACTGCGCGGCGTGTCGTGCGCCTTCCCCGGCCTCGAACCCGCTTCGCGCGAAGGCACCGCCAAGCGCGACTTCGCACGCCGGCTCGACCGCGCCGCAGCGGATGCCGCCGCGCGCCTGCACCTGCTCCTCGGCAGCGGGGAACGCGTGTGCGATGTCGCCATCATCTACCCGATCGAGACCGCGTGGGCGCAGTTCCACCCCGGTTGGGTCGTGAGCACGGAAGTCCGCGCGCTCGATCGCAACGTGCGCGCCATCACAAACTGGCTCACCGAATCACAGGTCGATTTCGACTTCCTCGACGAAGGCGTGCTCGCTCGCCGCGCCTCCGTCCTGCACGGCCGCCTCGGCCTCGGACCGGCGAAATATCGCGCGGTGATCGTGCCCGCCGCCGCCACGATCCGCAGCACCACGATCGAGTTGCTCCGGCAGGTGACTGTGACCGGCGGCACCGTCGTCTTCGTCGGCGATCCGCCGCCGCACGTCGATGGGCGGCCATCGAGCGCCGCAATCGCGCTCGCGACGGATACCACCCACATCGCGCCCTCCCGCGCAGACTTGCTCCGGGCGGTCGCGCCGGATTCACCCCCGAT
The DNA here is from genome assembly GCA_009885995.1 of Verrucomicrobiota bacterium. Classification (GTDB taxonomy): domain Bacteria; phylum Verrucomicrobiota; class Verrucomicrobiia; order Chthoniobacterales; family Chthoniobacteraceae; genus VFJQ01. Next base: position 7,897 of record VFJQ01000056.1, read on the forward strand.
GACGTTGGAAAGCGAGACTGGCCAGAATGAACTGCTCTGCCAGGTGCGGCGCGCAGGCGAACGCTGGATCGTGGCGCTGATGAACACGTCCACCACCGAGCGCCACGAGCGCGTCTCGGTGCTGCTCGATAGTGCGGGCGTGCTCGAGGAATGGCATTGCGACTCCGGCTGCGCGACGCCGATCGCCGCCGACGACGGAGGCTCGTCGCTGCGCTGGCAGGCTGCATTCGATCCGCTCCAGCTTCGCATCTTCGTCGCGAGCCCAGCGCCTTCGCCCGCGCGAGTGCCCGCGACCGAACCCGACGCGATCGAGCAGGACGACCTCACGCTTTGCCCCATCGAGAGCGCGGAGTGGCAGGTGGACCGAGAACCGTGGCAGCCCGCCTGCGACCTCATCTCGCTCGACCGCAGCCTGCGCGCCGATTCCCGCCTGGCGCAGCGCGATGCGGTGGAGGTCCAGCCGTGGACGCGTGCGGAGTCGTTCGGCTCCACGATGCGCGTGAAGCGCCTGAACCTGCGCTTCCACTTCCGGCTCGAAGCCGTGCCCGACGCGCCGCTCGACCTCGTGATCGAGTCGCCCGGCGGGTGGCGCCTCGCGCTCAATGGCAGCGCGCTCCACATCCCGAACACCCCCGAATGGCACGGCGACCCGAGCCAGCACCGCGTGCCGCTGCCCGCCGAGCGCCTGCGTCCGGGCGTGAACGAACTCACCGCGCTCGTCCCCTTCATCGACGAGACGGACCTCGAGCCCATCGCGCTCCTCGGTCGTTTCACCGTGGTGGAAGGCGCCGCCGGCCCGACGCTCCACCCGCACTAGCCATGCCAGCCTACGCGCTTGCCCGCGAAGCCTACGCTGCCCTCGGCGTCGATCCCGAGACGGCGCTCGCGATGCTCGCCGCGACGCCGGTTTCGATCCACTGCTGGCAAGGTGACGACGTGCGCGGCTTCGAGGGCGCGAGTGAACTCGGCGGCGGCCTCGCGGCGACGGGCTCCTATCCCGGCAAGGCTCGCAATGCCGACGAACTGCGTGGCGACCTCGAGCAAGCGCTGGCGCTCATCCCGGGGCGGCATCGGGTGAATCTGCACGCGTCTTACGCCGAGACCGGCGGGAGGAAGATCGAGCGCGATGCGCTGCGGATCGATCACTTCCGCGGCTGGCTCGACTGGGCAAAGGCGCACGGGCTCGACCTCGATTTCAACCCGACCTTCTTCTCGCACCCGCTCGCGGCGGAGGGCTTCACGCTCAGCCATCCCGAGGCAAACGTGCGCCGCTTTTGGATCGAGCACGGCCGCGCGTGCCGGCGGATCGGCGCGGAGTTCGGCGCGGCGCTCGGCTCGCCGTGCGTCACGAATGTGTGGATCCCCGACGGCTTCAAGGATCTGCCCATTGATCGCCTCGCACCACGCGAACGACTCCTCGCGGCGCTCGATGAAATCTTCGCCGAGCCGCTCGATCCCGCGCACGTGCTCGACGCCGTGGAGCCGAAGCTCTTCGGCCTCGGCAGCGAGAGCTACGTGGTCGGGTCGCACGAGTTTTACCTCGGCTACGCCATCACGCGGCGGAAGGTGCTCTGCCTCGACGCCGGCCATTTTCACCCGACGGAAAACGTCGCCGACAAGCTCAGCAGCGTGCTGCTCTACGTGCCGCGCCTGCTGCTGCACGTGAGCCGCGGGGTGCGCTGGGACAGCGACCACGTCGTCATCTTCGACGACCCGACGCGGGCGATCTTCGAGGAAGTCGTGCGCGGCGGCTGGCTCGATCGCGTCTCGATCGGGCTCGATTACTTCGACGCGTCGATCAACCGCATTGCCGCGTGGGTCATCGGATCGCGCGCCGCGCAGAAGGCGCTCCTCGCCGCGCTGCTCGAGCCCACCGCGCGGCTGCGCGAATACGAGATCAACGGCAACTTCACCGCCCGTCTCGCGCTGCTCGAGGAGCTGAAGACGCTGCCGCTCGGCGCGGTGTGGGATGAGTTTTGCCGGCGGACCAATGTGCCGGTCGGCTTCGCGTGGCTGGATGCCGTCGCGCGCTACGAGCGCGAGGTCTTGTCGCGCCGGCCGTAGAATTTCCCGGTGGCGCAGCGGTCCACTTTCGCCAAACCTCCGCGCCGCCAAACTGATGCTCACCTTCATCCTCCGCCGACTCGCTTCGATGGTGCTCGTCCTCTGGGCGGTGGTGACGCTCACGTTCCTCATCGTCTATGTGGCGCCGGGCGATCCCTTCGTCCGCGAACGCGACATCCCCGTCGAGATCGTGAAGCAGATGAAGGCGCGCTACAAAGTCGAGGGGCCGATGTGGAATCAATACTGGTCCTACATGGGCGACCTGCTCAAAGGCGACCTGCGGCTGTCGCTGAAGTTCAAGGAACGCTCGGTGAACCAACTCCTCGGCGACGGGATGCCCGTCACGGCGACGCTCGGGCTGGCGGCGCTGCTCATCGCCACGGTGGGCGGCATCTGGCTCGGCACGCTCGCGGCGATCAGGCAGCATACGTGGGTGGATGCGAGCGCGATGTTCGGCGCGCTGGCGCTGATCAGCCTGCCGACGTTCGTCATCGGGCCGCTGCTCATTCTCGTCTTCGCGCTGTGGATGCACTGGCTGCCGGTCGGCGGCTGGACTTCGTGGAAGAGCCTCATCCTTCCCGCGATCACACTCGCGGGGCCGTATGTCGCCTACATCGCGCGGCTCATGCGCTCATCGCTGCTCGAAGTGCTCTCACAGGATTTCATCCGCACTGCGCGCGCGAAAGGGCTGAGCGAGTCGCGCACCGTTTATCGCCACGGGCTGAAGGTCGCGGTGCTGCCGGTGGTCAGCTTTCTCGGGCCGCTCGCGGCGAACCTGCTCACCGGCTCACTCGTGGTGGAGACGATCTTCAACATCCCCGGCGCGGGCTCCTATTTCGTGCAGTCGATCCTGAACAGCGATCGCTACCTGATGATGGGCACGACGATCGTTTATTGCTCGGTGCTGATCGTCCTGAACTTCCTCACCGACCTCTCCTACACGTGGCTCGATCGCCGCATCCGACTGCATGAGTGACGCGGTGATCTCCCAGCCCGGCGCGTGGTCCCGCCTGCGCCGCAATCGCACCGCGATGATCTCGCTCGGCCTGCTCGTGTTCATCGTGCTCTTCGCCATCGTGGGGCCGTGGTGTTTCGACTACCGGCCCGCGGAGCCGAGCAAGGCGCAGTTTCAACCACCGTCGCTCGCGCATCCCTTCGGCACCGATCTCAACGGCCGCGACGAACTCTCCCGCGTGCTTCAAGGCGCGCGCATCTCGCTGCTCGTCGGGCTGTGCGGCGCGCTCATCAGCTTCGTGATCGGCACCGGCTACGGCATGGTCTCGGGCTACTTCGGCGGCCGCGTCGATGGCTGGATGATGCGCTTCGTGGACATCCTCTACTCGGTCCCGCGGCTGCTCATCATCATCGTGGCGATCTACGCCTTCGATAAGGAGCTCAAGGAATGGCTCTCCACGCACGGCTGGATGGGGATGGTCGGTTTCTCGCGCATCGCGCTGCTCATCGTCGTGCTCGGCTTGAACGCATGGCTGAGCCTCGCGCGGATCGTGCGCGGGCAGGTGCTGGCGTTGAAAGAACAGCAATTCATCCTCGCCGCGCGCGCGCTCGGGCAGAGCCACACGCGGATCATCCTGCGCCACCTGCTGCCGAACCTGATGGGCATCGTGACCGTCTATCTCACGCTCACGATCCCACAGGTAATCCTCGACGAGAGCTTCCTCAGCTTCCTCGGCCTCGGCATCCAGGCGCCGCAGGCGAGCTGGGGCTCGCTCCTCAGCGACGGTGCGAATGTAATCAACCCCGTGCGCAGCTACTGGTGGCTGCTGCTCTTCCCCGCGCTCGCGATGAGCCTCACGCTGCTCGCGCTGAACTTCCTCGGCGACGGCCTGCGCGACGCGCTCGATCCGCGGCAGAAGCGGTAGGACCGCGCGACGTTTCCCCCGCGCTGCGAAAAGCAGCGGGGCCGAACATCGGATGACGTTCGGCCCCGCGGAGATTCAGGCGCTCGTGGCGCCGGGACTCAGTTCACGTAGGCCAGCTCGTTCGAGAAGAGCAGCGCCTGCGCGTAGGCTTCCCACGCGGTTTGCTCACGGCGCTCGACCATCTGACCCTGGTTCTGGATTGCGCCGAAGTTCGGGTCCTGACGCCGCGGCTTCATCCCGGACTTGTCGCTCTTCTTGTCGCTCTTCCGGTCAGAGCTGGCGGAGGTGGACTCCGGAGCGGCGACGGGCTGCGACCCACTGGCAGTGTTGCCTTCGACTTGCTGGATGAAGCTCCGCGCAAACGACAGCTCCTGCGGCGTGGGCAGGCGCTGGAACATGATGCGATACATCCAGCGCGCCTTTTCATCGGTGCTCGTCGCCTTGGCGACTTCGGGGCGGGCGGCGATCTTGCGCGAGATGTCCACGGCCATGGAGCTATTCATGAGGAAGAGCGCCTGTCCGGGGACGATCGTGGTGGTGCGCTTCGAGTTCGGCATGTCGGGGTCACTGAAGTCGAAGGTCTGCATCAGCTCGGGCAGATTGCCCCGATCGACATAGCCATAGACCGAGCGGCGATAGCTGTAAGGCTCGTCGGTGAGGTTGACCGGCTTGCCGCCGAGCGTCTTGTCGAGCTGGCCCGAGAAGACGAGCAGCGAGTCGCGCATGGCTTCGAAGTCGAGCCGGCGGATATTCGCGCGCCACAGGAACTTGTTGTCGGGGTCCTTGGTTTCGTAGGCGGCGTTCGTCTCGGTGCTCTGCTGATAAACGGCGGAGAGCATCACGACTTTGTGCATCTGCTTCATGCTCCAGCCGGTCTCCATGAACTTCGCGGCGAGGTAGTCGAGCAACTCGGGGTGGCTCGGCTTGCCGGACATCACGCCGAGGTCGTCGGGCGTGGCGACGAGGGCTTCGCCGAAGTGGTGCATCCACAGGCGGTTCATCGCGACGCGCGCGGTGAGCGGGTTGCCCTTGTCGGCGATCGCTTTCGCGAGGTCGAGACGTCCGCTGCCCTGGGTGAAGAGGATCGGCTTGTGATCGGGCGAGAGCACTTCGAGGAAGCCGCGCGGAGCGACCGGGCCGAGGCTCTGCGATTCGCCGCGGATGAAGATGCGCGAATCCTTCGGGTTCGGTTTGTCGCTGAGCACCATTGCCTTCGCGGGCGCGCCGGGATGCGAGGTCTCGAGCAGATTGATCTCGCCGAAGTTGATGTTCGCGCGGCCCTGAATCTGGTTCGGCCACGAGAGGTAGCCGGACTCGATCGCGTCACGCGACATCGCCACGGCGGGCTCGATGGCGAACGGCCCGCGCAACAGGTCGATGAGTGCGTCGTCGTATCCGGGCACGCTCGCGCTGGTTGCGCTCTTCATCGCGGCGATGAAGCCCTTCGCCTCCTCGCGGTGCGCGGTGATGAGTCCGGCGTAGAGCTTGATGGCGTCGTCGAGGCTCTTCGGCGGGTTCGCGGTCATCGCATCGATGACGAGCTTGTTCGGCTCGTGCGCGGAGCTTTCGCGGACCTTGCCGTAGTAGCTGCCTTCGCCACCGCCTTTGCCTTCCTTCCTCATGCGCTCGCTGAGGTCGAGCTTCGCGAAGTCGGCCACATCGAATATCCCGCGCTGCTTGAACTGCTGGAGCGGCGCCCACACGCTCGGGTTCGCGGCCGCGCCACGCGCGATGAACTGCACGAATTGCGGGTGAAGCTTCTCCTTGGCGATGATCTTGTTCCGCTCCTTCGTGGCCTCGACGTCATTGCCTTTGCCCTTGCTGGAGAAGGTGAGTGCGGCGCGCAGATACGCCTCCGGCTTGTCCCAGAAGTCGCTGAGGAACTTGTCGATGTTGCCGTAGTAATGGTCCCGCATGTCCTTCACTGCGGTGTCGAATTTCTGCTGGTAGTCGGCCTGCTGCCCGGACTTCGACATCGCGGCGAGCACCGGCTGGTTGTCCGGCTCATACACGCTCGCGAAGACGCCGTGCAGCGCGTAGTAATCCTTCGTCGGGATCGGGTCGAACATGTGGTCGTGGCAGCGCGCGCACGACACCGTAAGGCCGAGGAAACCTTTACCAACCACGTCGATTCGATCGTTGATCACGTCATTCACCTGACGGAATCGTTCACCGACGGTGAGGAAGCCGAGCGCCGCGAGGCGCGGATCGCCTTCTTTCACGCCGGGGAGTTGATCGGCGGCAAGCTGCTCGACGATGAACTGGTCGTAGGGCTTGTCGGAGTTGAACGCCTTCACGACGTAGTCGCGATAGGTCCACGCGTTCGGGAAGCGATACTCGGTTTCGCGGCGCGCATTGCGCTCGCCGCCCTTGGTGTCGCTGTAACGGGCGGTGTCGAGCCAGTGGCGGCCCCAGCGTTCGCCGTAGTGCGGCGAGGCAAGGAGCTTGTCGATCACCTTGGCGAAAGCATCGGGCGACTGGTCCTTGATGAAGTCGGCGACTTCATACGGCGTCGGCGGCAGGCCGATGAGATCGTAGGAGGCGCGGCGGATGAGCGCTTCCTTGTTGGCCAGCTTGTTCGGGACCATGCCATTGGCTTCGAGCGCCTGCGCGATGTAGGCGTCGATCGGCGTCTTGCACCAGTTGGCGTTCTTCACCGTCGGCACACCCGGCTTCACCACCGGCAGATATGCCCAATGATGTCGCGCGGTATCGGTGAGCCCGGTGAGCTTGGTCTTGATGTGCTTGTCGCCGGCGCGCGGATCGGGCGCACCCATTTTCACCCACTGCGTGAGCGTCGCGATGTCCGCGTCGCTGAGTTTTTCGCCCTTCGGCGGCATCTGGAGATCGGCGTCCTTGTAGCCGATCGCGGTGATGAGCAGCGACTTCTCCGGCTGGCCGGGCACGATGGCCGGACCGCCTTCGCCACCTTTTTCCCAACCCGGTTTCGTGTCGAGCGTCAGGTCGCCCTTGGCTTTGTTTTCCTCCAGCGAGTGGCACTTGTAGCAGTGCGTCGAGAAGACGGGGCGGACCTTCGATTCAAAAAACTCGGTCTGCTCCTTGGTGAGCTGCGCCTCGACGGCCGCGAACGCGGTGCTGCCGACGGCGAGAAGTGTAATGAGTGAACGCATGAGGGGTTAGGCGATGATGTCTTTGACGACGTTGCCGAAGTTGTCGGTGAAGCGGAAATCGCGGCCGTTGTAGCGATAGGTGAGCTTCTTGTGGTCGAAGCCAAGCAGCGCGAGCACGGTCGCGTGCAGGTCGTGGATGTGGACTTTATCCACCGCGGCGCGCGCGCCGAACTCATCGGTCGCGCCATACACGGTGCCGCCCTTCACGCCGCCGCCGGCGAGCCAGCCTACCATTGCGCGACCGTTGTGATCGCGGCCCGGGTTCTCGTTGCCGTTGCGGTCGCGGGTCACAGTGCGGCCAAATTCACCGCCCCAGATCACGAGCGTATCGTCGAGCAAGCCGCGCTGCTTGAGGTCCGTGAGCAGCGCCGCCGCCGGGCTATCCACTTCTCCGGCTTTCTTGCGCATCGCGGTTTCGAGCGCGTTGTGGTGATCCCAACCGCCATGCTCGACCTGCACGAAGCGCACGCCGCGCTCCACGAGCCGGCGGGCGACGAGCAGCTTCGCGCCCATCGGGCTGTTGCCGTAGAGATCGCGCATCGCCTGCGGCTCCTTCGTCACGTCGAAGGCATCAGTCGCCTCGGTCTGCATCTTGAACGCCATCTCGAACGCCTGGATGCGTGCCTCGAGCTGCTCATCCTTCTGCAAGGTCGCGGCATGCATCTGGTTGAGCTTCTGCGCGAGGTCGAGCTGCGCGCGTTGCGTGCTCGTGCCGGTGAACTGGTTGCGAATGTTCAGCAGCACCTCCTCGAGGCGCATCCCAGGCGCGTAGTTCACATTCACGCCCTGCGTGACGCCCGGCAGGAAGCTGGCCTGACGCCACTCCGGCTTGCCGCCGAGAGTGATGAAGCCCGGCATGTTCTGATTCTCCGTGCCCAGCCCGTAGAGCACCCACGAACCCCACGACGGCTTCGGGAGCTGGAGCGCCCCGGTATTCATAAAGCGCTGCGCGACCTCGTGCGCCGGGATGTCCGTCCACAGCGAGCGGATGACCGCCATCTCATCGACGTGCTTCGCCAGTTCAGGGAAGACTTCGCTCACCTCGGTGCCCGACTTTCCGTGTTTCTCGAACTTAAACGGCGAGCCGTAAGCCAGCCCGGTGTTCCCCGGGATCTCCTGGTCGTTGTGCTTTTCCAGCAGCGGCTTCGGATCCCACGTATCGACGTGCGACGGACCGCCCGAGGCGAAGATATGGATCACGCGCTTCGCCTTCACCGGGAAGTGCGGCAGTTTCGGCGCCAGCGGGCCCTTCGCCACACCAGCGGTCGCAGCCCCGGCGGTCCCGCCGAGGATGGACGCGAGGCACATCGCCCCATAGCCCATGCCGGTCTTCTCGAGGAATTCGCGACGGCTGGTGCAGAGGACGGGAAGGTGTTCGAGCGGGTTGTAGTTCGGGATTGAGTTCATAGAAGTCGGTTTACGGGTGGTCGGTGTATCCTTTTAACGTAATAGCAGGTGACGCCGCCGGGTCGCCTTAAGACCAACCGTCTCCTTGGGTAGCGTGCCGCCCGCCCACTCCGGCAGTCGGCTTAAAACCATTCTTCCCGTGGTTTACGACGCGACGTGAACGCTACGCCAGGTCGAAGAGCAGCGCCTCCGCGTCGCTCGTCGCGACGAGCGTAAGCGAGCCCGCGGTCTCCGTGCTCGCCCCATCGCCAGCCTCGATCGCCGCGCCATCGAGCGTGAGTTTCCCGCGCGCCACTTGCAGCCACGCACCGCGGCCGGGCAGAAGCTCATGCGTCACCTGCTCACCGGCCTTCAGCAGCAGGCGAAAGATGTCCGCGTCCTGATGGATCGTCGCCGAGCCGTCGCGGCCGTCGGGTGAAATGACGAGCACCTTGCTCGCGCGGTCGTGCTCCAGCTTCGGATGCCACTCGGTGTAGCCCGGCGTGAGCCCACGCTTCGCCGGCACGATCCAGATCTGCAGGATGTGCGTCGTCTCCTTCGACGGATTGAACTCACTGTGCTGCACCCCCGTCCCCGCGCTCATGAGCTGGATTTGCCCCGGCTGAAGCACCCGCCCATTGCCCATCGAATCCTTGTGCTGCAGCGCCCCGCCGAGGACGTAGGAAAAGATTTCCATGTCCCGATGCGGGTGCATCCCGAAGCCCATGCCGGGCGCGATGTGGTCGTCATTGATCACGCGCAGCGAACGAAAGCCCATGTGCTCCGGGTCGTGGTATTCGGCGAAGGAGAACGAGAACCGGGAATCGAGCCAGCCGTGCTCGGCGTGGCCACGGTCGTTGGATTTGCGGATGGTGATCATGCGCCGACTCTGCCCCGCGCCCGGCGCGCCGCCAAATACCTTGTCGCTCGCGCAGCGATGCCTTTCCGGCATCATCGGCGCGATGGAACTACGCCACCTGCGCTACTTCGTCGCCATCGCCGCCTCGCTCAGCTTCACCAAAGCTGCGGCGATCCTGCGCGATCGCAACTCACGCGGCGTCTGCCTCACGCCCGCACCCGCGCGCTTCCCCATCGCCGTGAGCTGGCGGCCGAAGACCGCGCCGCGACTCGTGCGCGATTTCGTGGCAACGCTACGGGCGTAATCCGAGAACGACGATTCCCAAACCGGCCCGTGATCGTTTAAGACGCCCGGCGTGACTCCGCTGCAGCGCCATCCATTTCCCGTGCTCGCCTGGTTCGATCGAGTCGTTGCCGTGTCGTTCGCCTTTCCGACTGCACTCCTCCAACCGCTGCTCCCGGCCCCGCTGGAGGTCGATACCTTCGAGGGCCTCGGTTTCGTCACGGTGGCGCTCGTGTGGACACGCAGGCTTCGCCCCGCGGGCTTTCCTGCGCTGTTCGGCCAGGATTTCTTCCTCGCCGGTTATCGCGTGTTTGCGCAACTGCGCGACGAGTCGGGCCGGCGCTTGCGCGGCTTGCGCATTCTGCGGAGCGAGACGGATCGGCGCCGCATGGTGTGGATGGGCAATCTGCTCACGCGCTATCGCTACCGCCACATGCGCGTGCAGGAAGAAGACGCGGCGGGCGCGACTCGCGTTCGCACCGTAAAGCGGGACGGCACGCCTTCGCTCGAACTCGTCTTTGATCCGGAGGACGGAGCGGACCTGCCGCCCGGCTCGCCGTTTCCCGATTGGAAAACCGCGCGACGCTTTGCGGGGCCGATGCCGTTCACCTTCAGCCCGGAGACCGATGGCTGCGTGGTGGTCGTCGAGGGCACGCGGACGAATTGGACGCCGCGGCCCGTCACTGTGCGCGAGTGGCGCGTGGCGCTCTTCGATGAACCGCCCTTTCGCGGCACGACGCCGATCCTCGCGAATGCTTTCGAGGTGGAAGGAATCCCGTATCGGTGGGAGCGCGGCCGGATCGTGAAGCCGCGGGCTTCCTCATGAACGAACGCGGGACGTGGCAGGGCATGGTTTCCATCGTGCGATTCAACTGGCCGTTTTATGCCATCGCCGCGCTCGTGCTCGCCGGCGCGATCGGCGTGCTGCTGTGCGCGCCGGCGACCGTCGTCCGCAGTGCGAGCGCGCTGGCGATCGCCGGGTGTGCTTGGTTTCTCGCCGGATCGCTCGCGGTGTCGCATCTCGTCTATGATCGCTCGGATCTCTACCGCTGGCGCTGGATCGAGCGGGCGTTGCGCGGGGAAAAAGGACGCCGCTTCATCTTCTGCCACGCGGGGTTCGACGAAGCATCCGCCGCACTGCGGCAGCATCTCGCTCCGGAGCATTGGTTGGTGCTCGATCACTTCGATCCCGCGCGCATGACCGAGCCGTCCATCCATCGGGCGCGGCGGCTTTTTCCGCCGCAGCCGGGCACGATCGCCGCGCCATTCGACCGCTGGCCGCTGCCCGGCGGGGAAGCCGATGTCGTGTTCGGCCTGCTCGCCATTCACGAATTTCGCCGCGAAGCCGAACGCACCACGTGGTTCGCGGAAGCGCACCGCTGCCTGCGACCGGGTGGCCGCGTAGTGCTCGTGGAGCACACGCGCGATGTGGCCAACTTCCTCGCCTTCGGTCCCGGCTTCCTGCACTTCCACTCGCCCGCGAGTTGGCGTCTCTGTTGGGAAGACACGGGACTGCGCGACGCGGACGAGTTTCGCCTCACGCCCTGGCTGCGCGTTTTTGTCCTCACCTCGCCATGATGGAATCTCTACTCCTGCTCTTACTCCGAATCGCCGGCCTCGGTCTGATCGCACTCGCCCTGACTCACGTCTTCATCGGCCGGCACCTGCGCTGGCGCGAAGACGCGGAGCAACTCACACCGGTGAATCGCGCGATCTTCCACGTCCACACGCTCTTCATCTGCCTCGTGCTGGTGATGATGGGCTTGCCGTGCCTGCTCGAACCGGCGGTCTTCCTCCTGCCGACGCGCGCCGGAGCGTGGCTGGCGTGGTCGTTCGCGGCGTTCTGGGGCGCGCGGCTCCACTGCCAGTGGTTCGTGTATGGCTGGGAGCTGTGGCGGGGGAAGCCGCGCGAAACGGCTATCCACTGGCTCTTCACGTTCGTCTGGTTGGGGTTGACCGTGCTTTTCGCCGCGTGCGGATGCTGGCAGCTCGGCTGGCGCGCCTGAGCGGGGGAAGGTCAGGCGACCGAGGTCGGGCGAGTGGCCCAAAACCACACGCCCGCGAGAAAGGCGGCATTCAGCGCCAGCATCCCAGCCGCGGAAATGAGGAGATCGCGCGCGATGGCGATTTCGATAGAGTTCATCGCCACGAGCGCCAGCGTTTGCACCACCGCGCACGCCCTCCGGTTCCATCCGCTGAGCACCCATGCACCGAGCAACACCTCCAGCACGCCCACGACCACGGTCGCCGGCACCGCCCATTCCTCACCGAGCACACGTGCGACGATGGCCCGGTGTCGCGGGATGCCGTCGAGCAGCTTGCTGTAGAGCCCGTGGAAGATCCACACGCTGGCGATGGCGAGGGGGAGAACGCGGTGCATGGGGCGGAAAGCTCGGCGCCCTCAGCGTGGCAGCAATTCTTCGCTGGTCGAATGAGCCGTCACTTCCCGCCGCCGATCGCGCGGAGGAAGCGGCTGTATTCCTTCGGCTCGAGGCGCAGCACGTCGCCGGCTTCGGCGCTCGATGGCGCCCAAGTCTCTTCGGGCAGCTCTTTCGCAAACTGCACGTCCTCGAACCGCAGCACGATGTGCCAGCCCTTCTTCGCGAGCGTGAGCCGCGCGGGCGTGTAGTCGGGGCGAATCCATAGGCGCCCGACCCAGCCGTCGGCCTTCAGCGACTTCGCGAGTTCGGGCATCAGCGACACATCCATTGCGCGGCACTCGACGCCATCGACGCTCTCGGTTCCGAGGTCCTTGATCGTGAAAAGCGCGGCGAGAAAGATGAGCTGCTTCTCGGGAAAGGGCAGCTCGAACTCGCCCAGCTTGAACTTCTTCTCCGCGGGCGGCAGTTCCTTGCCCGCGACGGCCGCGTCGAGCAGCGCGCGCGCTTTCGCGCCGGGATAAATCCAGATCTTCTCATCCTCGCGCACGAGCGTGAACGTCTCGCCGAGCAGCGGCCCGTGCAGCCGGATTTTGTCCGGCACCTGCACCGCGAGCTCCGCGCTCGCGCCATTCAGCTCGGCGGGCAGATCGCTCGACTGCTCGATCCGCACCTTCAGCGTGAACGCCCGGTTCTCCGATTTCCGATCCTTCGCGAAGACGCCGATGAACGGCATGATCGTTTTCGAGAACGCGTCGTAACGGTTTTCCTCCGCATGGGCGGCGAAGGCGAGGGCGAGGAGTAGAGCGAGCGGTCTCACGCGACGTGGTTTGGTCTTTGCAAAGGAGGACGTGCGCACTAGAGCAACCGCCCTCTGATGGCGGCAACGCTTTTCGCCAACTTCATTCCCGGCTCACCCAGCGTCATCCTCGCCGAGAGCGGCGGCGGGCTCGTCTTTGCCCTCGAGAACTCCACGCTCCCGGGCAAGGTCGTCCTCGCCGCACTCTTCCTCGGCTCGGTGCTCGCGTGGACGGTCATGGTCACGAAGTTCCGCGTCACCCGCCGCGCGCGGGATCAGCGCGATCGTTTCCTCGCCCTCTTCCGTGCCGACCGCCAGCCGCTGCACTTGTTTTGGGAACGCGCGCGCTTCGAGGGCACGCCGATCTTCTCGGTCTACAAAGCCGGCTGCCGTGAGCTGTGCTTTCAGCTCCTCGGCAGCAGCGAGGTCGATGACACCTTCCGCGCGCGGCTCGAGAGCGCGCCGAAGATTTCCGCTTCGCAAATGCGGATGGTGCAGACCGCGCTCGAACGCGCCGTCGGCGAGAATGCGCTGCGGCTTGAGTCGCAAATGATCCTGCTCGCCACCGCCGTGAGCGGCGCGCCTTTCCTCGGTCTGCTCGGCACCGTGTGGGGTGTGATGGACACTTTCTCCGATGTCGCGAAAGCCGGCTCCGCCAACCTCGCCGCGATGGCGCCCGGCGTAAGCGCCGCGCTCATCACGACCGTCACCGGCCTGCTCGTCGCGATCCCCGCGATGTTCGGCTACAACTTCCTCGTCACCACGATCCGCGGGATGATCGTCGAGCTGGACAACTTCGCTGCCGAACTCGTGAGCGCCTTCGAGCACCGCTACGTCGATCACGGCGGGGAAAAGCGGCGCCTGTAAGCCATGCGACGCTTCACCGACAAGCACGCGCTCCACACGCTCAGCGAGCTGAACGTCACGCCCCTGCTCGATCTCGCCTTCGTGCTGCTGATCATCTTCATGATCACCACGCCGCTGATGGAGAACAGCGTCGATCTCGTGCTGCCGACGAGCGACGCGGCGAAGAACCAGGTGAACCCCAGCGCCGTGCAGACCATCGCGATCGATCAAAACGAGAGCATCGAGCTCAATGGCCAGCCGACTTCGCTCGAACAGCTCGAGGCCCAACTCGCCGCGCTCAAGGTCGAGGACGCGGAAGTCGGCGTCGTCGTCCGCGCGCACAAGGACCTCGCCGTGCAAAAGCTGATGAACGTGATGGACGCCGTGCAGCGCGCGCAGATCAAAAAGGTCGGCGTCGTCACGAACCCCGAGCAGCCGTAGCCGATGCCGCGCTTGAGCGAAGCCGACCGCGAGACGCGCCTCTCCAGCGCCGAGCCGGAAGGCGCGCGGGAGCGGCGGGAGTTTCGGCAAACCGCAATCTATGTCGTCGCCGCGCACGTGCTCGTGCTCGTCGTCTTCGCCATCACTGCAAAGTTCCAGCCCAAGGCGAAGATCGAGCAGATCCAGTGGCTCGACGGTGGCCTGCTCGGCGGCGGCGATCCCGGAGCCGCGTCCGCCCCGCCTCCAGAACCAGAGCCTCCCACCCCGCCACCGCCCGATCCGGTCCCCGAACCACCACCGCCCGCGCCCGCGACGAGCGACCTCGCCGTTCCCAAAGCCACGCCGCCACCCGCGACGCCCGTGCCCGCCACACCGAAGCCAGCGACGCCCAAACCCGCAACGCCGAAGCCTTCCTCGCCGACTCCCAAACCCAAGCCGAAGACCACCACGAAGCCGACGCCCAAAGCCACGCCGAAGAAGTCTGCGTCGCCGAAGCCGGAGGCTTCTCCCAAAGCCAGCGTGAAGGCTTCGCCAAAGCCCGCCGCGAAGACTGATGCCGACGGCACCAGCGACTCACCCAACGCTGCAAAGCCCGGCGCCGCCAAAGGCCCCGCGATGGGCGACGGCAAAGGCAAGGGCACCGCGGGCACCGGCCCCGGCGCGGGCAAGCCGAGCGACTTCGGCTGGTATTTCTCCGGCCTGCGCGATCGCTACTACGCCGTGTGGGCGCCGCCGAGCGTGGCCGATTCCGCATCGCTCGTGGTCACGCTCAAGATCCGCGTAAAACGCGATGGCACCGTGCTCGGCCACGAGCTAATCAAGTCGAGCGGCAACTCGCTCATGGACGGCTCCGTCCTCGCCGCCGCCGAGCAAGTCACCAAGATCGACCCGCTCCCGCCCGGCCTCGGCAAGGAGGACATCGTGGAGATTCCGATCAACTTTAAGCCGGAGTAGCGCGCGCTACTTCTCCGCGAAAAGCAGCGGCGCGAACTCCGCGAGATACTGCCGCCAAACCGGCCACGAGTGATCGCCTTCGCTCAGCAGCCACGTGTGGCGGATGCCCTTCTCCTTCAGCGCTGCGACGAACTCCTCGTTGCGCGCCTTGCCCTGATCGTCCTTGCCGATGGCGATCCACAGCAGCCGCAGTTTCGCGTTCGCAGCGGGAAGATCGGCGAGAAATTTCTGCTTCACCGTGTCGGTCACGCCGCCGCTGAAACAGCCGACCCACGCGAAGCGCCCGAGGTCGCCGAGTCCGACGCTGAGCGCCTGCGCGCCCCCCATGCTCAGCCCCGCCAGCGCGCGTTGAGATGGATCCGTTTCCACGCGGTAGAGCGACTCGACCAGCGGCAGCGCGTCGTCGAACAACTCGCGCCGGAACGCCTCGATCGCTGCCGCGCGCTTCGCTTCGGCACCGCGCGCGGTCGCGCCGAGCGGGTGCCCGTCGAGCATCACTACGATCATCGGCTGCGCTTTGCCCTGCGCGATGAGGTTGTCGAGAATCCAGTGCGCTTTGCCGTGCTCGGTCCACGTGCGCTGATTGTCGCCCGAGCCGTGCTGGAGCACGAGCAGCGGGAACTTCTTCTCCCCGCTCCGTTCGTAGCCCGGCGGCGTATAGACACGCAGCTCGCGCGCACGGCCGAGCGTCTTCGCGAGGTAGCCATGCTGATGCACCGTGCCGTGCGGCACGTCCTGCCAGTCCCACGGCGCGGGCGGGCTCGACGGAACGTGCACGATACTCTTCTGTCCCTCGCGCTGCGGCTTGAAGGCGGTGTTCACCGGGTCGAGCGCGTTGAAGCCATCCACGACGAAGCTGTATTCCCAAATGCCCGCCGGCATCGGGTCCACGCTCGCGCTCCACACCCCATCGCCGCCCCGAGTCATCGGCACCGCCGCTTTCGTCCATTGCCCGCGCAGCACGACTTCCTTCGCCTGCGGCGCGCGCAGGCGGAAGGTGGTGCGTCCAGCTTCGATCTCGGGCGAGACGAGCGGAGGAGTCTGTGCGGCAGCGGTGAAGCCGAGCGAGAGAAAGATGAGCGCGGTGGTTTTCATAGGATCAGCGGAGTCGCTTCGCGCCGACGAGATCGCGGAGCTGCGGCACGTCGAAGGACTCCAGCAGACCGAAGCAGAACAGCTCGGGCTGTTTCTCCACGGTCCAATCCTTGTCGATCAGGTCGTGCAGGCTGGCGAGCGCGTCGGCCGGCTTCAGCGATGCGATGCGCGGCTCCAGCGCGGCGGCGACGAGCGCGAAGACACTGCTGCGCGGGCCGATGGATTCGAGCGAAACGGGGGCCTTGAACTCATCGCCCGCCCAGCGCGCGACGGCGGCGACTTCGCTCGCCTGAATGCCAAGCGGACGATCGCCGACTGCGGCGACGAGCAGCGCGTAGAGCATGTCGCGCTGCGCGATCTTCGACTCGCCGAAGTAGAATGGATCGACCGCGAGCACGCGCTGGCCGGCGGCGAGCAGCGCTTCAATCTGCGCCGCGGCGCTCTTGCGGCCGCCATCGGCGACAACGAGCGCGATGGCCTTTGGTTCGCCGCGCACGAGTTCGACGACGGGCACCGTCCAAGTGCCGCCGACGCGCAGCTTCCAAAGCGTCGCCTTTACCTCGCCGCACGTTTCCTCGCCCGCGCGCTCGGCGGTGACGGCGTGCGCTTTGTATTTCACGATCTCTGCCAGCCGTTCGCGCGTCGCTTCTCCGCGTGGCAGGCCGCTGCTCGCCGCGACAGCGAGTTTGTGAAGGTCGAGGTTGTCTGCGGGCAACCGCACTTCCAGTTCCGCGTTTTTTTTCACCTCGGCGTCGAACGGAACCTCCGCCGCGCTGAAGCCCGCATCGCCGGGGAAGAAAATGTCGCCGACCATCCGGTAGAACGCCTGCCGGTTATCGACCTCGTAGTTGTGCGTGCCGGGATCGAAATTGATGTGCGAGCGCAGGCGCTCGGGCTGGCCGTAGAGCCGGAAGATCGGCTCCGCGGCGTCGAGCAGCGGCTGGAGCGCGTGGTCGGAGGCGAAGCAGCAGTTGTCCTTCGCGTTGAAGGTGAGCAGCGCGGCGCGGCCCGCGAGCATCGCGGTGAGGTGTGTGTAGTCGGCGACGGTCGCGAGGTCGTTCGGTGTCTGCTCGGAGTCGCCGAGATCGGATGGGAAGCGCGCACGCGTCTTGAAGCTGGAGTAGCCGGCGACCGGATTGCACAGCGTCACGCGCGGATCGAGCGCGCTGATCGTGATCGTCTGCCAGCCGCCGCCGGAGAGTCCGCTCACGGCCACGCGCTTCGCATCGGCGTAGGGCAGCGCGAGCAGCACGTCGATCCCGCGCGACATCGCGAGGTAGAACGGCGCGAGTCCGCTCACGCCGCAGAGGTCGAGTTGGTTGAGCCGGTAGTGCGAGAAGCCGTCGGCGTGGAGCTGGCGCATGTTGATCCACTCGACGTTGAGCGATGCGACGCCGCGCTTCGCGAGGTTGATGCAGCGGAGTTGCTGGTCGGGCGCGGCGTTGCCGTTCTCGTAGTTGTGCCCGTTCAAGGCGACATGGACGGGAATCTTCCCGGTGATCCCATCCGGCTGATAAAGCAGCGCCGGAATCCACAGCCCCGGCAGCGCTTCGAAGCGCAGCTTCTTGATGTGGTAGCCGGGGCCGCCGGGGATCGTGTCGAGCCACTCGACCTTCGTTTTCGCTTCGCGCCACTGCCGCGCGAGCGCGCCGCGGAAATAGACCTTGTCGAGCGCGTCCTGCCGCGCCTGCGCCGCGAACTTCTCCCATTCCGCGAGCGTCTTCACCGCGGGCATCGGCGGCACCTTCGCCTCGCAAAAGGCCTGCACTTCCGCGAGCGGCAAACCGGGGTCGATGATGCGGTGATCGAGCAGCGCGGCGAGGTCGGGCAACTGCGCGTGGCAGGCTGCGGCGACGAGAAGGGCGAGGCTGATGGTTCGCATCGTCAGCGCCCGACGCAGTCGAGGATGAGATTCACGACCGGCACCGGCACGAACCAGCGCGAACGCTCGAGCACCTTGCCAGTCTTTGGCTTCGAGGAACTCGTCGAGCGGCTCGACGTGCTCCGCGTCGAGCGAACCGGGGGCGGATTTTCAGGATCGGTCGGATCGACCAGCATGCTGTCCACCACGACCACGCCCGCAGGTGCGCCGTCGGTCGCGATCTCATGCCGGATCACGAGGTCGTCTGTGCCCTTTGCGCGGTGGATGATGAAGTTGTAGGTGTGGTAGCCGGTCGTGTCGGTCGCGTTCGGCGTGCGCGAGCGCGTGCTCTCCTCGACCGCGAGCACGCTCACGACCTGATCGGCGTTGTCGGTCACGAGAAAAAGCCGGTTGAACCCGCCGATGAACACGCCGCTGAACGCATGCGCGGTGAACGATCCCTGCGGCAGCCCAGGGCAGGCGACCCTCGTCTTCGCCGACGTAGCGCCCTCGAGGTTGAGGCGCTTTTTCGCCAGCGCCAGCGGCGCGAGGAACGGCACTCCCGGGTAGACCTCCGCCGGCGCAGCCGCCTCGGTGCTCGTGCTCGCCGAGCCATAAGCAGCGAAAATCTTCGCGAGATCCTTGCGCGTCATTTCGCCGCCCGCGCCTGCGCTATTCCAGTTCGATGCGAGCGCGATTTTCGCCGCCGGTTTCGGTGAAGGCGTGGCCGGCGTGGCCGCCGCGGGCGCGGGTGGTGACGGCGGTGCGGATGTGGACGGCGAAGGCATCGGCGGCGTCGCGGGTGGTGCGGGTGACGATGAGGGCATCGCTGCGCCGGCGAGTTTGAGCTGGTCCGCCGTCTTGATGACGATCTGCGGCTTGCCGTCAGGCGACGCCTCGATCCGGCCGGTGAGCGCCATGTCCTTGCCTTCGTATTGCTTCACGTCGCCGACCACCGCTTCGTCGCGCGCGAAGACGACCCCGCCGAACGTGTGCCGCGGAAACCGATCGCCGAAGTTCAGGAACGTCGTGCCCTTCCCGGATTTCGATACCGCGACGACTTTGCCCGTGACGGTCGCTTCTTCGCCCACGTGCTTGCCGGCTTCGGCGTCGGGGTAGCTCGGCTTTTGTTGCGCGAGGCAGAGGAGCGGCGCGGCGAGCGCCAGCAGGCAGGTGAAGCGGAGCGTGTTCATGGCGGTGTGCGATCGTGCGCGCCCCGGCAAAGACGGGACAGCGCAATTTTCTCCGGCCTACAGCTCGCGGATGAAGAGGTTCGCGAACTCCACGTCGTCGCCGTGGTATTGCAGCGCGATCGGCCCCTCGGGTGCGATGCCGGGAAGCTGCGCGTTGTCGATCACGGTCTGGTCATTGAGCACCACGGTGACGCGGTCGCCTTTGAGCGTGATGAAGAAGCGGTTCCATTTCCCGAACGGCTCATCGGCCCGCATCTTCGGCAGCATCGCGCGGCGCAACTCGGCGGGGATCTTCTCGTCCTTGTGCAGTTCGTTGATGTCGCCCGAGCCCATCGGCTGACTCCAGATGTTCACCTGGTAGCGCGCATCGCCACGCAGGTGGATGCCGCTGTCGCCCGCGTCAGGGATCTCGGCCTTGATGATCTGGCCTTGCGCATTGCGAGCGTAGAGCCCGTCGGCGGTGAAGGTCGGCAGCGCTTTCGGCTGCGGCTTCTTCGTGAGCCGCCAGTCGGCACAAAGCGTGAAATCGCGGTATTTCTTCTCCGTCCACAAATCGAGGCCCGGGCCCTTCGCGCCGCCTTTGCTGGTGAAGTGCGAACCGCTCACGCTCCACGCGGCTGCGATCGTATCGTTCACTTTCCAGCCGCCGAAATCCTTGCCGGTGAAGAGCGGCTTGAACCCTTCGTAAGCGTTCGCGGTCTGCTCGGGCGGCGTGTTCGTCGTCGGCAGCTCCTTGATGCGCAGGTTGCGGAAGTGCGCCTCGCTACCTTCCGCTTCGAGGCTCAGGTAGCCCTTCCGAGGCACGCAGTCCTTGCCCACGGTCACTTCCTTCCCGTTCACCGAGAGCCGCAGTTCGCCGGCGTTCGCGACGAGGTGGTAGTGGTTCCACTCGGGCGATGGCTTCGTGCGGTCTTCGGTCGGAAAACTGCGCTGGCCCGTCTTCGAGATACGCCCTGTCGGCGTCATCGTCGCGCCGCGCACGGGGAAGAGATCGCCGTGCGTCGTGAACCACTCGTTCGCACCCTTGTGCGCGACGGCGTAGCCCGGATCGAGCACCTGCACTTCGATGCCGCGCGGGAACGGTCCGCCCGTGTTCGGCAGCCCGTCGCTCCACGCGAAGCACCCGCTGTTGCCGCCCGACTTCATGTGCCGCCACTCGTATTCGAGGATGAAGTTTTCATACATCCGCGCCGAGCGCATCACGCCGATCGGCACGCCGGTATCGATGATCATCCCATCGCGCGCGGTGAATGTGTCCTCCGCGCCATTCACCCGCACCCAGCCGGTCATGTCGCGGCCGTTGAAAAGCGGGACGAAGCCGTCGGCATCCTGCGCGGCGAGCGGCGCGGCGAAGGCGAGCATGGTGAGGGGAACGAGGGTGCGGAGGGACATAGGTGCTCAATCAATCCATGCCTCGACGGCTTCTTGGAAAAGTCCGCCCGGCCAAATTGCGAGGGGCGTTCGTCCATTTCGATGCCAAGGCCCGGCGCGCGTTCGGATTCTCCACGCTTGTGACCCCGGTCCAGATCCTCGCTGCACTCCTCATCGTCCTCACCGCACTCCCGGTGCGTGCGCAGGATGCTGCCGCGGCGATGCGGCTGCTCAAGTCGAACTGCTTCTCCTGTCACAACGAACAGAAGCACAAGGGCGGGCTGGTGATGACCTCGCGCGAGGCGCTGCTCAAAGGCGGCGAGAGTGGCGATGCACTCGTCGCGGGCGCGCCGGAGAAAAGTGGGATCATCACCGCGCTCGCGGCGGAAGCCGACCCGCACATGCCGCCGAAGAAGCAGCTCACCCCGACGCAGATCGACTCGCTCGGGCGCTGGGTGAAGGACGGCGCGCAGTGGGATGCCGCGGCGCTCGTCGAGCCGCCGCCCGTGCCGCGCCAGGTCGCGCTCGCGGCGATGCCGGCGGCGTATCGACCCGTGCTCGCGCTCGCGCTTTCGCCGGATGCGACGCGCCTCGCGATCGGCTGCGCGAACGAAGTGGTGATCTACAACGTAGCGGAGAAGGAACCGGTGCTCGTCGCGCGGGCGAGCGCGCATCCGGATGCGGTGCAGGCCATGGCGTGGAGTCCGGATGGGAAGCGGTTGATCACGGGCGCGTTTCGCCGCGTGGTGATTTGGGAAGCGCAGTCGCTCGCCGCCGAACGCGTGATCACGAGCGGACTTACCGACCGCATCGCCGCGATCCGTTTTCTGCCGGATGGAAAGCAGTTCCTTGTCGCCGACGGACGCATCACCGAGGAAGGCACGGTGCGGATTCTGGACGCGGAGAGCGGTGCGATCACCGACTCGTGGAAAGCGCACGGCGACACGATCGCGGACCTCGCGGTGAGCGCCGACGGCAAGCTGCTCGCCACGGCGGGCGGCGACAAGTTGGTGAAGCTCTGGGATCTCGCGACGCACAAGGAACTCGCGAAACTAGAAGGCCACACCGCGCAGGTGCTGACGGTGGCTTTTGATCCGAAAGCCGAGCGGCTCGTCAGCGGCGGCGCGGATCGCGAGGTGAAGGTGTGGGACGTGAAAACCAAAGAACGCATCGCCATACTCGGCCGGCACACGGTCGGGATCA
This sequence comes from Verrucomicrobiota bacterium, assembly GCA_009885995.1. GTDB lineage: Bacteria > Verrucomicrobiota > Verrucomicrobiia > Chthoniobacterales > Chthoniobacteraceae > VFJQ01. The sequence goes on from VFJQ01000056.1 coordinate 29,640, forward strand.
CGGGGCTGACCTGGAACACGGCGATCTTCGCAGCGACCGATGGCGGCTACGTCGAGCGCTATACGGATCTGCAATCGCACAACGGCACACAGAGTTCCGAGGCGGCGAAGGTGCGCCGCTACGAGGTGCCCGAGATCGCGCTCGATTGCGTCACCGCATCGGCGGATGGCGCGCGCGTTTTTGCCGGCGCGCAGGACGGGCGAGTCTTCGGTTGGGACAAGGACGGCAAGCTCGTCGCGAAGCTCGCGGTGAATGCGAACGCCGCGCCGAAGAACGCGCCGCCGAGCTTCGTGCGCGATGTGTTGCCGGTGCTCAATCGCGCCGGCTGCAACGCGGGCGCGTGTCACGCGAAGCCCGATGGACAGAACGGTTTCCGGCTCACCGTCTTCTCCTACGACCCACAGGCCGACCACCGCGCGCTGGTGCGCGAAGCACGCGGGCGGCGCACCTTTCCCGCGGCGCCGGAGGAAAGCCTCTTCCTGCTCAAGGCCACCGAGACGATCCCGCACGAAGGTGGCGAGCGGTTCACGAAAGACTCCGTCGCTTACAAGACCCTCGTGCAGTGGATTCGCGGCGGCATGGTCTTCCGCGCGGACGACGAACCGTCGCTCGATCGTCTCGTGGTGACGCCCGGCGAGCAGACCTACGCGAAAGGCGCGAAGCAGTCGCTGCGCGTCGAGGCGATCTACTCCGACAAGTCGAAGCGCGACGTGACCGCGCTCGCGAGCTTCAGCTCCAGCGACAAGGAAGTCGCGCGCGTGACCGACGACGGCGCAGTGGGCATCGGGCAAATGAGCGGCCAGGCGGTGATCATCGCGCGGTTCATGGGGCTGGTCGCCGACGCGCGCATCGTGGTGCCCGCCGACAAGCTGCTGCCCGCGGAAAAATACGCGACGCTGCCGGTAAAGAACTTCATCGATGAACTCGCCTACGCGCAGTTCAAGCGGCTCGGCTTTTTCCCGTCCGAGCGATGCAGCGACGCGGAGTTCCTGCGGCGCGCGACGCTCGACACGATCGGCGCGCTGCCGACGCCGGAGGAAGCGCGCGACTTCCTCGCGAATCCCGATCGCGAGAAGCTCATCGACCACCTGCTCGCGCATCCGTTTTACGCCGACTACTGGGCGAACAAATGGGCCGACTTGCTGCGCCCGCCGCCGGACCGCGCGGGCATCAAGAGCGTGTATGTGCTCGACCAATGGCTGCGCGAGAGCTTCCGCGAGAACAAACCCTACGACCAGTTCGTGCGCGAGATCGTGACTGCCGAGGGCAACACCCACCGCTACGGCCCCGCCGTGATCTATCGCGACAAGCGCGAGCCCGACGTGCTCACAACGTTGTTCAGCCAGCTCTTCCTCGGCGTGCGGCTCGACTGCGCGAAGTGCCATCATCATCCGAACGAGAAGTGGGGGCAGGACGACTTCTACCGCTTCGCCGCGTTCTTCGGGCCGCTGAAGCAAAAAGGCGCCGGCATCTCCGCGCCGATCTCCGCGGGGAATGAGACGTTCTATTTCGCCTCCGGCAAATCGGTGAAGCATCCCGTGACCGGCGAGTTGCTCGACCCGAAAGCGCCCGACGGCCCGCTCGTGAAAACCGACGACTCCGATCCGCGCCGCGCGCTCGCCGACTGGCTCGCCGACGCGAAGAATCCGTTCTTTGCGCGCGCCGCCGCGAACCGTGTGTGGGCCGCATTCTTTGGCCGCGGCATCGTCGATCCCGTGGATGATTTTCGCATCTCGAACCCGCCCGCAAACCCCGCGCTACTCGACGCGCTCGGGCAGGAGCTCGTGCGGCAAAAGTTCAACCTCAAGGAGCTGATGCGCACGATCCTGCGCTCACACCTCTACCAGCTCAGCGCCGTGCCGAACGAATTCAACGCCGCCGACACGCGCAACTTCTCCCGTGCCTACCGCCGCCGTCTCCCCGCCGAAGTGCTTGCCGACGCCGTCGCCGACATCACTGCCGTGCCCGACACCTTCCCCGGGATGCCGCCCGGCAGCCGCGCGATGCAGGCATGGAGCTACAAGATCGACTCGCAGACGATGGACGCCTTCGGCCGCCCGAACCCGAGCAGCGACACGCCCTGCGAACGCGACCCGCGCCCGAGCATCGTGCAAGCGCTGCACCTCATGAACTCGCGCCTGCTCCAGGAAAAGCTCGCGAGCAAAGGCGCAGCCGCCCGCGTGCAGCGCCTCGCCGAGAGCCCGCTCAAACCCGAGGAAATCGTGACCGATCTCTACCTCGCCTGCTACTCGCGCAAGCCAGCCAACGACGAATTGAAGCTCGCGCTCTCCCCCTTCACCGCCGAAGGCGCCACCCGCCGCTCGGCCACCGAGGACGTGCTCTGGGCGCTGATGAATTCAGCGGAGTTCGTCTTCAACCACTGACCTACTCAGCGCGGGCGGACTTCGTAGCTGTGCGATACTGAGCCCGTCTTGCTCTCGGCGCTCTCCGCCTCGACGGGATACGCGCGGACGTAATCGACCACCGCTTTCTCCGCCGACACGCCGATGCGCATGATGCCGGATGCGCCTGCGATCACGCCGCTTTTGTAGCCGTATTCCTCGGCGCTGCGCGTGTTGTCGAAGCGCGAGTGGCCGGGCTGCGGCACGAGTTGATAGATCACGCCGTCGCGCTCGCCACGCACATAGAGGTGATCGTGCCCGTGGAAGACGACGGCGCCACCGCGCTTCGCGAGCAGGTCGTGGATCGGCGCAGCCCAGCCGGGACGCTTTTCCGCGAACGTGCTACGCCCATCGAGTTGCTTCCCGCCCCATTCGAAAAAGTGCGACGCCTCCACAGCCAGCAGGCACGCTTCACCGCCGACGCCGCGCACGAACTGCGCACGCCCGCCGCCGTCGTGCTCACCCACGCGCAAAACGGCCTCGCCAGCGAGGGCCTGAGCGAGGAGCAGAGTGAGGCCTTCGAGGCCATCCAGCGAGCCGCGCAGCCGATGCGTCGGCTTATCGAGTCGCTGCTCGAACTCGCTCGCCTCGACGCAGGCCAGGAGCCGATGCGCCGCGACGAATGCAATCTCGCGAGGATCGCCGCGGACTGCATCGAACTCGTCCGCCCACTGGCAAGTGCGCGCGGCATCCAGATCCACGCCGATCTTCCCGCGACCGCGTGCCGGAGCGACGCCGAGCGCCTCGCGCAAGTCCTCACGAACCTGCTCGGCAACGCGATCGACTACAACCGCAACGGCGGTGAAGTGCAGGTCACGACCAAGCGCAAAAACGACACCGCCGTTCTCACCGTCAGCAACACCGGACCCGGCATCGCCGCGAAGACCTGCCCCACATTTTCGAGCACTTCCACCGCGCCGACCGGGCGCGCACCGCCAGCCACAGCGGCCTCGGCCTTGCGATTACCAAAGCCATCGTGCTGGCGATCGGCGGCAGCATCGAAGCTGCGAGCGAGCCGGGGAGCGGCGCGATCTTCGTCGTCAGCCTGCCCGCGTAGCCCGCCGCATTTTTAGTCCCTACGAAGTTGCGGCACCGGGTGTTACTTCCCACACATCCGATGACTTCCCTTCACCGCAACTGCGCTGGCATTTCCCGTCGCGACTTCCTGCAAGTCGGCCTCGGCGGCACGCTTGGGCTCGGGCTCACCGACCTGCTGCGGCTGCGCGCTTCGGCGGCGACTTCGCCCGCGAAGAAGAACGTCAATTGCATCATGGTCTGGATGGATGGCGGGCCGTCGCATTACGAGACGTTCGATCCGAAGCCGGACGCGCCGGCGGAGATTCGCGGCACGTTCAAGAGCATCCCGACTTGCGTGCCGGGCGTGCATTTCAGCGAGCCGGTGCCGGAGCTGGCGAAGGCTTTCGACAAGTTCACCGTCATCCGCTCGATCGCGCACAAGGATCCGAATCACGGCGGCGGTAATCACTACATGATGACCGGTGCGCCGACGCCCGTGCCCGTCGGCTGCGGCGCGTTCGTCACGTTTCATCCGTCGTTCGGCTCGATGGTCTCCTACGATCGCGGCGTGCGGAGCGGGCTGCCGGCCTACATGGCGATGCCGAGCAACACGCGCTCGGGCGGGCCGAACTTTCTCGGCGGCCAGCATGCGCCATTCGTCATCGGCGGCGATCCGAACGCGAATGGTTTTCAAGTGCGCGACGTGGTCGTGCCTGCCGACATCGCCGAGGGGCGCGCGCGCACGCGGCGCGACTTGCGCGCATCGCTCGACCGAATGCAGCGCTTCAACGACAAGCTCGTCGAGGATCCCGCGGTCGTGTTCGACAAGTTTTACCAGCAGGGCTTCGACCTCGTGTCGTCGTCGAAGGCGCAGGCCGCTTTCGACATCAGCAAGGAGGACGCAAAAGTCCGTGACCGCTACGGACGCAGCGACGTCGGCCAGCGCATGCTGCTCGCACGGCGGCTCGTCGAAGTCGGCGTGTCGTGGGTCACGGTCCACTACGGCGGCTGGGACGATCACCGGAAGCTCTTCGAGACTTACAAGGGCGCGCGCTTGAAGACGTTCGACCAAGCGCTCTCCGCGCTTCTCACCGACCTGCACGAGCGCGGGCTGATGGAGAACACACTCGTTATCGCGACCGGTGAGTTTGGCCGCACGCCGAAGATCAACAAGGACGCCGGCCGCGATCACTGGCCGCACGCGATGTCGGTGCTCATGGCCGGCGCGGGCATCCCCGGCGGGCAGATCGTCGGCGCGACCGATGCGAAGGGATACAACGCGTCGGAGAACGTGTATCGGCCCGAGGACTTTGCCGCGTCGCTTTACACGAAGCTGGGGATCGATCCGCACACGCTGCTGCACACGCAGAGTGGAAAGCCGGTGCATCTCGTGAACGACGGGCGGCTGATCAAAGAGCTGTTCGTTTAAGCGCGTGGCATCGTCGCACGTCGCTGGCTTGCTGTTCGCCGCCTCGCTCACCGCGTCCGCAGCGGAGCCTTCGCTCAAGCACCTGTTCCCCGCCGCCGGACCGCAAGGCACGACCGTGACCGTGACTGCGAACGGCAAGTTCGACCCATGGCCGGTGAAGGCGTGGGTCGATGCGGCGGGCATCACGTTCAAGCCGACGGACAAGGCTGGGAAGTTCGACGTGGAGATCGCCAAGGACGCCGCGCCGGGCCCTCATCTCGTGCGCTTCTTCAACGACAGCGGCGCATCGGCTCCGCGTTTCTTCATCGTTTCGCCCGAGCCTGAACTGACCGACACGGAACCGAACGACGAATTCAGATCCCCACAGAAGATCGCGGCTCTGCCCGCGACGATCAGCGGCAAACTCGACAAGGCAGGCGACGTGGACTCCTTCGCCGTCGCGCTGACGAAGGGCCAGACGCTCACCGCATCGCTCGAAGCCTACGTGCTCATGTCCACCTTCGACGGCCTGCTCCGCATCGTGGACGAACGCGGCACGCAGCTCGCCTTCGCCCACGACGGTCGCACGCTCGATCCAGTGCTCACGTGGACCGCGCCCCGCGATGGTGTCTTCGTCGTGCAGACGATGGGCTTCGTGTATCCGGGTCGTGCCGAAGTCGGACTCACTGGCGGTGAAGGCTGCATCTATCGGCTGCGCCTCACCACCGCGCCGCCGGCCGAGCAGCCGAGCGAGGAGCCAGTGACGCTCACACTGCCGGGCACGATTGCCGGCCGCATCGAGCACGCGGACGACGAAGACCGCTTCACCTTCACGGCTGTGAAGCAGCGCGCCTACGAATTCACGCTCACCGCCGCGCGCGATGGCTCTCCGCTCGATGCGTGGATGAGGATCGATGGCAAGGACGCGAAGCAACTCGCACGCGCCGACGACTCGGACGGCTCGCGCGATCCGAAGCTCACGTGGACCGCGCCGAGCGACGGGGTCTTCAGCGTGGCCGTCGGCGACCTCACTCACCGCGGCGGCGCGAGCTACACGTATCGCCTCAGCGCGCAGGAGGCGGCACCGAGCGTGGCCGCGATACCCGTGGCCGATTCGTTCGTCGTGAAGCCTGACAAACCTGCCGAGGCGAAGGTCGCGGTGAAGCGCGCGAACGGCTTCAAAACGAAGCTCAAGCTCGCAGCGAAGAACCTGCCCGAAGGCGTAAGCGCGGCCGAGATCGATGTGCCCGACAAGGACGGCGAGGTGACGCTGAAACTCACCGCTACACCCGAGGCGAAAGCCGCGAGCCAGCCGATCCAGTTCGTGCTCCGCGAGGTGGAAGACGGCGCCGAGCACACAGCGCGCTTCTTCCTCACGAAGACCGGAGAGGATAACGGCGTTCCGCAGGGCTACACCACGCTCGTGATCGACTCGACCGATCAGCTCTGGCTCACCGTCATCGCCGCGCCGCCGAAACCGGAGGCTCCGAAGCCTGAACCGCCGAAAGTGGAACCGGCGAAGTAGCTGTCACGCCACGGCACGCAGCCGTTATGCTGGCGTATGAACTTTCGCCCAGTCCTGCTCTGGCTGCACCGCTGGGTCGGCGTGTTCGCCGGCCTCGTCATCCTCGTGCTCGCGCTCACCGGCGGCATACTCATTTTCGAGCAGAAGCTCGATCGCTGGCTCAATCCGCAGCTCTACCCGAGCAAGCCGCGCCCGGCCTCCTCGCAGACCATCGAGGCATCGCTCGACGCATTTCGTCAGCAGCGCCCGGACGCGAAAGTCCTCGGCCTTCGCCTGCCGCGCGACGAGTGGGACGCACTGGTTTGTTTCACGGGAAAAAGCGCCGTCTATCTCGATCGCGGCCTCGGCGAAGTGCTCGGCGCACGTCCGCGCAACGAAGGATTCCTACGCACGATGACGCGGTTGCACGTGAGCCTGCTCGCGGGAAAAACCGGTGGCACCATCGTCGCCGTCGCTACCGGCATCACGCTCGGCCTCGCACTTACCGGACTGTGGCTGTGGTGGCCGCTGAGGATCTTCGGCGTGCGGCGCGGCGGAAGTTTTCGCCGGCTCAATCTCGAGCTGCACAGCGTCGCGGGGCTGTATTCATCGGTCTTCCAGCTCATCGTCGCGGGCACCGGGATGACGCTCTATTTCCTTCACGCCGATCACCCGCCGGTCCCGCGCTCGCAGCCGTCCACATCGCCGCGCATCTCCGTGGACGAAGCCATCGCGAAAGCGGAGGCCGCGCTGCCCGGCGCGCGTGCCGTCTCCAGCGAGTTGCCGGTGCTGCCGCGAATGCCTTTTCGGCTGCAACTCGCTTTTCCCGAGGACCGCTCGCCCGCGGGTCGCAGCGTCGTCTTCCTCGATCAATACAGCGGCGAAACGCTCGGCGTCACGAGCGCGCGCGAGGGCACGCTGCTGTGGCGCTACTTGAATCTCCACCTCTCCATCCACACCGGCGGCGTGCTCGGCTGGCCGTCGCAATGGCTCGCGTTCTTCGCGTGCGTCGCGCTCATCCTGCAGGTCTTCAGCGGCTACGTGCTGTGGTGGAAACGGAGCTGACTAAGCCGTCTTGAACCGCGGACTCTGCCCAAGGAAGCGCTGCGGATTCCCGAAGATGAGCCCATCGATCGCCTCCGCGCTGTGCCCGCGCTTGCGCAGCTCCGCCGCGGCACGCGGCACGGCGAGCGGGACGCTGTGACCCCAGTCGCACGCGCTGTTCATCCAGATGCGATGCACGTCCGCGTGCTCGATGATGTCCACCGCACGCGCGGCGTTCACCTTCGACTCGGGATAAAGCGTGATGCCCGCCCAGAACCCGGCGTCGAGCACGAGATCCACGGTGTGCTCCTCGACGTGGTCGATGATCACGCGCTCGGGCTTGATCCGGCTATCGGCCTTCAGCGCATCGACGATCAGTTTCGTGCCCTTGAGCTTGTCCTCGAGGTGCGGCGTGTGAACGAGGATGAGCTGGTCGTGCTTCGCCGCGAGGTCGATGTGGCGCTCGAGCACCTTCAGCTCGTTGCGCGTGTTTTTGTTCAGGCCTATTTCGCCGATGCCGAGCACCGTCGGGCGGTCGAGGAAGTAGGGGATGATCGAGAGCACCTCGTCCGCGAGCACCATGTCCTCGCTCTCCTTCGGGTTGATGCACAGCCAGCAGAAATGCGGCAGTGCGTATTTCGCAGCGCGCTTCGGCTCGTAGTCGGTGAGCTGGCAGAAGTAGTCGTAAAAGCCCTGCACCCCGCTGCGATCGAAGCCGGCCCAGAACGCCGGCTCGCACACCGCCGCGCATCCCGCGGTGATCATCGCTTCGTAGTCGTCAGTCGTGCGGCTGACCATGTGCGCATGAGGTTCGATGTAGCGCATTATTTGGCCTCCGTGTTGGGGTAAGCGCCGACCGCCCCCTTGCCCGGCGAGCGCTCGATCGGTTCCGTCGTCGGATCGCTCAAGCTGAGCAGCACGTTCTTCGCGCGCTGCGGCTCGCCTTTCGCCAGCTCGCCGAGCGCGCGCTTGAAGGCGTCGAAGCGAAAGTCGGCACTGCCTTCGCCGCGATCGATGCGGTCGAGGAAGGCGGCGAGGTCGATGAGCTTCGACCGCGCCTCCATGAAGTAGAGATCGAGGAGTTGCTGGCGGTTCATTGCGGGAAAGAGAACGCCGCCAAAGTCGCTAGACCTTGGCGGCGTCGCAAGCTCTACGCGCGAGGCGCAGACTTAATCTTTATTCGTCAGCTCCAAAGTCCTTGTGACCCTTCTCTTTGATGTCCGCGAGCTTCTCGAAAACCTTCGTGGCCGCGTCGGCATTGCCGCTCTCGACGGCCGCCTTGAGCTCATCGATCGCCTTGTCGAGGTCGCCCATCTGCTTCTTGAACTTGTCAAGATAAGCGGGCTTGTCGCCGGCGGGCTGGTCCTTGGTCTTCGCAGGCTCATCCTTGAGTGCCGCGGCGCACTTTTCCTTCATCGTCGCGATGAGCGCGAGATTGTCGGCTTTCTTGGCGGGATCGGCAACCTGACGCTTGAGCGTGCGCTGGGCTTTGTTCATCGCCGACATTTCTTTCGAAAGCGGCGTGTCTTCTTCGGCCGTGGCGGCCATCGCTCCGATGGCGAACGCTACGCCGGTGGTGAGGAGGGTTTTGAGTTTCATGATGGGTCTGTGGATTTGTGTTTTGTTTGATGCGGCCCGCACCGGGCGAAGCCGCTTCGATGCGTGGAATGACGACGCTTCCCATCCGTTTAGTCAAAGTTTCTTTGGTGGCTACTCGCTGCGCAGCGCCGGGAGCTGGCTTCCACGCAGTGCGAGCCGCGTCGCCACCCACGTCCAGAACACGCACCCGAGCGCCAGCGCCGCGGCGAGCACGCCGACTTCGCGCCACGGGAAGCCGCCGCTGCGATCGGAAAGCTGCGGCCACACCGCGAGCAGCGCGCTGCTCAAGCCGACGCCGAGACCGAAGACGATCAGCCAGCGATGCTCCGCAAAGACGAGCTGCCGAAGCTGCGCGGCACGAAAGCCGACCGCCTCGAGCAGGCCGAATTCGCGCCGCCGCTCGAGCACATTGCGCGCGACGACGATCGCGAGGCCCGCGGTGCCGAGCAGAAGCCCGAGCCCACCGAGCGCCTGAAAGATAGAGAGGTAGGTGTTCTCGACCGCCTGGAACTCCGCGAGCCGTCGAGAGGCACGAGTGAGTTCAAGGCCGCGGTCTTGCAGCGCGCGGGACAGTTCTTCCGCCACCGCCACCGTGCGGACAGCCGGCGCATCGATGAGGAAGAAGCGGTAGCCGCCGCTGCTCGGGAACTTCTCGATGAAGTGCTGCTCGGCGATGATCACGTTGCCTTGGAGCATCGAGCCCGTGAGCACCGCCACGACACGCACCTTGAAAGGCTGCCCGCGCTCGTCGCGATACTCGATCGTGTCGCCGAGCTTCTTCTGCATCGCCCACTGGAGCGTGTTCGCATCGACGATGCCGGGGATCTCCGCAGCATCGAGCGCGTTCCAGTCCGCGCTCTTTTGCGCGAAGTGGAAGCGCTCCTTCAACTCCACTGCCTTCACTCCGAGCAGCCGCGGCTGGAGCGCGCGGTTGAGGTTCAAGCAGCTCGCATCATCGCCGTCGCGCACGCGCAGCGGGACGACGCGCACGTCCTTCATCGCCGCGTCGTCTAACGCGTAGGCTTCGCGCCCGGCAGCGGTGTTCAGATCTTCGTAGATGGGCGCCGCAGACTCGCCGAGGAGCGCGAAGCCGCCGGTGCCAGAGTCGCGCTGCGGCGGTTCGTCGGCCGGTCGCTGCCGGAATGAATCCACCGCGACCACCATGAACACGCCGCTCGCCAGCACCGCGACCGTCGCGAGGCTGCGACCTAGCCGGCGAGCCGTGTTGCGACGCGCGAGCGACGCCGTGGAGTCGAGCGCGACGGTTTCCGCGCTGCCGCGCAGCAGCATCCTGCTTAAGCCAAGGCCTGCGAGCAGCAGCAACGATCCAGCGCCGAAGAACACACCGGGCGAATTTCCGCCCGCGATCGCCAGCACGATGGCGAAGACTGCAAGACTGGTAGGGACGGCTGTCCCCAGCCGTCCGCGGAGTTGCTGCCGACTCAGTTCCACCTCGCTCCGCGGACGGCTGGGGACAGCCGTCCCTACCTCTCCGCTGAGCAACTGCGTCGCCGATTGCCGCATCTGTTTCCGGCTCGCCCACCACATCGCCAGCACCGCCACTGCGATCGAGCCGAGCCCGCCGCCCACCAGCGATGCGACATTCGCATCGAAGACAAACTCGCTCGTGCCCACCGCTCCACGCCACACCGTCGCGAGCGCACGCAACACGAGCTTCGTGTAAAGGACCGCACCGACGCAGCCCAGCAGCGTGCCGGCGACCGCAAGCACCGCACCTTCACCGAGCAGCATCCGGCGCACGAGCCGTGGCGGCAGGCCCAGCGCGAGCAGCGTGCCGGCCTCGGCATTTCGCTGCTCGAGTGTGAAGACGAAGAGCAAGCCCGTGAGCACCGCGGCGGCGACAATGAGAAAGAATGAGAAGCTCACGAACAGCTCGCCGAAATCGACCGGCGCCTTCGTCGCCGCGAGCGCCTGCGCGCGCAGCGGCGTGAATTGAAAGCCGAGCATCTCAGGCGTGAGCGTGGCCCGGATTTCCGACGAGAGTCCGTTCTCCAGCTTCGTCGCCGGGTAGTGGATCGAGGTCACGTTGCCCCAGCGATTGCCCCACATCTGCTGCCCGACGCGCAAGTTCACGAACGCCTTCGGCGTGCCGCGATGCTCGTCCCAGTATTTTTCGTCCTGGTCGCGGATCTTCGAGTTGTCGATCGCGAAGCCGGGCTTCCAGTCGCGGCAGTTTGCCTGGTCGGAGAGGCCGGGGAAGTCGGGCATCCACGATGGATTCAGCGCCGGCTCGCTCATCGGTAAAATCTGGATCACCTCGAACTCGCGCGACTTTTCCACGAGCTGCCGGCGCTCGCCCATCACGTAGTATTTGAGCGTCAGCTTTTCGTTCAGGTTCACGCCGAGGTCATCCGCGAGCCACTGCGCGATCACGATCTCGTCGTCGTTCAGCTCCGCCGGCAGGAACCCGCTCGCGGGCGCATCGACGGCGCTGACCATCGAGTAAGGCGTCGCCTTCGCTCCCGCGCGCAGCTCGTTCACGAGATACGTGAGCGAATCGAGTCCGCGCGGCACGGCGGCGGCCACGGGCTGATCGATGAAGACACGCGGGCTGCGCAGCTCCCAGCCGGTTTCATTCGGCAGCTTGCGAAGCTGGAGGCTCGCGTCGGTGAGGTTCCATTTTGCGCGCACCTCGTCGGCGAGCGCAGCATCCGTCTGGCGCGTGAGCAGCAGGTTCGCCTTGCCTGCGAACTCGAGCCGTTTCCGCAGGACGTCGAGCGGCACGTAAATGTTGAACGGAGGCACCTGGCTCGCCACTAGGCTGAAGCGGCCGAACTCTTCGTCCGGAACGATGCGTTGCACCGTCGCGCGGATCGCGATGACTTCGCTTTCCTCGCCCGAGAGCGGTGCATCGCGCGAGAAGACGCCTGGCTTCTCGACCCGCAGCACCACGGTGTCGCCGGCCTTCACGCCGAGCTGCGCCGCAGCGCGCTGATTGAGCGCGACGTTCTCGCCGCTGATCGGTTCGGCGGGCCGAACGGCGAGCTTCCAAAATCCCTCCTCCACGCCGAGCACTTGCGCACTGTTGATCCGCGCAGTGCCGTCCGTGCGCGCGACGCTGCCGCGGAGCAGGAGCGCGGGCGTGGCGTCGCCCACCTCGCGAGCAAGCTCGCCGCGGAAGAAGCGGTCGCCCGCGGTCATCGTCGCTTCGATCTGCCCGACGCGAAGCTCCGCCTGCCGGCGCAGCGTGGCCTTCACCGAGTCGCCGACGAGCAGCGAGCCCACGAGCACCATCGCGGCGAGCGCCGTGCCGAGCAGCGCGCCGAGGTGCGTGCGCCAGTAGAAGGCGGCGCTGCGGAGGATGACGGTGCGCGGCGTCACGACCGATATTCGCGGAGCTGGCCGTCCACGAGTTCCAGCACCCGGTTCATCCGCCGCGCGAGATCGACGGCGTGGGTGACTATCACGACGGGCAAGCCGAGCGCGCGGTTCATCTCGAGCAGGAGATCGATGAGGCGCGTTGCGTTCACGCGGTCGAGCGCGCCGGTCGGTTCGTCGGCGAGGAGCAGCTTCGGCTCGTTGATGAGCGCGCGGGCCACGGCGACGCGCTGCCGCTCGCCGCCGGAAAGCTGGCCGGGGCGGTGGTTCGCGCGGTGGCTCAAGCCGACGGACTCGAGGAGCTGCGCGGCGCGCCCCGCCGTCCCATCGCGGCGCGGCTGTGCGAGCGTGGGCACGAGCACGTTTTCCAGCACGCTGCACTGCGGGAGCAGGTGGTGGAGCTGGAAGATGAAGCCGACCGTTTCGTTGCGGAACTTCGCGAGCGCCGTCTCGTCGAGCTTCGTGAGATCCTGCCCGGCGACGCGCACCTCGCCCGCATCGGCGTGGTCGAGTGCGCCGATGATGTTGAGCAGCGTGCTCTTCCCGCAGCCGGACGGGCCGAGGATCGCGACGGTCTGGCCGGCCTCCACGCGCAACTCAAGATCGCGCAGGACTTCGACAGCATCGCTGCCGTCGGGTGCGCGGTAGGTTTTCGTGAGGCGAGAGACTTCGACGAGCATGGGCGGAGCTTAGGTGTTGCGGACCCAACGCCTAGCTTTCATCTCGAAGCGCGGCAACGTGCCCGCGGCGATTCGCACGACGGGAATGCGCAGGGTGAAGGCGGCGGTGAGCGCGCGGGTGAGGCGCGCGGCGGCGGTGTCGTCGGACGACTCGATTTGCAACGCCAGCTCGGTCATCTCGCCGCGGTGGCTGACTTCGACGCGATACTCGCCGACCTCGGCGATCGTGCGCACCACGGCATCGACGGCGCTCGGGTAGATGTTCACGCCGCGGACCACGACCATGTCGTCGGCGCGGCCGATGATGCCGCCTTCGAGCGCGAGCCCGTCGGCGTCGCGCGACCACTTCACGAGGTCGCCGGTGCGGTAGCGCAGCAGCGGCCACGCGCTGCGGCCGAGTGGCGTGAGCACGAGCTCGCCGATGCCGCCCTCCGGCACGGGCTGCGTGCCGCCGGGTTCGATGATCTCGGCGAAATACGATTCCTCGACAACGTGCAGCACGCCTTCGCGCACGGGGTTTTCGTAAGCCACGGGGCCGACCTCGGTGAGGCCATAGTGATCGACGACGTGCGCGCCATTCCACGCGTCGCGGATGCGGGCGCGCACTTGCGGGATGCTGCCGCCGGGTTCGCCCGCGACGATGATCGTGCGCACGCTCGACGCATGCAGATCGATGCCTTCCTCGCGGGCGACTTCGGCGAGCCGCAGTGCGTAGGTGGGCGTGCAGAGGAGCACTTCCGCGCGGTGTTCGATGATCGCTCGCACTCGCGCGGCGCTGCTTTGTCCGCCACCGGGCAGGCACAGGCAGCCGTGTTGCGCCGCCGCTTCAAACGCGGTCCAGAATCCGAGGAACGGGCCGAACGAAAATGCGAAATAGACGCGCGCGCCGGGCGCGACGCCCGCGGCGGTGTAGCGTAGGCGCCAGTTGCGCAGCAGCCACTGCCAGCTCTCGTTCGTGTCGAGAATCGCGAGCGGGCGGGCAGTGGTGCCGCTGGTCTGGCAGAAGCGTGTGTAGGCTGCGACCGGGAAGGTGAGGTTCGAGCCGTAGGGCGGGTGCGCGGCTTGATCGGCGGCGAGATCGGCCTTCGTCGTGAACGGGACGCGCGAGGTGAAATCCGCGAGATCGCGCAACTTGCCGAAGTCGCCGAGCCGCTGCGCGACGAAGCGGTTTCGCGGCAGGATTTCCGCGAGCAGCGCGCGCAGGGCTTCGAGCTGGCTCGCCGGGTCCACGCTGGGTTAGTGCGCGGCTTTTTGCTCGATGCCGGCCGGTTTCGCCGCCGGTCCGCGATTCGACGGCGCGAACTTCGCGACGAGATACGCGCCGCCCGCCGCGAGCACGATGCCGACGAGGAACGGCACCGGAATCGATTTGAGGCCTCCTTCGGGCGGATGCACAAGCATGGCCACGATCGCGTTCACGATCGGCGCACCGCCGAAAACGATGGGCATGACCGCGGAAGGCGCGGCGCCTTTCATCGTGGCCGCTGCAGCGCCGAGCGCGAGCACGAGCGTGAACGCGCCCGCCGCTCCCGCGACGCCCGCGATGAAGCTCCAGGTTATGCCAGGGCCGGCGAAGCTGAAGTTCGAACCGCGCATTTTCAGCACGATGAGCGGGCCGACGACGGCGACGACGAAATAGGCGATGCCGACCCACAGGAAGGCTTTGAGCCCGGCGTGCGGAGTCTCGGCGCCCATCGGCATGCCGCTGCGGCCGATGTGGAGGAGAACGCCATAGACGCCCCACGAGAGGACGGTGAGATATGCGAAGATAAGCCAGTTCATGGATTTGGGTGTGGTGGTTGTGGTGGACATTAGGAGTGGTGGGTCAGGCGTGCCGGCCTTCGTGGAGCAGCTTCATCGGCGCGGGCTCGATCGCGGCGCGCACCGCTTCGGGAATCGGGACGGCGGATAGCTTGCCGGTGGTTTTCTCGACGCTCGCGCAGACGGTCACGACTTCGCCGCGCGCGACTTCGGTGCCGTCGGCGGCTTTTCGGAAGATGAAGACGTAGCGGATCGAGCGCGTGCGCACTTCCGCAACGAGCAGGTGAATCTCAACCTCCTCCTCGAAGCGCAGCGGCGCGCGGAAATCGCAGCTCGCGCTCACGCGCGGCCAGCCGGTCGTGCTCACGGGATCGTGGCCGTGGATGGTGAAACCGAGCGAGCGGAAGAAGGCGTGCTCGGTCACTTCCATCATGCGGTAGAAGTTTGCGAAGTGGACGATGCCGGCCATGTCGGTCTCGGCGAACTCGATGCGACGCGTGAGCTTGAATTCGTAGGGCATCGGCGCGGTTGCTAACGTGCAGTGGGAACGGCGTCGATGCTTTCGCGCGTGAGAGCGACGAAACGCTCGGCCATGCGCGCGATCGTGTAGTCGCGCTCGACGGCCTCGCGGCCCTTCGCGCCGAGCGCGTGCGCGGCGGCGGGGTCGGCGAGCAGCTTCTCCCACGCGGAGACGAGTGACTCGACATTCGCCGGCTCGAAAAGCGCGCCTGCGCCAGTGGCGGCGACGAGCTCGGTGAATGCAGCGCAGTCCGGCTGCACGACAGGCACGCCCGCGGCCCACGCTTCCGGGATGTAGAGACCGAAGGCTTCGCCGTAAGTCGCGGGGACGCTGAGTAGCGTGCAGCGGCGCAGGAATGAGCCTTTTTCTTCGCGGCTGACGTTTGAGTGAAACTCCGCGTCGGCGCCGCAGCCTGCAACGTAGAGCTTCGTCTTGAGCGACTCGACGTAGGCTTCATCGCCCGCGGTCATCGCGCCGGCGACAAGGAGTTTCGCCGCGGGGAAGTGGCCGCGCTTTTTCAACAGGATGAAGGCATCGACGACGGTGCCGAGGCCCTTGCCAGCGATCATCCGCGCGAGGTAGCCGATCGCGAGCGGCGGTGGTGCGGGCGCGGGTGTGAAGTCTTCGGGTGCGATGCCGTTCGGGATCACGCGCAGTTTGGCCGGCGTGAGTTTCATCCGCTGGCCCATGAGGTCCGCGTAGTAGTGGCTCGGCGCGACGAATGCGGCGACATCGCGCGAGCGCTCGGCGAGCGTATCCCAGCAGCGCGTCCGCCATGGCTCGGCGAGGGAATCGAGAAAGCTGTCCTCGCCTTGCAACGAGCCGATGACCGGGATGCCCAGCTCGCGCGTGATGCGCCGAGCGAGGCCGGTGAGCAGCGCGGTCGAGAGCCACACGGCGTCGGGTTTTCCGTGCTGCCGCATCCACGCGATGAGCTCGTCGAGTTCCTTCCCTTGCTTGCCGTCTTCGCCGAGCAGCATCGAGTGGGTGAGCTCGCCGATCTCCGCTCCGCCGGTCTGGCTCGCGGCGCTGCCGGCGACGAGCTTGAGCAGCCAGCGCTGGTTGAAGAGCGCATCGAGCCAGCGCGGCGTGTGGCGGAAGATCGCGAACTTCTGCTGCAAATAGACGTTGATGCCGCCGAAGAAAATCCGCGTGTCGGGCGACGCAGCGGCTTCGTCGAGCGTGAGCGGGAGATACATCGGCAGCACCACCGCGTCGTGGCCCTGGCGGTGCAGCTCCTTCGCGAGGGCGTTATCCCTCATGCAGACGCCGCAGTGGTAGCTGCCCGTGCCGGGTGTGAGCAGGAAGATCTTCATTCCGCTCGCAGGTCGTAGCAGATCACGCGCGGCTTGGTTTGGTTCTGGCAGACATAGAGCCGCCCGTCGCTGAGCACCGGCGGCGACCAGGTCTCGGGCGCGTGAAAAAGTTTCGCGTGCGCTTTGACCGTCGCGCCGCGTGGCGAGAGATCGAGCCATGCAAGGTCACCGTTCTCCCCGAGGCAGAGGAAGGCGCCGTCGGCGCGGATGAGCGACGCGCGCTGGAACTTCCCGCCGAGGTCGGCGCGCCACAGCTCCTTGCCGCTCACCACATCGTAGCAGGCGAACTCGGCGTTTTGCTGATGCATTCCGGCTGCGGCGTAGAGGTAGCCGTCGAGCGGCACGGCGCTGACGAGGTAGGTGTCAAACTTCGGCGCGTGCCACGCGGCCGTCGCGGAGAAGTCCGGCGCGATCTCCACGCACAAGCCGCCTTCGGTGTAACCCTCGGCGATGAAGACGCGATTCCCGACGACGACCGGCGACGATACGCTCACGCTGGCGAACATCTTCGCGCGGTGCGGTGTGGCGCTGAGCACTGCGCCGGTCTTCGCGTCGATGACGAGCAGGCCACCGGTCGGCGGGTCGTCCATGCCGCCTTGGAAGGCGAGCACACACTCGCGTCCGTGCAGCGTCGCAGGGACCGGTGACGCGTAGCTGGAG
Organism: Verrucomicrobiota bacterium; assembly: GCA_009885995.1. Lineage (GTDB taxonomy): Bacteria > Verrucomicrobiota > Verrucomicrobiia > Chthoniobacterales > Chthoniobacteraceae > VFJQ01. Next base: position 46,890 of record VFJQ01000056.1, read on the forward strand.
CCCCACGCGTGCTTCACGGCCCACAGCTCTTTGCCCGTCGCGGCGTCGAGCGCGACGAGCGATTTCCCGTCCCCGGTGCCGAGTGAGACGATGAGCTCGTCGCCGAGCGCGAGCGGCGTGCTGCCCTGGCCGAAGAACGTCGGCAGCAATTTGTAGTCGTGTGCGAGATCGCGCCGCCACACCACTTTGCCGTTGGCGAGATCGAGGCAGTGCAGCGCGGCGCCTGCGCCGAGCGTGAAGACGCGTCCGTTCGCGATGGTCGGGTTCGACTTCGGCGCGGGGTCGCCGCCGTATTGCGCGTTCGATTTCGCCGCGTAGCTGAAGCGCCACTTGCGCTCGCCGGTCGCGGCGTCGAGAGCATCGATGATTTCCTCGCCGCCTGTCGCGTGGAAGACGACGACGCGACCGGCGCTCACCGCTGGCGCGGAATGGCCGAAGCCCTTCGCGTATTCCCACAGCTTCGCCGGTCCGCCCTTCGGCCACGCGTGGAGCAGGCCGGTTTCAAGCGACGTGTTGTTGTAGGTCGGTCCGAGAAAGTGCGGCCATTCGGCTGCGGCAGCCGAGGCGGCGAATGCGACGAGCAAAAACCGCGCGCCGATCACGGGCGCAGGACTTCGACGATTTGCGCGAGCACGGTCCCATCGGCGCCGAGCAAGACGTTGCTCCGTCCGTAGAAAGCGGATGCGGCTTCGACTCCGAATAAGCGGCACAGCGTGAGATCGGGCAGCACGCGCAGGTAGCCACGCGGCTCGCTGCGGTAGGGAAAGCGGTGCCGGTTGAGCAGGCCGCCGAGCGGGAGCTTGCCCTCGAGGATTTCCGAGCGCAGCGGCTCGCTGAAAGCGGCGAGATTGATCTCGATCGCACCGTATTCGACCGGCAAATCCGCCTTTTCGGTGCAGAGCAAAACCTCACGCCGGTAGAGCTCTGGCGTGTGTGAGCGGTGGAGCACACGCAGTTTCAGCGGCGAGTCGTGGTGTGCTTCGAGCCTTGAGGTCATGTCGCCATTGTGGACGAGCAGCGTGCGATACGGCTCGGGCATCGCGTCGCCTTCGATCGCCTCATACACCGGCAGCGGACGGCGGTCGCGCTTGCGGAAGACGGTGAGCGGGTAGAGCAGATCGAGCGCGGCGATGGTCATGTGTAGCGCGCGTTTTGGTGCTGCGGCAGGAAGAAGGCGTGGAGGATCACGTCGATCTTGAGCAGCGCGTCGCGCGTGAGCACGAGCCAGTCGCCCTGCTCACTGAGCATGCCGCGGCGTTCGAGCTCGGCGATTTGCTGCGGGAAGCGCGTGCGCGGCTCGATGCCGAATTTGTCGCGGAAGTAGCTCTGCGAGACGCGACCGAGTTTGAGTTGGAGGATCAACTCGCGGATCATGCGCTCCTCCGGCGTGGTCGGCAGCGCGCGGCCAATCGGAAGTTCGCCGCGATGCACCGCGTCGGTGTAGCTCTCGAAGTCGGGCAGGTTTTGAAAATGCACGCCGCCGACGTGGCTGAAGCTCGCGACGCCGAGCCCGAGCAGGTCCGCGCCTTTCCACAGCTCGTCGCGATAGACGAACTTCGTCTTCTCCGGATCGCGCACCGCGGTCGTCGCACTCGTGACGGTGTAGCCGTTCTGCTCCAGCGCGGTGAAGGCCTCATCGACCCAGCGGCGCTTCGTGTGCCAGCACGCGACCGGCGCGACGAGTTTTCCCTCGGCCTTCATCTGCTGATAGATGGTCGTGTTGTAGGGGATTTCCATCTGGTAGATCGTCACCGAATCCGGCTGCAGCTCGATGGTCTTCGCGATGTTGCGCTGCCAGTTTTCGTCCGTCTCCTCGATCATCCCGGCGATGAGATCGATGTTGATCTGCGGGAAGCCGATGCTGCGTGCGAACGAGTAAGCGCGATAGATTTCGTCCTCGCGGTGCGCGCGCCCGTTCACCTCGAGCAGGTGCTTGTCGAAGTTCTCCACGCCGAGCGAGAGCCGCGTCACGCCGATCTCGCGGATGGCGGCGAGCTTCGCTTCGTTGAGCGTGCCCGGCTCGGCCTCGAAGGCGACTTCCTCCACCTCGTCCCACGGGTGCAGCGCCTTCATCCGGTCGGTCAGCGTCTTGAGCTGCGAGACCGAGAGATAGCTCGGCGTGCCACCGCCGAAATAGACGAACTTCGGCTTCCGCCCCGCCATGCGCGGCGTCGCGGCGTAGCGCTCGTATTCGCTCATGCCGGCGTCGATGTAGCCCTTGATCTCGTCCGCGTTCTTGTCGGTATAGACGCGGAAGTAGCAGAAGTGGCAGCGCTTCCGGCAAAACGGGATGTGGAAGTAAATGCCGAGCGCGTTGTCCGGCGGCGCCGGCTGCTGCAAGACCTCGCGCACCTTCGCGATGGTCGCCTCGTCCTTCTGCCAGAACGAGAAGGGCGGGTAGTTCGCCACGAAGTAGTTGCCGGCGGTGGTCTCGTCACCATCGGCGAGCAGGAGGTCGAAGTTTTCGGTGTTCATCGGGAGCGGCGGCGACGGTGGCTTACGTGGAAAGAGGACGCAACGAGAAAGTATGCACACGTATTATCTGCCAGCGTGGGACTTTCTTTGCCGACAGGCCGATCGGCTACTTCGTCGGGCCGCTGACGGCGGAAACGAGTGCTCTCAAGATGCTGATTTCTGAGAGTCGTCTTTTCGCGGTAGTCGAAATTATTTCCCCTTTGTTTCTGCGTATCCCGTCATGCCTTCACCAGTTTGAAACTCACCTGATACCGGTAAAAGACGATGCTCGGGACCACAGCGAGGGCTCGGCGAATGCGCTGGTCGTCTTCCAAGGCGATGATGACGCCATGCACGGTCTGGCCCTCCTCGGCCAGTTCCTCCTGCACGTAGCCCATGTAGCGAAGCACCTGACCTACGACTGCGTCGCTCGCCCTGCCTTTCTTCAGTTCCAGCACCAGCAGTCGCTTCTTGTCCTTGCTGATCGCGAGGATGTCCACGGGACCGGTGTCGGTGGCGTATTGCTGACCCACGCGCTCGCCGTCTTCCTCGTAGATGTCGTATTCCTTGCCTAGTTCGGTCTGCGTCCAGTTCTGCACCAGAAAATCCTCCAGATGCTTCTCCAAGGCGAAAGCCGCGGGATCTTCCACAGTGGCATCGGTGGACACCAGAACAGGCGATTGAGTGCCGCCGACCAATCGCTCGATCTCTTCGTGATATCTCGTGATGTCGCTCACGGTTCCGATCGAGCCGGTGGAGTTTTGCAGCGCCTCACTCATCTCGGCCCGATCAATGGTCTGCGCCAGCCAATGCACGGAACGACGGTGCGGCAGCGGTCCCTCGGGGACATAAACGTAGTCGCTCGTGATTTCCCCCACACGATACGTGCCCGTGCCGTCAGGGCAGAGCACCCAGTCCCCTTTCTTGATCCCTTTGCAAACGGTCCACATCACGCCGCAGGCCAGGCCCGCCGCGATCTTCGATTTCTCGGGATGAGCGTTGAGAAAAATCGGGATGAACTGCTTGTTGAACGAACGCCAGTTGTCAGGGAGCCGTCCGGTCAGGTCGCCGGTGTCGTCCATGATGCCGATGAAGTTCCCGCTGATACACGCCTCAGCGTGAACACTTTTCTTTCCCATCATCACTCGGAAGTAGCTCTTCATACGGTTGTGCGTTGGTCGGCGGAGTGAATCAGTTTTTGGGCACCCAAATCCAGCCTTCGCTCCGGGGAATATGAGCGCTCGGTTCCTCAAGCACACCTCGCTTGGTGGCGAAAAAATGAGCGATCAGCGCACACACACGGGCGTCATTCTTGTCGGCGTGATCCAGCGGTTCGCTACCTGTTAGAAGAGCCTTCACGGCTTCGTTGTTCCGGCACGCCGCAGGGTAGGCCTCGATGGCGCGGAAGCCGTTGCCATCTGTCCACACGCCGCACGTCTCGATCCGCGGGGCGAACTTGGCGAGCACGTGCATACCCTTGGTCGCCTGAGATCCGATCATGTCCTTGATGGCCGACAAGGGGGCAAGTCCCTGTTCAAACAGATGGCGTTCCGTGTGGCGGAACAGATAGCGGTTTCGCCCGGATGTCGCGTCTGGCTCCACGCAACCCTGGCGCGTGACCAAGGCAACCAGCTCCTCGGAAAATCCCAGCGGAGTATCGATGGCCATCGTCACCGACACGGCTCGATCCGGGAAGTCTGCACCGCACTTGGTGAAGAGTGCCCGCAGCCAACCGCAAGTCGTCGCGGCGGCGGCGATACACACGCGGAGGTTTCCCCGCCACGGCTTGCCGACGATGTCCAGTGCGTCGTCGAGGATGACGATGGCATCGCGGCTCTCGCTGTTCTTGTCGCAGTTCCATCCGCCGACATCCCAGCCGATGAAGAAGCTGTTACCCTCGGTGGTCGTGTTCATCCTTCCGTCGGCGGTGGTGTTGGATTCCCAACGATGTGGATGCTGTGCTTGCCTTGAAACCAGCGCCCGGTGACGCGGCTCTGGCGAAACAGGCCCAGGTAGCCGCCGCGGCGGTCGAAGACCTCGACGTGCCAGGAGTGTTCACCAAGGTCTGGCAGGACTGCCCCGAAGTGACAAAGCTCTCGCCGCCACGATCCGAAACCGCTCACGATCACGACCGCGCGTCGTGTTGCGATGTCATGGTGGCCCGTGCTTGGCTCGACGGGTCGTTCGTCGCCGACCTCATCGCTGTGCCCCAAGTGCAGCGGATTGTAGCCGCCGCCGTAGGGACTGGGATATCCCGCGATACTGCGGCTCTTGAGGTCCCGCCACCAGTCTGGCCGCGGTTCGTAAATGGAGACAGGCCATTCCAACCCGTCTGTCCCCATGCCGGTGACACCGCCCGATTCCCACTCCCGCGCGGCAAAGAAGTCCAGTTCCTGGCGGGTGTCCCAGCGTTCGAGCACGAGACGCAGGCGCGGATCGTCGAGCGTGGGTTTGCCGGCCGCATACCACCACGCAAGCCCCGCAGGCAGATGCCTCCACCCCAGCAAGGCGCGGAACAGGTAGCGCAGCGTCTCCCACCACGCGCAGGTCTCATCAAAGCCGAGACTGATGTAACTGCGCGGCAGCGCATGGCCGACTTCAGGGTCTGCCAGCGTGCGGTGCAGATGCGGTAAATAGCGGCACCAAGAGTCTTCCATGGTGCCCGCCTCACTCGAGCCATTCATGCGGCCGTGAAACTCTCCGCAAAGGGTCAACGGGAAGATGGAAGTCGCAATTCTCGAGCATCACGGTTGAGTGAAAGCGGAGTCTTTGAGTGACATTTTGAAGTGAGAAACTTGTGCTAAGAACGGTCATGCGAGTGGCATCTGGAACCTCTTACTTTCCACCGATCGCGTAGAGCACGCCGTCTTCGGCACCGACGACGATGAGGCCGTCCGCGGCGGCGGGCGACGCGACGACCGCGGCGCCGATCTCGTAGGCCCAGCGCTCTTTGCCATCGGCGATGCCCACGCAGTAGAGCCGGCCGTCGCCGGAGCCGACGACCACGGCGTCGCCGCAGATGACGGGCGAGCTGTCCACTTCCTCGCGCGTCTGGAAGACCCACACGGCCTTGCCGCTCACGCGGTCGATGCAGTGCAGACGCTTGTCGCGGCCGCCGATGATCACGTGGTCGTCGGTCAACGCGGGGGAGGAGAAGTAGGCGAAATTCCGGTCGCGATAGCGCCACAGGATCGTCCCGTCGCCGGGCGCGAAGCCGAGCACTTCATTCCCGTAATGGCCGACGTAACCCATCTCGCCGTCGAACGCCGCTGAGCCCGCGATGTAGGCGCCGGACTCGAACTTGCGCACTTCCTTGCGCTGCTTCAGCGAGACGACATGGATGAGCGCGTCGCAGCCGCCGAAGACGACGTCGCCCGCGGCGGTGATGCCGGGGGTGCCGTTGATGTAATTGTCCGTCTCGACCGTCCACAGCATCTTGCCCGTCGCGGCATCGACGACGTGAAGCATCGCGTCGTAGCTGCCGATGACGATCCACCAGCCGTCGCCTTCGGGGTTCTTCGCGTAGTTTGCGCCGCCGAGGATTTTGTCCATCGTCTCGTATTTCCACTTCAGCGCGCCGGTGGTGGCGTCGAGCGCGTAGAGGAAATTGTCCGACGAGCCGAGGAAGACGACGCCGTCGAGCACGAGCGGCGCGGCCTCGATCGGGCCTTCGGTTTTGAAGGTCCACAGCTCCTTCCCGTCGGCGAGGTTCAGCGCATGGATGATACCCGCGTCGTCGCCCACGAACACCTTGCCGCTCGCGATCGCCGCCGGCGCCTTGATCGGCTTGCCGGCCTTGAAGCTCCAGCGCAGCTCGGGCTTCGCCGGCGCGGGCATCTGCGCGCGGCCGTTGAGTTGCGGGCCGCCGCGGTGCATCGGCCAGTCGGCGGCGAAGCCGGCAGCGGTGAGCAGCGCGACGATCAGTGGTAGGCGAATCACAGCGCCTCCTCGTAAAGCCGCGCGAAGTCCGCCGCGGTGATTGGGCGCGGGTTGAACTGCGCGGTCCATTGCTTCGCGGCTTCCTCGGCCAGCGCGGGGATCGCCTCGCGCGTCACACCGAAGTCCGACAGCCGCGCACGCAATCCCGCTTCGCCGAGCATCTCGCTCACGCCCGCGACCAGTTCGCCGACCATGTGCAGCCCGACGCTTGCGGCGAACTCCGAGTAGATCGCCGCCGCGTCCGGCAGCGCGGAGTTGAAGCGAATCACGCCCGGCAGCATGAGCCCGACGGCCTGGCCGTGGACGATGCCGTGATGCGCGGTGAGCGGATTCGCGGCGGAGTGCGCGGCGCCGAGCATCGAGTTCTCGATCGCCGTGCCGGCGAAAGCCGCGCCGAGTTGCATCCGCGCGCGGGCTTCGAGATCGCCGGGGTCGGCGAGCACGCGCGGCAGGCTCGTGAAGCACAGCTTGAACGACTCGCGGGAGAAGATGGCCGAGATCTCGTTGCGCTTGCGCGTCACGGCTGTCTCCAGCGCGTGCGCCAGTGCGTCCACTCCGGTGCAGGCGGTCACGCGCGGTGGCTGGGAAATCGTGAGCAGCGGATCGAGGATCGCCACGCTCGCCGCGGCTTTCGGGTCGAGGCACGCCATCTTCAGATGCGTCGCCTCGTCCGCGATGAGCGCCGCGCTCTGGCACTCGCTGCCCGTGCCGCTCGTCGTCGGGATCGCGATGAGCGGCAGCATCGGTTTCGTCGCCTTGCCGACGCCCCAGTAGTCCTTCATCTCGCCGCCATTGGTCAGCAGGAAGTTGCAGCCCTTCGCCGTGTCCATCGAGCTGCCGCCACCGAGTCCGATGATGATGTCGATCTGCGCTCGCCGCGCCACTTCCAGACACTCCGCCACGTCGCGCGTCGTCGGATTCTCTCTCACGCGGTCATACACCTCGACCTGCAAACCGGCCGCCGCGATGCACCCGACCGCGCGCCCCGCGTGGCCCGCGGCGACGATGCCCGCATCGGTCACCAGCAGCGCGCGCCTTCCGCCGAGATCGCGCGCGACGACGCCCACCTTCTCGATCGAGTCGGGGCCAAAGATCAGCCGGGTGCGGGGCTGCCAGTCGAAGACGAAAGGGACGGGTTGCATGAGTGCGGTGAGACTGGCGAGGCCGGTGGAACGTTCAAGCTGCACGGTGGCGTTGCTCTTAGCTGCAAACGGTTTCGCGGTGGACGGCGCGCGTGCTTTAGTAAGACAAAGCTCCCCGTCATGGAACTTCCCAAGGAATTCCAGCTCCTCGCGATCGCGCTCGGCCTCGGCCTGCTCGTTGGATTGCAGCGCGAGCGCACGGTCGCGGGCATCGCGGGGTTCCGCACGTTTCCCATCGTCGCGATCTTCGGCACGCTCTGCGGCATCCTCGCCGCGCCGTATGGCGGGTGGACGGTCGCCGCGGGCCTGCTGGCCACGGCGGCGATCGTGATCGTGGGCAACGTGGCCAAGTGGCACGCGGGCCAGGTCGATCCCGGGCTCACGACGGAGATGGCGCTGCTCGCAATGTTCGTCATCGGCGCGTATCTCGCGACCGGGCACGCGGCGGTGGCGGTGGTGGTCACGGCGACGCTCGCGGTGTTGCTGCATTTGAAGCCGCAACTCCACGGCCTCGCGCAACGCATCGGCGACAAGGATTTCCGCGCGATCATGCAGTTCGTCGTCATCGCGCTCGTCATCCTGCCGGTGCTGCCGGATGCGAAGTTCGGCCCGTTCGGCGTGCTGAATCCGCACCGCATCTGGTGGATGGTCGTGCTCATCTCCGGCATCAGCCTTGCCGGCTACGTCGCCTACAAATGGCTCGGCGATCGCGGCGGCGCGATCGCGGGCGGCTTGCTCGGCGGCCTCATCTCCAGCACCGCGACCACCGCAAGCTACGCGCGCCGCAGCCGCGAAGCCCACGGCAGCCCGGCGCTCATCGCGACGGTGATCATGCTGGCGAGTTCGATTGTCTTCATCCGCGTGATCATCGCGGTCGCCATCGTCGTGCCACAGCAACTCCTCGCCATCGCGCCGCCGCTCGCCGTGATGTTTGGTGTCATGGCGCTGCTCTCCGTCGTCGTGTGGTTCCGCGCCCGGCGGCAGCAGATCACGCTGCCCGAGCAGACGAACCCGACAGAGTTGAAGTCCGCGCTCGTCTTCACGGTGCTTTTCACCCTCGTCCTGCTCGCCGTCGGCGCGGCGAAGGAATACCTCGGCTCCCGCGGCCTCTACGGTGTCGCCGTCCTCTCCGGCCTCACGGACATGGACGCGATCACACTTTCCACCTCGCAGATCATCGGCGCCGGGCAACTCGATACCACGACCGGCTGGCGGCTCATCCTCGTCGGCTCACTCGCGAACCTCGTCTTCAAAGCCGCCACCGTCTCCGTGCTCGGCACGCGCGAACTCGCCTGGCGCATCTGGGCGCTCTTCCTCGCCGCCCTCGCCGCCGGCGGCGCGGTGCTCGTATTCTGGCCGGGCTAGACCGCCTTGTCGCCCGTCTCGTCCGTGCGGATGCGGATCGCCTGCTCGACCGGCATGATGAACACCTTCCCGTCGCCGATCTTCCCCGTCTTCGCCGCCGCCACGATCGCCGCCGCCGCCTTCTCCGTGATGTCGTCGCTGAGCACGATCTCGATCTTCACCTTCGGTAGGAAATCCACGGTGTATTCGCTGCCGCGATAGATCTCCGTGTGCCCCTTCTGCCGGCCGAAACCCTTCACCTCCGTCACGGTCATCCCTTCCACGCCCATCTCCGCGAGGGCGTCTTTGACCTCTTCGAGTTTGAACGGCTTGATGATGGCTTCGATTTTTTTCATGCGTGCGAGCGGTGTGCGTTGGTTGGTGGAGCCGCACGATACGCGGCCTCGCGCACTTAGCAGCCGATATGCCAGCGGTGAAACGGCGCGCCTTTCACAGAGCGCACTGCCCTCCTGTAGCGGCGCCACTGCGCAAAAGCCGCCACGCCGTAGCCACACATGCGCAGAATACAGCAGCGCCTTCGTGCTTCAGACCGCACCGATTCCCGCCTATCCTCCCTCGCCATGCCGCGCCTGAATTTCGAGATCACCATCCCCCCGGACCCGGAACGCCAGCACGTCGTCATCACCGGCTCCGACCTCGGCCTCGGCGACTGGCAGCCCGAGAAAGGCCTCGTGCTCCAGGCGTTTGCCGACGGCAAATTCCGCGGCTCCTGCGACGTGCCGCACGGCCTCGTCGAGTTCAAGATCACCCGCGGTTCGTGGGAAACCGAGGAGACCTACGCCGACGGCAACCCCGCGCTGAACTACCAATACCTCATCGCCCACGACCTCACCGCGACCGAGGAAGTCGAGAATTGGAAGGACCGCCCGCCCATCGACCGCGAGCAGATCTTCGGCAAAGCCATCGAGTGCGAACTCCACGCCACGCAGCTCGGCGAAACCCGCCGCGTCTATGTCTGGCTCCCGCCCAGCTACCTGCGCAGTGAAAACTCCCGCCACCCCGTCCTCTACGTTCTCGACGGCCAGGACACGCTCCTCGCCCTCTCTTCGCCCGAAAACGAAACGCTCGAAGTCGATGAATGGGTCGTCCGCCTGAGCCAGGAGAAATTGCTCCCCGAACTCATCGTCGTCGCCATCTGCCACGACGAACGCTTTGGCCGCCGCGACATCGAGATGAGCCCGCAGATCGACGGCCCGAAGATCGCCGACTTCATCGCCAGCGACCTCAAGCACTTCATCGACTACACCCTCTGCCGCGAACGCGTCCACCCCGGCCCCGAGCACACCGGCATCCTCGGCTTCAGCCTCGGCGCCAGCCTCGCGCTCTACATGGCCGCGCGCCACGCGCACACCTTCGGCCGCTTCGCCTGCCTCTCGACTGACTTCGAAGACCTCAGCCTCGACCCGCCCGACGACTGCGCGCTCATCCACCTCGTCGAGCAGGACAGCCACTTCACACCCGGCCACCTGCGCCTCTACTTCGACCACGGCACCATCGGCATCGACAAGCTCGTCGCCCAACACCAGCAGCGCCTCGACGCCGTGCTGAAAGCGAAAGGCTTTCGCGAAGGCCACGACTTCAAAACCATCTGCCACGAAGGCACCGAGCACCACCTCAGCGCCTGGCGCGCCCGGCTCGGCGCGCCGCTGCTGTTTTTGTTCGGAGGCTCAACATGATGCGGGCATTCCCGCCCTACTCGCTCCGCTCGAATCCGCAGTCGCTGAACTTGGGGACGTCAGGCCATTTCGCGCGCTTGCTCCGAACTGAGCCAGCCGTATTCTGGCTGCCATGAGCGTAGAAGACATCAAGCGCAGCATTGCGTCCCTCTCGCCGACCGAGCAGGGCGAGGTGACAGCCTTCCTTTTTCACCTCCGACACGCCGCTAACTCCGATTACCAGGAGCGAGTCGATTCCAGACTGTCCGACCGCAACCCAGCACATTGGCTCACTCCCGAGGCGTTCGAGCAGCAGCTCGACCAGAAGTAGCCCTCTCCGTGCGGTCTCATGAGGTTTACATGCACCTCGGCCTGTTGGACTCCGTTCCCAAGAGCGGCACCCAACGCAGGCAGATCATGGACTTCATCCGCAGCCTCCGGGAGCATCCCGACACATGTGGCGACTTCACCGACAAGGACGCCTCTCTCCGCGAGCGACAGATCAAGATCGTCGGCGACTACGCGATCACGTTCTGGCTCGATGCGCCTGTGCGGGTCGTGATGGTCGTGGACGTTCGCCCCGCGGATAAGTGAGCGACCGCCACTGCCTGAACCGCTGTTAGAGGAGGTTTCCCTGCTTCGACGCGTTCTCGCCGAGCAGGTCGAAGAAATCCGCCTCATCGAGCACACGCACGCCGTGCTTTTGGGCGTCGGCGAGCTTCGAGCCCGCGCCCGGACCGGCGACGACGAAGTCGGTCTTCTTGCTCACGCTTCCGCTCACATTGCCGCCGACGGCGCGGACGAGTTCCTGCGCTTCACCGCGGCTCATGCGCTCGAGCGTGCCGGTGAGGACGAAGGTCTTGCCGGCGAAAGGATGCCCGCCGCTCACGCGCGGCGGTCCCTTCGGCGCGATGCCGAGCTGGTGCATCTGTCGGAAAACTTCGCGTCCCGCATTGCTCGCAAACCAATCCAGCGCGGCCCGCGCTGCGACTGGCCCGACCACGACGACGGCGGCGGCATCCGTCGCGTCCTTCGGCTTGGCGGGTTGTGCGAAACCGGCGTCGAGCAAACGGCGTCCGGCGGCGTTGGCGGCGGCGAGAAGTTCAGCATGCCGCATGGCGAGCTGCTGCTTTTCCAGCTCGGTCTTGTCCTTGTTGCGCCGACCGCGCGGGTTGGTGGTTTCAAGTTCGCCGTGCAGCCGGTCCAGCTCCACCACTTCGCGCAGCAGCGGACTTTGCGCGACGGCTTCGATGTCGTCGTGGTGCGCGGCGAGGTCGTGCGCGGTCTCTTCGCCGATCTCGGGAATCGCGAGCGCGTGCAGCCAGCGGGCGAGCGGGAGCGTGCGGGCGCGCTCGACGGCTTCGAGCAGCTTGCGCGCGTTCTTTTCGCCGAAGACGCGCGGCTCCTCGTCGGTGCCGAGGTTGAGCGTGGCGAGTGGTTCGAGCGTGAGGTCGAAAACATCGAGCGGCTCGGAGACGAGGCCGCGCTCGACGAGCTTGTCGGCCACGATGCCGCCGAGGCCTTCGAGATCGAGCGCGCCGCGCTTGGCGAAGTATTCGAGCCGCCGCGTCTTCTGCGCGGGGCACGCGGGGTTTTCGCACACCCACACGGCGAACTCCGGGTCGCGCCGGATCGCGTGGCCGCACGCGGGGCACTGGCCGCCGAGATGCGCGGCGAAGTCGAAGGGCTCGCTGTGCGCGGGCCGTTTCTCCAGCACCACGCGCACGACAGCGGGGATCACTTCGCCGGCTTTCTCGATGATGACCGAGTCGCCCACGCGGATGTCCTTCCGCTTGATCTCGTCTTCGTTGTGCAGCGTCGCGCGGCTGATCGTCGAGCCACGCAGGAAGACCGGCTCCAGCTCCGCGACCGGGGTGAGCACGCCCGTGCGGCCGACCTGGATCGTGATCGCACGCAGCTTCGTCTCCGCCTGCTCCGCCACGTATTTCCAAGCCTTCGCCCACTTCGGCGCACGCGAGTGGAAGCCGACGCGCTCGCGCAGCGCAACGTCGTTGAGCTTGATCACCGCGCCGTCGGTCTCGAAGCCGAACGTGTCCCTCACGCGGTCGAGCTCCTCGATCGCCGCGAGCAGCTCGTCGGTCGAGTGGCAGAGCTTCGTCCAGCGGTGCGTGGGAAAGCCGAGCGACTTCAGCCACGCGAGCGTCTCGCTCTGCGTCGACGGCACTTCCGCCCGTCCGGCACCGGACTCGCCATCCACTTCGCCGAGCCCGTAGGCGATGAAATGCAGCGGGCGCTTCGCGACGGCGCGTGGGTCGAGTTGCTTGAGCGAGCCGGCCGCGGAGTTGCGCGCATTGGCGAAAGGCTCCTCGCCCGTGGCGATCAGCTCGTCGCACACGCGGCGGAAACCCTCGGCGGTCATGAAGACCTCGCCGCGGACTTCGAGCACCGTGGGTGCATTGTGCAGATGAAGCGGGATCGCGCGGATCGTGCGGAGGTTGTCCGTGATGTCGTCGCCTTTCTCGCCGTCACCGCGCGTGGCGCCGGTCACGAATGCCCCGTCCTCGTAGCGCAGGCTCATCGCTACGCCGTCCACCTTGGGCTCGACGAGCCACTCCAGCGGCTCGCCGGGCACGGCTTTCTCCACGCTCGCCACGAACTTCCGCAGCCCATCGATGCCGTCTTTCGCGAAGAGGTTGTCGAGCGAAAGCATCGGCATCGCGTGTCGCACTTGCCGGAAGCCGGCGCTCGGTTTTCCACCCACGCGCTGCGTCGGCGAGTCGGGCGTGACGAGGTCCGGGTGCGCGGCTTCGAGATCGCGCAGCTCGCGGAAGAGCGCGTCGTATTCGGCATCGGAAATCGTGGGGCGCGCCTCGACGTAATAACGCCGGTCGTGCTCCTCAATCTCGTGCCGGAGCTGGGCGATGCGGGCCTTTGTTGCGGGCATGGATGAAGAGGGTCGCGAGCGAACCGGCGATGCTGCCGAGCGTGTCGGCGATCCAGTCGGCTACGTCGGCGGCGCTGCGGCCCGGCGTGGTGAGCTGGTGAAGTTCATCGACCGCGCCGTAGAGCGACAGCGACAGCACGGCCACGATGAACAACGTGCGCGGCGGCCAGCCGAACGACCAGCGCAGCGCGAGGACCATCGGCACGCCGCCGACCGCGAAGATCGTGAAATGCGCGGCCTTGTCCCACAGCTCGAGGAAGTTCATCCGCTCGATCTCCGCGCCGCTCTGCGACGAGAACCAAAAGATCGTCCCCGCCCACGCGAAGACCGCGAGCCAGGCGACGCGGCAGAGACAGGCGGGTGTGGTTTTGACGAGCGGCATTGAGTTCACGCGGATGTTTCGCCATGCTCCCGCCATGCCAAGTGAAAAGCCGCGCATCCTCGGAATCGACGGAGGGGGGACGAAGACCGAGTGGGTGGTGGTGGAAGACGGCGTCGAAGCGAAGCGTGGTGTGCTGGCGCAGTCGAACCTGCGGCTCAACTCGGACGAACAACTCGCGCAGCTCTTCGCGGTGATGCCGCACGATGTGTCGCACGTCGGCGCCTTCCTCGCGGCGTGCGCGACGGAGGAAGATCGGCGCCGGCTGACGCGGCTCGCGCGAGCTTCGTGGCCGGCGGCGCAGGTCGCGGTCGGGAGCGATCGCGACTCGGCGCTCGCGGCGGCGTTTCGCGATGACGACGGGATCGTGGTGATCGGCGGCACGGGCGCGGCGGTGCATGGCCGGCGCGAGGGGCGGATCGAGAAGGCGGGTGGGTGGGGGCATGTGGTCGGCGATCGCGGGGGCGGTTACGATCTCGCGCGGCAGGCGCTGCGGGAGGTGCTCACGCGCTTCGACCTCGACCAGCGCATCACGCCTCTGGCCGAACGCATCCTGCGCGAGCTCGCGCTCAATTCGCTGCACGATCTCGCCGCGTGGGCGATGGACGCGGACAAGATGTCGGTCGCGCGTCTGGCGCCCGCGGTCTTCGCCGCAGCACGGCTGGGCGAGGCGGAAATGCTCGGCGTGATCGAGGGCGGCGCGAGTGTGCTGGCGACGTTCACGCGCGCCGTGGCGCAGCGGCTCGCGTGGCCGGAGGCGCACGTGCGGCTCTTCGGTGGGCTCTTCGCGCACCACGAGGATTACGCGGCCCTTTTCAAGATGAGGCTGAGCACGCTGCTGCCGGGCGCGCAGGTGGAAGTGTGCCGCGAGAGCGGCGCGGTCGGGGCGGCGTGGCTGGCGGGGAAGCGCTCAGTGCTCAGGGCTCAGGGCTCAATGCCCAGCGAGGCGGAGCAGCTCGCACACGCTCTGACCGAGCAGAGCAATCCGCGTTCGCTTCACCTCGACAAGATGAGCGCGCAGGAGGTCGTGGATCTTTTTGCGAGCGAAGAGGCATGCGTCGCGGAGGCGCTGGTCGCGCGGCGCGTGGAGTTGGCGGCGGCGGTGGAGCTGGTGGGCGCGGCGATGAGCGCGGGCGGGCGGCTTTTCTACGCTGGCGCGGGGACGAGCGGGCGGCTCGGGGTGCTGGATGCGAGCGAGATTCCGCCGACCTTCGGCGCGCCGCCGGACCTCGTGCAGGGGATCATGGCGGGCGGCGTGACGGCGCTGCATCGCGCGGTGGAAGGCGCGGAGGATCAGCGCGAGGCGGGCGCGCTCGCGGTGCTCCAGCGCGGCATACGTGCCGGCGACGTGGTGTGTGGGATCACGGCGAGCGGGCGGACGCCGTTCGTGCTCGGGGCGCTGGAGAAGGCGCGGGCGCTCGGCGCGAGGACGCTGCTGCTGACGTGCAACCCGGCGCGCGAACGCACGGGCTGGGACGCGGAGATCGACCTGCCGACGGGCGCGGAGATCGTGACCGGCTCGACTCGGCTGAAGGCGGGCACGGCGACGAAGGTCGTGCTCAATCTGCTTTCCACCGCTGCGATGGTGCGGCTCGGGCATGTGGCGGGGAACCGGATGATCGATCTCGGCATCTCGAACGAGAAGCTGCGCGACCGCGGCGCGCGGATGGTGGCGGAGGCGCTGGCGATTCCTTACGGCGAGGCGCGGGAGCGATTGGAAGCGGCCGGATGGAGCGTGCGGGCGTGTCTGGAACGCGCGCGAAAACCCTAACCGTCGCGCCTTAACCACCCGTGGCGAAATTTCGCCACAGCGGTCCGGCGAACGCCGTGCGGTGAGGCGGCGAGGCGGGACCGATGCGAAGAATTTTCCTCTGTGAAATGAAACTTTTCAGCCGACGTGGCACGGGTGGCATCGCCGTTGCTAATGGCCCATCCGTCCACGCAAGTGGGCTTGGGGAACAATCCAAATAGGGGAGCAGCTCGGCCGGAGGGAAACTTCGGCGGATGGACCGGGGGGAACCATCCGCCAACAGGGCCGGCCGAGCTGCGATTCCCCTCCAAGGGGAAACGCCGGCCGCAGACCCAGCCGCTAGTTCCGCTCGCCGAGTTCCTTTTCCATCCGCTCGCTGAGCCACTGCTTGATCATGCTCTGGTAGTTCAGGTAGCGGGAGCGGGCGAGGCGCTTGATGCGGGCGAGCATCCGCGGGTCGAAGCGCAGCGTGATCGTCGTGCTCTCGCGCGTGTCGGCCTTGAGCACCGAACTGCTCATCAGGCGCACTTCGAGCCGCGCGTCGGCCCAGAAAGCGGCCTCCTCTTCCTCCGTGTCGAAATGCGGGATGTCGGACCAGCGGGCGATGACTTTCATCAGAAGCTCTGCTCGGAGTTTTTGCGGTCGTAAAACGTCGCTTCCTCGGGCGTCATGTCGCGGGCGAGGATCACGCGGTAGCGTTTCCCGTCGGTCCAGAAGAGCGAGAAGAGGCCGCGGTCGCCGAGGGTCTTGCCGAGGTTAAAAAAGCGCGCCTTGCTGTCGTCCTCGATGCCCTCGGGGAGCAGGCGCAGGCTGAAGGGATCCTCGAACGATTCCTCGATCTCCTTCGGCATGACCTTGTGCAGGTCGAATGGGGCGTCGAGCCAATCGAATTCCATTACCGGGCGCGCTGGATCAGCTCGACCTCGTAGCCCTCGGGCGCGTCGATAAAGGCGATGATGCTGCCGCTGCCGGTCGGTGTCGGGCCGTCGCTGAGCGGGTAGCCTTTGGCGGCGGCGTGCCTGGCGAAGGCGTCGATGTCTTCCACCTCGAAGGCCAGGTGCGTGAGGTCCGGGCCGACGATCACCGGGCCGCTCGCCGGGTAGTGGCAAATCTCGATCTCCTCCTCGCTGCCGGGCGCCTTGAAGAACACCAGCGTCGAGCCGCGCGGCGACACCGAGCGGCGCGTCTCCTCGAGGCCGAGCACGTCTTTGTAGAAGGACGCGGTGCGGTCGAGATCGGCGACGCGGTAGCGGGTGTGGAGGAGCCGTTTGACCATCGGGAGGCGTGAAGATTTTCGGTTTTGTTTTCTGCGCCGGCGCCTAGCCTGCGCGCCCGGTCTCTACCTGAGACCCCATCAAAACCAACTTCATATTTCGATGATCGCGCTCGGCATCGACAGCGGCACCCAATCGACCAAGACCATCGCCCTCGACATCGAGAGCGGGGAAATCCTCGCCTCGGCTTCGGAGAGCTACGGCTTCATCGAAGGGCTGCCGCCTGGCCACATCGAGCAAGAGCCGCAGGTGTGGATCGACGCCGTCGATGCCACCGTGCGCGAGGTCTTGAAGAAGCTCGGCAAGCGCAAGGACGACGTGAAAGCCATCGGCGTGAGCGGGCAGCAGCACGGCTTCGTGGCGCTGGACAAAAAGAACAAGCCGATCCGCCCCGCGAAGCTCTGGTGCGACACCTCGACGGTCGATCAGTGCAAGCAGTTCGAGACCGAGTTCGGCGGCGCCGAAGGCCTCATCGAGCTGGCGGGCAATGCCATCCTCCCCGGCTACACCGCGCCGAAGATCCTCTGGCTGAAACAGAATGAGCCGAAGCATTTCAAGGCGCTCGAGACCGTCATGCTCCCGCACGACTACATCAATTTCTTCCTCTGCGGCGAACGCGGCATGGAATACGGCGACGCGAGCGGCACCGGCCTGCTCGACATCCGCGAAAAGAAATGGTGCGAGCCGCTCATCGACTTCATCGACTCCGACCTCTCCGAGGCACTGCCGCCGCTCGCCAGCTCCCGGCGCGCGCTCGGGCTGCTGCGGCAGAATCTCCGCGGCGAATGGGGCCTCACCAAAGGCGACGTGACCGTCAGCGCCGGCGGCGGCGACAATATGATGGGCGCCATCGGCACCGGCAACGTGCAGGCCGGCTCCGTCACCGTCTCGCTCGGCACCAGCGGCACCGTTTATGCCTTCAGCACCGAGCCCGTCGTCGATCCGCAGGGCGAAGTCGCCTCCTTCTGCGACTCGACCGATCGCTGGATGCCCCTCGTCTGCACGATGAATGTCACCGTCGCCACCGAGCAGGTGCGCAAGCTCTTCGGCTGGTCGCTCGAGCAGCTCGAAATGAACGTCGCCCACGCCCCCGCCGGCGCGGCAGGCCTCGTCTTCCTCCCCTACCTCAATGGCGAGCGCACCCCGAACCTCCCCGCCGGCACCGGTTGCTTCCACGGGCTCACGACCGAAAACATGGCCCCCGGCACCATGGCCCGCTCCGTGATGGAAGGCTCCACGCTCGGCCTCGCCTACGGGCTGAACCGCTTCCGCGAACTCGGCATCGTCCCCACCGAAATCCGCCTCACCGGCGGCGGCAGCAAGAGCCCCTCGTGGCGGCAAATGTGCGCCGACATCTTCGGCGTGCCGACCGTCGGCCTCGTCGGCTCCGAAGGGGCCGCGCTCGGCGCCGCCATCCAGGGCGCCTACGCGTGCATGGTCGCCAATGGCCATCAGGCCACCTTCCGCGACCTTTGTGCAAAGATCGTGCAACTTGATGAGGACACCCGTTGCGAGCCCGAGACCGACCACCGAGAAGTCTATACCCAAGCCCTCACCCGGCAGGGCGATCTCACTCGCCGACTCCACGCCTCGGGTTATCTTTAAAAACATTCTCGCATCGCCATGAACAACAACCGTCCGCTCCTCATCCTCGCCGTCGTCGTGCTCACCATCGTCGGCGGCACCTTCTGGTTCCTGAGCACCAGCAAAGTCCCCGTCCTCGAGACCGCCACCAAGCCCGCCGACATCCACATCCCCGTCGGCCCGCAGGTCGATCGCCCGGCGCCGAGCACCGCCCCGGCAGTGCCGAAGAAGACCGAAACCGCCAGCCTCCAGCCGCCCAAACCCGCCGGCACCCCGCGTCCGCTCGCCGAGTGGGAGCTGCGCGTCGATGAAGTCCTCCGCTCCAGCGCCGACGAAAGGCAGACCGCCAAGATCCTCATCAACATGCTCCCGACCCTCCCGCCCGAAGGCCAGGAGGAAGCCGCCCAGCACATCTCCAATCTCGTCCTCGACGAAGACTACCGGGACGTGCTTCCGCTCGTGAAGAACCCCAACCTGCCCGAGGAAGTCCTCGACGTCTTCGTCACCGACCTGATGAACCGCGACGACGCCACCAAGCTCCCCGCCCTGCTCGAGATCGCCAAGATCTCCAACCACCCGCACCACGAGGAAGCCCTCACCGACCTCGAGATCTTCCTCGACGAGGATTTCGGCAACGACTTCGGCCGCTGGCAGACCGCGCTGACGACCTACCTCAAGAAACAAGCCGCCGAGGAAGCCGAGGCGAATGCCGCCGTCCCGCCACCGCTGCCGGGCGCGACGCAGAAGCAGTAAAACAAGGCGATCCGCAGATTACGCAAGATGGGCGCAGATTTTAACGCAGAGGCGCGGAGGACGCTGAGGGACGCTGAGGGCAAGACGGAGAAACCAAAAGTATCCTCTGCGTTCCTCTGTGATCTCCGCGCCTCTGCGTTAAATCTGCGGATAGAATCTCCGCGATGAAGCTCGTCCTCGCCGGCACCGGCGCCAGCGGCGCGATCTACCTCCAGCGCCTGCTCGAGCAGATCGATTGCGCCGCGCATGAGGTCCACCTCGTCTTGAGCGCCTACGCGCGGCAAGTCATCGCCGAAGAACTCGGCGGCGAGCTGCTCATCCCCGAAGGCGTCCACGTCCACGGCGACAAGACCATGAACGTCCCCTTCGTCAGCGGCAGCACGCGCTTCGATGCCATGGTCATCTGCCCCTGCACGATGGGCACCCTCGCGCGCATCGCCGCCGGCACCGCCGAATCGACCATCCTCCGCGCCGCCGACGTGTTCTTGAAAGAGCGCCGCCGGCTCATCCTCGTCCCGCGCGAGACGCCGTGGAATCTCATCCACGCCCGCAACGTCTGCACCCTCATGGAAGCCGGCGCCATCATGCTCCCCGCCAGCCCGCATTTCTACGGCCGCCCGCAGACGATCGAAGCCGTCGCCGACACCGTCGTCGCGCGCATCCTCGACCAGCTCGATCTCCCCGTGCCCGACGCCTTCCGCTGGCAGGAGGAATGAGCGGCGTCCAGACTGCGAGGATGCATGTTTTAACGCAGAGACGCAGAGGGCGCAGAGATGCGCAGAGGTTCGCTGCTTTCCAAAAATCCCTCTGCGCCCCTCTGCGCCCTCTGCGCCTCTGCGTTAAAAATAGCCGCCCCGCATCGGACCCGCCCCCATCCGCAGACCGATGACCCCGCGCCAGGCCACCCTCCTCTCCCACGTCGGCGCCGCGATCGTCCGCGCCGTCGTCGCCACGCTGCGCGTGCGCATCACCGACCACGCCGGCGTGCTCGCCCCCGACGCCGCGCCGGTCATCTGGATCTTCTGGCACAATCGCCTCTTCATCATGCCGCACTTCTACCGGCGCGCCTTCGGCGAGCGACCCGGCGCCGCCCTCACCAGCGCGAGCAAGGACGGCGAAATCGTCGCCGCCTTCCTCGCCCGCTTCCGCTTCCACGCCGTGCGCGGTTCGAGCTCCCGCCGCGGCGTCGCCGCGCTCATCGAGCTCATCCGCCTCGCCCGCGACGGCTACAACATCGGCATCACCCCCGACGGCCCGCGCGGCCCCCGCTACACGCTCAACCCCGGCGCCATCACCCTCGCCCAGAAGACCGGCGCCGCCCTCTGCCCCGTCCGCGTCCACTACGCGAGCGCCTGGCGGCTCAAGAGCTGGGACGGTTTCATGATCCCGAAGCCCTTTTCGCGGGTCGAGATCGTCATCCAGCCCTTGGAAACCGTCGCCGCCACGGACAGCGAAGCCGCCTTCGAGGCCGAGCGCGCCCGGATCGAGGCCGTCCTCCGCTGCGAGCAGGAGTAGGGCGGCTGCACGGGGCGACCGGGCGGCTGCACGGCTCGCCCGGACGATCCCGTCACCCCGTGCAGACGCCCGGTCGGGGCAAAAAGGTCTCCGCTGAGCCCACGCAGACGCCCGGCGGGGCCACGCAGACGCCCGGTGAGGCCATGCAGACGCCCGGCGGGGCCACGCAGACGCCCGGCGTGGCCATGCAGACGCCCAGCGGGGCCATGCAGACGCCCGGCGGGGCCACGCAGACGCCCGGCAGGGCCATGCAGACGCCCGGCAAAGTCGTTACCGGGTTTGTTCCACGCTTCTGGAGTCCGACGCCCATCACAGAGAAGGCTCCAAAACGTTCCACGGCCCCGGCCCCGCGGCGGGCCGGGCTGTCCCCGCTCGCGCCGGCTTCCTTCGAGGTGCGCCGCTACTTCACCGCCGCCCAGACCCGATGCACATCATCGTGGTCGTCCAGCGACTGTAGAAATTCGCCCACTTCCGCCATCTGCTCCTCGGTCAGGGTCGGGAAACTCTTCGGGACATAGCCCAGCTCGCTCGTCACCACCGTCCACCCATTCGCCGCGAGCCACTTCGAGACCGCCGCCGTCTGCGTGCGCTCGGCGATGAACCGCGCCCCGGTCGCCTCCGCCGGGATGTCGTCATTCTGCGCGTGCGTGAGCGGCTCGACTTCATTCGCCCCGGCCTCGATCGCCGCCTCTTCGATGTCGATGGTAGGGACGGCTGTCTCAGCCGTCCGCGGACCGCTGGGGACAGCGGTCCCTACCTGATACGCCTCGACCAGCCCGACGTGCTCGAAGAGAAACTTATTGCTCCCCGGCCCGCCGAGTTGCCCGCGTTTGAAAAGCACGCGCAGCTCCGGCGCCGTGCGGTTCTGGTTGTCCGTGAGCACCTCGACGATCAGCGGCACTTTGTGCGGCGCGTAACCCTCGAAGACGATGTGCTCCATCACCATCTTGTCGTCGCCGACCCCCGCGCCCTTGTTGATCGCCCGCTGGATCACATCCCGCGAGACCGACTCGCGGCGCGCCTTTTCGCAGGCGGCAAAGAGCCGCGCATTGCCCGCCGGGTCCGGCCCGCCGAGCTTCGCGGCGACGGCGATTTCTTTCACGAGCTTGCTCGTGGCGGCGGCTTTTCTGGATGAATTGACCTCGCGTTTCGCGAGGAGCCATTGGCGTCCCATAGGGCGCGCACAGAAGCAGCCGCCGCCGGAGCGCGCAAGCCCGCGGATTTTCAACGCAGAGGCGCAGAGGGCGCGGAGAGATCGCAGAGTGGAGATCTGCGGGCACCGAAGGGTTCGCTATGTCCGGACCAAAGAACTCTGCGTTCCTCCGTGCCCTCTGCGCCTCTGCGTTGAAGTTTCGGCGCCCCACGTTTTCCCGCTCGACTTCGCCGTGCGCTTTCGCGTTCACCTTCCCGCCCGTGGACACGCTCACCATCGCCGCACTCAAACGCATCGCTCTCGCGGAAGGCCGCGCGGAGGGGGAGGTGCATGCGCAGATCGAGGCGGCGAATCGCAAGGAGACGCGGGATGGGAAGCCGTTCTTCGAGGTGGGGTTTGCGGATGCGGAGGCGAAGTTCACGCTGCGGGCGTGGAGCGATGCGCCGGCCTTCGCGGCGTGCGAGCGGATGCAGGGCGGGGAGTTCGTGGCGGTGAGCGGGGAGTTCACGCACAGCGGGAATTTCGGCCTGGAGGCGAAGCGCTGGACGATGCGCCCGCTGACCGATGAGGAGCGGGCGGCGCTGCTCGGCGGTCCGCCGGTGCTGCGCGAGCGGCAGGCGGCGGACTTCGCGCACATCGAGGCGGCGATGGCGTCACTCACGGAGCCGCGCTTGCGGGCGCTGACGCAGCTTTTTCTCGCCGACTACGGCGAGCGGTATCGGCGGGCGGCAGCGGCGCGGGGGAATCATCACGCGCGGCGGGGCGGGCTGATCGAGCACGTGGCGCAGATGATGAGGAGCGCGGAGGCGATCTGCTCGGCGTATCCGCTGCTGAATCGCGACCTGATGCTCGCGGGCGTGCTTTTCCACGACTGCGGGAAGATGTGGGAGAACGGGATGCCGGCGGATGGGTTCGTGAGCCCGTTCGATGAGCTGGGCGAGCTGCTCGGGCACATCACGATCGGGATCGAGCTGGTGAACGCGCTGTGGCGCAAGCTAATGGCGACGCCCGAGGCGGCGGCGTGGAGGGAGCTGTCGCCGCCGAGCGAGGACGTGCGGCTGCACCTTCTCCATCTGCTCGCGGCGCACCACGGGGAGCTGCAATTTGGCTCGCCGGTGCCGCCGAAGACGCCCGAGGCGTGGGCGCTGCACTACGTGGATAATCTCGACGCGAAGCTGGAGATGATGGCGGGCGCTTACGCAAACTCGAAGCCGCTCGCACCGCGCATCCGCGAGCGGGCGTGGCCGCTGTCGGGGAATCCGGTGCTGCCGCTGCGGAAGTTCAGCGCGGAGCCGCCGGCCGGGGCGGCTTGAAAATTTCACAGGGCAAGCGGGCCGACGTTGGGTAAGGTTCGCGGTCGCGTCGCATGATTCGTTTGCCCAGACGATCTCTTGTCCTGTCTCTCGCGGTGGTTCTCACCGCGTTGCCGCTGCATTCGCACGGCGCTCCGAATCCATTCCCGGCGCTCGAACAACTCGAGGCGCTCGGCGCGGATGTCGGGGGTGGCGACTTCGCAACGGCGGTCGCGAAGAAGCAGAAGCGCGTCGTGGAATTGATGCTGCGCGCGGAGGTCAGTCCGAACATCCCCGATGCCACCGGGCGGACGCCGCTCTTTCACGCCGCCGCCGCGGGCGATGAAGCGCTCGTCGCGCGGCTGCTGGCTGCGGGGGCCGATCCGAACCTCGCCGACGCCGAGCGCGTGACGCCGCTGATGGCGGCGGTCGTGGCGGGCAAAGCGGCGTTGTTCGACGCCCTGCTCGCGGCCGGCGCGAACGTGAACGCGGCGGACCGGTGCGGACGCACGCCGCTGCACTACGCGATCGCCGCGCAGCAACTCCCGGCGGTGCAGCGGCTCCTCGATGCGAATGCGAGGTCGGACGCGCAGAGCTGCGATGGACGCGACGCGCTCGGGCTGGCGGTCGAGGCGCGCGACGAGAAGCTGGCGCAGGCGCTGCTCGATCGCGTGGAGCAGCGCGAATGGGATTTCGGCGGGCGCAGCCTGCTCAAGCAGGCAGTCGATGCGGGCGATGTGGGGAAGGTGCGGCGCGTCCTTTCAAAACACATCGGCCCGCCGACGCCGGAGGATTGCCGCGAGCCCTTGCTCGCCTATGCGGTGGCGGCAAACGACCTCAAGCTCGCCGGGCTGCTGCTCGAGTCCGGCGCCGATCCGAACACGACGCTCGAAGCGCCCGTGGAGCCGCGCTTTCTCGAATACACGCCGCCGAAATTTCTCAAACACTACCTGACCGAGGAGCCGGGGATGACGGTGCTGATGGTCGCGGCAGGGCTCGGGCACGACGTGATGGTGCGGCGGCTCATCGAGCACGGCGCCGATCGCTTCCGAGCGACGCGCAGCAAACACAAACTGATCCCTATCTACTTCGCCGCGTGGGGCGAGCACGCGGAGTGCATCCAGACGCTCATCGGGAACGCGCCGAGTCCGCAGCAGGTGCGGATCGAGATCAGCCTCGCGGCGCAACGGGCGACGCTTTATCGCGACGGGTCGGCGGTGTTTAAGACGGAGATCAGCACCGGGCGCAAAGACTTCCCGACGCCGACGGGGCGCTTCGTAGTGACGGACAAGAAGACCCATCACGTCTCGACGATCTACAAGGTGAAGATGCCGTATTTCATGCGGCTGAGCTGCCGGGACTTCGGGATGCACGAGGGCGTGGTGCCGGACTATCCGGCGAGCCACGGCTGCATCCGGCTGCCGGGCGAGGCGGCGCGGCGGCTGTTCAAGGAGGTGCCGGTCGGCACGCTCGTGACGATCACGAACTGATCAGCGCTCGCGTTTCTTGATCGGCCGGGGCGTAGGCTTGCTCGACTCGGGAGCCGAGGCCGCGGCTTCCGGGGTGAAGCGCTCGGGGGCCGGGTATTTCACGCCGAGCAACCCGGGCTCGGCGCGGGCGTCCTGCAGTTCGCCGCGGTGATAGACACGGACGATGTAGCCGAAGAAGCGGCGCTTGCTCTTGGCCGGCATCGAGGCGGTGCGGTCGTAGGAAACTTCGATGGTCTCGTCGCCGCCCTGCGCCCAATCGACCGGCGGGTCGGCGAACTTGTAGCTCACGTCGGCCTCGGTCCTCACGACGCGGCCTTCGCCGACCTCGTCGAAGAGCAGCACCGAGATATCCACGTCGGCGGCGCTGATCTTCGCTGCCGGGCGGGCCTTGATCTGGATGCGCAGCGTGAGCCGGAGACCTTGCGAATCGAGAGCATCGTCGCGCTCGATCGCGCCGAGGCCGAGCACCGCTTTCGGGTTCAGCGCGGAGACGGCTTCGGTGGAGGGAAGCTCAGCCGCTGGCGGAGCAGGCGGCGCCGGAGTGGGCGCGGCGACGGACATCTGGATCCGCGCCTCTGCGGCGACGTAAAAGGTGCCCGCGGATTCGCCCATGGCGAGGATGCGCTTCCATTCGTCGGCGGCGCGCTCCGACTTGCCCATGCGCTCGAAGGTGAGCGCGAGTTCCGCCATCGCTTCCGGGTTGTCCGGCGCGAGGCCGATCGCTTCGCGGAGCCGGGCGACGGCGAACTCGTTGCTCCCACTCGCGCGCAGTTGTTTCGCTTCGCTCACGAAATCGCGATAGCGCTGCTCGGGCGAAGGCGCCGGTGGTTCCGGCGGCTCCGGTGTGGCGGTCGGCTTGATTTCCGTCACAGCCTCGGGAGCCGGCGTGGCCTCAGGCGCGCCGGGCGCAGCGGCTTGCGTGCGGGCCTTCGGGTGGAAGGGCAATGGCGGTCTCTGCCGCCACACGCTCTCGGGCGGCTCCACATCGGTCGCTTGCGGAATCGGCGAATCGAGTGGCGCCTTTCGCGGGCGATCGGTGACCCAAAACGCCGTGCTCATGAGCAGCGCCGCGCTGATCCAGATGCCGATCCAGAGCCGCCAGTTGATCCCCGGCGGGCCACCATCCTCGATCTCGGCCTGCGCGAGGCGGGCCGGGCTCGCCGTCGATCGGCGCGGGGTGGCTTTCTCGTTTCGCAGCTGCGTCAGCCGCGCGGCGACGGCGCGCGCGCTCACGGGCCGCTTAGCCGGATCCTTCGCGAGCAGTTCGGCGACGAGTTTTTCCCAACCCTCGGAGACGAGCACCGCGGGCTTCCCGGCCTCCTGCCGCAGCGCATTGATCCGCGGCGGCGTGGATTCGAAGAGCTGGTGAAGGATGTCGCCGCGGAAGAAGGGCGGCCGGCCGGCGAGCAGGCAGTAGATCGTGACGCCGAGCGCGTAGAGATCGTCGGACGGCGTGGCGCGTTCGCCGCGGGTTTGCTGCGGGCTGGCGTAGGGGAGGGTGCCGGCGCTCTTGCTGTGTGTGAGCTGCGTGAAGCTCTCACTGGCCCGCGCGGAGAAGCCGAAGTCGGCGACTTTCAAGCGGCCCGTCTCATCGAGGAGCAGGTTCGCGGGCTTGAGGTCGCGGTGGACGACGCCGGCGACCTCGTGGGCGTGGATGAGGGCGCCGCACAGTTCGTCGAGCCAGCCGTGGATCTGCCACGGCTCGAATCGCCCGTCGGGCTGCTCCGCGCGGATCTGGTCGAGATTGCCGCCGGTGGCGAGTTCCATGGCGATGCACGCGACGGAACGCGCGCGGTCTTCGACGATGTTGTGGACGCGGAGGATGTTCGGGTGCGTAAGCCGGAGTGCGTTGCGCGTCTCGGACTTGAGCTGCTCCATCGCCCCGGCATCGCGCACGAGCACCTCGGGGAGAAATTTCAGCGCGACCGGGAGCTCGAGCGTCTCATCCTGCGCGCGCCACACGACGCCCATGCCGCCGCGGCCCAGCACATCGACGAGCCGGTATCGCTCCGCGATAACGTCGTCCGCGCGCAACTTGCGAAGCGCGTCGTCGGTCGGAGGCGGAATCTGGCGGGCCATGGGCGCCGGGACACTTCCACCGCCCCACCCGCCCCGCCACTGCTATTGCGGGCGGTCCGGGTCAGGACGCCTTTGCGTAGAGCTGGCTATTCTCGTCGAGGTTCTTCACGACCGTGCAGAGATAGACGGGCTCCGGATGCACGTCGCGATACTTGGTGATCTCCGTCTTGTTGAGCACCTTGAATCCGTAGCGCTCGAACATCTTCGCCCCGCGCCGGTCCTCGAAGACGACCATCTGGCCGAAGACGCGCTTTTCCCCGGCGTCGTGGAGATACTTGAGATAGGCGTCCACGATGGCGCAGGTGCAGGCGACGCTGCGGGCGTCGGCGAGGAGATTGATATGGAAGTGCGCGGTCCGCCGCGGCGCTTGCGGCACTTCCTTCCACGCCTGCGTGAGGATCCACTTCACGAACTTCTTCGACGCCTCGCGGTAGCGCGGATAGCGCACGATGCCGCGGAGGAAGAGGGCGAGGTTGTTGTAGAAATTGTAGAGCTGCTGCCGCAGCGGGAAGCGCGAGCCGAGCAGGTAGCCGCGGATGTCGCCGTTCACGAGCAGCACGAAGGACGACTCGGGTTCCCAATCCGTGTAGTAGGCGGTGAGGTAGTCGGCGAAGAGCTCGCGATCCTCGAAGACGGGATCGATCGGCTTTCCGAGGAAGCCGGTCTCGCAGCACAGCTCGCGCACGCGGGCGCGGTCGGCGCGTTGGAAGTTGCGGATCTCGAATTTCTTGTCGGCGGACATTTTAGGGGCGGCGGTAATTAGCCACGACCTCGCGATAGACGTCAAACAACCGCGTGAATACGTGCTGCCATGAATACTGCGCGGCGACGCGCCGGTGCAGAGCGGCGGGGTCGTGGAGGAAGTCTGCGCGCGCATGGGCGAGGATCGCGGCGGCGAGTGAGGCGGCGGTGTTTTCATCGGCCCACACGGCCTGGTCGGTGTGGATGAGCCGGTCCATGTAGCTGCCGCGGATGCCGATGACGGCGAGCCCGCAGGCCTGTGCTTCGAGCGAGACGAGGCCGAAGGTCTCCTGCACGCCGGGATGCACGAAGAGATCGGCGGAGCGGTAGATCGCGGCGAGCTGGTGCGGGTCGGCGCAGTAGGAGAGATGGGTCACTTGGGACGGATGCTCACGGGTCAGCTCATTGAGCTCGCGGCGCTGGAGGCCGTCGCCGACGACGAGCAGATGGAAGCGATCGGGCGGCAGGAGGCGAAAGGCGTCGAAGAGCGTGTGCGTGTTTTTTTCCTGCGCCAGCCGGCCGACGTAGAGCAGCAGCGTGCGGTCGCGCGGGATGCGCAGCTCGGCGCGCACGTCTTCGCGGCGGGGGCGGTCGGGGCGGAAGACTTCGGTGTCCACGCCGAGGTCGCTGTGTAAGACATTCCGCACGCCCCAGCCGGCGAGCACTTCACCGAGCGCGGGACTGGGGACGATGGTGCGCTCAAAGCGGTTGTAGAGATTGCGCACGTAGCGCCGCGCGAAGTCCATGAACGCCTCCGTGATCGTGTGGCCGCAAAACTTCCGCACGGTGCGCACGTAGGCCTCGGGGAAGTGCGAGTGGTAAAAGCCGATCACTGGGATGCCGAGGGCGGCGCCGGAGTGGACGGCCTTCCACGCGACTTGATACGGGTCGCCGCTCTCGATGAGGTCGGGCCGCTCCTTTTCCAGGATGCGCTCGATCGCCTCGAGCCGCAGCAGCACGCGGTAGCGCGAGGTCTTCGAGATGAGCGGTGAAGCGATCGTGTAAGCGCGCGCGCGGTCGTCGCCGACACACTCGTCGCGCTCGCCGGGGATGATGAGGAGGTGCTCGTCGTTCCCACCGCGCTCGCGGAGGAAGCGGACCTTCTCGCCGACGTAGCGTTTCACCCCGCCGCTGAACGGGGAGTAGAATTGCGTGAGGTCGCAGAGCTTCACGCGGGGGAGCGGTGAGGTTTAACGCAAAGGCGCAAAGGGCGCAGAGGGGCGCTAAGGCTTTGAGGGTGGATCGGGCAGGTTGTTGACCACGCGCTTGATGCCTTTTCGGAGGATGAGCTCGTGGAAATTGATGAGCAGACCGAGCCGGATACCAGTCAGACGCAGGTAGCTGAGCAGTTGCGCATGGTCGATGGGTAGCAGCGATTCCTTGGCTTTGGCGTCCACGATGACCTTCCCTTCGATGAGCAGGTCCAGGCGTAGAGGCGTCGCGAGTTTCACGCCCTTGTAAGTGATCGCGACGCGCTGCTGCCGCCGAAAGCTCAGCCCGCGCAGCTGCAACTCATAACACAGCGCCTCCTCGTAAATGCTCTCCACGAGCCCCGGCCCCAACTCGCGATGCACCTCCAGCGCCGCGCCGCTGATCTCCCGCGACAACGAGTTCTCGTCCCAGTCAGCCATGCTTTGCGTCCCTCTGCGTCCTTTGCGCCTTTGCGTTAAAATTACGCGCCCAGATTCGCCAGATACCGCTCCGCATCCAGCGCCGCAGCGCAACCCTGGCCAGCAGCGGTGACGGCTTGGCGATAAACGTGATCGGCGACGTCGCCCGCGGCGAAGACACCGGGGACATTCGTCGCGGTGCCCTCGCGCTGGAGGAGGTAGCCGTTTGTGTCCATGTCGAGCTTGCCCTTGAAAGCGGCGGTGTTCGGCGTGTGGCCGATGGCGACAAAGACGCACTTCACGTCGAGATCGCGCTCGGCACCGGTATTCACATCGCGCAGCCGCACGGCGCGCATCTCGCCCTGGTCATCGGCGAGATATTCCACCGGGATGGTGTTCCAGATCGGCTCGATCTTCGGATTCTCCAGCGCGCGGTCGGCCATGATCTTCGAGGCGCGCAGCGAGTCGCGGCGATGGATGAGATACACCTTGCTCGCGAAGCGCGTGAGGAAGGTCGCCTCCTCCGCGGCCGAGTCGCCACCGCCGACGACGCACACCGGCACGCCGCGGTAGAAAGCCCCGTCGCATGTCGCGCAGCTCGTGAGCCCGTGGCCGATCATCTTTTTCTCGTGGTCGAGCCCGAGGTAGCGCGCGCTCGCGCCCGCGGCGACGATGAGTGCCTTCGTCTCGACCCACGCGTCGTCGAGCTTCACGCGCACGTGGCCCGGCGCGGGCTCGAAGTCGGTGACGGTCGAGTATTGAAACCGCGCGCCGAAGCGCTCGGCCTGCGCCTTCATGTTCATGATGAGCTCGGGCCCGTCGATGCCGTCTTTAAAGCCGGGGAAGTTCTCGACCATCGTGGTCGTGGAGAGCTGGCCGCCGGGTTCGTGACCTTCAAGGACGAGCGGGGCGAGATTGGCGCGGGCGGTGTAAATGGCTGCGGTCAGCCCGGCGCAGCCGGTGCCGACGATGATGACGTTTTCCATAAGCGGGCGCGACCGATAGCGGGGCGGCGGGGCGCTGGCAAATGGGGAAAGCGTGTGAGCGCGCAACACAGGCTTGCACCCCGGTGTGCGTGCTGCTTCAAAGCCCGCCGCATGCACGAAGGAAGCATTTCCATTCACGTCGCCGCCGATGTCCGTGAGATCGAACGGCTGAACAAGCTCGTGCGGCAATTCGGCGAGCTGCACGACGTGCCCTCGCGCACGCTCTACGCGGTGAACCTCGCGCTCGATGAGCTGGTCACCAACGTCATCCTCTACGGCTTCGATGTCCCGGAAGGCCGGCAGGTCACCGTAAAGATCGCCACCGCGGCCGGCGAGCTGGTCGCGTCGGTGATGGACGACGGCAGGGCGTTCAACCCGCTCGAGGTCAAGGCGCCCGATCTCAACGCACCGCTCGAACGGCGCGATCTCGGCGGCTTGGGCGTCCATCTCGTGCGCTCGCTCATGGACGCCGTGAGCTACTCCCGCGATGACGAGCGAAATGTGCTGACGGTGCGTAAACGTATCCGCTAATTTCCAGCCCGCCCCGACCATGCAGATCAACGAACAAAAACAGGGCGACGTGATGATCGTAGCCATCGACGACCACCTCGACACGATCGCGGCCCCGGCCTTCGAGCAGCGGCTGCTGGGGTTGATCGACGGCGGCGAACGCAAGCTCATCGTCGATTGCTCCGCGCTCCAATACGTGAACAGCGCGGGGCTGAAAGTGTTCCTGCTCACCGCCAAGAAGATCGAGACGCTCGGCGGCCAGCTCGTCATCTGCTCGCTCGCCGCAAGCGTGCTGATGATTTTTGAAATGATCGGCTTCACCCGCATCATGAAGATCGCGCCAAACCGCGAGGAAGCCCTCCTCGCGCTCGGCAGCTCCGCACCGGCCTGACCCACACGCCGGCGCAGCCTCGAAACCCCTGCGCATGAATTCAACCACCTCCATCGAACCAGCCGCCAGCCGCGCGGCCTCCGGCGGAGTCGCGTGCGGAAAGGGGCGGGACGATTGAGTTGAAGGGCACGCTTTCGGCCCGGTTGATCGTGTGGGTGGGCCTGCCCGCCGCGCTGCTCTTTGCCGCGGTGGTCACGAGCGCTTCGCTGCGCAGCTTCCGCCGCTTTTCCGAAGAGACGCAGGCGCGCGCGCAGGTCGCCGCGCGCCACCACGCGGCGGAGCTCGAAGCGATGCTGCGGCAGGTGGAAAAGATCCCCGACATGGTCGGCCTCGAGATGGAGACGGGCGCGCTCGATACGACCGAAGCGGTCGAGAGCTACTTGCGGCGCGTGGTCGAGGCGAATCCCGAGATCTACGGCAGCGCGATCGCGTTCAAACCCTTCGGCTTCAGCCCCGAGATCCGCGACTACGGGCCCTACTGGTATCGGCACAAGGGCGAGGCGGAGTTCGTCCAGCTCGGCACGCCCGACTACAACTACCCGCAGTGGGACTGGTATCGCCGGCCGCGCGACGAAGGGCAGGCGATCTGGACCGAGCCGTTCTTCGACGACGGCGGGGGCAATGTGGTGATGATCACGCGAGCGGTGCCGTTCCGGCGCCACGATCAGTTTTGGGGCATCGCGACGATCGACATGCCGGTCTCGAAGCTGACCGCCACTGTGCAGCGCATCGCCATGGGCCAACGCGGCTACGGCTTCCTCGTCAGCCGCGAAGGCCGTTTCATCACGCACCCGAACCCGGAGATGATCATGAACCGCATGGTGCAGGACGTGAACCCACAGCTCGGCGCGCGCATGGCCAATGGCGAGGATGGCTGGATGCTCACGCGCGAGCCCGACGGCGGGCGCGAGGCGTGGGTGGCCTTCTCGCCGATCCTCGATGGCGCGCTTTCGCTCGCCGTGGTTTTCCCGCGCGAGGAAGTGCTGGCCGACGCGAATCGCCTGCTCGCCGAACTGCTCGCGCTCGGGTTGGTCGGGCTCGCGCTGCTCTTCACCGCCATCGTGCTCGTCGCGCGCTCGGTGGCGCGGCCGATCGGCAAACTCGCCACCGCCGCGCAGGAAGTCGCCGGCGGCAACCTCGATCTGCAAATCGACTCGCGCGGTGCGACGAGCGAGGTGCGCCACCTCATGGACGCCTTCGGCAGGATGACCCGCGACTTGCAGATGCGGATGCAGGAGCTGCGCTACACGACCACGATCAAGGAGCGCCTCGAGGGCGAGATGAGCGCCGCGCGCAGCATCCAGATGAGCCTGCTGCCGAAAACCTTCCCGGCCTTCCCGGACCGCAGCGAATTCGACGTCCACGCCGTCGTGCGCCCGGCGCGCGAGGTCGGCGGCGACTTCTACGATTTCTTCCTCATCGACGAGCGCCGGCTCTGCGTGCTCATCGGCGATGTGGCTGGAAAAGGCGTGCCGGCCGCGCTGTTCATGGCGGTGTCCAAGGCGCTCATCAAAGCCAACGTGATGAGCGGCGTCCCGCTCTCCGTCGCGGTCGGGCACGTGAACGACGAGCTGTGCGAGGAGGCCGATGCGGGGATGTTCGTCACGCTGCTCGCCGCCGTGCTCGATACAGCCACCGGCGAACTCGAATACGCCAACGCGGGACATCTCTCGCCCTTCCTGCTCGGCGCCGATGGCTCGCTCGGCCCGCTCGATGGCGGCCACTCGCCCGCGCTCGCACTCACCAAGCGCCTGCACTTCGCGACTGCCCGGCACCAGCTCACGCCAGGGGACTCGCTTTTCCTCTTCACCGACGGCGTCACCGAGGCACTCAGCGCGTCGCGCGAATTTTACACGCCCCAGCGTTTGCAGATCGTCCTGCGCGATGTATGCGCGCTGCCTGTGCAACGCATCACCCGCTCCGTCATCCAGGACGTGCGCACATTCGCAGCCGACGAGGCCCAGGCGGACGACATCTCGGTGCTCGCGCTGCGGTGGATCGGCGCCACCGGCCTGATCAACGACGACACCGCCACCACTCCCGCCACACAGCCCCTCACCCGTTCTCTCTCCTAAAACATGGCCGCCAAAAAACACGAAGCCTCCAAGCCCAAACACTACGTCCTCGATACGAACGTGCTCATCCACGACCCGCAGTCGATGTTCCAGTTCGAGAACAACGTGGTGCATATCCCGGTCGAAGTGCTCGAGGAACTCGACCGCTTCAAATCCGAGTCCACCACGCGCGGCGCCAATGCGCGCGAGGTGCACCGACGGCTGAGCGAGCGCTTCCGCACGACCGAGCAGATGCAGAGCGGCGTGAAGCTGGAGAACGGCGGCTGGCTGCACATCCGCATCAATCCGAAACTCAAGTTCGACGACCACGGCTGGCACCTCATCAGCGAATCGCCGCGCTTCCACGAGCTCAAGGTTCTCTTCCCTGACCTCTCGCTCAGCGACAACCGCATCCTCGCCAGCGCCGCCTACCTCGCCGACACGCAGAAAGCGCCGACCGTCCTCGTGACCAAGGACATCAACATGCAGCTCAAGGCGCGCGTGCTCAATGTCGAGGCGCAGGATTACCGGACCGACCGCGTCGAGGATGGCGACATCCGGCGCACGCAGCGCAAGAGCGCGCAGGAGGAATACGAGTTCCTCGAGATCGATGGCTACACGCTCCAGGGGTTCGCGAGCCAGGGGCTCGTCACTCTTCGCGACTCGAAAAATCTGCCGCTCAACCACTACGTCCTGCTGCGCAACAAAGAGGAGCCCTCGCACGGCGTGCCCGCGCGGCATGCAGGCGGCGGCGAATTTCGCAAGCTCCGCCACGACTTCACGAACATCCGCGGCGGCCGCTCGCTCAGTGCGGCGAACCTCGGCCAGCGCTTCCTCCTCGACGCGCTCTACGATCCCGCGATCTCGCTCGTGACCGTCTATGGCAAGGCCGGCACCGGCAAGACGCTGCTGAGCGTCGGCGCGGCGCTCGAGCAGGTGCAGTCGGGCGA
The DNA here is from genome assembly GCA_009885995.1 of Verrucomicrobiota bacterium. GTDB lineage: Bacteria > Verrucomicrobiota > Verrucomicrobiia > Chthoniobacterales > Chthoniobacteraceae > VFJQ01. The sequence goes on from VFJQ01000056.1 coordinate 80,861, forward strand.
GTATGAGAAGATGCTCATCACCCGCGTGATCATGCCCACGGGAAAGGACATCGGCTACCTGCCGGGAAAAATGGAGGAGAAAATGGCACCGTGGGTGCAGCCGGCCTACGACGCGCTCGAGTTGCTGCTTTCCCGCCCTCGCAAGCCGGAACACTTCGACGAGAAAAAGCAGTCGAAGCGAAAGAGCGAACCGCCGGCCAAGGCTGCGCCGTCCTCGGCGTCGAGCGGGGGCTTTGGCGCGAAAACGGCGCGCCCGTGGGAGCCGCTCATGCAGGCGGGCATCCTCGAGATCGAAGCCATCGCGCACATCCGTGGCCGGTCGATCCCGCGCGCGATCTTCATCGTCGATGAGGCTCAGCAGCTCACGCCGCACGAGGCGAAGACGCTCGTCACACGCATGGGCAAGGGCTCGAAAATCATCCTCATCGGTGACCTCGCGCAGATCGACAATCCCTACGTCGATGCGCACACGAACGGCCTCGTTTACACCCGCAGCCGCCTCCAGGGGCAGGCCTTCATGGCGCACATCAACCTCTTCAAGGGCGAGCGCAGCGAGATGGCCGAAGTCGCCGCGAACCTGATGTAGCCGAAGGCCAATGCGCCCCGAGCCGAAGAAAAAAATCCCCATCAACCAGCCGCAGCAGGGGCTGAACACGGCCTTTGCCGGGCTCGACCTCGGGCCGCTCCCGGAGGGGCCAAAAGCCGAGCCACCGAAGGAGGGCCCCGGTGCGATCTGGAAACTCGGGCGCGTCGTCTTGCGCAAGGAGACCGCCCAGCGCGGCGGCAAGGTCGTCATCGTCGTCCACGACTTCGCCTCACACCTGCCGGCGTCGGTGATCGAGACGGTGGCGAAAAAGCTGCGCCAGCAGTGCGGGTGCGGGGGGACGGTGAAAGGCCGCACGATCGAGATCCAAGGCGACCAGGCGGGGCGCATCCGGACCGTGCTGGACCAGGAAGGCTTCCAGGTCGCGGGCGTAAAGTAGGCGGAGCGGAGCGGACGAATGGGCGGCTTGCCAGCGCTGTCCAAACCGCGGATTCTCGCAGCCTAGCGCGCCGCACCATGTCTGAGCCGAATCAAGAATCCGCCGCCTCATCCGAGCGTGTGACGCCCGATTTGCCTGCCGCCAGCAGCATCCCGGTGGGCGGGCTCGGTGGCGAGGCCGGCCCGGCCGATGATCTCCGCGACCTGATCCAGCACCTCAATGCCGCGCTGCATGAAACCCGCCACCGGCTCGCGATGGCCGAGCTAGAGCGCGACGAGTTGCGGACGCTGCTCGAGGATTCGCGGGCTGGATTTGCCGAAGTCATGTCCGTCATCCGCGTGCGCGATGAAATGGCTGCCACGATCGCGACACACCAGAAAACGATCACGGATCTCCACGGCCGACTCAACGTGCTGCATCGGCAGAATGCCGAGCTGCATCGCCAGCACGACGATGCCCGGATCGAGCATGCGAAGACCAAGGAAGCCCTCAAGCAGGCCGACTCGCTGCGCCACGCACGGGACGCCGCGCAGGCCCAGTGCCACAACCTCATCGACAAAGTCCAGACCCTGACGGACGAACTCGCCGAGCTGGCCATCGAGCGCGACCAACTCGTCGCCCGGCTCGATCAAGCGGCCCAGCCGCCACAGGCCAATCAGGCGCCGGTCGAAAAACAGGCGCCGCTGTAGCCGCGGCTTTTGGCCCGGGCGCGCGCCTCATCGGGCGACTTTGCTTCGAGGCGGGATTCTGGGGGAAGTCCGGGGCACATCGGCTGCTTTCCAAGCTTCCCCGATCCGCGGATCACCGCGACCCTCGCCTAAAGCTCCATGCCGCAACCCAAGCCGACACCCGATTCCGACTACGCGACAAAACGCGAGACACGCCGGTTATCGCCGGTAACCGAGATATCGACTGGCGGGCTCGGCGGCACGATCGACCCGGCTCAAGAGGTCGGGAATCTGATTGCCCAGCTCCAGGCCAGCGCCCGCGAAGCCCAGGAGCGAGCGGTCCAGATGGAGCGCGAGCGCGATGAATTCCACGCGAAGCTCGAAGCGGTCAGCGTCAAGTTTCACGAAATCTCCACCCGTGAAAAAGAGGGGAAGGCCCGGTTTGTGGAGGTCACCTCCGTCATCCGCGAACGCGATGAACTGCTCGAGACCGTGGAATTTCATCAGAAGTCCATCGCTGAACTTCAGCGTCGGATCGATGCGATGCAGCGCCAGGAGGTGGATCTCCAGCGCCAGCGCGGTGCCTTGCTCCTCGATCGCGACCGTGCGGCTCAGGAACGTGACTCGGTAAAGCAGCAACGCGACGACACCTACCGCGAGTGCGAGGACTTCCGGACAAAGTTCGCCGAGGCGCAGAAGCAGGTGCTCTCGATCCGGCAGGCCCGCGATGCCGCCCAAGCCCAATGCCGCGACCTCAGCGGCAAGGTCCAGCACCTCGGCGACCAGCTTCACGAACTCACCCACGAGCGCGACCAGGCGCGGAGCGAAGCCAAGGAAGCCACCGAACTCCGCCGACTGCGCGACGAAGCCATCGCCGAGCGCGACCAACTGGCCGAGCAGCAATCGAAGGCGGGACAGCTTGGAAGCGAACACGCCGCTTCGCTCGCGCAGGCCCGCGAGGAGGTGCTCAAACTCACGCAGGAACGAGACGCGGCCCGCAGCCGTGCTCAGGAGACTGAACGCGAACTCGGAGAGCTCCGCACCGCACTCGACCGCGCACGCTTGGAGGCCGGGCCGGGCGGGCTCTCTTTGTCCGAGCGCGAGTCACTCGACGAACGCATCAAGGCGATCACCGGAGAACGCGACCGGCTGCGGGGGCAGATCCTCGATTTCGAACAGTGGGACGAGGAACTCACCCGGCAAACCACCGCCGCACAGCAGAGCCGGGACGAAGTGTTCGCATCGCTGAGCGCGGCGCAAAAGCAGATCGAGCACATCATGCGCGACCGCGATCAGGTGCGGCAGCAGGGCATCGACCGCGTGCTCGCGATCGAGAGCGAACTCAAGTCCGCCACCGGCAAGTTGGCTGAGCTGGAAAAGAAAATCGCGGACACCCGCCGCGAACGCGACCAAGCCTTGGAGAAAGCGGATCACTTCGACCAGCAGCGGCTCGCGGCCCTCGACACCGCCGCCGAACTCGACGCTGCCAAGCGCGAGCTCAAGAAACTCACCGCCGCCCTCGCCGAGGCGCGGCTCGAGGCGAAAGCCAACCTCTCCCGCGGCTCCATCCCGCGCACCCCTCCGCCGCTGCTCAAAGCCAGCGTCGGCGCTCCCGCTTCCCCCGGCGCAACGCCGGTGCCCACCACGCCGTCCGCCGAGCTGGACGACGAAGTGCTCACCGAAAAGGAAGCCAAGGGCCTGCTGATCGAGATCAAACGCTGCCACGCCACCTTCGCAAAGGCACCGACCGACTTCAGCCTCCTGAACGAACTGCACTGCCAGCTCGATCACTTCGCCGAGCGCGCCCGCGTCTCCGGATTCCTCGGCTTGCACCGCATCAGCCACGCCCTGTCGCAGCTCGCGCAGGACCTCTACCGCTTCCCCGAGCAGGTGAATCCCTCGACCATGCGCACCATGAGCCAGACGATCGACCTGATCGGCACGCTGCTGAAACAGAAGAACTACGCCGCGATCAAAGACCCCGCGAACGCGCACATCTTCGCCGTGGATGACGACGCCGAGAACTGCGACACGATCCGCCTGGCGATGGAGAACATCTCGATGCGCACCCGCACCGCACAGGAGCCCGCCGTGGCCCTCGCGGAAATCTCCACCGGCGACTACGACCTCATCTTCCTCGATGTCGCGCTGCCGCACATGGATGGCTTCGAGCTCTGCCAGCACATCCGCTCGCTGCCGAACCACGCACGCACGCCGGTCGTCTTCCTCACCGGCCTCACCACCATCGAAAACCGCGTCCAATCGAGCCTCAGCGGCGGCAACGACTTCATCGGCAAGCCCTTCAATCTCCAAGAGCTCTGCGTGAAAGCCGTCTCGCTCGTGCTGAAGGCGTCGCTGCACCTGGAGTAGGACGCCGGGTCTTGGAGAAAGCCGCGCCGCGGGCTCCCTCCACCCTCCCGCAGTTGGCCGAGCCGGGCCTTGTCGCGCCGCGACAGCTCCCCTAGCCTGCCCGCATGAAACTGCTGCTGGAAAACCTCCCGCCTTCCCTCGCTCCGCAGCGCGAGGTGCTGCGCCGCTGCCTCCTCGCGATGGATGCCGCGCTGCCCATCCAGCAAGTCATCCTCTTCGGCTCCCGCGCCCGCGGCGACGCCGGACCGGATAGCGATGTCGATCTCTGCCTCGTCGCCGAGGGGGCCGCGCGGCAGCTCGAAGCGGCGCAGCAGTGGCGACTCGCGATGCGCCTGGTCTGGCCGCGCCCATCTTTCACGCTCATCCCGATTTCCCCAGCCCGCCTCGATGAGAAAAAGGCCGTGGGAGATTATTTTTTGGGCACCGTGCTTACCGAGGGCGTTTCCATTGCCGCGTAAGACCGACGTCAACAACCCTGCCGCATGACTTACGGTCTGCTGCTCAAGCCCCGGGCTGAAAAGGATCTCCGCGATCTGCCGCGCGCGAGGACTTGCAGGGCGACGTGAAGCGGCTCACCCACCTCGTCCCAAGCTACCGATTGCGCGTCGGCGATTACCGCGTCCTTTTCGAGATCGAAAACGAGAGCATCGTCGTCTATCGCATCCTGCACCGCCGCGAGGCTTGCCGCTGACCGCTCACCCACGCACGCCATGACCATCGAACTGCACCCTGAAATCCTACGGAAAAACGGACGCGAAGAATTCGTCGTGCTGCCCTACGAGGAATACATCGCCCTGCGCGAATGGATCGACGACGCCGAGGACTTGCTCGCCCTGCGTGAAGCAAAGCGCGAAGAGGGCGCCGCCCCCGCGCGGCCCTTCGAGGAAGTGGCCCGCGAACTCGGGCTGTAAGACTCGCCAAGCCAACTTCACCCATGAAAACGGGCCGCCTCCTCGCCCTGCTCCTGTGCAGTTTTGCCCCGCTGCTCCACGCGCAGAGCGGGCTCACGCGGCTGGGGGAGTTTAAGGTCAATTCGACGACCGATGAGGAGCGACTTCCGAATTTTTCACATCGCTCCCGCACCGCTTCCATGCTCCCTTCCCACCCATGAGCACCGTCACCGCCATCTACGAAAACGGCGTCTTCCGCCCGCTGGAAAAGGTCGATCTGCCGGATCACTCACGAGTGCGCGTCATCGTTGACGATGATTCACAGCCGGCCGGCTCGCCTGGACTCGCTGCCATCTACGAGATCATGGCTGAGCGCTACGAATCCGGCCACCACGATACCGCGGAGCGACACAACGAACTCCAACCGTGAACGGCGTGTTGCTCGACACCGTCGGCCTCGTCGCGGTTTGGGATCGCTCTGACCAATGGCACACGGTGGCAGTCGAAGCATGGGCGGGCATCGTCGCCTCGGGTGCTCCTCTTCTCATCACGCCATTTGTGATCGCCGAGTGCGCAAATGCGGCCTCGCGCAGACCGTATCGCGGATCGGGCGAGCGCCTCCGCCAGCGGCTCGTCGCATTGCGTGGCTTCATCGAGCCGACGATTCAGGAATGGGAAGCCGCGTGCGCCGCCTACGCAGCGGGTCGGATTGGCGGGCCGGGGATCGTGGATGAACTCTCCTTCGCCATCATGCGCCGGCTCGGTTTGCAGCGAGCGTTCACGAATGACGGGCACTTCGCGGATGCGGGGTTTGAGCCGCTGTTTTAGAAGACCATACCCACCCAGCCAATGAACCCCCTCCGCCTCCTCGCCCTGCTCCTGTGCAGCCTCGCCCCGCTCGTCCCCAGCCAGCCCGAGATGCGCGAATACCGGATGCGCTTTTGGGACAAAGGCGAGCCGAATGGCGAGTGGACCCTGTGGCGGGAGATCGCGGTGGCGCCGTAGCAGGATTTTCGGCACCTGTCTTTCTACGCGCAGCCGCGGAATAGGCGTGCGAGTTCACCGCGGCCCGGTAGTCTCCGCCCCTTATACTGTATGCCGAATCCGTTCCCGCCGATGAGCCCCGCAATCCTGAAGGCGCTCCGTTGCGCCGCCGCACTCGCGTTGCTGGCTGCCGCCCCGGTGGCGCAGGCGCAGGCACCGGGGTCGCTTGATGCGAGCTACAATCCCAATGTGACACGACCTTTTGATGGTTTCTCTACGGCGAGCATCAGGGCGATGGCGGCGCAGCCGGACGGAAGAATGATCATCGCGGGCCTGTTCGACATGGCTGGAGGCGCGGCTCATGCCAATATCGCTCGATTCAATGCCGATGGAAGCATTGATCCGAGTTTCACGGCGAGCCCGGATAGCAATGTCAACTACCAAATACATCGCGCGGCTCAATAGCGATGGAACGCTGGATACCAGCTTCACAGCCGCCGGTGCCGGTTTGAACAATTACCCCGAAACCTTGGCTATCCAAGCCGACGGGAAGGTGTTGCTCGGCGGTCCCTTTTACACTGTCAATGGCGCTTCGCGATTATACCTCGGGCGGCTCAATACTGATGGGACACTGGATACTGGCTTTAATCCCAGCTTGAATAACGGAGTTACAAGCGTGACGGTGCAGCCAGATGGGAAGATCGTGATCGGCGGCGTCTTCACGAGCGTCAACGGCACGGCTGGAATCAACCGAATCGCGCGGCTCAACGCCGATGGAACTCTGGATACCAGCTTTAATTCTGGCGGTTCGGGGGCGAATGCTAACCTCCTTGCCGTGGTAGTGCAGGGGGATGGAAAGCTGTTGCTCGGCGGTTTTTTTACGAGCGTCAACGGCACCGTGGCCAATCGAATCGCGCGGCTCAATGCCGACGGGACGTTGGATTCTGCTTTCACATCCAGCGGTGCCGGAACAAATAACGGAATTCACAGCGTGGCGGTGCAGACAGATGGGAAGGTGGTATTCGGCGGCATCTTCACGAGCGTGAATGGCATGGCAGGCATCAATAACTTCGCTCGGCTCAATGCCGATGGAACAATAGATCCCAACTTCAATGCTGCTGGCGCTGGAGCGAATTACATCTTTGGCGTGGCGATACAGGCGGATGGCAAGGTGGTGATCTGTGGCGACTCCACGGATCGGAGTCGCTGCTTTCTGGCGCGAGTCAACAATGACGCTGCAACTCAGAGCCTGACTGCGCCGGACAGCACGCAGGTGCAATGGCAGCGGAGCGGAGCTTCGCCGGAAATTTCGCAGGTAACCTTTGAGCTTTCCACCGACGGCGGCACGGTATGGACGCCACTCGGCGTTGGAGCGCGGATCAGCGGCGGTTGGCAATTGACGAACTTGTCTCTACCCGTCAGCGGGCTTCTCCGGGCCCGGGCCCGCACGATTGGCGGCTACACAAGCAGTTCCAGCGGCCTCGTCCAAACAGTCGTCGCTTTTCCTTCAAATAGCAGCGCGCCGGTGGTGACGACAGGAGGAATCGTGGGACGGACGGAGACGGCGGCATTCCTCCTCGGGACGGTGAATCCTGGCAGCCGCGAGACCACGGCTTACTTCGAGTATGGTGCGACGACGAGCTACGGGAGCACTGCGCCGGTGGGTTCGGTGGGGAGCGGCCCGAGCAATGTCTCCGTGCAGGCGCCGCTGACCGGGCTGAGCGTGGGCACGCTTTACCATTACCGGGTGGTCGGGATGAATGATCTCGGCACGACGCTCGGAGCCGATGCCACTTTCACCACGGCGGGACCGGCGGCGGTGGTGACGGGCGGTGCAAACAGTGTGACCAAAACCGGGGCCACGCTGAATGGCACGGTGACGCCGGATGGGATCGCGACTTCGGCCTATTTCGAATACGGGCCGACCACGGCTTACGGGACGGCGACGGCGACGCAGACGCTGGGCTCGGGGATGGCGCTGGTGAATGTGCAGGCGACGATCTCCGGGCTCGCACCGAATACGACCTATCACTTCCGCCTCGTCTCGACGAGCGCGGCGGGCACGGTGTTCGGGACGGATGTGACGCTCGCGACGGACTTCGACCCGCCGACGGTGGCGACGCTCGCCCCGACCACGATCACCATGACGGGAGCGACGCTGAATGCGCGGGTGAATCCCAGCGCGGCGCAGACGACCGTGTCCTTCCAATACGGCGGCACGACGGACTACGGCAGTGTGTCGAGTGAGGTGGTCCTCCCGGCGGGCTCGGCGGATGTGGATGTGCCGATCGCGATCACGGGGCTGCAAGCGGGGGTGACGTATCACTGCCGGGCGGTGGCGACGAATGGCAAAGGCACGCGCTTTGGCAGCGACGCGAGTTTTACGACGGCGGGCAGCGGCGGGGATAACCCAACTGCGGCACCGACGGTGGCCACGGGCAATGCAGCGGCAGTGGGAACGCGGATGGCGACGCTGCAAGGGGTGGCGAATCCAAACGGAGGGGCAACCGTGGCGCAGTTTGAGTATGGGCTGACGACGAGCTACGGCCTCACCGCGACCCCTCAGCCGATCGGCGGCGGGGGCACGCCCGTGAATGTGTCGCAGGGAATCAGCGGGTTGACGCCTGGGGCGACGTATCATTTCCGAATCGGCGCCACTAATTCGCTCGGCACGAACTACGGTCCCGACAATGCCTTCACCACGCCTTTTGAACCGCCGAGCGCGATGACGGATGGGGCGGATGAAGGCACGACCTTTGTGACGCTGAATGCGACGGTGAACCCGAACAGTGTGGCGACATCGGTTTCGTTCATCTACGGCACGTCTCCGACGCTGGCAGGGGCGACGACGGTGCCGGTGCAGGGCAGTCTCGCCGGTGCGATCGCGCAGGCGGTTTCGCTCAAGGTGATGGGGCTGGTGCCGCAGACGATCTATTTCTACCAAGTTACGGCCGCAAGCAGTGCAGGAACGACGCCGGGGACGATCGAGAGCTTCACCACGCTCGGGGCGCAGGCGCCGAGGGCGGTGCCCGATCACCTGTATGTGGGCGTGCAGACGGCTTCGCTGGATGTGCTGGCCAATGATGTGAACGCGGACACCGAGCAGACTGGGGCAGCCGCGGGGCTGCTTTGGGATGGAGTCGTGACGGCGCCGACGCTGGGGGAGGTGTCGGGTGGGCCGGTGATCTCGTTCGATCCGTTTGCGACGCGGGGGAGCTTTCCGCTGAGCGGGGATCAGTTCACGTATCGGGTGAAGTCGCCGGCGGGGCTCACGAATATCGGGACGGTGTTCGTGCATTCGTTCGCGGCGTATCGGGGGAGCTATGGCGGGGTGATCGTGGGCGGGACGGGCACGAATGGCGGGTCGCTGACGTTGGAGCTTTCGCTGAGCGGGAGCTTCACCGGGCAGTTGATCTGGCAGAGCAAGAGCTACGGATTCCGCTCCCAACTCGGCAGTGCGGGGACGGTGACCTTCTCCAAGCCGAAGAACGGCGCGGCGGCGGGCGTGGATCTCACCGTCTCGCTCGCGCTCCAGCCGAATGGGCTGATCCTCGGGGAGCTGCTAGATGAAGAAAGCGGCAAGACCTTCCTCTTCACATTGCGCAGCGCGAATGACGGGGGCGGGACCGACGCGCAGCCGGGCATCTACACGGCGCATATCGATCAATCGCTCGGGGCAGCCGAGCCGGAAGCGGCGATCGGGGAGCGCGGGTCGATCAGTCCGCAGGCGGTGACGGGCTTCGGCTACACGCTGGCGCGGCTCTCGCGGAGCCGCAACGGCGCTCGGCGCGGGAAGTTCATCGGCAGGGTGCCCGACACCGAGGCGTTCAGTAGCGGGTCGAAGATTTTCGCCGAGCGCGCCTTGATCAACGCGAGGCTCTACCGCAGCGGGAGCGGACGGAGGACGCGATTCGGAGGGAGCCTGACCGGGGAGAGCGCCTTTGCCGGCGGCCAGACGCTCACGTCGGTGCTGGAGTGGATCAAGGCGGCGGGCGGGCTCCAGGCGCCGAGGGAGGAAGACAGCACGCTGAGCCGGGCGACGACGCGCACATCGTCGGCGCTGCCGACGCTGTTTCCGGATGGCTTCCACAATGGCCTCGTGCTGGCGGGTGATCGCTATCTGCAAGCAGGAGAAAGTCCGGCGCTCACGTTCGTCTCCCAGTTTGGGACGAAAGCCGAAGTGCGCTTCTCGGCGGGCGGTCTGGCCGGGGAGCAGAGCGCGCAGGTGCAGTTCACGCTGCGCGGCGGCACGATCGCGGCGCGGGTGCTGGACACGAGCTTTCTCAAGACCTTCAAGGTGGTGGCCAGCCAGGGCGTCTTCAGCGGCACGTTTGCGCATCCCAATCCGCTCTTCACCAAGCCGGTGCGATTCGCCGGCGCCTTCCGCCGCTACTCGGGCGACGAGAAAGGCAAGGGCAGCTTCCGCGGCGCGACCAACGCGGGCTTCGTGACGGTCTTCAAGATCGAGTGACGCGGCGGCGCGGGTGATCGGTTGCCAAGCGCTGCGTCGCACCAATAATCCCGCGATGCTCCGCCGCCTTCTCGCCTTCTCGCTCCTGCCCGCGCTCGCGGCTGCGCAGGTGCCGCAGGCGAAGGTGATCGAGCGCTACAAGCAGATGCTCGCCGCCAACCCGGCAGAGGGCACCGCGCTCGATCGGCTCTGGCAGGCTTATGCGACCGACGGGCGCACGGGCGAACTCATCGCGGAGTTCGAGGCGCAGCAGACGCTCGCGGGCCAGATGATGCTCGGCCTTGTCCTGCACAAAGCCGGGCGCGATGCCGATGCCATCATCGCCTTCCAGCGCGCGCTCGCTCTTGATCCGAAAAGCCCCGCGCCCGCTCTCGCCCTCGGCCGCCTCGAACTCGCCGCCGGGCACGCGGCACAAGCCGTCATCTGGTTCGAGACCGCCGCGCAGCTCCTGCCGGCCGGGGCGCAGAAAACGGACGCGCTCCTCCAGCTCGGCGCCGCGGCGCTCGCGGCGGCAGATCTCACCAAGGCGACGGAGGCGTGGGAGCAAACCGCCGCGCTCGCGCCCGACGATCTCGCGCTCCGCCAGCAGCTCGCGGACACCTACGTTCGCAACCACCTGGGCCCGCGCGCCATCCCGCACCTCGAGGTGATCGAGAAGCGTGGCTCGCCGCAGGAGCGCGCGCAGGCGCTTCGCCAGGCTGGCGCGATCCATCAGGCCCACGGCGACCAGGACGCGGCCATCGTCGCCATCGAAAAAGCGCTCACCTTCACGAGCCCCGGAAACTGGCTGCGCTCCGAACTCGAAGGGCAGCTCATCCGCCTGCACGAGCGCTACCGTCGGACCGCGGAGCTCGAGGGGAAATGGAAGAAGTTCGCCGCCGAGAACCCGCGCGACCTCGGTGCGTATCTCCAGCTCATCGATCTCTACGAGCGGCTCGGCGATCAACCGCAGCAGCTCGCGTGGATCGAAAAGCTCGTCGCCGTCGCACCGAAGAGTCTCGACTACCGACTGCGCCTCGCGCGCTTGCTCGCGCAGATGGATCTGCTCGATCGCGCGGCGGCCCTCTACGACGAGCTGCTCGGCTCCGAGCCGCGGAATATCGAGCTCGTCTTCGAGCGCGCGCGGATCGACGTGCAGCGCGACCAGCCCGCTGCGGCGGGCGCGCGGATCGCCGCGCTCATCACCCGCGCCGGAAACGACGAGGGCATCCGCGCGAAGGCGCTCGAGTTTTATCACACGCACCGCCTCCACGATCTCGCGGCGGAGCACCTCCGGCAGGATGCCGCAGCCGGTGGCGACGACGGGCTCGTCGCGCTCGCGACCTTCCACTTCACCCGGCGAAACGACGCCGAGGCCCGCGCCGCGCTCGCCCGGCTCGTGCGCGAAAACGATCCGCCGGAGAAGCGCGCCGCGGCGCACTTCCGCATCGCCAGCGAATACAAGGCGCAGAACGACATGACCTCCGCCGCGCAGTCCGCGCGCGCGGCCATCGAGCTCGACGATGCGGTGCGCGAATACCATTTCATGCTCGGCGAACTCGAAGCGGGTGCCGGGCGCTACGCCGGGGCGGAGGTCGCCTTCGAGCGCGCCTACGCGCTCAGCAAGACGCCCGAGGAGGCCGCCAATGCCGACCAGCGGCTCTACGACAGCCTGCGCAGCCAAACGCAGCCGGGCGAAGACGAGCCGCAAGGTTCCGTGCCGCGACCGGATTCCGCGGCGAGCGTCACCAGCGCCGCAGCGCAGGGTTACCTTTTGAAACTCCTGCGCGCCGCCGTCGAGCAGCCCACGGAGGAACGCTGGCTGCGCGTCGCCCGCTGGCAGCAGTGGAGCCGAAACTCGCGCGGCGCTCTCGACGCGGCGGAGCGCGCGCTGGCGCTGAATGCCGACTCGATCCCGACGCACGATTTCCTCGCGCGACTCGCGGCGGGCGATCCGCAGAGCAGCGCCGCACAGCAGCACTTGATCGAGCTCGCACGCCTCGACGCCGCGAACCGCTCGTCGTATCTGCGCCGGCTCGGACAGGTGCAGCTTCAGGCTACCTTGGTAACTGAGGCGCTCGATACGTTCCGCCGCATCGTCCGCGAGAATCCCGGCGATCTCGACGCGCTCAACGACCTCGCCCTCGCGCAGCAGCGCGGCGATCAATGGACCGAGTCGCTCGCGACGCTGAAGCAACTCCACACGCTCAGCCCCGCGCCGCGAAAGCACGACGTCGTCGTCGCGCTGCTCCGCGTTTACGACCGGCTGAACCTTCGCCCGCAGGCCGCGGAACTCCTGCTCCAGCAGATCGACGCGCAGCCCGACGCCGAGCGGTCCGCGCTCTTCGCCGACCTGCTCGCGCACTGCACCCGGCACGGCCTGCTCGACTGGCTGCGCGCGCAATTCGAGCAGCGGCAGAAGCTGCGCGTCGGCGATTACTTCACCGAGGTCGCGCTCGGCCGGGTGCTCAAGGCGCAGGGCAACAAGACGGCCGCGTTCGAGGTGCTCGCCGACGCGGCGCTCTCCGCGCCGAATCCCGGCGAGGCGCTGCCCGAGCTGGTGCGTGAAGCCGAGGAGTTGCACCGGATCGAGGCCGCCGTGCAGTTGCAGGACCGCTACGTCCGCGTCGTGCCGCAGAACGGGCCGGACGGATGGATGCGGCTCGCGGAGCTGCAAGAGCGCAGCCTGCAACCCGACTCCGCGGCGAAGACGTGGGCGCGGCTCGTCGCGAAGTTTCCGCGCGACGTGCAGGTGCTCGAAAGGGCTGCGCTGTTCGAGCGCGTGTGGGGCTTGCCCCAGCGAGCGATCGCGCTGCTTCGCCGCATCCGCGCAATCGAACCGGCGAATCAACACGCGCTCGCGCTTCTCGCCGAGCTGAGTCTTTCCGACGGCGATCCTGCCGAGGCGGAACGATGCCTCGATCAACTCCTCGCGCAGGCCGAGCCCGAGAAGCCCGGCGCACCCCTGCGTTTTCCCGACGTGCGCCCGGACGATCCGAGCCGGCTGGAGATTTCCTACCGCAGCACGGTCCGCCGCCGCAGCGGCCGGCCGAGCGCGGAGGCGCTCAAGGCGTTGCGGACATTTTGGTTCGAGAAGCCCGACTCCAGGACGACGCCGAGCGGCTCTCCATCGCGGCTCGATACGATCCAGGATCTCGCCGAGCTCATCGCTGCGAAGGGCGATCCCGCCTCGCTCGCGCAGTGGGTCGCGCGCTGGACGAAGGCCGGCACCGGGACGAGCGAGCGCTTGTGGGCGCTCTATTTTTCCGGCGCGAGCGGGCCACTTCTCGATGAGGTGGAAAAGCTCATCGCCGCGAAGCCGGACGACACCGCGCCGGTGAACGCCTTCATCTGGCTCGCGTTGCGGACGGGCGAATTCGACCGGCTCGGCGCGTGGAACAACGACCGCCAGCGCACGCCGTCCGAACGCGACTTCCTGATGGTCGCGATCGAGCAATACCTCGACGAACACCGCGGACCGGTCCCCGCGGGGCTGGTGGAGAAAATATTCCCCGACGAGCACCGCGCGAACCTCTGGCAGGCCGCCGGCGATCTCGCCCAGCGCGGACACTTCCGCGCCGCGGTGCAGCTCGGTGCCCGCGTGATCGAGCGCCTCACGACCCAGCGCGCCGAGTGCGCATTCGAGCTCGCGCAGTGGCAGCTCCAGCTCGGCGAAACCGACGCGGCAATCCAGACGCTGCGCAGTGCCATCGCGGGCACCTACGACACGCTGAACATTTCCTACCTCGGCGCCCTGCGCGCCCTCACCCTGCTGCTGCCGGAGCGCGAGCGCGCGACCGTCCTGCAGGAGAGCGAAGGCGCGATCGATGAGCCCCGGCGCCCCGTGCAGGCGGCGCTCGCGCGGGCGCTGCTCGCCGGACTCGCCGGCGACGAGAAGACTGCGCGCGCGCAGCTCGACCGCTTGCTCGCATTGCGCCCCATGCTCGCCGCGGCGGACGATCGCGCGACCGCGGCCACGCGGCGGTGGGACTTCATCCTCGTCGTCGGCGCGCAGCTCGTGAACTGGGAACTCCCCGGCCTTGCCTCGCACCTCTGGGAGAGCGCGCTGCACGACGACGCATCGATCGCCCTGCAAGTGCAGCAACCCGCGCCGGAGGGCGACGCCGTGCGCGCTCGCGTGGCCGAGGTGCGCACCCGCGCGACGGCGCTGAAGCTGATGCGCGGCGAGCCCGCCGAAGCCGACGCGGCGCTCGATGCCTTCACGCGGCACGCACCGCCGGACGGCTTGCTGCCGCTGGCAGAGACTCTCGAATCGCTCGGCGCAAATCCGCTCGCGATCACGATCCACCGGCGGCTCTGGGCACTCGAGCCGGCGAATCCACACGCGCTCCGCAACGCGGTGACCGCCTGCCGCAACGCGAACGACTGGACGACGATGGAGGAGATCCTCACGCGCGTCGTGACGGAGGGCCACTTCAAGCAGAACGCCGTCGCGCACCGCGACCTCGTGCAGCAGTTGGTCGAGGCGCTCGCGCATCGCGGCGATTTCGAGCAAGCCCGCCAACAGCTCGGCGTGTCGATCGAATCTTCGCCGCCCGATGCGCGCGCGCTGATGCGGCTCGCTGAGCTTCACCAGCGTGCGGGGCAATCCGCCGAGGCCGAGGCTGCCTATCGCAAGGCACTGAAGATCGAGCCGGTGAACGCCGCTGCCACACTCGCGCTCGCAGCGCTTCTCGACGGCGCGGGGAAGACGACGGAAGCCCTCGCCGTGCTCGAGCGCGGGACGGCCGCTGAGATCGACACGCGCCTCGCGACGCTGAACCTGAAGGCCGGTCGAATCGAGGAAGCGCTGGCTGCGCTGGAGCGCGTGCCGGAGCCGGACCGCCCGCGGATTGCTCTCGCGATGGCAAACGATCTCGCCGCGCAGGACGGCGGCGAGCGAGCGCGACGGCTGCTTCGCTCGGCGCTCGGGCGCAATCGCGATCCGAAGATGGCGTTCGCACTTCAATCGCGTCTCGTCGAGCTGCTGCCGCCCGACAGCGAGCGCGCCGCCTTGCTCCGCGAGATGCGCCGACTGCGGCAGTCTGCTGGGAGCGACGAGGCAAACTACTACGCGCTCATGCAGCGCGAGGCGCAGCGGCTCGGCGTCGAGCGCGAGCTGCGCGACGAACTCGTCCGCGCCTGGGATGGCGGACGCGGGGAAGTCGCGGCCGGCGCCGCCTGGCTCGCGTGGCAGGCGAAGGCTGGCGAGCGCGAAGCCGCTGCGAACACGTGGGCGCTGCTCGCCACGCACTCGGCGCTCGACGCGGCGGCGCTCCAGGTTGCGCTCGAGGCCTTCCCGCAAGGGGACGCGCACACGGCGGTGCTCGAAAAGCTCGCTCGCATCGACGCGGCTGATCCGCAGCGGCTCAGCACTTGGGCGAAGGCGCTGCACGGCAGCGGGAAGCAAGCGGAAGCGCAGAAGATCGCGAGCGAGTTGGCGGCGCGCACGGTCTTCAATCCCGAACTGCTCGAACCGGCGGCGGAGCTGTTCATGGAGCTCGGCGACGGGGCGCGAGCGAGCGTGCATTACCGCCGTGCTTCAGCCGCGGATCCCGCGGGGCAGAAGGCGGAGCTTCACGTCGCGTATGCGCGGCTGCTGCTCGGGCGGAAGAGCTTCCCGGAAGCTCGCGCCGAGCTGCGCATCCTGAGCCGGAATCCTGCGGGGCAGCTCGTGCGGCCGATTCTCGAATACCTCGTCGCTGCGTCGCGTCTCGACGACTTCGAGGAGCATCTCGCGGACTTCCCGCTGGCATCGACAGCGTGGCTGGATCTGCGCTCGGCGGTTTTCGGCGCACAGCTCGATCGACGCAATCTCGCCGGCGCGATCCGTATGGTGGAGAGCCATCCATTCCTGCTCGATGGCCCTCACGCGACGCGACTGCGCAGCGCGGCGAAGGGCGCGCGGCAATTCGATGGCGCCGCGGCGGTGATGGAAAATGTGCTCGCGCAGGGTGCCAGCCACGTCGCTCCCGAACTCGCGGGCTTGCTCGCGGACTGGGCGGAGGAGGAGCTGACCGCGCTCCAGGTCGATCCTGCGATCGCGCATCTGGAGCGCGCCTTCGCGCTGCAAGCCGGCTCGTGGCGCGTGGCGGAGCGGCTGGCGAAGTTGCGGCTCGAGCGGAACGAGCCCCAGCTCGCTGCGAAGGTGCTTCACGCCTTCCTCGCCGCCGCGACGGACGCAACCGAACGAGACAAAGCGCAGCAGATGCTCGCGCGCATTCCCGGCGCATGAACGACGACTCGCTGCTCCCGATCATCCGCTCGATCCTCGCGCAGCCGACGGCGCCTTTTTACGAGGACGCGGTGCGCGGTGAAATCGTGCAGCAGCTCGCGCAGTGTCCGCACGTGGCGACGACGCTCGACGGTTTTGGCAACGTAATCGCGCACTTCCAGCGCGGCGCGGCGCCGGCGCAGTTCGCGTTCGCGGTTCACATGGATCACCCGGCTTACGTCGGCGAAGAATTCCTCGGCGGCGTGCCGGAGAGTTATCGCGAGAAGAAGCCGGCGACGCGCGACTTCGGCGCGTTCGCGATGTGGGACTTGCCCGCGTGCGAGGTGCGAGATGGGCGGGTCTTCTCCCGCGCGTGCGATGATTTGATCGGCTGCGCGGCGGTGGTCGCGATGTTTCAGGAACTCGAACGCACCGGCGCGGAGGCGAATTGCTACGGCGTGTTCACGCGCGCGGAGGAGGTCGGTTTCGTCGGCGCGATCGAACTCGCGAAGTCGGCACGGTTGCCACGCGAGGTGACCGTGATCTCCCTCGAATGCAGCTCGGAGAAAGGCGGGATGTGCAAGATGGGCGACGGCGCGATTCTGCGCGTGGGCGATCGGACGAGCATCTTCGATCCGCAGGTGACAGCCACGATCGCGGAGCTGGCGAAGCGCGCGGAGATTCCCGTTCAGCGTTGCCTGATGAGCGGCGGCACATGCGAGGCGACGGCGTATCAACTCTACGGCTACCGCTGCGGCGCGCTGTGCGTGGCGCTGGGCAATTACCACAACTGCGGGCCGGACGAGCGGATCGAGCCGGAGTTCGTCGCACTAGACGACGTGCGCGCGCTCACGCGGCTGTGCGTGGAGATCGCGAAGTGCAAGGAGCCACCCGAGGCCGCGGCGGATGCGCTGCGCGAGCGGCTGGAGAAGCGCGCGGCGGAATACCGCGGGCGCTTCTCCTGATCAGCAGATGCTCAGCACCTTCTCGACGATATCGGTCGGGCGCGGGAGCTGGCGGGCTTCGAGTTTCGGGCTGTAGATCGCGGGGGCGTCCAGCGCGCTGACACGCAGGACGGGCGCGTCGAGTTCGTCGAATGCCTTCTCGCTGATCATCGCGGCGATCTGCGCGCCGACGCCGCAGAAGGGTTTGTTTTCCTCGATGCACACGGCGCGGTGCGTCTTGCGGACGCTGGCGAGGATGGCGTCTTCGTCGAGCGGGCGGATCGAGCGCAGGTCGATGACCTCGGCGTTGATGTCGTGCTCGGCGGCGAGCAACTCGGCGGCTTTCAGCGCGGTGAGTGCGGCGCGGCCGTGGGCGATGAGCGTGATGTCGGTGCCTTCGCGCTTCACGTCGGCTTTGCCGAGCGGGATGAGGTATTCCTCCTCGGGCACTTCGCCTTTCTCGCCGTAGAGCAGCGTGTTCTCCATGAACATGACGGGGTCGTTGTCACGGATGGCGGTCTTCATCAGGCCCTTCGCATCGTAGGCGGTGGCGGCGCTGACGACCTTGAGGCCGGGGATGGCGGCGAGCCAGTTTTCAGGCGTGTGGCTGTGCGTGGCGCCGACGCTGGTGCCGCCGTTGGCGGGGCCGCGGATGACGATGGGGCAGTTGATGAGGCCGCCGCTCATGTAGCGGATCTGGCCGGCGTTATTGACGATCTGGTCGTAGGCGACGGTGGCGAAGCTCCAGAACATGAGCTCCATCACCGGGCGCAGGCCGAGCATGGCGGCGCCGATGCCCATGCCGATAAAGGCGGCTTCGCTGATCGGCGTATCGACGACGCGCTTGTCGCCGAATTTCTTCCACAGGCCCTTGGTGACTTTGTAGGCGCCGTCGTATTGCGCCACTTCTTCGCCGATGAGGACGACGTTCGGGTCGCGCTCGATTTCCTCGGCGAAGGCTTGGTTGAGGGCGTCGCGGTATTCGATGAGTGGCATGGTAAAATTCAGGCGACGGCGACTTCGACCGACTCGGCGAAGCTATGCGGGGCGGGCACTGGCTGGCCGTCTTCGCGCAGCGCTTCGATGTGAAACTCGATCGCTTCGCGAATGAGTTGGACCGCTTCCTCGCGCGTCGCCGCCGCAGCGACGCAGCCTGGCAGGTCCGGCACATAAGCGCCGAAGCTGGTGGGGCCTTCCTCAATGACGACGGTGTAGCGCATGAGTCAGTTCTTGAGTCCTGCTTGCCTGGGAATGCTGTTCAACGTGCCGGGCGGCACGTCAACGGACGGATGGCCGGCGATGGTCACGAGCCCCGGTTTCGTCGGATGTTTGAAATGGCGGTGGCTGCCGCGGGTGCGGGTGAGCGACCAACCGTTGTGTTCGATGAGCTTGATCACGTCCCGGACTTTCAAGCGCGTCGGCGCTAGTCGTTAAAAAAATGCTTCCCGGTGCGGCCCGCCTCGGTCTGGCGATCGACTTCAAAATACACGTCCTCGAAGATGCTCGCCTCGCTCGGGATCGGGCTCTCCTCGGCGAACACCGCAGCAGCCGCAGCCTCCGCCTTCGATTCCTCGTCGATGGCTTCGTATTGCTCCTCGGTAAGCAGCTTCTCCTCGATGAGCCGGCGCTTGAAGACCTGGATCGGGTCGTGGTCGCGCTTGAATTTCTCGATCTCGTCTTCCTTGCGGTAGCCGCCCTTGTGCTTCGCGTCGGCGACGGAGTGGCCGTAGTAGCGGTAGGTGTCGAACTCGAGCACGGTCGGCTTCGATTCGTTGTGCGCGCGCTCGATCGCTTTCTGCGTCACGGCGCGAACCTCGTAAATGTCCTCACCGCCGGCCTGCGCCCAGTCGATGCAAAAGGCCTCGGCGCGCTGGGCGAGGCAGTGCTCGATGACGGACGAACGCTGGAGGCTCGTGCCCATCGAGTATTTGTTGTTCTCGATGCAGTAGATGACCGGGAGTTGGAAAAGCGCCGCCATGTTCAGGCTCTCGTAAAAGCAGCCCTGGTTCACCGCGCCGTCGCCGAGGAAGCAAAGCGCCGCGCCCTTGAGCCCTTTGTATTTGAGCCCGTAGGCGAGGCCGAGCCCGAGCGGCGTCTGGCCGCCGACGATGCCGTGGCCACCCCAGTAGTTCTTGTCCGGCGCAAAGAAATGCATCGAGCCGCCCTTGCCCTTCGAGCAGCCGGTGGCTTTGCCGAAAAGCTCGGCCATGCACTCGTTCATGTGCATCCCGACGGCGAGCGCGTGGCCGTGGTCGCGGTAGGCGGTGATGACGTGGTCGTCGTCGCCCATGAGCGAGCAGGCCCCGACGGCGACGGATTCCTGGCCGTTATACAGATGCAGGAAGCCGCCCATCTTGCCCCCGTTGTATTGGCGCAGCGCCTCGATCTCGAAGCGGCGCACGCGGATCATCCCGCGCAGGAGCTTGAGCTTCTCCTCAGCGGTGAGCTTCTGGTTGATGGGCGCTTTGGCGTAATCCTCGGTGTGCTTGGTTTTGGCGGCGGTTCCCATGGCGAAAAAATTTCGGGCTCCCTCTAACCGGGCTGACCGGGGCGCGCAACTGGCAAGCGTGGTTGACCCGGCAACCTACGGTCCGAGCGAGTCGAGCAGCGCGCGCGCCTCGGGAAAGCCGGGCTGGATCTGGAGGGCGCGCTGAGCCGCGGCGCGCGCTTCGTCGCGCTGGCCGCGCTGGGCGTGGATCGTGGCGCGGGCGTAGGGAAGACGCGGGTCGCCCGGGTCGGCGGCTTCGCCCTGCTGGAGGGCGGCGATGGCGCCTTCGGGCTGGCCGATGGAGTTGCGGGCGAGGCCGAGATTATACCAGGCGCGAGCGTGGCGGCGGTCGAGTTCGACGGCCTTTTCAAACTCCGGCACGGCGTTCGGAAGGTTGCCGGCTTCGTTCCAGGCGAGCGCGAGTTTGTAGTGCCACTCGGCGTTCTGCGGTTCGAGGCGCACGGCTTCCTGCATCTGCGCGAGCGCCTCCGGGGCGTGGCCGAGCTGGCTGAGCAGCACGCCGTATTCGTGCCGGAGGCCGCCGGAGCGCGTGTCCCACGACACGGCTTTTGCGAAATGGGCGAGCGCGCCTGCAGAGTCGCCGCGGGCTTGGGCGAGCACGCCGAGCTGAAGCTGCCCCGCGGGCTGGTCGGCGCCGAGGTCGAGCGTGTGCTTCAGCTCACGGCCGGCGCGGGAGTTCGCATCGACGGTCGCGCGGAGCCCCCACGCGGCAGCGACGCGCACGCTGCGGCTCGGATCATCGAGCGTGCGCTGGAGCCAGCCGCGGGCTTGGGCGTTGCCGGCTTCCGCGAGCGGTTCGAGCTGCTGCGCGGCGGCGGTGCGGACGAGCGGATCGGGATGCACGGTGCCTTCGCCGAGCGCATCTCGAACCGCCGGTTCGCCCGACCACGGCCCGAGCAGCTTCAGCAACGTCGCTTTCCACGACGGCGAGGTTTCCACCTTCCACGAATCGAGCAACGGCGCGCTGTTGCGCGCTTCGCCGGTCCGGGCGGCGGCGATGTGCTGCGCGCGTTCGCGGCTGGGACGCTGCATCTTCGCGCCCCACCACTTGTCCGCCGCAGCGAGCGCCCAGTCGGCGTCCTTGTCGGCGTGGCAGCGGTTGCAGGCGTTCGGGATGCCGTGCTGCTTCGTGAGCAGCGGATCGGGGATCGTGAACCCGTGATCATGCCGCGGATGGCGCTGCATGTAGTTCGTGATCGGCATATGACACGCCGTGCATTCCGCGCCCGTGCTCCCGGCGGCGTGGAAGCTGTGCGCGATCGGATCGATCACGGGCGCGACCACGGTGCTGTCGGGGATTTGCCCCGGCGCGCCGGAGTGACAGCGCACGCACAGCGCGTTGCCCTCGAAGCGCCGCTTGCCCGTGTGCGGCTCGTGGCAATCGACGCAGCGCACGCCGGCCGCGTGCATCTTGCTGCTGCGGAAGGAGCCGTATTCGTAGAGCTCGTCGCGCACTTGCCCGTCGGCGAAATACAGGTCGCTCTCGTCCACGGTCGTGAGCTGGTAGTGCTCCGCGAAGTCGTCGCCCGGGACGAAGTCGCCCGTGAGCTCGCGCCGCCGCGCGTGGCAGCCGCCGCACGTGTCGAAAGTCTGGTCGCGCGTGAAGCGGCGCACCGTCGGGTCGGGCTCGGCCTTGTCCGGGTGCGCGGCGCGCCAATCGACGTGCGCCTTCATCGGCCCGTGGCAGGCTTCGCAAGCGACCGTCATCTCCGCCATCGCCGTGTGGAAGCTGTCGGTCGGCGCGTCGTAGTTTTTACGCAGCCGCGTGTTGTGGCAGCTCGCGCACATGGTGTTCCAAGTCATCCCGCGCCCCGTCCAGTGGCCCCACTCGCCGGGCACGCGGTCCTCGTCGCCATACACGTCGAACCACTCGACGCGGTGCGGATCGAAGGCGAGTTCCGAGCTCTGCACGCGGCCGTTCGGACGCTCGATGAGCACTTGCCGCAGTGGATCGTGCCCTATGATCCGCGCGACCGGATACGCCTCGCGCTTCCCGTCGAAACCAAGCGTCGTAAGCACATAACCCGCAGCGGATTTCGCCGCAGCGGATTCCTGCGTGCCGTGCTTGATCGCGTGCTCGGGCGCGAAAGCCGCGTCGTCGAGCGCGGCGGACGGCTTGCGCTCGGCGTGGAAGTGATCCGATGTCGCCCACTTCGCGAACTGATCCGCATGACACGCGCGGCAGGACTCCGAGCCCGCGTATTCGGCGAAGACCTTCTCCTGCGGCGCGAGCAGCGGGGCCGGCGGAGGCGTCGGCGCGGTTTGCACCGGCGCTGGCGATCGATGCTTCCATACCACCACGCCGACCGCCCATAGCACACACACCGCTGCGACGATCCACGCACGCCGCATCGAGCGAGGCGCGGCGCCGGGCTTTTGGCGTTTGCGACTCACAACACCGGATGCGTGTAAGACCAATACCACGCCACCGCGCGCGGCCCGTAAAAGACCCACAGCAGCGCGCCGAGCGAAAGATAAGGGCCGAAGGGAATCTTCGCGCTCCACTCGCGCCTGCCAATCGCGATCGTGAACAGCCCGATCACCGCGCCGATCGTGGACGCGGCGACGAGCGTGAAGAGCACCGCCTTCCAGCCGAGAAACGCGCCGATGCACGCCATGAACTTCACATCGCCGAAGCCCATCGCTTCACGCGGGATCACGATCTCCGTCACGGTGCCGCGGATTTCGTCGAGCTTGTCGAGCGGCCACTCGCGCTCGCCGATGCGCACGCGGTTGTAGTGAAACCCGGGCTCGGCGTTCTCGAAGCGCTCGCCCGCGATCGTGATCTCCGGACACTTCATCAGCAGGCGGTCGCTCTCTCGCGCGAAGAAGTCGCTCCACAGTTGCTTCTCCTCGCCGCAAATGAAGTCCGCGTCGTCCTCGCGTCGCGTCCACGTGAAGGTCTCGGTCTTCTCGAGCACCACGCGCTTTTTGCCGAAGGCGAGCTTGCCCGCCTCGACCACGCCCCACAGCAGCAGGTAGCCGCCCGCGCCGCCGACGAGCGACCACATCGCGCCTTCGAGCGGAGAGCGCACGCCGTGGAGCAGCGGAATCGAGAGGCTGAGCACCACGCCCGCCGCGGCGCCGCCCCACGTGATTTCATCCGGGATGATGAAGTGCTCGAAGTCGATGAACGTCGCGACGACGAGCAGCGCGACGAAGATCCACAGCGGCAGCGCGAGGATCCAAGATTGCGTGAGCCACACGGCGAGGAAGAGCAGCCCGGTGAGCAGCTCGACGCCGAAGTAACGGAACGCGATCCCCGCGCCGCAGTTCGCGCACTTGCCGCGCAGCGAGAGCCACGAGATGAGCGGCAGGTTGCGATACCACGGGATCTGGTATTTGCAGCTCGGGCAGAACGACCGGCGCGGTTCGTTGACCGAAAGATCACGCGGCATCCGATAGATGCACACGTTCAGAAACGACCCGATGCACGCGCCGAGCACGAAGGCGAAGGCGGCGAAGACGAGGTCGTAGGAGACCATCGGCTAATCCACGAGGTGCAGCGGCTTGCCGTCGAGCAGCGCGAGGTCGGCATCGACCATCAGCCGCGTGAGCGCGTCGAACTTCGTCGCCGGCTCCCAGCCGAGCTTCGCTTTCGCTTTGCCCGGATCGCCGATGAGCAGCTCGACCTCGGCGGGCCGCTCGTAGCGCGCGTCGAACTTCACATGCTTCTGCCAGTCGAGCCCCGCGTGCGCGAAGGCCACTTCGCAGAACTCGCGCACGCTGTGAGTCTCATTCGTCGCGAGCACGTAGTCGGCGGCCTCGGGCTGCTGGAGGATGCGCCACATGCCTTCCACGTATTCGCGCGCGTAGCCCCAGTCGCGCTTCGCATCGAGGTTGCCGAGGTAGAGCGCGTCCTGCTGGCCGCGTTTGATGGCGGCGACGGCGCGCGTGATCTTGCGCGTCACGAAGGTCTCACCGCGGCGCGGGCTCTCGTGGTTGAAGAGGATGCCGTTGCTCGCATGCATGCCGTAGCTCTCGCGGTAGTTCACCGTGGCCCAGTAGGCGTAAACTTTCGCCACCGCGTAGGGCGAGCGCGGCCAGAACGGCGTCGTCTCCGTCTGCGGCACCTGCTGCACTTTGCCGAACATTTCGCTCGAGCTGGCCTGGTAAAAACGCGCGGGCACCTTCGCCTCGCGGATGGCTTCGAGGATGCGGATCGTCCCGAGCGCGACGATGTCGCCGGTGTATTCCGGGATGTCGAAGCTCACACGCACGTGGCTCTGCGCGCCGAGATGGTAAATCTCGTCCGGCCCGATCCGGTCGATGAGCCGCGTGAGATTGAGCGCGTCGGCGAGGTCGCCGTAATGCAGGTGCAGCCGCACGCCGTTCACGTGCGGATCGCGATAGAGGTGATCGATGCGCGACGTGTTGAAGGTGCTCGCCCGGCGGATGATGCCGTGGACTTCGTAGTCCTTCGCGAGCAACAGATCGGCAAGGTAGCTGCCATCCTGGCCGGTGATGCCGGTGATGAGGGCTTTTTTCATGTGGGGCGCGCAGTGGACGCAGGAACGCCGCGCGGGCAAAAGGAAAATGACTCACCCCACCGCGAGCGGGTTGCGCCAGCATCGCCGGCATCCGCGCCCTTAAAGCGAGTGGCTTCAGCGTGAAACCGCTGCAGGAGTGGCACGGGCGCTGAGCGAGATTCTCGGTCTGCCCCCGCTCACTTGAGAGGCGTTGCGGCTTCAGCGATTAGATTCTGCATAAGTGAAGCGCGCTCGAAGAAACCAGTATTGAGGTGACTCTCTTTCGATCTCCGCATTGGTTTTGGAAACTTTGCGATAGTCGGTCCATGCGGCAGCTCGAAGGAACAGAACAATCTCCTCGCCTATTTTGGGCTGTTCAATTCGCTGACGCTGCTGTGTGACGTTCGCACCGTCTGCAAAGATGTTCTCGAGGAGATAGGTGATACTGTTGCCGTCCACGCCGTAAGTGAACTGAACGTGCTTGGACGGCGTTGGTGCTAGCAAGTGCTGGTTGCGGACAGTGAATGAAAGTGTTGGCTTCATCGTCGGTCTCAGGCTCCTCGTAACTTGGGTCTTGTCGTCACCATCGGCGGTCTTGATGTCAATCCAGCATTCAGCAATTACAGGTCGGTCGAAAGTGAAGGTGACTCTTCGAGATTCGATACCCAACTCGGAAGCCAACTCTGCAACCGAAAGCTCGCCATCGACGGGATCTGCTGCGAGTGTCGATACGGAACAAGTATGCAAGATTAGCAGAGCAATCGCGGCATTCACGGTGCGTGTAGCAGCGTCTAACGACCCCAAGCTCAGCGACCGCGGAGTGCGGCGCGGCACCTGCATGGCGAGCGCCTGGTTATGTGTCGTTGGGTTACGGCTTGGTAGCTTCATTTGGAGCGTTGCTTGGCGTGGCGCTTTGATTCTGTTGAGCCTCTGCGCTTTTCAATTCGGGAACCTTTGGGGCTACCGGGTTGCCAGCGGTGACTTTAGGCTTCCGAGCGTCGTAGAAGTCATCCGCAGCCTTCCGTGAGACTCCGCCTATGAAACCGGATATGACCAAGGAGAGAATCCACACGATAAATGCGCCAACAGCCAAAAGGGTCTTGGAGCGTTTCCATTTTGGTTTGCGGAGTTCAGCGATTGCCGACTCCCATTCGTGCGGCTTTGTCTGGTTGATTCCATACGCCGTATATCCATTAGAGGCTACTGGGAAGACTAGCTTGAGGTCTTCAAGGTGTTTGAATACACCCTCCGCTTCGATTTGGGAAAGCGGTGGTTGGGGCAGGCTTTCGTCTTTGAGGTTGGACGCCGTTAACGTGTTTGGCATGAAGGCGAAATCAACGGCTCGCTTGGACCACAGCCACGCGACAAAATCCACAGCGGGTCGCTTGGGAGGGTCTTTATGGTTGCTCATATTACTGATGACGTTCGCAAGTCGCCTAACATACAGATTGCGCCGAGCTTTTGCGGCGTATGCCTCGAAGGTGAGTGCGGCATGGGCGGAGTTCAGTCACGATGGGTTACTCTGGCAAGCGCTTACTTCGGACTGGCATCGGTCGCAATCGTGCGGCACCAGCGCGGGATAGACCGCATTCTGCGACTCAGCGCGACATGAACTGCCGGAACGACTCGACGTAGGCGGCGTAGGCGATCATCTCGCCTTGCGTCACGGGGTCACCGAAGGTGCCGGTGAAGGCGGGGAAGGTGGCGGGATTTTTGGCGGTGTCGGCGATGGCGGTGTCGAGTTGGGTGAGGGTGACTTCGCCGGGGGCGCCTCGCGGGATGGAGAAGGTGAAATGAACCAGCGTGCCGTCGAAGCTGACGGTCGCGGTCGCGGGGTCGTCGGGGTCGAGCGTGTTGACGGCATCGACGACGGCGTTGGCGAAGGGTTGACCGGGGGTGCCGGGCGCTCCGTCCGCGCCGCCGGCACCGGCGGGGCCGGGGTCGCCTTGATCGCCTTTGTCGCCCTTTTCACCGGGGTCGCCCGGAAGGCCCTGAGGGCCGGCGGGGATGGCGGCGATGAGCGCGGTGGTTTCGCTGCGCAGGCCGTTGAATTGGTCGCGCAGTTCGTTGGCGTCGATTTCGGTCTGGGGAAGGGGTCGGGTGGGGTCGAAGGGCATGGTGGTTTCGGGTTGGATGGCGGTGGGTGATCAGTGGGCGGTGGTCTTGTGGAACATTGAGTGGCTGTTTTTGAGCAGCAGGCTTGTTTTGATCTGTAATATGCCTTGTGGAACGGACTGCGCGGAAGCGGCGCGCAGTCGCTCGCCGTGGGGGCGCAACTGCTCGGAACTGGGGCGCAACCGCCCGGCGGCGATGAGCAGTCGCGCGGGGTGGGCGAGCAGGTGCGCGGAGGCGGTGAGCAGGTGCGCGAAAGCGGGGCGCGGTCGCTCGGGCGGTCCGGGCAGGTGCGCGCGATTTTCGCGCGACCGCGCGGCGGCAGCGCTCACGGGGTCGGAGGCGGGGGCGTGCTGGCATCGGGTCGGCGCCCGCGCAGTTTGCTGCGGATTTGCGAGGACCCTTACAACCCGGCGAACATGCAGATCGTCGGCACGCCGAGCGCGAGCCGCTTCACCAAGGCCGGGCTGCTGCTCGGCCACACGTATTGGTTCGAGGTGCGGCGCAGGGCAGCGGCGATGTGCTCGGGCCGTGGAGCGATCCGGCCAAGGGCACGGTGGGGTAAGCGGGCGGCGGACCCGCAACCACGCCGCGCGCGAAAGCAAAATGACTCGCGCCGCGGCGTGCGCCTCCTTAGTCTGGCGGTGATGAACTTCACCGCCTGACGCCATGGGACTCGGCGAACACATCCGCAAAGTCGTCGGCCGCCCGCGTCACGCGAACGCACTGCGCGAGCTCGAAGCACTCAACGAAAACCTGCGCAGCCTCGGCGTGGAGCTGCCCGAACACGATGCCCGACACGTTCGAAAGTCTGTTGGTCAAGCTCGCCCGCGCCCGCGTTGAGTTCCTCGTCGCCGGCGGCGTCGCCGTGTGTCTGAACGGTTTCGTCCGCACGACGCCGTGTCATGGAGGGCACCGCGCCGTCGGTGCCGGGAAGCGACGGCGCGCTTCTCTCCAGGTGCTGAAACTGATTTGATCGGCCAATATGAAAACTTGGCGCAAGCACCCGGCGCATCCGCCCGTTCTTCAGCGAGACCATCAGCCGGTGCTTGTTTTCGTCACGGCTTGCACGCAAGAGCGCAGGCCGTTGCTCGCTCGAGAGGAATGTTGCGCATTGCTCAGACGCTCATGGGCGGAGGCGACGAGTTGGCGCGTCGGTCGGTTTCTCGTCATGCCCGATCATCTCCACTTGTTCTGCGTGCCCGGTGAGTTGCCAGTGCGCGCGTTGGGGCAGTGGGTTCGCTATTGGAAGACGCTGGTCTCACGTCGTTGGCCGTGGCCGGCGGAACAGCCGGTCTGGCAATTGGATTTCTGGGACACGCAGATGCGCGACCATCATCGATACGACGAGAAGTGGAGTTACGTGCGGATGAATCCGGTCCGCGCGGGGTTGGTGGGGGCGGCTGAGGATTGGCCGTTTCAAGGTGAACTGAACGGCTTGAGCTGGCATTGACGCTGGAGGGAAGCGCGCCGTCGCTTCCCGGCATCGACGGCGCGATGCCCTCCAGATGCCCTCCAGATGCCCTCCACGCGGCCTGCGGCTGCGAACGGATTTCCTCTCGTCACACTGCGGCGCGGAGGCTAAGCACTCCGCCCCGATGAGCAAACGCTTCCGCATCGCCGGGATCAACTTCGACCACTTCCACATGGGGGATCTCCTCCGCTACGCGCACGAGCATCCGGATGCGGAGATCGTGGGCATCTGCGACGAGCAACCGGAGCGGATGCGCGACGCGCAGCGGAACTTCGGCATCCCGCTCGACCACGTCTTCACCGACGTGGACGCGTGCATGGAGAAGACCAAGCCGGACCTCGTGATCCTCTGCCCCGCGGCGGCGCGGCATGGCGAGTGGACGCGGCGCGTGGCGGCGCATGGCGCGCACATCTTGATGGAGAAGCCGTTCGCCGGTTCGCTCGCGGAGGCGGACGCGATGGTCGCGGCGCAGGCGAAGAGCGGGAAGCTGCTCGCGATCAACTGGCCGTCGCGCTGGATGCCGGGCTACATCACGACGAAGCGGCTCATCGACGAAGGTGTGATCGGCACGGTGACGAGCGTGAACTACTACGGCGGAAATCGCGGCCCGCTCTACCACGGCGCGGACAAGCTCGAGAAGATCCCGACGGCGGAGGAGAAGGCGGCGAGCTGGTTTTACCATCGCAGCGCGGGCGGTGGGTCGCTGCTCGACTATATGGGTTACGGGACGACGCTCGGGACGTGGTTCCACGGCGGACGCAAGCCGATCGAAGTCACCGCTGTGGTCGATGCGCCGGCGGGGCTGGAAGTGGATGAGCACAGCATCGCCGTGGCGCGCTACGACGTGGGGCTGTCGAAGTTCGAGACGCGCTGGGGCACTTTCACCGATCCGTGGACGATCCAGCCGCAACCGAAGTG
This sequence comes from Verrucomicrobiota bacterium, assembly GCA_009885995.1. Classification (GTDB taxonomy): domain Bacteria; phylum Verrucomicrobiota; class Verrucomicrobiia; order Chthoniobacterales; family Chthoniobacteraceae; genus VFJQ01. The sequence goes on from VFJQ01000056.1 coordinate 109,846, forward strand.
CGGCTTCGTGGTGTGCGGGACCGATGGGACGATCGCGGCTTACGACTACGCCGAGCGCATCCGCGTGCAAACGCGCAACAACCCGAAGCGGAAGAAGTGGAACGTGGACAAGGTCGGCGCGCCGTTCGAGAACCCGATCCAATACATGCTGCACGTGCTCGAGGGCGGCGAGTTCTTGAAAGACCCGCTCCACCCGGAGACCGCGCGGATCGGGCAGCAGATCGTTGATTCCGCCGTGCTCAGCGCCCGCGAAAAACGCACCGTCCCACTCGTCGCATGAAGCCACTGCCTCTCGCTCCGTTCATCGCCATCCTGCTGTTCACCGGCTGCGTCTTGCCAATCCCGACCAGCAAAGTCGTCGCCCCGAGCATCCAGGGCCGCGTCGTCCACGCGAACACCGGAGCGCCCATCGACCTCGCCGGGGTGGTGGTCGAGGACCACAAAGAAGCTTCCGTCGTCACCGCGCGCGACGGCAGCTTCCACACCGACCAGATCACCCGCAGCCAGCCCTTCTGGGTGTGGTGGCCCTTTGGCGGCGACTCCGTGGAGGTGGTGAAACTCCGCGTCGCCCGGCCCGGCTTCGAGAAGCACAAGGAAAAGGTCCCGTGGCACCCGAAGACGCAGTCCGCCGTGTATCTCTCGCAGCCCATCGCCCTGAAACCGAAGACAGCCGGAGACCTTATCGACGAAGCCCGTCAGCGCGTCGGACGCTGATCGCTGATTACGCGAAGAGGCTCTCGATCGGTTTCCCGAGTCCGTCCTTCGTGACGTAGAACGGCCGCTCCTCGACGACGTAGGAGTGCTTCGGCGAGATGCCCATGGCGCGGTAGAGCGTGGCGTGGAGGTCTTCGATCACCACGCGATCCTTGATCGTCTTGCACGGGCGCTCATCGGCGGTGAGGCCGTGGAGGTGGCCGCGCTTCACACCGCCGCCCCACAGCAGCACGCAGCCGGCGTCGGTGAAGTGGCGGTGCATGCCGTAGTGCTTTTCCTCGCTGATGCGCTCAGGCACGCGCACCTGGTGCCGCACTTCGTTGCCGGGTTTGCCTTCGACCATCATGTCGCGGCTGAACTCGCTCGCGAGCACGATGAGCGTGCGGTCGAGCAGACCGCGCTCTTCAAGGTCGCGGATGAGCTGCGCGATCGGCGCGTCGATGGTTTCCTTCATCGCTTCCATCCGCTCGTGGCCGTTCTCGTGCGTGTCCCAGTTGAGAAACGGGATGTATTCGGTGGTCACCTCGATGAATCGCGCGCCTGCTTCGCACAGCCGCCGCGCGAGCAGGCAGCCCATGCCGAAGCGTCCCACGACAGACTTCTCGTAGCTGCCATCGCGCTCCTGCTTCACGTCGTTGAACTTCGCCGGATCGACGCCGGGCGGGAGATACTTCGCGACGTTTTCCTTCGGCTCGAGCGAGAGATCGAAGGCCTTCGCCGCGGGGGAGCTGAGCAGCCGGTGCGCGTTGTCGAGCGAGCGGAGGAAGGACTCCTTTTGATACGCGCTGCCGACCTGCCCGACCGGCGATGCGGCGAGCAGCTTTTTGTAGAACTTGTTCCTGTCTTCGAGGCGCCCCGGCGTCATGCCCGGCGGCGGGCGCACCGCGGCGGTGGCGTCCTGCGGATACGGGATGTTAAACGGGCCGTATTCGCTGCCGAGAAAGCCGGAGGTCGTGAATGACTTCAGCTCCTCGCCTTCGCCGAGATCGAAGCGCTGGCCGATGTTGATGAACGCAGGCATCGCCGGGTCGAGCGGCCCAAGCGTGCGCGAGATAAACGCGCCGAGGTGCGGGCAGTGGACCGACTGCGGCGGCGCGTAGCCGGTGTGCCAGTGGAACTGATGCCGCGAGTGCAGGATGAAGCCGAGATCGCCCGCCGTGTAGCTGCGGATGAGCGCGCCGCGATCCATCACCGCCGCCATCTTCTCGAGCCCGGCGGAGAACTTGATGTGATCCACCGCGGTGTCGATCGCGGGGAAAGTGGAGAGCACCGAGTTCGGGTCCATGCCCGGCTCGAAGGGCGCGTAGCGTTTCGGGTCAAACGTCTCCGTATGCGCCATGCCGCCGCCCATCCACAGCACGATGAGCCGATCCGCCGTCGGCTTGATCTTCTCCACCACGGACTCGGCGAGGACGCGCGGTGCGCCGCACGCGAGCGTGGCGAGCGTGGTAGCGGAAGCGGTGCGGAGGAAGTCGCGGCGGGTGTGCATCAGTTGATGAGTTGGAAGTCGGGGAGCATCGCGAGCGACCAGAGTAGGTCGGCGAGATGATCTGGCGCGGGTTTGTCGCCGAGGAAGCCGAGCGCGGCGGTGCGCTCGGCTTCGCTCGGTTTGCGAGAGAGCAGGTGCGTGTAGGTGCGGTCGAGCCAGGCGCGCGGGTCTTCGCCGGCGGCTTTCGCGAGCACGGTCGCGGCGTGCTTCAGCTTCGCGTCGAGCGTGTCACCGTTGGTGAGTTCGAGCGCTTGCAGCGTGGTCGCGGCGGTGAGGCGCGAAGTGGCGACCTGCTCGCGGTTCGGACGATCGAGCGCGACGGCGAGCGGGTCGGCCGGGCGCAGCGACGCGCGGGTTCTGCCGGGAAAGCACGCGGTGCCGACTGCGGCGCTCAAGCGCGGGCCGAGTTCGATCTTTTCGTTCGCGTAGTCTTTGCGGCGGAGCGGCGGAAGCGTGGGGCCTTCATCGACGGGCGCGACACCATCCGGCAGCGGCTGCGCGGCGGGCCACTCGGCGGCGTCGAAGGCCGCGGCGGCATATCCGGTCGCTGGCTCGCGGCGAACGCGCCACGTGTCGTCGGTGATGACTTCAGTTGCGCCGCAGCAGTCGAGCAGGCGCGCGTAGAAGGCGACGCCGGGGATCGCGTTGAGGTGATTCAGCGAGTTGGGAAACTGCTTCTTCTCCTCGTCGTTGAGCGCGCCCTTGTCGGTGTGGCTTTGCGCTTCGATCACGATCACGTTGTCGCCCACGCGGAGCAGCTTCGTGAGGTCCACGAGCACGATGCGGTTGCCGCGGCTCTGGTCGCCGACGGTGGTCTTCGGCCTTGCGCCGTTGATCGAGACGAACGCGCCCTGGCTCGCGAGCAGCACGGCCTGCGCGTCCTCGGGCACGACAGCGAGGTTGATGACTTTGCGGAAGACGACCTTGTGCTTGAGCGCGTCGGCGGGATTGCCGTCGGGCTTTTTGTCCTTCTTCGGCGGAGTCGCAGGCGGAGGCTCGGCGGCCTTGCGTGCGACGGCTTCGAGGCGGCGTGATTCGCCGACATCGTTCGGCTCAGGCGACCAGATCCAGCGCGGCGATTTCGGCGGCTGCACGAGGCCGCACGCCGCGAAGTCGATATCCACGCTCGCGGGCATGCGCGGCCAGTCGTTCGTGAGCGCGGCGATGCCGTCGGCGAATTGCTCCGCCGTGAGCCGGCGCGTGATCGGGCCGCGGAAGACGAACGCTTCCTTCTCGTCCTTCGGCCCTTCGACGCTCGGGAGCTGGTAGGCGCGCGAGGTGAGGATGAGTTCGATCGTGTGCTTCAAGTCGTAGCCGTGGGCGACGAGGTCCTCGGCGAGGAAGTCGATGATCTCCGGCGACCACGCGGGGCGGTCCATGTCGTCGAGCGGCTCGACCAGGCCGCGGCCGAGCAGCTTCGCCCAGAGCCGGTTCACGATCGTGCGGGAGAGCCGGCCGTTTTGCGGGCCGGTCATCAGCTCGGCGAAGCGCGCCATGCGCGCGGGCTTCTCCAGCTTCGCATCGAGCGCGCCGAGCTGCGGGTAGAGCGCGCTCGGCGTCGCGGTTTTACCGGTCGGCTTGTCGCAATGGATGAGCTCGAGCGGGTCGTCGCTGTAGATCGCCGCGACGCCGTAGGCATCGGCGAGGGACCAGTCGTTAATGAAGCTGTCGTGGCAGCTCGCGCACTTGAGGTTCACGCCCATGAAGACCTGCGAGATATTCTGCGCGGCCTGCATCGGCTGGAGCATCGAGGCATTCACCACGCCGCGCCAGATGATGCCGCGCGTGAACGGCTCGCTCGTCTCGTCGCGCGGCGCGATCAGCTCGGCGACGAACTTGTCGTAGGGCTTGTTCGCGATGAGCGATTGGTAAATCCAGCCCGTGAGCTGCCGGCGTCCGCCATCGATGAAGCCGGTGCCTTTGTAATCGTTGCGGAGCAGGTCGTTCCAAAACGTGAGCCAGTGCTCGGCGTAATTGCGCTTGTCGGCGAGCAGCGTGCGGACGAGCAGCGCGCGGTCGGGCTGGGCAAGGAAGGCGTCGAGTTGCTCGGGCGTCGGCAGCAAGCCGATCGTGTCGAGATACGCGCGGCGCGCGAAGGTGCGATCGTCCACCAGCGCCGGCAGCGCGCCTGCCCTTGTCGCGGAATATTCGGCGAGCAGCGCGTCGAGCGAAGTCAGCCCGACCGGGCGCGGCTTGAGATTCTGCGGCTCGGGCTTGGTGAAGGTGATGCCAGCCGGCCACTTCGCGCCCTGGTCGATCCATGCGCGCAGCAATCCGACCTGCTCCGCGGTCCAACGCGAGCCCTTCTTTGGCATGACTTCATCCGGATCGACGGCCGCGACGAGCTTCACAACATAGCTCTCCGCGCTCCGGCCCACGACCGCGCCCGCCTCGGTTTCGCCGCCCTTCATAAAAGCCTCACGCGTCTCGATGGAGAACTCGCCCTTCGCCTTACCCTTCGCGTGGCACTTCACGCACGCGGCCTCGAAGAGCGGCTGGATATCTTTCACGAAATCAACCTCGCGACCCGCGGGTGGCGGCAGGGGGGCGCTCCACGCGCAGGTAGCGGCGAGAAGGAGGGTGAGCGGGGATTTCATGTTGCAGGATCATCCCGGCGCCCACAAAATCAACGGCTCGAAACGATGAACGATGCTGCCCGGAGCCACCCATGACGGTAGGGCAGAAAACTTGAATGCTCGCGCTATTCCACGGTCAAATGCGCACTTCGAATCGCCCAAGGCATTCCCGCCCGGGTCTCGACGCATCAAACAAAACCAAAACAAACAACACATGAAATCCCTCATCACCACCCTCGCCGCGCTCGCAGTGGCCAGCACCTTCGCCATCGGCGCCGACGACGCCAAGCCGAAGCCCGATCCGGCCGCGATGTTCGCGAAGAAAGATACCAACAGCGACAAGTCGCTGAGCCTCGATGAGTTCAAGGCCGGCGCCAAGGATCCCGCCAAATCCGAAGAGCAGTTCAAGAAGAAGGACAAGGACGGCGACGGCAAGCTGAGCCTCGAAGAGTTCTCCGCCGGCGGCAAAAAGAAGAACAAGTAACTTCTGCCGCGCACCGCTTGCGGTGCCGTGAAATTCGCGCCGCGCCCGATTCACCTCGGGCGCGGCGCTTTCGTTTTCGGGCGTTGCGCAGCGGCGCGGCTCTGCTTTTCTGCGCGCGTGAACTTGCTGCTGACCAGCCGACTTAAGCTGCTCCCCGCCCGCGCCTAGCGCCCGGGGAGCCTTAATGCGTTTTCGGCTGGCGTCGTTTCGGGCTGGGTGGAAGGCGACGGCTGGCTTCTCTTCATCTCCTCCGCCCGCAACTTCACACTCTCCATGTTCGCGAATCCTTCCGAAAAATACCGTCCCGCGCCGCCGGTCGATCTGCCCGACCGGCGCTGGCCCGCACGCACGCTGACGCAGCCGCCTATCTGGTGCTCCGTCGATCTGCGCGATGGCAACCAGGCGCTCGCCGTGCCGATGAACGTCTCGCAAAAGCTCGAACTGTTCGAGGCGCTCGTGCGCTGCGGCTTCAAGGAAATCGAGGTCGGCTTCCCCTCGGCGTCGAATACCGAGTTCGCCTTCAACCGGCTACTGATCGAGAAGGGGCACGTGCCGGACGATGTGACGATCCAGGTGCTCGTGCAGGCGCGCGAAGACCTCATCGAGCGGACCTTCGAGTCGCTGGTCGGCGCGAAGAAAGTGATCATCCATCTCTACAACTCGACCTCGCCCGCGCAGCGCCGCGTCGTCTTCGGCAAGACGAAGGCCGAGATCCGCGACATCGCGGTGCAAGGCGCGCGCTGGATTCAGGAACGGCTGCCGCGCCTCGCTGGGACGGACGTGAAGCTGCAATACTCGCCCGAGAGCTTCAGCGCGACCGAGGTGGACTTCGCGAAGGAAGTTTCCGAGGCCGTGATGGACGTGTGGCAGCCGACGCCGCAGCGGAAGATGATCCTGAACCTGCCCGACACCGTCGAAGTCGCGATGCCGAACGTCTATGCCGACCAGATCGAATGGATGTGCCGCAACCTCCGCAACCGCGACTCGCTCATCGTGAGCCTGCACACGCACAACGACCGCGGCACCGGCATCGCCGCGACCGAATTAGGGATGCTCGCCGGCGCGGATCGGGTGGAAGGCACGCTCTTCGGCAATGGCGAGCGCACCGGCAACCTCGACATCGTCGCCGTCGCGCTGAACTTCTACATGCACGGCTTCCATCCGGGCCTCGACTTCAGCGACCTGAATGCGCTGCGCGAAATCTACGAGCGCTGCACCGGCATGACCGTCCCGCCGCGCCAGCCGTATGCGGGCGAGCTGGTCTTCACCGCGTTCAGCGGTTCGCACCAGGACGCGATCAAGAAAGGACTCGCCGAGTGGGAACGCGGCGGGCGCGAGCATTGGGACGTGCCGTATCTAAGCATCGATCCGCGCGATCTCGGCCGCGAGTATCGCGAGGTCATCCGCGTGAATAGCCAGAGCGGCAAAGGCGGCGTCGCTTATCTGCTCGAGAGCGAATTCGGCATCGAGCTGCCGAAGGATATGCAGCGCGAGTTTGGCCCGATCGCGAATGACGCGGTGGACGCGCTCGGTCGCGAAGTCACCGGCGCGGAGCTGAAGGCGATGTTCCTGCGTGAATACGTCGAGCGCACCGAGCCGTGGGAGCTCGTTCACTTCCACGCCGATGGCGTCGATGGCCGCTTCGATTGCCGCGTCTCCGCCCGCCACGCCGGCAGCGAGGTGAAGCTGACTGGCGAAGGCAACGGCCCCATCGCGGCGTTCGTCCACGCGCTGCACCAGCACGGCGTCGCGCCATTTGAAGTCGCCAACTTCAAGCAACACGCCCTCAGCGCTGGCAGCGAAGCGAGCGCGATCACTTACATCCAGCTCCGCTTCGCAGATGGCCGCGTCCGCTGGGGCGCGGGCACGGATACGAACATCGAACTCGCCTCGATCAAAGCCGTGCTCAGCGGACTGAACCGCGCAGGCGCCTGAGTTTGCGGATGGCATTCGGTGCGCGGGGCTGACATACCGCGCGCCGATGTCGGCCGATCAAACCAGCAATTCCTCCTTCCCGACCACGCACTGGACACTCGTCCAGATCGTGCAGGGCGGCTCGCCGGAAGACGCGGCGAAGGCGTTGGAAGCGATCTGCGCGCACTACTGGTATCCCATCTACGCCTTCCTCCGCCGCAGCGGGCACGGGCAGCAGGATGCGGAGGATCTTACGCAGGCGTTCTTCGCTCGGCTCGTGAGCGAAGAGGCGATCCACGCAGTGCGGCGCGAGCAGGGGAAGCTGCGCTCGTATCTGCTCGGCGTGCTCAAGCGCGTGCTCGCCGATCATCTCCGGCACGGCTCGGCAGAGAAGCGTGGCGGTGGGAAGACACACGTTTCGTTCGATCAGATGGCGGCGGAGGAACGCTACGCGCACGAACCGCAGGACACGCGCGATCCCGAGTGGCTGTTCACGCGAGCGTGGGCGCAGGAGTTGTTTGCGAGCGTGCGGGAGAAGTTGCGCGCGGCTTTCACCGAAACGGGGCGCGCGGAGGCGTTCGAGGCGTTGCTGCCATTCGTGACTTGCGACACCGCGCCGCCTTCGCAGCGCGAGCTGGCGGCAAAGCTCGGCACGAGCACCACGGCGGCCGGTGTGATGATCTTTCGGCTGCGGGAGAAGTTCCGCGCGTTGCTGCGCGAAGCGGTGAGCGACACGGTGCTCACGCCGGAGGAAGTGCCCGCGGAGATGGCGTGGCTGCAGTCGATGCTCAGCGCGAACTAGCGGCGAGTTCGTCGCGCAGAGACTGCGCCCGGACAGGATCGCGCGTGGCGAAATATCCGGCCTGCTCTTTGAGCACCTTCGTGAGTTGCGCGGTGGCGGCGCGGACATCGCGCTTATCGGGCTCAGCGGGGCGCTTCACGGTGGCGAGGTGCTGGCGCGCATACTTGAGTTGCTGATCCCAGTCCTTGCGCTGCGCGGCGATGTTCAGCAGCGAGCCGTAGATGTGACCGTGGAGCGGCTTGTGGCCGGGAAAGAACTTCTCTTCCAGCCGCACCGCTTCGAGCAGCAGCGGCTCCGCTTCGTCGGGGCGTTTCAGCCCGGTGAGTTCGTAACCGAGATTGTCGAGAATGCCGATGAGCTGCGGGTGCTCGGGGCCAAAACGCTTCCTCATCGCTTCGAGGTATTCGTAGAGGACCTGCACCGCTTCCTCGCTGCGGTGCGTGCGGTGAAGGACAAACCCGAGCGCCGCAGGGCCCGCGCTCAGGAGATGTGGGTCCGGGGCGATGCGGAAAGCCGCCATCGCGAGGCGCGCAGATTTTTCCGCTTCCTCCGCGCGTCCCACTTTCATCAGGCACCAGGCGAGGTGCCCGTGAATCCGCGCGGTCAGTTCGTGCTCGGGGCCGAACACACGCTGCCGGATCGCCAGCCCCGGTTCCATGACCTCGATCGCTTCCTTGTCGCGTCCCATCGATTCCAGAATCCTTCCGCGATCCATCAAGGCCGAGGCCATCGCCACGTCGTCGCCGGGAAAGTAACGCCGTCGCAACCGTAGCACTTCATCCGCCTGCGCCAACGCGCGCGGTAGCTCGAACATCCGGTAGTAGGTATCGCAGAGAACGGTGCGCAGTTCGGTCTCCACCGCGGGCTGGCCGGCGAGTTCCTTGCCGATGCGTTCCGCGGTCTTGTCCATGATCTCGCGCAGCATCGTGGCATCGCGACCGAGCGCCTTCGATGGGCCGGCCTCCTCGAGGATCTGCGTCATGAACTTCGACACCTGCTGGCTCTGCACGAGCGCGCGCTTCTCCTTGAAATACATCCACGTCGAAGTCGCCACACCCGCCAGCAGCACGAGCACGATCGCGCCGACGGCGCCGACGGCGAGCTTGTTGCGCTGCGTGAAGCGGCTGAGCAGATACCACGTCGTGGGCGGGCGCGCCCGCACCGGCTTCTGCTCGATGAAACACTGCACGTCCTCCGCGAGCGCATTGGCCGATTCGTAGCGGCGCGCGCGGTCGGGTTCGAGCGCCTTCATCGCGATCCAGTCGAGATCGCCTTTCAGCTCGGCGCGGAGCTTCGATGGGCGCACGGCCTCGCGCTGCGGGAGCTGTCCCGTGAGTAGCTCGTAGAGCACCACACCGAGGCTGTAGACGTCCGAGCGCGTGTCGATGTCGAGCGTCCCATCCGCCTGTTCCGGGCTCATGTAGGCGGGCGTGCCCAGGCGCGAACCGGCGCGCGTGACGGTGCTGTCCGTCAGCCGCTCGTCGCCCGTCGCCTTCGCGATGCCGAAGTCGATCACCTTCGGCACCGGCTTCCCGTCCATTTCGGCGACGAGCAAATTCGACGGCTTGAGATCGCGATGGATGATCCCCTTTTGATGCGCGTGCTGCACCGCGCGGCACACCTCCGCGAACAGCTCCAGCCGCTGCGCCAGCGTCAGCTCGTGCTCCGCGCAGTAGCGCGTGATCGGCACGCCGCGCACCAGCTCCATCACGAAGTAAGGCCGCCCCGCCAGCGTCGCGCCGGCATCGAAGACCTTCGCGATGTTCGTGTGCTCCAGCACCGCCAGCACCTGCCGCTCCGCCTCGAAGCGCGCGATCACCTCGCGCGTATCCATGCCGAGCTTGATGATCTTCAGCGCCACCTCGCGCCGCACCGGCTTTGCCTGCTCCGCGCGCCAGACCGTGCCGAAGCCGCCCGCGCCGAGCGGTTCGAGCAGCTTGTAGCGCCCGACTTGATCGCCCGCCCTTTCCGCCGACGGCTCGGCGAGCGAGAGCGGCCCCGCGCACGAAGCGGCGGGCAGCTCCTGCGCGGAAGTTTCGCCCGGCTCGACGAAAAGCCCGTCCACGAATTGATGCAGCGAATCGCTCATCGCAGCGCGCAGGATGGGGCTTCGCGCTCGACAATCAACCCTGCGTTCGCCTTCGCTGCCGGACATCTTTTCGTGAAATGATTTCCGACAAATTCCGAAAGTAGGGTGTGCATGACTCCGCCCGACGACTCCGAGCCACAGCCGCCCACGATCATTGACCGGCCCGCGGAGGCGAGCGTCCCTTCCAACGGCACGCCGCCGTCGGCAGGCGCGGAGAACTACGTGCTCGGCGCGGAGATCGCGCGCGGTGGGATGGGCTACATCCTCGAAGCCGAGGACACGAAGCTGAAGCGCACCGTCGCGGCGAAGCTGATGATCTTCGACTCGGACACCGACGAAGGGATGAAGCAGCGCTTCCTGCGCGAGGCGGAGGTGCTCGCGCTGCTCTCGCATCCGAACGTCGTCCCCATCCACGACATCGTCTGGGAAAACGGTGTGCCGCTTTTCTACACGATGAAGCGCGTCAATGGACGCACGCTCCAAGCGATCCTCCACGACCTCCGCAAGGAAGACGCGGCGGCGGTGCGCGACTTCACGCTCGACCGGTTGCTGCTCGTCTTCCGCAAAGTCTGCGACGCGCTGGCCTGCGCGCACAGCAAGGGGATCATCCATCGCGACCTCAAGCCGGAGAACATCATGATCGGGGAGTTTGGCGAGGTGCTGGTGATGGATTGGGGGCTGGCGAAGACGCTTGGAGGGCATCGCGCCGTCGATGCCCCGGCCCGCGGCACCGACGGCGCGGTGCCCTCCAGCGATCCGCTCGCCCGCGACTTCGGCTCCACCCTCCAAGGCTCCGTGATGGGCACGCCGCAATACATGTCGCCGGAGCAGGCGCGCGGGGAGATCGATGCGCTCGACCAGCGCTCCGACATCTTCTCCCTCGGCGGCATCCTCTACGCCATCCTCACCCTGCGTCCGCCGGTCGAGGGCGCGACGCTCGACGAGGTGCTCACGAAAGTGCGCAGCGCGCTGATCACGCCGCTCGATGGTGGAACGCGACCTCCGGGCGCGTTGTCGAAGACCTCCGCCGAAGGCGTCACTTCGAGCGGGGACAAACGCGCCCGGAGGTCGCGTTCCACCGTCCCGCCCGCGCTCGCCGCCGTGGCGATGAAAGCGCTGCGGCTGGACAAGGCGCAGCGTTACCAGGACATCGCGGCGCTCAGCGCGGACATCGAGGCATATCAGGCCGGCTTCGCCACCAGCGCCGAGCAGGCGGGCGCGTGGAAGCAGCTCACCCTCCTCATCAAACGCCACAAGGCCGCCTCCCTCGGCGTCGCCGCCGTGCTGCTCGTGGGGACGACGCTCGGGACCAAGGCCTTCATCGAAGGCAAACGCGCCGAGCGCGAGGCGGTCCGCGCCCGGAGTGAAGCGGCGCGCGCCGAGCGGGGCGAAGCCGCTGCGAAGGCCACGCTGGCCGACCTGCGCCGCACCGCGCCCATCTTCTTCGCGCAGGCGAAGATCGTGCTGGAGGAGGGCGACCTCGAGGACGCCCTCGAGAAGATCGGCTACGCCATCCAGCTCGACGACGCGAATGCGGACTACCACCTCTTCCGCGCGCATCTGCGGCAATCCGCGCAGGAACTCGCCCCGGCGGCGGAGGGCTACCGCCGCGTGCTCGCGCTGCGCCCGGAGGATGCGTCGGCGAAGCTGAACCTCGCCCTCTGCGAAAAGCTGCTGCGGGAAAGCGGCGGCGGGGCCTTGCAGCTCGAGCAGCAGCGCGAGCTCCTCGCCGCCTTGCGCACGCAGAAGCGCCTCGTCGAAAGCGCCCCGCTTGCCGCGCTCATCGATCCGGACACCGCCACCGCCAAGGCCGCCCTCCTCGTCCGCTTGCGCGAGTATCAGAAGCAGCCCGGATGGAAAGACCAACGGGTCGCTGCCCTGCCCGACGGCACGTTCCAGGTGCATCTCTATGTCTTGGCCATCGGTGATCTCTCCGTCCTCCTGGGCCAGCCGGTCTCGGAACTCGCCCTGAATAACAGCAACATCTCCGATCTGAGCAGCCTGGCCGGGTTGCCGCTCAAGGATTTGAATCTCCTCCTCACCAAGGTGAGCGATCTTTCGCCCTTGCGCGGGATGCCCTTGGAGAGCCTTAACCTTGGCCAGACGCTCGTCACCGACCTCTCCCCGCTGCGCGGCATGAAGCTGCGCAAGCTGACGATGGGGAGGACCGGCGTGAGTGATCTCAGCCCGCTGGCCGGGATGCCACTCACCGACCTCGATTGCTTCGATGCCAAGTCCATCGCCGACCTGGCTCCTTTGAAGGGCGCGCCGCTGGTCTCGTTCCATATTCGCGGTGCTACCCAGGTAACCAGTCTCGCCCCGCTGGCCGGCGCACCGTTGAAGATCTTGCACATCGAGGGCCTCTCCTCCGTCAGCGACCTCAGCCCGCTCGCGCAGTGCCCCGGATTGGAGGAGCTCACCCTCAAGGGCGTGCCAGTCACCGATCTCACCCCACTGGCCAGACTGCCGATCACCCGGCTGGACTGTGGCGGCAGCGGCAAGCTCGCCGATCTCAGCCCCTTGCGCGGGATGCCCCTGCGCTTCCTGCGGCTTGCCGGGACACCTGTCACCGACCTCCGCCCGCTGGCCGACTGTCCCGCGCTGGAGGAACTCATCCTGCCCGCAAGGCCGCTCGACCTGACGCCCCTGCGCCACCTGCCCAAGCTGCGCCGCCTCTCGACCCGCAGCGTTGGCGAAAAAATGACCCCCGCCCAGACCGCCGAGGAATTCTGGAAGGCATACGACGCGCAGCCGAAGCCGGCGGGGAAGTAGGCAACGAGCGGCCTACTTTTTCGGCGTCTTCGCCGGGCCCACGTATTTGCGAGCGAGGTTGGCAGCGGGCACCGAGACGACTTGAATTTCCGAACTGCGCTACTTCTTGGGTGTCGGGCCGACGTATTTGATGAAGAACTTCATCATCGCAGACTTTTTCACGCATTACAGAGCCTCGCTCGGCGTCTTGTCCGAGAAAACTTTCGGTGTCATATAGAGCCAATTCATGGTGGTGGGCCGCTCGCCCATAAATTCCAGATAATACATCGATGGATCAAACCACTTAGTTGAATAGGCGAGCGGGAAATCCTTCGGCTGCCGTAGCGTTGAGACGACGTCTTCGATGAAGTGGGAGTCGGCAAAGCGGCGTTTTAACAGGGCCGTGGTTCCAGGAAGAAAACAGTCGTGAACTTCCACGATGATCCAAGCCCGGGAAAGGGCGGGAACAACCAGCGGATCCAAAAGGACGCATTCACCGCCTTCAATATCCATCATCAGGCAGGCGCGAGTGGTTCCATCAAAGGCTTGTCGCAACGCCGTTGCGTCGCATAAGCCGTGGCCAGTGACCTTATTAGCCACTCCATTGGAAGCGGCCAGTTCGAGCAGCGCCTCGGGTCCATGCGCCTCAAATGCGATCACCGGCGCTTTGGCGGCGAGGGCAAAACCCACCGCATAATAACCCTCCGCGGCTCCCACATCGATGATGCAATCCAACTCCAAGGCGCAGATGGTTCGGATGAGCGGCGCGAGTTCCTGCTCATAGGTGCCGAGCAGTTTGGGATAGTAGGCGCTGGCCTGGATGAGTCCTTTGGAGGAGGTTCGCTCTCCAAGGCGCATCCCTTGAAACGGGCCGCCCAATACGACTCCGGAAGAAAGTTCCTGATCGATCCAGCGCTGAATGAGCTTGGCGGGAAGATCGCCAAACATTCGTTTCCGCAAAAAAGATTTTAAGGTTCGCACCATCTTTGAGGGGTGATCGGCATTGCTTCAATCAAGGCGTAAAGAGCATGGGGGGAAAGCTTCCCGCAACAAAAACAACGCCTTGGGCGCAGCGAGCGATCGAGCCTCAACCAAGCTTTTGAACAAAGCGACGCCATCCCACTAAGACTGAGGCCCACCAGCAAGCCCCCCTTCGGACTGGCAGTCGTGGGGCCTCGATAAACGGGACCGTTTCGCCGCGTCCTGGATAACCCTTCCGCTGAGCGTATGTCTCTGCTAGAAATTGTTTCCGCGCCCGCCGCACCGGAAACGGTCAGAACGTGGACCGGCGTCGGGGAGTGAGGGGGTCTGGTTTAACCCTTTCCAGCCCCGTTTTTGGCATTTTTGAGCACCTTCGGATGATCCGAGCGTGCCCACGGACGATCCGAGCGTGCCCACGGAGGATCGGAAGGCACCTGCGGATGACCCGAACGTGCCGCCGGATGACCGGAACGTATGCACGGACGATCCGGGCGTGGCTTTGCTGCAAACAGGGAAGGCTTTGCCGCGAACGGGGGAGGCTTTGCCGCGAACAGGGAAGGCTTCGCCGCAAACGGGGAAGGCTTTGCCGCAAACGGGGAAGGCTTGGCAGGCGGGGCGGGGCGGCAAAAAAATATTGCCGGGCGCGTAATAAATCTGATTCGGTTCCGAAAGAAGGAAGTGCATGGAGCTGTCGGCACATCCGCCGGCGGCCCTGCCAAACAACAAAACCTCAGATCCACAGCCCATGAAACCACTCCGTTCCATCCTCACCGCCGGCATTGCGCTGGCGCTGTTCAGCACTTCGGTGCGCGCCGAGACGTTCCCTATCTTTTGAAGATGCGTCCGGCTCCGTCACCGCCAACACCATCTCCAAGGTCGCCGGCTCGGCGAAGACGCTCTCCGTCTCAGCCAAAAGCAACGTCTTCATCAACTTCGCCGTCAGCTCCGGCCAGGGCGATCCCGTCTTCAATATCGATCCCGCGACGGTCACCGCCGCGCGGCTCATCATCTTCACGCCGAAGGCCAGCACCACTGGCACGCTCTCGATCAAGGCGCTCACCTCGAGTTTCACCGAGACGATCCTCACGAAGACCATCCCCGCGCCCACGATCGGGGCGACGCTCGATACCATCCCGCTCGCGACGATCCCGGTGAAAGGCGACTTCTTCATCAGCGACATCACCACGCAGGTGAAGGCGTGGCTGACCACGCCGGCGAGCGAGTTCGGCATCGCCATCACCAGCGACGGTGTGGCCACGGCCACCCTCGCCAGCAAGGAAGGCGCGGGCAGCGGGCATCCGGCCATCATCGAGATCGATGTGAACCGCGGCGGCGGCACCGTCGCCGGCACCGCGGCCACGTTCGATTCGATTGGCGTCGGCACGACGACTCCGGCCAGTCCCATCACGGTCGTCTCCGGCACGGACGCCCGGGTCTTCGTCCAGGCCACCGGCACCAGCTTCGCCGGCTATCGCCAAGCCAATACGCTGCACGAGTATTTCACCGGCATCAATACCGGCACCGATCGGTGGGTGATCTTCGACAACACCATCGGGGCGGAGCGCTTCAGCCTGCTCGCCAATGGCAACATCGGCATCGGCACAAGCTCGCCGAGCCAAAGCTTGGATGTCGCCAGGAGCGCCCTGTTCGGATCAGCAGACAACGCTGCGTTCGCCGTGGATGGCACCGGTTTTGCGAGAATGGGCTTCATCAAGAAGTCGGGGTCAAATCCTGTGATCGCATCGGCTTCGGGAGCGCCGATCATCTTCTCCCAGACGAATCAGACCAATGTCTTCAACAACATTGGGACTTCGGTCCTCACCGAGCGGATGAGGATCGCAGCCGATGGCAACATCGGCATCGGGACCACCGCGCCGGAGGATGCACTGCACGTGGCGCTGACCAGCACGAGCAACTCAACAGGCACCCGGATGCTCGTCTCCGCGGCCGACACAGGCTTCGCCGGCTACCGCCAGCGCAATACCAACCGTGAGTATTTTACCGGCATCCTGACGAACGACAGCGCGTGGAGTATTTTCGATAATACCGCCCAAGCCACCCGGCTCAGCCTGGACGCAAACGGGAATCTCTTCCTCAACCAAGGCACCGCCTTCAAGCCCGGCGGCGGCTCCTGGGCCGTGCTCTCGGATCGGCGGCTGAAGAAGGACATCGAGCCGCTCAACGGCGCGCTCAATCACCTAATGAAGCTGCGTTCGGTCACCTACGAATACATCGACCCGGCCAAGAGCCACCAATTCGCCGGCACGCAGACCGGATTCAT
Source organism: Verrucomicrobiota bacterium (assembly GCA_009885995.1). GTDB lineage: Bacteria > Verrucomicrobiota > Verrucomicrobiia > Chthoniobacterales > Chthoniobacteraceae > VFJQ01. Next base: position 125,927 of record VFJQ01000056.1, read on the forward strand.
CGCGCAGGAAGTCGAGACGGTCTTCCCGGAATGGGTGACCGAGAATGCAGACGGCTACAAGACGGTGGCCATCCGCGGTTTTGAATCCCTGACCGTGCAGGCGCTCCGCGAACTGCGGCAGGAAAACGAAGCCGAGATCGCCGCGCTCAAGGCCGCCAACACCGCCCTCGCCGCGAAGCTCGCCACGCTCGAAGCCCGCGACCGCGACCGTGAAGCGCGCCTCGCCCGCATCGAGAGCGCCCTCGACGACCGCCCGGCCCGCACCGTGCGCGCTTCGCTCGACTTGAAGTAGGCATCATCCAAACAACGCCACCTCATGAAACCGCACCTCCTCATCGCCCTCGCTGCGATCCTCGGTTTGCTCAGTGCCGCCAGCCCGGCCTTTGCGCAATCGCGGGACACCGAGGTCAAAGTCGAACGCCGCACGCTCGACCGGCAGGACAAAATCGCGAAGCCAAGACAGAACGCCCACGAGCTGACGCGCGGCCTGCGCATCACCGTGAAAAACCTCGGCGGCAGCGCGGCCGCCGAGGGTGAAGTCGAATGGGCCATCCTCGTCGCGCGGCCCGGCATGCAGAAAGCGCTGCTCAGCACCGGGAAGGAAAAGCTGCAGCCGCTCAAAGCCGCCGAGGTGGCGGCCTTCGACGTCGGTGCTGTGCCCGTGCAGGACAGCGGCAACAAGAAGCAGGACATGGAATACCAGGTCATCGTCCGCCGCGCCGGCGCCGAGGTGGCGAAAGTCGAAAGCGAAGCCAGCTTTTCCCAGCAGGCCGAGTCGGCGCGCGGCGCCGAAAAGAAACGCAAGAAGGGGAAATAGGCCCGCACTTCCCACCTGCGGTGGAAAATCAACCCCGCCGCGTCGTGCCCCACCGGGTGCGGCGCGGCGGTGGCGTTTTTGGGGCGAGCTACGCGAGCGCTTCGCGCAGCGAACCGCTCCGTGCGTCACAGCCCATGCTCCCGCTGCCTGTAAGCGCCCGGGGTTGGTTCGCCATTTTTCGGTCTTGTCGGCGGGGGCACTGCGATGTGCGGCGCGCGCGGCAGGATTTGCCGCTCGCGAGGCGGCAGACGGGATGGTAGCGTGCCGGCATGACACTCGAAGAGCTTCACGGCATCATCCATTCCGATCCGGAGATCATGGGTGGCACGCCGGTCTTTGTCGGCACGCGGGTGCCGCTGCAAAACCTGATCGATGCCCTGGAAGGTGGCGAGTCCATCGACGACTTTCTCGAGGGCTTCCCGACCGTGCAGCATGCACAGGTCATCGCTGTTATCGAAGCGGGTCGGCTGAAGATGTTGGAACTGGTGTGAGCTGCGGGTGCTGATCGATGAGTGTCTCGATTGGCGCCTCGCGAAAGGTTTGCCGGGGCACACAGTGACTTCGGTGCAGCGAATGGGCTGGGCCGGAATCAAAAACGGCCGACTGCTCGCGCTCGCCGAACAGCAATTCGATGTGTTCGCTACCGGAGACCGTAACTTGAGCTTTCAGCAGGATATTCCGCGGTGCCGCATGGCAGTTGTCATCCTCGCCGCCGCAAGCCTGCAACTCAAAGACACTCTGCCCCTGATGGCGTCGTTACTCGCGAGGCTTCCTCAACTCCATCCCGGGACGGTCACCGTCTTGACGCAGTAGGCAAACGACGGCGAGGGAGCGGGTCGCGCCGCTACTTCAGCACTTCGAGCAGCGCGGCGAGGACGAGATCGACGTTCCGCTGCGTGGCGCCGTGGCCCATGAGGCCGATGCGCCAGGCTTTGCCGGCCATCGGGCCGAGGCCGCTGCCGATTTCGATGCCGTATTCCTCGAGCAAGCGGCGGCGCACCGTGGCGTCGTCCGCACCGGCGGGGATGTGGATGCAGTTGAGCGTGTGGAGCGAGTGCGTGGGGATGTATGCGATGCCCATCTCTTTCAGCCCCGCGCGCAGGCGGCGGTGCATGATCGCGTGGCGCTCGATGCGGTTTTCGATCCCTTCCTCGAGCACGATCGCGAGCGCTTCGCGCAGCGCGTAGGTCATATTGATCGGCGCGGTGTGGTGATACACGCGGCCGCCGCCGGCGCCGGGGTTCGTGTAGTATTTCCGCAGCATCGACACATCGAGATACCAGCTCTGCACCTTCGTCTTCCGCCCATCCATCGCCGCGAGTGCGCGCTCGCCGAAGCTCACGGGCGCAAGGCCGGGCGGGCACGAGAGGCATTTCTGCGTGCCGCTGTAGATCGCGTCGATGCCCCAGTCGTCCACGTGCAACTCGTGGCCGGCGAGCGAAGTGACCGCATCCACGATGAGCATCGCGCCCTTGGCGTGGCAGAGGTCGGCGAAGCCGGTGAGTGACTGGTGCGCGCCGGTGCTCGTCTCGGCGTGGACGATGCCGAGCAGCTTCGCCTTCGGATGCGCGTCGAGCGCGGCGCCGATCTGCTCTTTGCTAATCGTCTCGCCCCACGGAGCCTCGATCGCGTGGACGGTCGCGCCGCAGCGCTCCATCACGTCTTTCATGCGCGTGCCGAAGACGCCGTTGACGCACACGATCGCTTCGTCGCCGGGCTCGAGCAGGTTCACGGCGATGCACTCCATGCCGGCCATGCCGGTGCCGCTCACGGGGAAGGTGAGCGCGTTCTTCGTGTGGAAGACGCGGCGCAGCATCTCGCACGTCTCGTCCATGATCGCGAGATACTGCGGGTCGAGGTGGCCGAGCGTCGGGCACGACAGCGCGCGCAACACGCGGTGCGGCACGGTGCTCGGGCCCGGGCCCATGAGGATGCGTTCGGCGGGGTTGGTTTGCGGAGCAGAGGTAGTCATGTGCGAGGGCGACGCGTAGCAGCGCGGCGCGGGTTTGGGAAGGCATGCCTGTGCGCGCGAAGTCCAGGCCCCGCCTACTCGCAAAGTGGAATTGCCATTCCTCACGTTCACTTTCACCATCCCAGCGCTATGAAACTACACCTCATCACCACCGCCCTCCTCGCCGCCTTCAGCCTCGCCGCGCACGCCGTGACGCCGGAGCAGGAGAAGGCCTTCGTCGAGAGCTACAAGAAAGCTCTCGAAAGCAACGACGCGAAGGCGCTCGTCGCCTTCCTCTACACCGATGGCGCCACGAAGGAGACCATCGAGTTTTTCACCATGATGCAGACGATGGAGGCGGGGAAAAAGGTCGCGAGCATCGAGCTCGTCACGCCCAGCGCGGCGGACATGGCAAAATATAACAAGCCGGTGGAGATGCCCGACGGGAAGAAATACGTGATGCCCTTCGCGCCGACGAAGCAGCTCGTCGTGGTGATCGAGGAAAAGAACGGCGACAACACGAGCAAGAGCACCACCAAAAATCCCATCGGCGAAAAGAACGGCAAGCTCGTGATCCCCGTGCCGGTGCCGGCGAAATAACTCACAACTCAAACTATGAAACCCATCCTCCTCACCCTCCTCGCCACGAGCCTCCTCGCGCTGCGCGCCTTCGCGGGCGACTCGCTGCCCTTCCCCGTGACCGTGGGCGGACAGACGGCGAAGGAAGGCGTGCCCTTCGCAAAGCTCGACGAACCCGTCGCGGCGAATGCAGCGATCGAAATCGGCGCGAAGTCGGACCTCATCATCATCAACGTCCACAAGGCCAAAGCCGACGGCTCGCCCGACAGCGGCGGCCAGCCCGCGATCATCCTGCTGCAAGGCACGACGAAAGGCGCGCTCGACCAGACGATGGACAAGCAGAAGCTCGCGCCGGGGAAATATTTTCTCAGCGTCACCGCCGGCGAGCGCTCGGCGAGCATCCAGTTCACCATCAAGTAACCGCCACATGAAAACACTCCGCCTCTTCGCCCTCGTCACCACCCTCACCGCCGCGGCGTTCGCCGACAGCAAAGTCGGCTTCGAGCCCGGCGACACCGCAGCCAGCGTGCTCAAGCGCCAGGTCGGCCAGCGCGTCGAGCTGCGGCTGAAAGCCGGCGAAAAGCTCGCCGGAAAAGTCGAGGCCGTCGGCGACAAAACCGTGCATCTCTCCGCGCTCACCGGGCAGGATTTCTACGACGCCGTCGTCGTGCTCGACGACATCAGCGCCGTGATCATCCGCACCGGCGGGAAATAGGCGCGGCGCGCCATCACGCGCAGCATGTTCCGCCCTGGCAGGCCGGCTGGATTCCGCTACCGCAGCCACACCAGCCCGGACTGGTGGAAGCCGATCGTCTTCATCGGCATCGTCGGCATGGCGATCGTCTTCGGGCAGATGTTCTACGCCCGCTCGAAGCTGCCCGAGATCGCCGCCGAAGTGGCGGCGGCGAACGCTGAAATCGCGAGCGTCTTCGACGAACTCACCCCGCCCGCGGGTGCGCAGCCGGACGAGCCGGTGGAAAAACGCCCGCTCATCGGCGGGCGGCGCGGGAAGTGGCAGGGCGTGACGACAGGCGTGCGGTGGACGGGCGCCTATATGGTGCCGGGCGACTTCGGGCCGATCGCCGAGGCGTATCGCAAGCGGCTGCAAGGGAAGGGCTGGGTCCCTTTCGACTCCACGCCCCCGAGCGAAATCCAGCGCGTCTTTAAGCGCGGGAAATGGATCACGACGATCAGCGGCGGCGAGTGGTGGGACCACCCACGGCGCACGCGCGTGCGCGTCCGGCTGGAGTGGGATTTCCTCCACCGCACGGACTATTCGACACTCTGAATCCCATGCCCTGGCTCCTCTCCTTCCTCGTCGCCGCGCTGAGCGGCATCCTCGGCCTGTTCAGCTCGGGCTTCGTCGCCGCGGCGTATGCGAATTGGTATCACGTTTCGACACGCGAAGGCGCGGCGGGTTTCTTCGTCGTCGGCATGGCCTTGCTCGGCGGGATCGCGGGATTCATCGTCGGCCTCGTCAGCTCGCGGGTCGTCGCTGCTCCGAGTTTTGGGAAAGTGATCGCGTGTTCGTCCGGCGTGGTGCTCGGCATCGCGGGACTGGCGGCGCTGCTGCTTTACGTGCTCGCCGACATTCCGCCGAGGATCGATGGCGATGAACTCCGGCTCGAGGTCGAGATCCGCTTGCCCGCAGGCTACGCGAAGCCGGACGGAAAGCCGGAGTTCACGCTCGGGTCGGTGATCAATCACACGCAGCGCGCCTCAGAAAGCGGTGAGCTGAAAGTGAACGCCGCACGTTTGGAAAACGGTCGCTGGATCATCACCGCGGAGGTCCAGCTCTTCACGACACGCGGGCTGCGCTCGATCGGTGCGCGGCTGGATGAAAAGGACATCGCGGGCTTCATAGTGCCGCTGCCCGCGCGCCCCGGCAAAGCCCATGAGCAATGGAGCGAGTGGGGCCCGCGACCACCCGCGGGCAGCCCGCCGTGGCCGGACACCGAGCCTTCGTATCGCTTCCGCGTGCAGCGCATCCCGCCACCACCACCGCCGCCGACGATGGGGGAAATCGAGGCGCGGGAGGAAGCCGAGACACAGGCGGAGTTCGATGCCATCGCGCCCGACGCTCCTCTCGCCGTTTGGATTCCCTACACGCCGCCGTGGCAAAACGAAACGCGCAGGCTCGCCGCGATCCAGCGCGTCGCGAGCCGGCCCGGCCTTGTCGATGAGATCGGCGCACTGGCCCTCGATCCCGATCCGCGGCAGGCCGAAGCAGCCCTGCGTCTCATCAGCCACTTGCCGCAACCTTCCGCTGACCTGATCCCGAGCGTGATCGCCGCGGGGCGCGACATCATCGCGCGGATTCGCAAATTCAACGCCACCACCCCCGAGCAGGACCCGGGCTTCGAAGGCGCAGCCGACGTGTCGATCCGCTTCAGCTCCTGGATGGAAGCCGTGCGCACGCTTCGCGAAAAGTGCGGCGGCGATTTCACCCCCGAGCTGCGCGAGATCCTCGAGCTTTCCCGCGTGCGCACCAACAGCCACGCCATGAGGGCCGATGTGCTCCGCGTGGCGAGCTATTACATGAAGACATGGACCGGCCTCGAACCGTTGCCCGGCGACCCTCCGCCGCGATGAACCGCGCAGACCTCGCCGAGTTCCCGCAGGCGTTGCAGGACTTGATCAAGGCCGAACTCCTGGCGGGAAACAGCATCGTCGAAGTCTGCGGCGGCTTTCCCGCACCGCCCGTGGGCGCATGTGTGAAGCTGGCGCGCTGCGTCACCACGCGAGCGCGCGAGTCCGATCCGTGCATCGACTTTTACGAGCGCAACAACTCCGACTACTCCGGCGAGTTCACTGACGCGAAGCGCTTCTACTTCGTGCTCGAACCGCCGCGGCCGCCGGACCCTGAACCCGACATGGATGCCATCCGCGCCGAACGCGAAGACCGTCAGCGCGCCGCCGACGCCGCGCTCCAGGCAGAAGCCGAGCGCGAAGCGAAGCAACTCCGCAACCGCCGCGCAGCCGCGCCTGTCGCAGCCGCGCCGCAAACAACGCCGCGGTCGCCCTTGGTGGAGCGGTTTCGCGAGAGCATGGAGATGAATTACGAGCGCTGGCACGACGGCACCGGCTACGCGCTCGATCTTCTCCAGTCCGCGACGCCGGACGAACGAGCGCAGATCGAAGCGCTGCTCATCAGCGGCGGCGTGAAGGACTGGCGCGATGTCGAAGCTCTCGCCGCGCTCGATTCGCCGCGCACGCGGGCCGTGCTGCGTCGCGCTTTCGAGCGCGCCGATGATCGGCTGAAGGTCGCGCTGATTTCCGATGCTCCCGAGCTTTTCAACGAAGACGAGCGAACCGCGGCGCTCGTGTCGGCGCTCGAGAATGCCGAGGCCCATGGCGGGCTGACGCAGGCGCTGCTGCTGGCGGAGAGCTTCCATCCATCGCGAGTCATCGACGCCCTGCTGCGAGGCGTGCTCGCCCGCGATGGCGGCACCGCCGGCCACTTCGCCGCGATGCTGCTGTTCCTCCACGGCGAGGCGTCGTCGTCCTACGACATGAAGCAGCGGCCGTTCTTCCTGAAGTTTCAGGACGGAGATCGCCGCGTGCTTTTCCGTGAGCTGTGCGAACGCATCGGTGTGGACCCCGCTCACTCCCGCGGCTGCTGAGGCACGATTCGCACCTTGCTGCTCTTGAGCACCGCGGGCGCTTCGCCGATGCCGGGTGAGAACACACCCTCGACGATCGCCTCGTAGGATCCGCCCGGCGCATCGTCTTTCGGGATCTGGCCGATGACGCGTGCTTCCACGCGCCCGTCGTCTTCCACGAGCAGGCTCGTCACGGAAAAAGCAAACCCGTCGTCGCTATCACGCAGGCGCTTGGCGGCGGGATCCTTGGATTTCTTCACGGCCGCTTCCGCCGCCGTCTTGAGCGGCTTCAGGATGTCGAAGGTGGCCTCGCACCGGCCGTCCTTGATCCAGCCGATGCCTGCGGCGTCGTCCGACCATTTCCCCGTCTCCCGCACCCCGAAACACGCGGACGACGGCGACCAGCGGACGATGATTTCATCGTGGTTAAAGCGCTGTCGTTCGCCAGGGTGATAGAGCCCGAGATTGCCCGCGGGTTTGCCGGCGGCGTTGAGCAGGAAATTCGAGTCCTGGTCCAGGGGCGGCTTCAGTTCGCCCATCGCGAGTTTCGTGGAAAAATAAACCGCGCCGAAGGCGGAGTGTGCGTGATCGGAGGCGAGCCGCGCCCAGTCCACCGGCCCTTTCGCGTATCCCCAGCCGACAGCGAAAAGCCCGTCCGGGCTCTGCGTCCCGGGAATAGGCAGCACGAGCGTGCCCTCCGGTGGCGTCCAGTCTTCGCCCCGCGGCGGCGTCTCGCCGGTGCCCGCGGGTGGCGCGTCTTTGAGCAGCCACTGGTCCCAGTCGGCGAAGACGTGGCGACCGACGTGCGGTCGGAAACTGCGCGCGATGGCGAATGCACGCGCGGTGAGTTGGTCGCCCCAGCCATTGAGGCCCGGAGGGAGTGGCACTTCCGTTTCCCGAGCCTTGGAAAGATCGGGCTCCTTTTCCGCCCGAGGCACGCGGACCGTGACGCCGGTGCGGTAGATCGGCGCGCCCTTCTCGAAGAAAAAGCTGCTTTGCGAGACGCGCACGGTTTTCCCATCGAGACACGGCACCCGCTGCGAGACGCGGTGCGCGTAAACCTTGCTCTCGTGCAGGAAGTAATCCTTTCGCACGAGCTCGCCCTCCTCCTCGTGGCTCTCGGTGACGACCTGGATGGGGCCATTCAGCCGCACGATGAACTCGTGTCCCTCGCGGATGCCCCTCTCGCGCGCGGCGGTCGCGTAGCTCGCGCGCAGCGTCTCCATGTCGCCGAAGCCGCTCACCTGCTGGGAGAGGCGGTCGCGGAGCTGTGGTAGCACCGCCGGTTGCGCCTGTGCGCAGGGCCGGGCGATGGCGAAAACCGCGAGCAGCAGGAGGCAGAGTCTTGGAGTGATGTTCATGCAAAAACCTAGCCTGAAGGCTGGGCTTCGTTGGAAAACCAAGCGTTCCATCGACCCGGCGACGCGGTCTTCCCGCTGCCTATCGCGCGGCGGCTTCGCGCACCTTTTGCACGGCGGGCAAAAGCAGCGCCGTGCCGCCGATGTCGAGCTGCGCGCTGAGGAAGAGTTGCTTTGGCAGCGGGAAGGGGGTCGCCGGGGCGCCAGTGGCGCGCACGTCGTAGCCGACCACGGCGACGATGAGGCGCGCGCTGTTGTCCGAAGCGATGAGGTAGGGTGCCACCCGAGCGAATGAGTAGTCGACCATGCTCACCGTTCCCGCTGCGGCGCTCCCGGCGGCTGCGGTGGGCGTCGTTGGGATCACATACTGATCCTGGGGCAATATGCCGGAGTTGTCGGGCTTCACGCCAAAATAGAAGACGTTCACCCCCTGCTCGCCGCCACTCGGGCGTGCAGGGATCGGGGCGCTGGTCATGCAGTGGATGGCGACACTCCCGCCCGACTTGATGCGCGCGGTAGTGAAAACGACAGCACGGCCCTTCGGCAGCGCGAGGATGTCATCAAAACTCAGATTGAGTAGCCCAGGAGGCTGCTGCGCTTGCACCGGGACCAGCATGGCGGCAAAGACGGCGAGGAGGGCGAGCAGGGGGCGGATGGTTTTCATAGAAACCTGTAATTAGCGTCCGGCGGTGGGTCGTCAAACCACACGCACCGTCACGTCGTCGCTGATGAGGCTCAGCTCGATCGGTGCAGCGCCGGGCGTGTAGGCGATGCCGCCGACTTTCACTGCGCCGATGCTCTGCGCGACGAAGCCGAAGTGATCGCCCGCCACGGCGCTGCCCAAGACCTGGCCCTTGATCGTGATCGCCGCGATGCGCGAGAGCGCAGGCGTGGCATTGGCGATCACGAGATCGTCCATCGTGCCGAAGTCCATGTCGGTCCCGCGTGTCGCGCTGGCGATGATCGACGACGCGGACCAGTCGCGCCCGACGGTGACAGGGCCGAGCACGGCGTCGGCATTCAGTCCCGTAAGGTCGGCGCGCAGGCCGCCGAGGATGAGCGCGGCGCAGGAGCTCCTCGATCCCGTCGAGTTCCTCGTGAGCTTAAAGAAGTAGCGCCAACGCTACACCTTCGCGAGCTGCAGGTTGATGAATACGATCCCGAGCGAGAGCACGAGGAGTGTCACGCACGGCAGGAACTTGATGGGCGGATTCTTCACGCGCAGGTGACAGACGAACGCGCAGGCCATCAGCAAGGCGATGCCGGAACCGCCCAGCACTGCGAACGGTTGCCGGTTGATTCCGATGAGCAGCAGCAGCGCGAAAGTGAGCTTTAGAATTCCGACCAGGTCGCGGACTGAATCCGGCAGGCCGTAGTTTTTGAATTCCTGGATGATGTTGTCGTAGCGGACGACCCACACGAAGAAGATCGATGCGGCAACGAGTGCCTGAATGAATACGGACAGGTCATGCATGAGTTGCCGTATAGCAAACCTGCGCGAAACTCGTGAACCGAAAATTCGATCACGAGTGCGAGGGCCGCTGCCTCCGCAGTATCGCGTGAAATCGCGCAGACCTTTAGTCGGAATCCAAAACCACCATATGAGACGCTCCAAAACGGCCATCATCGCCGCCTTCGCAGTGCCGCTCGGCATCGCCGCGTTCTGGCTCGTCAGCAATTCGCGCGCGGCCACGGAAACTCCCAACTACAAGGTGATCCGCAGCGACGGGAAAGTGGAGATCCGCGACTACCCGGCGCTGACCGTCGCGACGACAACGATGCGCGAAGGCGGGATGGACGGCAGCTTCGGCCAGTTGTTTCGCTTCATCAGCGGCGGGAACGAAGGTTCCGAGAAAATCGCGATGACTTCGCCGGTGCTGATCGACACCGCGCAGGACAAGAAGACGATGAGCTTCATCATGCCGGGAAGGGCCGTGGAAAAGGGCGTGCCCAAACCGAAGGGAGACAGCGTGACGGTGGGCAAAGTCAAAGCCGCACGATTCGCCGTGTTGCGATTTGGCGGCGGTCGCTCGGCGGAGAATGAGAAGGCGGCCATCCAGGCGCTTCAGTCCTGGCTCGCCGCCCAGAAAATCGGAGGCAAGGGCGCCCCGATGTTTGCCTACTACGATCCGCCTTGGACGCCCGTCTTCCTCCGCCGCAATGAAGTGATGATCGCAATCGAAACGAAGCATGAATAATCCCGCCAATCGTTGCCTGCTCGCCGCGCTGGCCAGCCTCGCAGCCGGATGCGCGACGCCGCAAATCTCGACGCGCGAAATCAAGAAATCTGACCCGGGCTCCACGCGACTCGTCGCCGCCGCCCAGCGCGCACACGGCGGCGATGCCTTCGCGAAAGTGCATGAGGTGAGCGTGCGCTACGAGGGGCGCTGGGCCGCGATCGGGCCGCGTTTTCAGCCCGTGCTTTCGGATCGGAAATTTCGCCGCGATTCCGAGGAACGCGTCCTGATCGCCGCCAGGAAGATCGCCCAAGAGCACACAGGTCCGGCGGGTAAAAAGCTCGTCGTCCGCAGCCCCGGCAAGATCTCCGTCGCCTACAACGGCGTCCCCTCGGCCGATACTGAGGTCGAGCACGCCGCCGCGCTCGTGGCCGATGCCTACACGATGTTCCTGCTCGGGCCGTTCTACTTCGACCGTCCGGGCGTGACTTTCGCGCCAGCCGCGGAGGCAGTCGTGGACAGGCACCTGTGCGATGGTGTGCTCGCGGTCTTGCAGCCGGGATTCGGAATCGCCAAGGAGGATCGCGTCATCCTTTTCATCGACCGCGTCACCAAGCATCTCCGGCGCGTGCGGATGACGCTGAACGGCCTCGAGAGCACGCGCGGCGCGGAGGTCGATGTCACCTTCCGCGATTTCCGCACGATCGACGGCATTGTCTGGCCGACGGATTTCGACGAGCGGATTCGCGTGCCGTTCGACCTGCACGCTCACCATTGGCGGCTGCGCGGATTGGAGATCAACCGGGGCAGTCGCGTCGCACCGCTCCATCGCTAATTGCCGGAATGGTTCACGTTTTTGAGGCATCGCAAATCATCCCGGCCAGTATCGAGAGCGCGTGGGACTTCTTTTCCAATCCACGCAACCTCTCGCGGATCACGCCCCCGGCGCTGGACTTCACGATCCTCACCGAGCTGCCGGAGCGCATCTACGCGGGCATGATGATCGAGTATCGCGTGCGGCCGCTGCTCGGCATCCCGGCGCGTTGGGTCACGGAGATCACGCACGTCGAGCCGGGCAAATACTTCGTCGATGAACAGCGCATCGGCCCCTACCGCATCTGGCATCACGAGCATCACTTCGCGGAGATCGAAGGCGGGCGCATCGAGGTTAAGGACCGCGTGACTTATGTGCTGCCATTCGGACCGCTCGGAGACCTTGCGCATCCCGTCCTCGTGAAGCCGCAGCTCGCAAAGATCTTCGCCTTCCGCGAGAAAGCGGTGAGCGAAATCTTCCGCTGAGCGCACGGTCGAAGAAATCACTAACGCCTGCGCCCCGCGCGCATTCACTCGGCGTGAAATCCTCGCGCCCCATTCTCACTGCCGGTTCCCTCCTCGCTGTCGAACGCTTCGCCCACGCGGCGGGTAGCGACCGGCTCAAGCTCGCGCTCGTCGGCTGCGGCGGCCGCGGCGCAGGCGCGGCGAACCAGTCGCTCACGGCAGACAGCAATCTGCATCTCGCTGCGGTGGCGGACATGTTTCCCGACAAGCTGGAGGTCGGGCTCAAGAACCTCAAGGCCGCGCATCCCGAGCGCGCGAACGTGCCGCCGGATGCGCAGTTCACCGGCTTCGATGCTTACAAAAAAGCCATCGCCGCGGCGGACGTGGTGATCCTCGCGACGCCGTGCGCGTTTCGGCCGATGCACTTCGAGGAAGCGGTGCGACAGGGGAAGCACGTCTTTCTCGAAAAGCCCGTGGCCGTCGATGCGCCGGGCGTGCGGCGCGTGCTCGCGGCGGGCGAGGAGGCGAAGAAGAAGGGGCTGAAGGTCGCGGTCGGTTTTCAGCGTCGGCACAAGACGGGGTATCGCGAGCTGGTGAAGCGCATCCACGACGGGAAGATCGGCGCGGTGCAGACGACGCGCGCTTACGCAAACACGCCGCTGCGCACCGGCCTCGTGCGCAAGCCGGAGATGAGCGAGCTCGAATACCAGCTTCGCAATTGGTATTACTTCTCGTGGCTATCGGCGGACTTCATCGTGGATAACCTCGTCCACGGCATCGACATCTCGAACTGGGTCGTGGGCAGCTATCCCGTGCGCGCGCAAGGCTTCGGCGGACTCACCGAGCCGGATCGCAATTACGGCAATCTCTTCGACCACTTCGCGATCGAGTTTGAATACGAAAACGGCGCGCGGCTCATGGGCCAGTGCAGCCGCATCACCGGCTGCTGGACCGCGGTGAGCGAACACGCGAGCGGCAGCAAAGGCAGCGCGGATTTCCTGAGCGGACGCGAGATGTTCATCGTGAAAGGCGCGAACCCCGAGACGATCCGCAAGACGCCGCCGGACAATCCGTATCAGACCGAGCACGACGACTTCTTTTGGGCGATCCGCAACAACCTGCCTTACAACGAAGTGGACTACGGCGCGAAGAGCACGATGACCGCGATCATGGGCCGCATGGCCGGCTACTCGGGCAAGATGGTCGAGTGGGACGACGCGTTTAATTCGCAGCTCAAGCTCGCGCCGGACATCACGAGCATGGACGACAAACCGCCAGTCGTGCCCGGGCCCGATGGCTTCTACGAGCGCGCGGTGCCCGGGAAGACGATCGCGCTCTAGCGCCAGCCGCAGGTTACGCCACCTCGCGCACGCGCACGTCGAAGGTCGAGCCGAGGGCGAAGCCGGCGAGATTGTTGCTCGGGCCGACAGTGAGCGGGAGCATGGTGGCGCTGGCGGTGAAGGCTTTCACTTCCTGCGCGGCGAAGCCGAACCCATCCGTGTCGCCCGCCGTCCCTCGAACGTGGCCGGCAATGATGACGGACGCGATCCGGCTCACCACCGAGTTGCCCCCGGCGATCACCGCATCGTCGGCGGTGGCGAACTTGCCATCGACTCCGGCATCCACGCCGGCGACGAGGTTGCTGGCGATCCAGTTCGTCCCCACGGTCACGGCGCCGATCTGCACGTCGGCATTCAAGGCGGCACCGGTCGTGTCGTAGCCTGCGAGGATGCTGGAATTCAGCACCCGGCCTGCGATGGCCACGCTGCCGATGGTGGCGGCGGCGACGTCGTCCGCTGGGGCCAAGGCCCCGCGCGCGCTCACGGTGCTGCCGTCCATGCGCTGACGCACGGTCAGCTTCGCGAGGTCGCCGTCGGTTTTGATGCTGCTGTCCACCAGCGCACCGCCGACGGTGAAGCCACCGGTGATTTTCACGCTGCCCGCGGTGGTCCCGGCGGTGAGCGTGCCGATGCCCCCGGTCGCGCTGAAGCTGCTGCTGAGCATGCTGTAGGTGACGCTCGCCGTGGCGACGCTGCCTGCCGCGGTGAAGGTCAGCTCGTTCACGCTGCGGCCAAACTTCACCGTGCCCGCATCGTGGTCGAGCGCGATCGTTGACGCGTCCACCCGCCCGAGGACGGAGAGCACGGAGACATCCGTGGCGGCAGTGGTGCTGATGGTCGAATCGAGCAGACCGCCGGTGATGAACAGCCCGCCATTGAGCTTCACGCTGCCGGGCGTGGCCCCGGCGGCGATGCTGCCGATGCCACCGTTGGCCGTCAGGGTCAGCACGCTGGCGTCGCCGCCGATGCTCAGGAGCGCGACGTTGCCGCCGGTCGTGAGCGTGGAGCTTTCCACGTCGCCCAGCACCTTGAAGCCGCCCGCGACCGTGTAGCTGCCCGCCGTGCTGCCGGCGGTGATGCTGCCGATGCGGCCGGTGGTGATCACGGTGCTGCTCACGAAGTCGCGGGAGAAGGTCGCGGTCCCTTCGATATCGACCGCCGATATGCTCAGGTTCTTCACCGAACGCGCGAAGGTGGCATTGCCCAGGTCGGCGACGGTGACCACGCTCAGGCCCTGGACCCGCCCGCCTACGGCTAGATTCGCGAGGGACCCGCCGACGTTGATATTCGAATCCTGGCCCACGCTGCCCTTCACCGTCAGCCCGCCGTTGAACTTCAGGCTGCCCGGCGTCGCACCGGCGGCGATGCTGCCGATGGAGGCGGAGCTGTTCACCGTTCCGTGATGCACGTCGCCCGCGACGGCGAAGGTCGAGTAGAAAGCCGCGCCGAAGGAGGAGCTCTCCAAGTCCCCGCCCACGCTCACGCCGGCGGCGACCACGTAGGTGCCCGCCGTCGCACCGGGGACGATCGAGCCGAAGGCGCCCGTCGAAACGATGCTCGACGCATTCGTCACATCCCCGGCGACGCTGAAGGTCGTGACATCGGCGAGGTTGAAGGCGCACCCATCCAGATCGCCGCTGAACTTCAGCGACGCCGAGAGCGCGCCGGTGACGAGCGAAGAGCTGAGCACATCCCCCGTCACGGTCAGCGCCGTGATGCCGCCGGTGAGGTCGATCGTCGCCCCCGTCACCGTGCCGCCGATCTTCGCCGTGCCGAGGCTCGTGCCGTGGAAGACCACCGCGCCCACATCGTGCGTCACCGTCAGCAGCGGCAGCGCGCCGAGCACATGGCTGCTAAAGATCGGAGTGATGCCCACCTGCGTGCTGGTGCCATACACCCCGAGCGAGCTGACGGTGAGCGAAGTGGCCGACGGCCCCGTGCCGTCGCCGAGTTCCACGCGCCCGAGGTCGCCCTTGAGCGAAAAGACGCCGAGGTCCACGCCGGTCGCATCGAGGAAGCCGAGGTTCACCAGCCCGTCGCCGCCGAGCGCGCCACGCTTGGCGGTGATCGTGATATTCGCCCCGGCGAACTCCGCCTCGCTCACATCGAGCCGGCTGAACTGCCCACCTCCGGGCGCGCCGCCGGGCACCACAAAGACGTTGAAGTTCGTCGCGTCGAAAGTGCCAATCGTCGTCTTCACCGTCACGAGGTCGCCGTCCACGTCAGTAAAGGTGACCGTCTTGTGGTCGGTGCTGAAGGTGGGCGTCAACGGCACCTCCGGCGCTGCATTAGCCTGGCCGAAGACCACGTAGCTCGCCTTGGAGATGGAGCCGAACGGGTGGTCACTGAAAGCGCCGACGATGAGGTCATCGATCCCGTCGCCATTCACATCGCCCGCCCCGCTCACCGAAAAGCCGGATCGGTCGTAGATCGCGGCGCCGTTGAGCTTGAAGCCGTTTGCGCCCGTCAGCCCCGAGAGATTCACATTCGCCGCAAAGCCCACGCTGCTCCCGAAGACCACGTAGCTCGCCCCGGATTGGGAGCCGTTCGGGGAGGCACTGAAAGCGTTCACATCGCCAGCCGCGCTCACCGAGGTGCCGGCATAGTCACCGGCCGTTGCGCCGCTGAGCTTGAAGCCATTCGCGCCCGTGAGCCCCGAGAGATTCACATTCGCCGCAAAGCCCACGCTGCTCCCGAAGACCACGTAGCTCGCCCCAGATTGGGAGCCGTTCGGGTCGGCACGGTAAGCGCCGACGATGAGGTCGTCGATCCCGTCTCCATTGATGTCGCCCGCTCCACTCACCGAAATGCCGGATCGGTCGTAGATCGCTTCGCCGATAAGCTTGAAGCCGTTCGTGCCCGTCAGCCCCGAGAGATTCACATTCGCCGCAAAGCCCACGCTGCTCCCGAAGACCACGTAACTCGCCCCGGAGGCGTCGCCGTTCGGGTCGGCACTGTCAGCGCCGACGATGAGGTCATCGATCCCGTCGCCATTGATGTCGCCCGCTCCGCTCACCGAAAAGCCGGATCGGTCGTAGCTCGCTTCGCCGCTGAGCTTGAAACCGTTCGCGCCCGTCAGCCCCGAAAGATTCACATTCGCCGCAAAGCCCACGCTGCTCCCGAAGACCACGTAACTTGCCCCGGAGGCGTCGCCGTTCGGGTCGGCAAAAGGGGCGCCGACGATGAGGTCATCGATCCCGTCGCCATTGATGTCGCCCGCCCCGCTCACCGAAACGCCGGAGTAGTCGGAGGCCGCTTCGCCGCTGATCTTGAAGCCGTTCGCGCCCGTGAGCCCCGAGAGATTCACATTCGCCGCAAAGCCCCCGCTGCTCCCGAAGACCACGTAGCTCGCCCCGGAGTTGCCGCCGTTCGGGTCGGCACTGCGAACGCCGATGATGAGGTCATCAATCCCGTCGCCATTGATGTCGCCCGCCCCGCTCACCGAGAACCCGGAGTAGTCGTCCACCGCCTCGCCGCTGAGCTTAAAGCCGTTGGTGCCCGTGAGCGCGGAGAGTTCGATGACGGCGGCGAAAGCCGGCGCGATGCGGCTCTCGAGGATTTCGACGGTGGAGGTGCGGACAGGTGCGAGTTTCATAGTGTGGAGACCGGTGGTGGTGAAGTGCCCCGATCACCGCGGCCACACGGGCCGAACTGCGATTCGGAGCGGAAGACCGCTCTTCCACCCACTCCGCGACGCGTGGCAAAAAAAAAACGCGCCTCCATCCGCCCAGCTCGCGCGCGAGATTTTCGAACCGGGCGCCTACTCCTAGATCGTGATCGTGCGGCGGATTTCCTCGGTCTTGAAACCGAGCGCGCTGGGCATGATCGCGCCGGGGAGGATCGCCACGTCGTAAAGCTCGCGGACGACGCCTTCGATGGTGAGCGAGTGCGCGATGTCGCCGGTGCGCAGGTCCACCACGAGCAGGCCGCAGCGCGGCTGCACGTCCTTCGCCGCGAGCGCGTCGTCAAGCGGCAGGCCGGAGAAGGTGCGGTTCTCGCGGCAGGTGCTCAGGCCGATGACGGCGAAGTGTCCGCTGATCGCGAGGCCGCGCGCGTAGCCGGGGCAAAAGCAGATCGGCTCGAACTTCCCGCTCGCGAGATCGACCGTGCCGAACTCACCCGCGCCGCTGTTGAGCACGTAGAGTTTCCCATCGTGCCAGCGCGGCGAGTGCGGCATCGAGAGGCTGCGGCAGATGATTTCGTTTGCCTGCACATCCACGATCACGCCGCCGTCGCGCCGCTTCTCGCGCCAGCCTTCGTGGACATCCGTCGTGCTCACGGCGGTGACGAACGCGGGCGCGCCGTCGCGCAGCGCGAGGCCGTTGAGATGGCAGCGATCCTCGGCAGCGAGCTTGGTGATGAAGGGCGGCCGCCACACGGGCCGGAAGCTATGCGTCTCGCTCGGCCCGGCGATGCAGGAGAAAAGCGTATTCACGAAGACCGGCCGGCCGGCGGCGCCGCACCTGCCGGCAGCGCATTTTCAAACCGCCAGAGCTGATAGACCGAACTCATCCAAAGCGTCTGCGCGTCGGGCGAGATAGAGAGGCCCATGCAGCGCTCGAAGGTGCGCTCGAAGACGCTCAGCTTCCCGTCCGGCTTCGTGCCGATGAGGAAGAGCTTGCCGCTCTGATAGGTCGTGAAGGCGAGCGAGGCGCGCTGCGCGCGCAGCCAGGAGGTAAAGTTGCGCGAGCCGGCGATTTCGAGTTGGGGAGCGCTTGTGGACATGCCGCGTCGCTAGCAGGTCGGATCGAAAATCACACCGCTCTTTCGCGGTGCGCGGCGCCGGCGCCCGACGCGCGCGCTATGGAAAGATCGGCGTGGTCCTGTCGATCGAGCGCAGGAAGGCGATGAGGTCCGCGCGTTGGGAGCCACTCGACACGAAGTGGACGCGGACGCCGCCATTGCTGTCGCGGCTGCCGTTGAGCACCTCCTCGAGCGTCTGCGCGAGGCCGTTGTAGTAATACGGCGCCGTCTCATTCACGCTCAGCAGCGAGGGGAAGTTGAAGCCATTCGCGCCGAGCGGATTGATCGCCTGCGAGATGTCGGCGCCGTTGAAGCGCAGTTCGTTCGTCCGCCCGCCGGCGAGGGTGAAGGTGCCGACGTTGACCAGCACGCCCGGAATTTGCCCGGCGACCGGACCCTGGGTGAAGGTCTCCCGCAGTTCGGCACCGATGATCTTCTCGTCGCCGAGCGCCAGTAGCGGGTCATTCGTCGGCGAAGGCGCCCCCGGGAAATCCACCACCGAGCGGCTCCAGCGTTTGCCGCCGTGGCAGGTCGCGCAGCTCTGCTCGGCGATGACGAGGCCCACCTGGCCGAAAAGCGCGCGCCCGCTTACCACCGCAGCGCTCGTGGGATCGCCCACGCCACGCACCGACCGCACTTTGCGGGCGACCCACGTTTCGATCGCGTCCTGCCGCGGGTCGCGCTTGAAGTTCACGACCGGCAGGAAGTTCCCGACGGGGATGACGGTGTTCACTCCGAGTTGCCGCCGGGCGCTGGGGAGATTGCCGCGCGTGACCCAGGTGCCGCTCGGTGTCCCGCCCGGGCCCGCCGGGGAGCCGTTGATGTTGATGGTGTATTCGAAGACCGTCGTCTGGTCCGCGCCCACGCCATCGACACCGCCGATGACGTAGATCTGGTTCGTCGTCGGCGAGCCGCCGATGCCGAACTGCGCCCGCGCCGCCGGCATCGAGGTGTGGATGGTCAAGATGGGATCCACCGTTTGCGCCAGGTATTCCCGGACGTCGCTTTGCACCACGCCCGCCTCATTCACGCCACCGATCACGAAGATGCGCGAGCTGGCCCCGCGCTGCGCCGCGGCGGCGCCGTGGTGGCGCAGCCCGATGAAGCCCACGGGTGAAAAGGCGGTCCACGTCCCCGGCCCGCGCGGGTCGGCCTGGAAGCGCTGCACCCCGGCGGAGAGGCTCGGGCTCGCGACGCCCTCGGCGCTCGTATTTCCGGCGACGACGTGGACGAGCTGGAGCGGTTCCGCCGTATTGCCCCCGCCGGCCACGGCGGTGCCGAATTGCGCCACCGCCGTCAGCAGCGGAGCGACGGTCCGCCAATGGTTGGTCGCCGGGTTGAACTCCTGCACGAGCGCCGACGGAGCGGTGGCCGGGTCGGTGCTCGTGTAGCCGCCGATGGCGTAGATACGCAGCCCTTTGGCCGTCTGCACCGCCGCCGCACCGAGCGAATGCCGCGAGGTGAACCCTGCGTGGCTGCGCGGGATGAGCTTGTTCGTGCGCACGTTGAACTCCTGCACCGTGGCGGAATTTTTCACGAGGTCGCCCGCGCCGCTGTTCGTCGCGGCAGAGCGTCCGCCGATGATGAGAATGCGCTCGTCGGTGAGTTGCACGGTGGCGAAGTCGCGCCGGTCGAACGGGAGCGTCGGCAGCGCTTTGCCGGGCTTGAAGAAACTGTCCGCGCTGACCGCCCCGGTGACTTGGTTGAACACTTCGATCTTCGTCTGCCCGGTCGGGCTGCTGGCCGAGCCGCTCGCGCCGCCGATGGCGTAGAAGAGCCGGTCGTCGTCGATGAGGCCGCGTCCGCCGAAGACGTTCCGCGTGTTCAGCTCGAAGTCCTGGTTCTCATCGCGCACGGCGCTCCAGTTCAGGATGCGCTGCTGGAAGCCGTGCGCCGTTTTGCTGAAGGTGCCGTCGAGCGAGATCGTCTGCCGCGGGCCGCCGTCGAACATCCACGTCACCCCGTCGGCGCGTCCGCCCGGGTGGCAGACGACGCAGCCGCCCCACCCCTCGCTCGACATGCGGTCTTCCGGGCCGCGGCCGGTGAAGAAGAGCTCCGCGCCGAGCTGTGCCTTCCCCTCCGCGCTCATAGCCGGAGGCAACGATGCGCTCTTCACGACCGCGACGACGCTCGGCGCGGTGCCGTTCGTGATGTCCACGACCGAGACGTTGCGCGTGATGAAGTTCGAGACGTAAGCACGCGTGCCGGTGCTGTTGATCACGACCCCGCGCGGCGCTTTGCCGGCAGCGAGGGTGGTGCCGGGATTTTCCAAGTCCACGCGGACGATCTGGCTCGGCCCGGCGACCAGCGGCGCGCCGATGGTCGGGATGGTCTGCCCATCCACGGTCAACCGCACGAGGAGGTTGCTGTTCTGGATCGCGACCCACGCATCGGCGCCATTCGGCCGCCACGCCATGGCCACTGGATTGGTCATGAAAAGGCGCGGCGCCGGCGTCGTGGCGAGGTTGATGCCCTGGTTGAGATTCAGCGGCGCGGTCCGCCGCACGGTCGGGTCGGTCTGGCCGGCCATCACTTCCCCGCGACTCACGACTTCAAAGACCGACACCAGCCCCTGCGCCATCTGGTTGAACCGCAGCGGCCCATTCGGCGACGCGCCGGTGCTGATGACGAGCGCCCGGCCACTGGTCGGGTGGATGGCGATCGCGGCGAGCTGGTTCGGGTAGGCGCCGGTCGGCGTGGTGAAGGTCTGCGGATTGGTCGAGGCGATGTTCGGAACCTGCCCCGGCCCCGGCGCGAGCTTGCCGTTGGAGTTGAAGCCGGTGTTCGCGAGCGGCGCGAGCCGGATCGGGTTCGCGGTCGCGAGCGGCTGGAAACCGGCGGTGTCGAACGCCACGACGCGCCCCTCCCGCTGGTCGTCCTGGCCTTCCTCGTTGAAGGTCTTCCCCGCCCGGAGCTGCCCGAAAAACATCGCCACGAAGACGGTCTCATCCGCGTCGTCCGCGTCGCCGTCGTTCGTGATCGCGATCGACCGCGGCGACGTGCCGAAGGCGCTCAGGTCATACGGCTGTCCGATGACCACCGGCGGATCAGCCTGCACGTCCACGACCACCAGCGTGTTGTTCGTGGCATTGACCACGACCAGCCGCGAGCTGTTCGGCGTCAGCGCCACCGCGGTCGGCTCACCGCCCACCTTGATCGGTCGATGCGCGCGCTTCCTCACCAGGTCCACGGGCGTCACCGTGCCCGCAAACGCATTCGCGACGTAGGCCGTCTCGCCCCCGAGTGTGATCGCCACGCTCACCGGTTCATCGCCGGTTTTGATTGTGGCGAGCTTCTTCGGCGGAGTGAGCAACGCGTCGAAGATGGTGATCGAGTCGTTGTCGGGATTGCAGACCACGAGCCGCTTGTCGTCGCTCGATAAGGCGATCGGGGTGGACTGGATCGGCTGACCAACGCCGGCCAAGGCTCCGGCGATGGCGGCACAAAAGGCCGCGAGGATGGAGGTGAGTTTCATGGAGATGTTCCGGGTGTGTGTTTGAGGCCGCTCCCGGAGCCGAGTGCCCCACCCGCGGGTTTCTCCTTTGGCCAGCGCTCGCCCCCGAGCGCGGCAACTCGATACGTCGCCGACGGACCCATCGCCGAACTCACCAAGAACCACGGACGTGCCGGCTTGTATCGACCATGAAGCCCCTCCGTCTTCTCCTCCTCGCCGGCGCATCCGCCCTCGCCGCCACTCCCGACGCCAGCCTGCCCGATGGCTTCGAGCTCGTTCCCGTCGCAACGGCGCCGCTCGTGCAACATCCGATCATGGCCGGGCTCGGCGAGCCAGGCGTGCTCTATGTGGCGGAGAATGCGGGGCTGAACCTCAACAAGGCCGAGTTGGAAAAGCAGTTGCCCAACTACGTCACACGACTCGTCGATTCGGACGGCGACGGCATTTACGACAAGAAGACGGTCTTCGCCGACAAGATGACGTTCCCGCAAGGCGCGCTGTGGCTCGACGGATCGCTCTTCGTGATGTCGCCGCCGGGGCTGTGGAAATTCACCGACGGAGACGGAGACGGCGTGGCCGAAAAGCGAGAGATGCTCGTAAGCGGTTTCGACTACACGGGCAACGCCGCAGACGTTCACGGCCCGTTTTTGCACCCGAATGGCCGGCTCTACTGGTGCCACGGGCGCAAGGGGACAAAGGTCATCGGCAAGGAAGGCAAGCTGGTCCACGAGGGCCTCTCGAGCGGCATCTGGTCGGCGAATCGCGACGGCTCCGACGTGCGCTGGCACTCGCTCGCCTGCGGCGACAACCCGGTCGAGATCGACTTCACGCCCGAGGGCGAAATCCTCGGCACGCAGAACATTTTCTACACGAACCCGCGCGGCGACACGATCGTGCACTGGCTGCGCGGCGGCGTGTATCCGCGGCCCGATCAGCTCAAGGCGATCGTGGGCCTGCCGCGCACGCTCGACACGATGCCGGTCGTCCACAATTACGGCCACGTCGCGGTGAGCGGTTTCACGTTTTACCGCAGCGGGGCGTTCGATGCGGAGTGGCGCGGGAATATGTTCGTGACGCACTTCAACACGCAGCGGCTCACGCGCATGGAAGTGGCGCGCGACGGCGCGAGCTACAAGGTGACCGAGCGCGAATTCCTCAAGCTGCACAACTCCGACGTGCATCTCACCGACGTGCTCGAAGACCGCGACGGCTCGCTGCTCGTGCTCGATACCGGCGGGTGGTTTCGCATCGGCTGCCCGTCGTCGCTCATGGCCAAGCCGGACATCGCCGGCGCGATCTGGCGCGTGCGGAAAAAGGGCGCGCCGGTGAAGTGCGAGCCGTGGGGCGCGAGCGTGGCGGACGTTTGGAACAAGGACGCGAAGGGACTCATCGCCGCGCTCGGATCGAAGAACGCGAGCGTCGCACACACCGCGGCGAATGCGCTCGCGATGAAGCCGACGCCCGAAGCGATCACTGCGCTGCTGAAAGCGCTGGATCGCGATGAACCCGGCGGGCAGCTCGCCGCGGCGCACGCGCTCGGCGCGATGCCGAAGCTTGATGCGAAGGCGACGCGCGCGCTGCTGCGTTCCATCGAGGGCGAGGTGGACCGCTCGGTCGCGCACCAGGCGATGTTCGCGCTCTTCACCGGCGGGCAGTCGAAGCTTATCGCCGACGCCCTCGCAGAATCCGGCAAGCCCGCGCTCCAGCGCCGCGCGCTCACGCTGCTCGATCAACTCTCCCCTTCCCCGCTCACCGCCGAGACGGTGGTCCCGCTGCTCGATGCGAGCGACCCGCTGCTCGCGCGCAAGGCAGCGGAGATCGTCGTGCGTCACGACGACTGGACGGAGCCTGCCGCCGCGCGCTTTGCCAGTTGGATGAGCGGCCGCGCCCTCACGTTGGCGAAGCTCGAGTTGATCGAACTCGTCGCCAGCGCGCGCGTGGCGCAGCCAGCGATGGCGGAAGTGGTCACGACACTCCTCGAGCGCGGCGCACCCGCGGCCTGGCGCATCGTCGCCGCCGGGGACAGCTCGAAAGGTCCCGCAGTGTGGACGCCCGCGCTGCGCAAGGCGCTCGGCACCGCAACGCCCGCCGATCTCCCGCTCGTGCTCGCCGCGGCGGCGAAGGTCGGCACGCCCGACTTGCGCGCGGCGCTGCGCGAGTTTTCGGACGACGCGAAGCAGCCGCTCGCCTTCCGCCTCAAAGCGCTCGGCGCGTCGATCGACCGCAGCAAGCCGCTCGCGGCAGAGTCGTTCGAGTTGCTCCAGCGCGCGCTCGGCGATGCGTCGTCGTCCGCACGGCTGGAAGCCGCGCGCATCCTCGTGAGCGCGCGGCTCGCGAAGGAGCAGGTGCTCGCGCTCGCGCCGGTGATCCCGACACTCGGCCCGCTCGAACTGCGCGAATTTCTCAAGGCCTTCCGCGGCTGGCTGAAGACGGAGAATGCTGTGGCGCTCGCGCAGGCGCTGAAGAATTCAGTCGCACTAGCCAGCGTGCAGGAGAGCGAGATCCGCACGGTCTTCTCCGACGCGAAGCCGGAGATCTTCGCGGAGATCGCGCCCGCACTCGCGGCGCTCGCGTCGGATGATGCGGCGCGGCGGCGACTGCTCGAAACGCTGCCCGCGCGTGTGGCGAAGGAGGGGCGCGCGGCGGAAGGGCGGAAACTTTTTGAGGCCGGCATGGGCGCGTGCGCGACGTGTCACCGTGTCGGCGAGGTGGGCAATCTTGTCGGGCCGAATCTGAGCACGATCGGGAACATCCGCGTCGAGCGCGACCTGCTCGAGTCGATCCTCTTCCCGAGCAACTCGCTCGCTCGCGACTACGAAGCGCACGCGATCGAGACGGCGGATGGTGGGAGCTTTATCGGTGTCGTGCGCGGCAGCCTGCCGGACGTGCTCGTCTTCGCCGATGCGGGCGCGCAGGAGCACCGCATCCCGCACACGCAGATCACCGCCAACACGACGCTGCCGGCTTCGCTCATGCCCGCGGGGCTCGACAAAGCGCTCACGGAAGCACAACTGCTCGACCTCGTCGCTTACCTCCGCAGCCGGAAATAACTCATGAAAACCTCCCTCGCTCTCCTCGCTCTCGTCTCTTCGGCATTCGCCGCGGACAATGTCGCGCCCGACGGTTTCGTCGCGCTGTTCAATGGAAAGGATTTCTCCGGCTGGAAAGTGCCCGCGGGCGACAACGGACACTGGAAGGTGGTCGATGGCGTGATCGATTACGACGCTCGCAGCGAGGCGACCGGCGAGAAGAGCCTGTGGACCGAGCGCGAGTTCAGCGACTACACGCTGCTCGTGGATTGGCGCATCAAGGAGACGCCCTACATCAATCCGCGGGTGCGTTATCTCCTGCCCGACGGCTCCGAGGCGCGCGATACGAAGGGCCAGCCGCTCGCGCTCGCGCTGCCGGATTCCGACTCGGGTCTGCTGCTCTGCGGGAGCGCGAAGTATCAGCTCAATATCTGGTGCTGGCCGGCCGGCTCGGGAGAGATGTATGGCGTGCGCCGCGATCCCGCGATGCCGCCGGAAGTGCGCGCCGGCGTGACGCCGCGCATGCAGGCCGACAAGCCGGTGGGCGAGTGGAATCGCTACGAGGTCACCGTGCGCAAAGGCAGCGTGAGCGTGATGCTCAACAGCCAGCCCGTGCTCCCCGGCGTGAAGATCCCCGGCTTGCCCGAGCGCGGTGCGATCGGGCTCCAGCACCACGGCGCGGAGAAGAACGGGCAATGGACGAGCCCGCCGGCGCTGGTGCAGTTCAAGAACGTGTTCATCAAGGAGCTGAATCCTTGAGGCGGACGGCGCGGCGCGGCGCGCCTACCAAAAAACGAACCGGCGCCGCTCCACTCGGAACGGCGCCGGTCGATACCAGGACTAACTTAACAAACTAGACTGCCTTCTCGCCCTTCTCCTCGGTGCGGATGCGGATGGCATCGTCCACCGGGCTGATGAAGACCTTGCCGTCGCCGATCTTGCCGGTCTTGGCGGCTTTGATGATGGCGGCGGCGGCGGCTTCGACGAGGGCGTCGGAGACGACGACGTCGATCTTGATCTTGGGCAGGAAGTCCACGGTGTATTCACTGCCGCGGTAGATCTCGGTGTGGCCTTTCTGGCGGCCGAATCCTTTGACTTCGCTGACGGTCATTCCTTCCACGCCGACTTCGGCGAGGGCGTCTTTGACCTCTTCGAGTTTGAAGGGCTTGATGATGGCTTCGATTTTTTTCATGTGGTGATGAATTGGTTGATGAGTTGAGCGGGCTTCCCCTTCGCTCCGCTCTCCCTGCCTCGCGAGGAGAAGGGAGAGGGAATGAAAAGGAAGAGGGCTTAGATGATGTAGCCTTCTTCGCCGTGTTCGCTGATGTCGAGACCGGCGGCTTCCACCTCCGGTGTCGGACGCAGGCCCACGATGATTTTCACGACGAAGGCGATAACGGCCGTGGCCACCACGCTGAGGATGATGGTGATGACGACCGCTTTGAGCTGCGCTCCGAGCAGGCCGCCATTGGTGACGAGTTCGGCGAGGCCGTTCTTCTTCGCGTAGGTTTCGCTGATGAGGTTCGCGTTCACTTTATCCGTGGCGAGGATGCCGGTCATGATGGCGCCGAGCGTGCCGCCCACGCCGTGGACGCCGAAGGTGTCGAGCGCGTCGTCCATGTTGAGGATCGGCTTGAGGAACATGACGGACAGATACGGGATGAGGCCGGCGAGCACGCCGATGATCATCGCGCCCTTGGCGGTGACGAAGCCGCAGGCGGGCGTGATCACGACGAGGCCCGCGACGATGCCCGAGCAGAAGCCGAGGATGGACGGGTGGCCTTTGTGGATCCACTCGACGAGCGCCCACACGAATCCGCCGACGGCGGCGGCGAGCGTGGTGGTCATGAAGGCCTGCGAGGCGATGCCGTCGGCGGCGAGAGCGGAGCCGGCATTGAAGCCATACCAGCCGACCCAGAGCATGCCGGTGCCGACCATGACGAGCACCATCGAGTGCGGCGCCATCTTCTCCTTACCGAAGCCGAGGCGCTTGCCCAGGATGAGGCAGAGCACCAGCGCGCTCCAGCCGCTGCTCATGTGGACGACGGTGCCGCCGGCGAAGTCGATCGCGGGGACCTTGGCGCCGCTGTTCCACACGCCGTTCAGGTAGCCGTCGAAGCCCCACACCATGTGCGCGAGCGGGAAATAGACGATGAACATCCACAGCGTGACGAAGAGCAGCACGGCGATGAACTTCATGCGCTCGGCAATCGCGCCGATGATCAGCGCGGGAGTGATGATCGCGAACATGAGCTGATACATCGCGAAGGTCGAATGCGACGGCCAGCCGGTGTAGTTCGTGTTCGGGGCGCCGCCGACGCCGTCGAGGAAGAGATACTTCATCGAGCCGAGGAAGGGCGCGTAGCTGGGGGCGCCTTCGGCCGGATGCTCGCCGAAGACGAGCGTGTAGCCGCAGACATACCAGAGGATGGTGACGAGACCCGCGATGCCCATGCACTGTGCGAGCACGGAGAGGACGTTCTTCGAGCGGACGAGGCCGCCGTAGAAGAGCGCCAGGCCGGGCAGCGTCATGAAGAGCACCAGCGCGGCGCAGATCATCATGAAGCCGTTGTGGCCAGGGCCGGCAACGGCGACCTTGCCATCGGCGCTCGGGGCGACGTTGCCGAAGTAGGCTTCGATGTCGGTGATGCGCTTGACGAGATCCTCGGTGGTCGGCGCGGCCTCGGCGGGTTTCGCCGCCTCAGCGGGTGCCGGGGCGGGCTCGGGAGCTTTGGCTGCCTCAGGAGGGGGCGCGGGTGCCTTTGGAGGCTCCGGGGCCGGCTGGGCCGCTGGGGCGGGTGCTGGCGCCGGAGCGGTGTCTTGTGCGAGGGCTCCGAGCGGGGCAGCAGCCATGAGGGCCGCGGCGCACCAGGCGGAGAGACGATGGGTCAGTTTCATCAGGTTGATTTCGGTGGTGTGTTTGTTTTTGGACTACTGCACCCCAGCCGGGTTCCCGGTGGGCGGCGCGGAGCGCGCGGCGCACTTTAGCAACGGCTGTGCCAGCGGTTGAATCGCGGTGATTTACAGAAGGAATCACCGGCATCACCCCGGCCCGCTGAATTGGGTGGTGCGTGTTTTGCGCCATTCGCCTCGGTGTGTGTCCAAATCTCACCACCCCTCGATTCGAGCCCTCGCGAACGATCGCGTTGCAGCACCCGCGGCCCTCGACCTACGCTGCGCGGGTGCGCTGGATCTTTCCCCAACCACTCGATGAGTCCGCTGTCGCCGCCCTGGCGGAACACCTCCGCGTGCCGGCACTGACTGCCCGGTTGCTCGTGAGGCGCGGGCTCGCCGATGCGGATGCCGCCACCCACTTCCTCGATCCGCGGCTGAAGGCGCTGCGTGATCCATTTTTGCTGCCCGACATGGATCGGGCGATTGAGCGCGTCCTGGTCGCGTTCGATCGACGGGAACGGATCGCCTTCTACGGTGACTACGATGTTGATGGCGTCTCGTCGCTGGCGCTGCTGACGCGCGTCTTCCGAGCCTGCGGTGTGGAGCCGGCGTGCTTCCTCCCGAACCGGATCGATGAAGGCTATGGCCTGAGCGCAGACGGTCTGACGCGCTGCCTCGAGGAGCACCGACCGAACCTGCTCATCGCGATCGATTGCGGCACGACCTCGGTTGCGGAGATCGCGCGGCTGCGGGGGGAAGGCGTCGATGTCATCGTGCTCGATCATCACGAGTGTGCGGCGACGCTGCCGGAGTGCGTCGCGCTGGTGAATCCCAAGCGCGGCGAGTCCGACCGCCACCTCTGCAGCGCGGGCCTGGCTTTCAAGTTCGCCCACGCGCTGCTCAAACGGCGGCCCGTGCCGGATTTCGACCTGCGCTGCGTGCTCGACCTCGTGGCGCTCGGCACCGTCGCGGACCTCGTCCCCTTGATCGACGAGAACCGCACCCTCGTGAAGCACGGCTTGCTGCGGCTCGCCGACTCGCGCTGGCCCGGTGTGCGCGCGCTGATCGATGCCGCCGGTCTGCGTGCCCCCTTCACCGCGACTCACATCGGCTTCGGCCTCGGCCCGCGGCTGAACGCGGCCGGCCGGCTCGGCACCGCCCTCGATGCGCTCGAACTTCTCCTCACCGACGACCCGGCCCGCGCCCACACCCTCGCGCAAGGTCTCGACGCCCAGAATCGCGAGCGCCGGGCGGTCGAAGAGCGAGTCTGCATCGAAGCCGAGGAGCAGGTCGCCTCCTGGTTCCAGCCGCAGGAGCACGCCGCTATCGTCGCCGGAGCACCGGCCTGGCATCCGGGCGTAATCGGCATCGTCGCTTCGCGGATCTCGCGCCGCCACCATCGCCCGACGATCGTCGTGGCGTTCGATGAAGCCGGTTCCGGCAAAGGCAGCGGTCGGAGCATCGTGGGCTTTTCCCTCGTCGCTGCGCTCGGCAAGTGCGCAGCGCATCTGGCAGCGTTCGGTGGCCATGAAGCCGCCGCCGGCCTCTCCCTGTCGGAAGACCGGTTCGCCGCCTTTCGAGACGCGTTTCTAGCCGTCGCGAAGGCGGATCTCACCGCCGACCAGCTCCAGCCCCGCATCCACCTCGACGCGGAACTGCCGCTGCGCCAAATCGACCTCTCCCTCCTCGGCCACATCGAAACGCTCGCGCCCTTCGGCAACGGCCACCGCCAGCCAGTCTTCTTTGCCCTGCGCGTGATACCGGCGGACGAGCCCCGCGTGCTCAAGGAGAAGCACCTGAGTCTTTCGCTCACCCAAAACGGACGGGAAGCCCGGGCGATCTGGTTTGGCGCGACGGAAGTGCCGCCCCCGCCGTGGGACATCGCTTTCGAGCTGACGCGCAACGAATACCAAGGCCGCGTTTCCGCCCAGATCCAGATCGTCGCTCTGCGCTCTTCAGAAGGGTGAACGGCAACTTGTTCACACGCTGAATATAGAAGCTCCTATCTAATCTATATATCCCTTCATCTTCATAAGGGTGCGAATAACTCTCCAGCGGAGCGTTCGTCACCCACGGCTACAGTGTTCCACACCTAAAAAAGGCCACGAATAACCGCCCGGCGGTTCCGCGCGATGATCCAACAACCCGCCGACGCAATATCTTAATCAGCGCTGTTGGCGGCAGCGGGCGGGTTATTCACAGATTGTTCAGACCCGGGATTTGCCTGTTCGGCGCCCGCTGATTCCGCCGTCTTGGCTCCACCCCCGGCCCACGCCTTCCGGACCAGCGCATCTCTCGCCGCAGCCACTTCCGCCTCCTTCTTACTCCGGCCATCGCCACCGCCCAGCCACGTCCCACACCACGTGACGTCGGAGCTGAATCGCTTGTCATGCTCCGGGCCGGAATGGCTCTTGATGACATACTTAGGGCTCACGGGTGAAAGGCCTTGGAGGATCTCCTGCAGCTCGCCTTTCGGATTGACGTCGTCGGTGCTGGCGCAGATCTGCGCGAGGAATGCCCGCGAGGTATGCAGTAACACCCGCCGCGCGGTGGTGTAATCGCTGTCGAGATAGATCGCGCCCAGGAGCGCCTCAAAAGCATCCGAAAGCAGCCCCGGCCGCTCCCGCCCACCCGCCGCTTCCTCGCCGCGCCCGAGCATCATGAACCGCCCGATTTCGAGAGCTTCGGCGAGCTCCCGCAGCCCCTCCCGCGAGACGAGCCGCGCCCGCAACTTCGTCAGCACCCCCTCGGCGTTATCCGGGAACTGCTCGAACAGATACTCGGTGAAGACGAGCTGGAGCACCGCGTCACCGAGGAATTCGAGTCGCTGATTATCGAAATGATGCCGCTGCGTCTCGTGGCCGAGGCTCGGATGGGTGAGCGCCTCGGCGAGCAGCAGCGGGTTTCTGAATTTGTAGCGCAGCCGCGCTTCGAGTGGATTCATCGACACCGGCACACGTTAGCAGCCCTTCATTTTGAGGCCCACAGAAAATCAGGCCAGCCAGCGCATGAGGTCGCGCGCCCAGTAGGTCACGATCAGGTCAGCCCCGGCGCGCCGGAAGCCGGTCATCATCTCCAGCACCGTCGCGCGCTCATCGAGCCAGCCGTTCGCCGCGGCGGCCTTGATCATCGCGTATTCGCCGCTCACACAATACACCGCCGTCGGCAGCCCGAACCGCTCTTTGATTCGCCACACCAGATCCAGATACGCCAGCCCCGGCTTCACCATCACCAGGTCCGCGCCCTCAGCCACGTCGAGTTCGACTTCGCGCAGCGCCTCCAGCGCGTTCGCGCTGTCCATTTGGTAAGACCGGCGGTCCCCCGCTTTCGGCGCGCTCTCCGCCGCATCGCGGAACGGCCCATAGAACGCCGACGCGAACTTCGCCGCGTAGCTCATGATCGGCGTCTCGGTGAAGCCGCCCGCATCCAGCCCCGCCCGGATCGCCCCGATCCGCCCATCCATCATGTCGCTCGGCGCCACCAGATCCGCGCCCGCCGCCGCGTGCGACACCGCCGTCTTCACGAGCAACTCGACCGACGCATCGTTCTCCACATGCGCGTGATCCCCGGCGAAGCGCGTCACCCCGCAATGCCCGTGGCTCATGTATTCGCACAGACACACATCCGTCATCACCACCAGCCCTGGCACCTCCTTTTTCAAGGCGCGCACCGCCCGCTGCACCACGCCGTCCTCCGCGAAGGCCTGCGTCGCCCGCTCATCCTTCACCGCCGGGATGCCAAAGAGAATCACGCTCGCCACCCCATCCGCGTGCGCCGCCTTCGCCTCCTCGACCAGCGCCTTTTCCGAAAGCTGCGCCACCCCCGGCATCGACGCCACCGCCTCGCGATCCGCGACCTTTTCCGACACAAAGAGCGGCAGGATGAAGTCCTCCCGCCCGAGCGAAGTCTCGCGCACGAGCGCGCGCAGTTCGGGCGTGGCGCGGAGGCGGCGAGGGCGGCGGAGCAGGTTCATTCGGTGCCCAGCGATAGCGGACGCCCCCGCCGGGCGCCAGCCCGCACTACACCCCAGCGGCGATGCCCGCGCCGGCTGGGTGCAGGGCACGCCCCGAGCCCCCCCGGCGAAGTCAGCGCGCAACAACTCACCGACGCCATAGCCACCACCGCGCAAAACCCAGCGAGCTTCCCCGCCTACACCGGCGATTTCAGCGACCCGACCACGCAGGGCGAGATGATAGACTTCAAAGCCTACGTCGAGTCGATGCGGCAGGCGCTGGTGCGCTGAGGGCGCGCAGCGCCTAGTCCAGCGGCGAGCGCACCCCCAGCCCCGGCTTATTGAGCACGTGCAGATAGATCTGCCTCGTCGCCACATCCCGATGCCCCAAAAGCTCCTGCACCGTGCGCACGTCGTAACCCGCCTCGAGCAGATGCGTCGCAAAACAGTGCCGCAGCACGTGCGGCCCGACTCGCTTGGCGATACCCACTTTCCGCGCCGCCTCCGCTTCCGCGACAAGTCACCGCCTTCGCGCCTCGAATCAAAAGTCGCACTCTACTGGCGTTCGTTCGGCGGACCGGAACTGGAGCGTGAGTTTCGATTTCACGCCGAGCGCAAGTGGCGCGCGGACTTCGCCCACATCGAGAGCCGGACGGCCGCCGCGCGCACTCTGCTCCCCACGCCCGATTTCTGCCCCCTCGTCGCGCAACGAACGCCGACTCCGCAACGCCGAACGCGTGGCAACGGAGGCAAGCGGCAACTCTCCCGAGAGCATCTGCACCAGCGCGCTCTCCGGGAACAATCGCACTCCCATTTTCTCGAACGCCACGAGCCACTCCTTGCGTGGATGCACATCGTCTGGAATGACCACGATGCAGTCTTCACCGGCCAGAACTTTGTAGATCCAGCTTTGGCCAAGAGCCTTGTTCATCGCCGCTGTCGTCACGTCCGACTTGCACTCCACCAGCGTCCGAAAGATGCGGAAGTCGGCGCGGCATAGCGCTGCCTTCACACCAGGCTCCCGCTCGTAGGCGATGCCGAAACCGGTGAATACCTCCGCGATATGATCCGCGAAAGCGCGCTCCGACGAATAGGTCCGGCTGACCCATTCGTAGCGCCGGTGATTCACCCGATTCTGTGGATACTTGACCTCCAGCCGTCCCTTGAGCCGCCAATACGACTGGCGGGTCCGCAAATCGTTCCAGATGGATTTGCGATTCCAGCCCTGCCGCCGGCAGGTCGTCTCCACCCCGACTCCATTTCTCAACTGCCAAAGACAAACGGCCATGCGCTGACGGCGCTCCTTCTCGTCCCTGACCACTTGGTCGCGACGTTCGCGCACCATCTGCATGGGCCGTTCAATTCCCTCATACACACCGGACTCGACCAAAATGCTCCGAATATTCGCCAGCGTGATACCATCGCTCATATAACGGCAAATCGCCTTGAGACCGAGTTTTTCAGTCGTGTAGAGCCGGATGATCTCCGCACGGCGCTGTGTCCCGATTTGCTCGATCTTCATTCCCCGGCCCGCGCGTCAACACCGCCGCCGCGCGCTTGACCACGACACCCTCGGAGAAATCGCAGCCTGACGTGCAGTTGGCAGTCGTCGCATTTTGGCTGCCTAAGCATCGGCTCCCGCGACAGATTCATCCTGTCTCCCGTGAATCTGAAATCTGCGCCGATGAAATACGCACTCACACTCCTCACCGCCCTGCTGCTGGTGCCGCTGGCCGCCCTCCACGCCGCCGAGCTAACCCTGACCTCGCCGCGTGATTACCAAGTCGTGCAGCGTAGCACGCCGATGAGAGGGATGTTGAAGCTCGATGGCCGGCTTTCGGAGGAGGTGGCGGGTGATGCGATCGTGGAG
This sequence comes from Verrucomicrobiota bacterium, assembly GCA_009885995.1. Lineage (GTDB taxonomy): Bacteria > Verrucomicrobiota > Verrucomicrobiia > Chthoniobacterales > Chthoniobacteraceae > VFJQ01. The sequence continues at coordinate 158,972 of VFJQ01000056.1, forward strand.
ACGCGGTTTGTCGGAGCGGCGTTGGAGGCAGGCTGGCAGAGGCTGAATGCGAAGATTGCCAATCGCGCGATTGCCAGCGCGATCGAGGTGCCAGCAGGCGGTTGGTGGAAGCTGGAGGTGCGCGTTTCGCTCGCGGGGAAGGTGCTGGCGTCCAGCGAAGTCGAGCATGTCGGCGTGGGTGAGGTTTTCGTCATCGCGGGGCAATCGAACTCGGGGAACCACGGCGCGGAGAAGCAGAAGCCGCAGAGCGGGCGCGTGGCCACGTTTGATGGGACGAACTGGCGGCTCGCGGATGATCCGCAGCCGGGCGCAAACGGCGGTGGCGGCAGTTTCATCCCACCATTCGCCGATGCCGTGGTCGCGAAACAAAATGTGCCGGTGGGCATCATCGCCTGCGGCATCGGCGCGACGAGTGTGCGCGAGTGGTTGCCGAAAGGGACGGCGTTTCCGAATCCTCCCACGATCGAGAGCCGCCTGGAGAAACTCGCCAACGGCACCTGGGCCAGCAAGGGGGTGGCATTTGACGCGTTCGTCGCGCGGATGAAGTCGCTCGGGCCGCAGGGCTTCCGCGCGGTGCTGTGGCATCAGGGTGAAAGCGATGCGAACCAAAAGGACTCAACGCGCACGTTGCCGGGCAAACTTTACCGTGAGTATTTGGAAAAACTCATCCGCGGCTCGCGACGTGCGATTGGCTGGGACGCGCCGTGGTTCGTGGCGCAGGCGAGCTATCATGTGCCCGGCGACGAAGGCAGCGAGGACATCCGCGCGGCGCAGGCATCGCTATGGAAACACGGCATCGGGCTCGAAGGGCCGGACAGCGATGCACTGAAGGGCGAGCTGCGGGAACGCAACGGCCAAGGCGTTCACTTCAGCGGCCAGGGCCTGCGTGAGCATGGAGCGAAGTGGGCGGAGAAAGTCATTCCCTGGCTTGATAAACAATGGACCGCGCCGAGACGTGCGGATGGCGGCACGGAATGGAGCACCTATGAGCAGCTCCCCGAGTGCCACAGCATCGGCTGGGTGAATGCGAACGTGCAGTCGAAGGACACGAAGAGCTGGAACGGCGTGCTCGACGAAGCAAAGTGGGGCACACCCGATCCTCAGCAGGTGGTAGGTCGAAATTTGGACTGGAAAATCAGCGATGCGCAGTGGGCCGAAGCCGTGAAGCTGTTTGAAGGCATGGATTTCTCCAAGGTCGAGAACACCAACGCCCGAGGCCAGCTCCTCGAAGCCTCCGCCCGCGCCCTCCTCGCCGCCGGCAAGAAAATCAAAGCCGTCGAGACCTTCGACACCCTCCTCCAAAGCGGCATCCCAGACACCTGGAAGGATCGCATCAACAAGGAACTCGACCAGATGGCCGAGGATTTCTAGCCCTGAAACACAACCTCACCCACCACCAACGCAAACACCATGAAACTCAGTTCACTCCTCAGCTACGTCACCGCTCTCCTGTCTCTCACCCTCATGCTTCCTTCGATGGCCCGAGCCGAGGGCGACGATGGCAAGCTGCGCATCATCGTCTTCGGCGCGCATCCTGATGATGCTCAATACACCTCCGGCGGCACGGCAGCGAAGTGGATAAGACTCGGCCATCACGTGAAGCTCGTGTCGGTGACCAATGGCGACATCGGCCACTGGCAGTCGGCGGGTGGACCGCTGGCGCAGCGGCGGCTCGCCGAGGTGAAGAAGGCGGATGCCCTCATCGGCGCAGAGACGCAGGTGCTCGACATCCACGATGGCGAACTGATGCCCTCGCTGGAGAACCGGCAGAAGATCATCCGCATGATCCGCGAGTGGCGGGCAGACATCGTCATCGCGCATCGTCCGTGGGACTATCATCCCGACCATCGCTATGTCGGTGTTCTCATCCAGGATGCCGCCTTCATGGTCACCGTGCCATTCGTGTGCAGCGATGTGCCACCCTTGAAGAAGAACCCGCTCTTTCTGTATTCGAGCGATGGCTTCCAGAAGCCCTATCCCTTCAAGGCAGACATCATCGTCTCGGTGGATGATGTCTTTGATCAAAAGCTCACCGCCATTCACGAGATGCCTTCGCAGCACTACGAAGGTGGAGCCAGTGGTGGCGAAGCCCATGTAGCCAAAGTCCCGCCAGCCACCGACGAAACAGCCCGCAAGGCATGGCTGCGCGAGCGCTGGGTCAGGCGTCAAGGCGGCGAGGCAAATCGGTTCCGTGATAGCCTCATCAAATGGTATGGCCCCGAGAAAGGTGCGGCGGTAAAAGTCGCCGAGGCCTTTGAGATCTGCGAATACGGACGCCAGCCAAAGCCAGAGGAGATCAAAGTGCTGTTCCCGTTCTTCCCCTGAACAGCGTCCGCGTTCTCGATTGCATCCCTCGCCAAAAAGCTTCACGTCACCAGGAGACGCCCATGCCGAAAAAGAAATCACCGAACAGCGTGCGCCTCCGCAACAGCACGGCGGAGTTTCTCGCCTTCGCCTACCAGACCGGCGGCGACGGCGTGGAGGTGCGGGTGCAGGACGGCACGATCTGGCTTTCGCAAAAAAACATCGGGCTGCTCTTTGAAACGACGCCGGAAAACGCACTGACGCACCTGAAGAACATCTACGCCGAGAACGAGCTGCCTGAGGAGGCAACTGCTAAGGAATTCTTAGCAGTTCAAACCGAAGGGAAGCGCCAGGTGCAGCGCAGCATCCTGCATTACAATCTGGATGCGATCATCGCGGTGGGCTACCGCGTGAATTCCAAGCGCGCCACATCCTTCAGGCAATGGGCCACGGGAGTGCTGCGGGATTACACGCTCCGGGGCTATGTGATGGACCGAAAGCGCATGGAGAACGGTGCCTTCCTGGGCGATGACTACTTCGAGCGCCTGCTGGAGGAGATCCGCGAGATCCGACTGTCCGAGCGGCGCTTTTACCAGAAGATCACCGACATCTATGCCACGGCGATGGATTACGACCGAGACGCGCCGATCACCCAGGCATTCTTTGCCAAGGTGCAAAACAAGATGCACTACGCCGTGCACGGCCACACCGCCGCCGAGCTGATCGTCAAGCGTGCGGACCACCAGAAAGAACGCATGGGGCTGACGACTTGGGCCAAAGCCCCCGACGGCAAGATTCTGAAAGGCGACGTGGTGGTGGCCAAAAACTACCTGACGGAGGCGGAGCTGGAGGACCTGGGGCGCATCGTGAATGCTTACCTCGAACTGGCGGAAGGCCGCGCCAAACGCCGCGTGCCGATGACGATGGAAGACTGGGCCAAGCGGCTGGACATCTTCCTCTCGGCGGATGATCGGGAAGTGCTGCAAGACGCCGGGCGCATCAGCGCCGAAATCGCCAAGGAGCACGCCGAGGGTGAGTTTGAGAAATACCGCGTGACCCAGGACAGACTATTCCAGAGTGATTTCGACAGCTTCGCGGCATTGGAGAAAGGTGAAGATGGCCAAGGCAATGAGTGAGACCCGCGAAGACATCCTCCCACCGTTGAGGCAACTCGTCGTCCTCACGAATCTCGAGAGCTTTAATGCTGTGCCCATCCGCCAAGAACTGCCCTAGCAGCTGTTTGCCGACCCTTTTGTGAGAAGCTTCGTCGGCTATTTGCCTCCGGTTATCTCCGCTGCGCTCCGGTTCCGCTGCGCTCGGCTCTCGCCGCCGCGCTGCTGGCACCGCTGGGTGACATCCGGCTTTAGCCTCCGCGTAAACCCTGTTACGTAAATAGTCGGCGGAAGCTCGCGCAAAGGCGGGGGCTACGGGTGTATTCATCTGCGACACTCATGAAACACACGCTCACACTCCTCACCGCCCTGCTGCTGGCTCCACTCGCCGCACTCCACGCCGCTGACACCTTCCTCGTCGAGGACGGCCAGCCGCGCGCTGAAATTGTCATCAGTGACACGCCTCAGCGCTCCACACGACTCGCGGCGCAGGAGTTGCAGGATCAGATCGTGAAGATCAGCGGCGGACGGTTGCCTATCGTCACGCAGCCGACTTCGGGAGCGGTGCATGTGTTCGTGGGGCAGAGCGAGCACACGGAGCGGCTCAAAGTCACGGCGGAGGGCCTGAAGCAGGGCGCGTTTCGCATGGTTTCGGGCGCGGACTGGCTGGCGCTCATTGGCGATGACACGGAGTTCACGCCCATTGAACCATGGGCGAAGCATAATGGGGAGATCGTGATCGGCAAAGCGCAGGCCGAGTGGGAAAAAATCACCGGTGCGACATGGGGCCTGCCGAATATCCTGATGTATAAGAGCCGCTTTTCCCTACCGGGCGAGACCGGCAGACCGACGGTCCAGGCGGCGGAGAAGGCGGTGCCGCTTCAGCTATGGGATTATGATGAGCGTGGCTCATTTAACGCGGTGACTGGCTTCCTGTCCCGTCTCGGCGCACGCTGGTATCTGCCGGGTGAATTGGGCGAGGTGCTGCCGGATTTGAAAACGATCTCGCTGCCGAAACTGGACGAAACTGTGCGGCCCGACTTTGAGCAGCGCCGCTTTAACTATCACGGCGGGGTGCAAAGCCGCGATGCATCGATGTGGTTCATGCGGCTCGGCGTGCGCGATCCGTATGGCATTCAGGATGCCCACGGGCTCGATACCATGACGCGACGAGAGGAAGTCTTCGCCGCGCATCCCGAGTGGTTCGCGATGTATGGTGGCAAACGGCGCTTCAACATGAGGGAGGTCAACCAACTGTGCTACTCCAACGAGGAACTCTTCCAGGAGACGGTGCGCTATGTCCGCGCCCAGTTTGATCACTTTAAGATGAGCATGGTCTCGGTGATGCCGCCCGACGCCTACACCGCCATCTGCCAGTGCCCCTTGTGCGCAGGCAAAGACTCACCCGAGCGTGAGCAGCGCGGTCGCGCATCGGATCATGTGTGGGGCTTCGTCAATCGTGTGGCCAAGGAGGTCGGCAAGACGCACCCCAATGGCAAGGTGCTCACCTGCGCCTACGGCATCTATAAGCTGCCGCCGCTGAAGATCGACAAGCTGGAGCCGAATGTCGTCGTCTCCATCGTCGGCGCTCGGATGCCGAGGAATAACAAGCCGGAGCAGCAGGAGGAACTGCGCATACTGCGTGAGGCCTGGGTGGCGAAGACGCACAACCCGATCATCAACTTCGAGAACTATCCTTTCACCGACCGCGGCTGGTATCTGCCCGCGTTCACCCCGCACGCGATGGGCGAGAGCATCAACGCGATCAAGGGCATCTCGTCGGGTGAAGACATCTGGCTCACCCTGCGCCAGGACTTCGACAAGGTCGGCATCGGCTTCAATCACTTCATGGTCTATTTCAACGCACGCATGTATTGGGGCGGGAAGGATGCGGACGTGGATGCGATGTTCCGCGAATACTGCCGGCTGTTTTATGGACACGCCGAGCAGGAGATGCGCGCCTTCTTTGAATACGGCGAAGCCAACTGGCAGGAGATGGAGAAGGACAAAACGAAAGCGGACCGTGCGCTCGAACTCTTCGCCATCGCGAAGACGAAGGCCGATGCCAAGAGCTTGTATGGCAGACGCATCGCCCTCATTGACGACTTCCTGAAGGGCCTGCGCAACAAGAGCCAGCAGCTCGGCAAAGTGCGCGGCCCCGTGCCCGTGCTGCGCCTTGTGGGCAACGCGCCGAGCAAGATCGTGATTGATGGCAAGCTCGACGAGGAAGCGTGGACGAACGCCTTCCCTTCCGCCACCGTCCGACTGCGCGAACTTCAAACCGGTCGCCAGCCCACTTTTGGCACGACCGTGAAGTCAGCGTGGC
>VFJQ01000018.1 GCA_009885995.1 Verrucomicrobiota bacterium
CTTCGACCGACGGTGCAGGAGAACGAGCGATGCGCATCCTTCTACTCTCGCCACTCCCGCCCCTCCAGAAAAGACGCACGTTACACTTATTGCGAAGCACTACACTAGGGAAGCCAGAATCTTCGACAAGTCCTTCGGGTGTTCCGTGCTCATCTCCTTGAGCCGAGCGTGCGAAACCACTCCTTCGATTTGCACTGTGGCGAGTGCCAACCGCGCCGTCTCCGGCAATTCGCGGAACCGCGCGCCGAATCGCCGGTCTAAAGCTGTGATCGCCTCCGGTGGAAGCAGGCTCAACATCCGCAGTCGCAGGATCGTCTGTTCAGGTTGGATCTGTTCGAGCAGTTCCGGCCGCCGCCAGTGCTGTTGTTGCCAGTTGCGATAAACCTTGGGCAATCCTGAGCCGGCCTGTTCGGCCAGACCCACGAGTTGAAACATTTTTTGGAGATTGCGGTTCCGGCAGTCGCTCTGTCCGCTTCGAATCGCCAAGTGCAGAGGGACACGCATCAGGCCGGGATTTCGGAATCCGATCATGTCCTGCCGTTTCACGACGTAGAGCGAGACCCGGCCGGTGAAATCCGCGTGGATCAACAGATTGGTCAGCGCTTCACGAATCGCTTCGTGGACCGGGGTATCGTCGATCCGCGTGATCCCTTTCAATCGAAAGGGCACTTTCAAATCGCGCGTGAGCCGCTGAATCACCGTGCGGTAGAAGTCGTAGAGATTGCCGGACCACGTGCCGTCGGTCGTCACGCGGTCGATCCAGCGCCGGTCAGCATCCTCATTCACGTCCGATGGACGCTCCTGGTAATCCACGACGTAGTGCGGCACCGCATCCAGAATTGAGCGGAGTTGCCCGAACATGAGCAGGCCAGCGAGGGTTAGGCCGTCCCTTTTCGTTTCTCGATTAAGTGTCCAGCCGCCGATGCTGCGGAGAAATTCAATGTTGTCCAAATCGACCCATGGGTGATCCGGTTTCACGGTCTTGAACACAGTTCGGTAGGCCGTGAACGTCGGCAGATGGAGGTCGTCGAACGAGTAGTGCTCCAGCAGCTTGCCATCGCGCACATCCTCCACCTGATCGGCGAGCATCCGTTTCACCGTCTCATCGTCGCAGCGGTAATCTCCCTCGAAATTGCGCCGGTAGGTGTTCCCGAACGGGTTCTCACCGAGGAACACAGGCATCTGCCCTCGAGTCGCACGCGGGATACGAATCTGGATGATCTTCCTGCCGCCAACGTCCGAGACTTCCACGTCACGGTCAGTAAGGATATTACTGCTCACCTTTTCCCGGTTGTTCAACGAACTCCACAATGCGCTCGCGACTTTCTTGACGTTCACGATCCCATGCACGGCAAATGTGCTATCTGGCTTCTCTTCCACTCCGAGAAGCACCAACCCTCCTTCGGTATTCGCCATCGCGGAATATGTCTCCCAAAAACTGTCCGGGAGCTGTCCTAATCCATCTCTACCTGCAGCTTTCTTCACCTCGAAGTCCACGCCCTCCGCCATTTGCTGAATCTCCCAAGGTTCGAGATTCATGGGTGGAGAATTGAATTTTGGAACCGAGGTAACAGACGTCGAGATTCGTCGGTTTTCATGTGGCGGGCAATGCGGCGGGAGCGTAGCACAGCCGCTCCCGTGTCAGCCACGTCCTTCTACAAACGCTCGAACTTCGTCACGCATCTGCCGACGGAGTGCCTCTACAGCCCGTCGCACTTCTGGCTCGCGCGGGTCGAGGGCGACCGCTGGCGCGTCGGCTTCACGAAGTTCGCCACGCGGATGCTCGGCGAGATCGTGGATGTGCAGCTCGATGCGAAGCCGGGCGACGTGATCGCAAGCGGAGACATCATCGGCTCGATCGAGGGCTTCAAGGCGATCTCGGACATCTACTGCGTGGCCGATGGAAAATTTCTCGCCGCCAATCCCGCGTTGAAAGCCGACATCGAACTCGTCGGTCGCGAGCCTTACGCGGACGGGTGGCTTTACGAATTCGAAGGCACACCCGACGCGAAGTGCGGCGACCTCGCGAGCTACCGCGCGCTGCTCGACGCGACGATCGACAAGATGCTCTCGAAGCAACAACACGACGAACACCCATGAAGAAAGCCCGTTACATCATGATCGGCGGTTTCCTCGGCGCGGGGAAGACGACCGCCGTCGCCGCGCTCGCCGAGCGCCTCACGAAGCGCGGTCTCAAGGTCGGCCTCATCACGAATGACCAAGGCAGCGAGCTGGTCGATACCGCGATGCTGCGCTCAAAAGGCTTCGCGACTGAGGAAATCCCCGGCGGCTGTTTTTGCTGCCGTTTTAACTCGCTCGTCGATGCCGCCGAGAAACTCGACGCGTCGTCTTCGCCCGATGTCTTCATCGCCGAGCCGGTCGGGAGCTGCACGGATCTCGTCGCGACCGTCACGTATCCGCTGCGGCGGATCTACGGGGACGCTTACCTCGTTGCGCCGCTCAGCGTGCTCGTCGATCCCGTGCGCGCCGAGCGCGTCTTTGGCCTGAGCGAAGGCGGGAAGTTTTCCGACAAGGTGATCTACATCTATCGCAAGCAACTCGAGGAAGCGGACCTCATCGTGATCAGCAAGACCGACACCCTCGACGCGGCGCGCCACGAGCGGCTGCGCGCAACGCTGGCTGCGGAGTTCCCGGACGCGGAAGTGATCGGCACGTCCGTGCGCACCGGCGACACCGAGGCGTGGTTTGCGAAGATCGAAGACTCCGAGCAAGGCACGCGCGCCGCGATGGAAGTGGACTACGAGATTTACGCCGAAGGCGAGGCGCTGCTCGGCTGGCTGAATGCGACCGTGCAACTCGCGCACGGCGACGGCTTCGACTCGGAGGCGGTGTTGCAAGCGATCGCGCGCCGCATCCAGCGCTCGCTCGCTGGAGCCGAGATCGCGCACCTGAAAATGACGCTCAGCCCCGATGCCGGGCTCGGCGATGTCGCCGTGATCAATCTCGTCCGCAGCGACTTCGTGCCCGAGCTGAGCCTGCGCCTCGAAGCGCCCGTGAACGCCGGCCAGCTCATCATCAACGTCCGCGCCGAAGCCGCGCCCGAGCAGCTCCGCGATGCCGTGCGCGAAGCCACCGAGACGATCGCCACCGACTTCCCCGGCCTGAGCGTGCAGCTCGATCACCTCGAGTTCTTCCGCCCCGGCAAGCCGCAGCCGACGCATCGCCTCACGTCGCCGGCGTGAGCGTGCTGCGTTTCTTCCTCCTGCTGCCTGCGCTCGCGCTCGCCGCGCCGGACGCCGCGCAGATGCAGCGCGGCGCGCAGCTTTACGCGGAGAAGTGCGCGCTCTGCCACCAGATCAACGGCGCGGGGGTGCCGCCGATCTACCCGCCACTCGCGGGGAGCGATTGGATGCTCGCCGATCGCGCGCGGAGCATCCGCGTGCTGTGCGAGGGGCTCGAAGGTGCGATTACGGTGAAGGGGCAGAGCTACGTGAACGTGATGCCGGCGCAGGTCCTCGACGATGCGCAGGCCGCCGCCGTGCTCACCTTCGCGACGAACTCATGGGGCAATGCCGCCGCCCCGTTCACCGCCGATGAAGTGCGCGGCGTGCGGGCGCGGACGCGGTTCAAAACCTACGAAGCACTTGTGAAAGCGGCGTCGTTTCAGCCGCTGCCTGTGCCGCCCGCCGGTTGGCGCGTGCGTGAGGTCGCGCAACTGCCCGAGCATTGTGTGCGGCTCGCTTCGCGTGGCGACGGCGCGACGGTCTATGCGCTCGCGCAGAAGGGCTCGGTGTATTTTCTCGATCCGGTCAGCAGCGCACTCCAGCCGCTCATCCGCGCGGTGGATTATCTCGGTGAGAAGCCGCGCGATCTCACTGCGGTCGGCATGGCACAGGCGCGCGACGGACGGCTCTACTTCGTGACAAACGAACGCATCACGGAGGGCGTGGAGTTCGTGACGAATGAGGTCGTGATCTGGCGCACGAGCGCAGAGGCGGACGGGCATCCGCTGCAGCCGCGGCCTTGGTTCACGGTGCGTTACCCGTGGGGCGTCGGGCCTTACAACCACGCGGTGAACTGCCTCGGCTTCGGCCCGGACGGGATGCTCTACGCGAACAGCGGCTCGCGCACCGACGGCGGCGAAGCGGGGCACGACCCGAAGTTTTTCAGCGGCGGTGAGACGGACATTACCGCGTGCATCTGGCGGCTCGATCCGCGCACGGAGAAGCCGCAGATCGAAGTCATCGCACGCGGCATCCGCAACGCGTGGAGCTTCGCGTGGGATGGCGACGGGCAGCTCTTCACCGTGAGCAACGGACCCGACGCGAACTCCGGCGAGGAGATGGACGCAATCGTGCCGGGCAGACACTACGGCTTTCCGTTCCAATTCTCCGACTGGCCCGTGCGGCCCGGCTCGCCCTACGCGCACACGCCCGCGCCGCCGCCGGGCATCGAGTTCACGCTGCCCGTGCGCAATCTCGGCCCCGCTGCCGGCGGCTCCGCGGAGAAACCGCTCGCCACCTTCGACGCGCACTCGAGCCCCGCCGGCATGATCTGGTGCGGCGACGACTGGCCCGCGCCGCTGCGCCGCACGTTCCTCATCGGCCGCTTTGGCAATCTGCTCGGCCCGCCCGCTGCGCCGGAAGACGTCGGTTTCGACGTGCTGAGCGCGAAGATGGAACGCGCCGCCGATGGCACCTGGACCGCGCGCACGAGCACCGTGCTCGCGCCGCTCGGCCGGCCGATCGACATCCTCCGCCCCGGCCCCGGCCGTGCGTTCATTCTCGAATACACGCGTCCGACGAACTTCCGCGAGAAGCTCGGCTGGCTGCCCGGACGAATCATTGAACTCTCCGCGGCGGCTCGCTAAATACTCCCGACATGAGCGCCCCCGGCACCACCTCACCACCATCCGAAGCCAGCCGCCGTCACGCGCGCCGCAGGACGCAAGCCCGCGCGCAGCTCGTCGGCGTCCTGCTGCTGGTCGTCGCCGCATTCGGCTTCGTCCTCACCTTCGCCCTCGACCCGCAATACCGCACCCGCTGGCCTGAGCTGATCGGCGTGCTCTTTGGCGGTGGCGTAGCGGTGGTGCTGTTATTCGCCGCCGTGTGGGGGCGACAGAATTGGGCGCGCTACATTTTGCTCGCCGGATTGACGGCGCTTTCCGCGATCTTCGGCCTGTATCTGCTCGCGCTGCTGACCAATCCCGCCGACGCGAACGGACCCGGCGTCCGGGCGCTTGGTTTCGGCCTCGCGTGTCTCCTCGGTGCACTCGCGTGGCTCGCGATCTCGAAGCGCATCCGCTTCCTCACCACGCCGCCGGGCAGCGGCGGCTAGACGAGCTCGCGCTGGCGCACGTCGGCGTGCTGCTTCACGAGCTCCGCGGCGATCATCACCGGATCGAGCAGGGAGAAGCGGATGCCGCGCCGCCGCAGCACGCCGCCGAGTTCGCGTAGCTTTTCCCACTGCAAATGCCCGCCGAGTTCGCCGTAGAGATCGTCGAGCCGCTGCGCGCTCGTGTTTTCAAAAACAGGACGGACGCCGGAGGGGCGCATCATGTTCACGAGGATGAGGTGCTGCCGCGCGATGAGCTGCGTGGAAGTCGTGAAGCTCTCCGCGAGAAACGGATCGTCGAGCGCGGTGAGGAAGATGAGGAGCGCGCGCTTGTTTAGCCGCGTGCGGAGGAAGGCGCAGAGGTCCTCGAAATCCGGCGTTACCGGCTGAGGCTGGAGCGTGTAGAGCCGGTCGCGGCAGGTGCCGAAGTGCGCCTGGCCATTGCGTGCGCGGAGGAAGGTGAGCACGCGATCGCTGAACGTGATGAGGCCGAATTGATCACCCTGCCGTTCCGCCGCCGCGCCGAGGATGAGCGCGGCGGTGACGTAGCGATCGAGCGTGGTGACGCCGCCCGGCACGCGTCGCGCGGAGAGTCGCGAGGCGTCGATGACGACATACACTTCGTGCGAGCGCTCGATCTGGTGGACCTTCGTAACGAGGTGGCTGCGCTTGCCCGAGGCTTTCCAATGCACGTCGGCGAGACTGTCGCCCGGCAGGTAGTCGCGCAGCTTCTCAAACTCCCGGCCCTGCCCCGCGCGCCGTTGCGTGTGCGCGCCGAGCATCCCGCGGCGGAGGAAGAGCGCCGCCACGCGCTGCCGCTCGGCGAGCAGATCGGGATACACGCGCAGCTCCAGCCCGAGGGGCCGGCGCTCGCGCCAGGTCCACAGGCCGAGCGGCGATGCCGCTTCGAGCACGATCATCTCGAGCGAAAACAACCCGCGCTCGGACGCCGTGCATGGCCACGCGATCGTGGCGGCTGGCGCATCCGCGGGCAGCTCCACCTCGCGGATCTCCGCTGGCGACTCGATCGTCGCCGGCAGCGCGCAGCCGACACGCAATCGGCGTGGGCCGGCGGGCTCGCGGGTAAACTTCAGCTCAAACGAACCCTCGCGGCCCTTGTGCAATCGCACGCTGCCCTGCGTCTCGACTCCCAGCGCGCGCAGCGCTGCAGGAGCCCGCACGGCATCGACCAGCGCGACGAACAACAAGCCGTCCGTGAGCAGCGCCGCGATCATCGCCGCCGGCGGCCACACCGCGGCGAGCGCGGCGAAGGGTGGAAGGATGACGGCGGCAAACAGGATGAGCCGCGTCGTGGGAAAGATCATCGCGGCACGGCGACTTGTTCGAGCACCTTCGTCACGACCTCTTCGATCGTGACGCCCTCCAGTTCGTATTCCGGTCGCAGCACGAGGCGGTGGCCGATCACGGGCGCGGTGAGTGATTTCACATCGTCGGGTGTCACGAAATCCCGCCCGGCGATCGCGGCGGAAGCGCGGCTGGCGAGCAGCAGCGCCTGCGTGGCGCGCGGGCCGGCACCGACGAGCACGAAGTCGCTCGCCCGCGTGGCCCGCACGACATCGACGATGTAGGCCACGAGTTCGCCGCGCACCGTGATCGCCTCGAGCGTCGTCCGTGCGCCGGTGAGGTCGGCTTCGCTGATCACCTGCTGCACCGCGCCGGCCGCGAGCGCCGCCTCGGGCGAGTCGGTGCCGAGCATGCGTTGAGCGAGTTCGAGTTCCTCGTCGCGGCCGGGCACGGACATCGCGATCTTGAGCATGAAGCGATCTTTCTGCGCCTCGGGCAGCGGATAGGTTCCTTCGTATTCCACCGGGTTCTGCGTGGCGAAGACGGTGAAGTTTGAGTTCAGCGGGTGCGTGTCGCGGTCGATGGTCACGCGGCGTTCCTGCATCGCCTGGAGCAAGGCGGACTGCGTCTTTGCGGGGGCGCGGTTGATTTCATCGGCGAGCAAAAACGTGGTGAAGATCGGCCCGCGCACGAGCGTGAACTCGCCGCGCTGCATGTCGTAGATCGTCGTGCCGGTGATGTCCGCGGGCATGAGGTCGGGCGTGAACTGGATGCGGTTGTATTCGCAGCCGAGCACGCGCGAGAGCGTGCGCACGAGCAGCGTCTTGGCGACGCCGGGCACGCCTTCGACGAGCGCGTGGCTGCCGGTGAAGATGGCGATGAGCGCCTGATCGATCACGGCTTCCTGGCCGATGATGACTTTGCGCACTTCGGCGCGCGCGCGCTGGAGGAGGTCTTTGATGGAGTCGGTTGAGGTCATGGATGGGTGGTGAAAATCAGCGGCGCTTGAGCCCGTCGGCGATGGTGCGGTAGGCGGCGGCGGCGTCCTTGCCGGAAATGCCGCGCCCGTCGTGGCCGCGGAGCACGGTCTCGACGTGGGCGAGTTCCTCCGGGCGGATGCGGCGGCCTCGCGCCTTGCGCCATTCGTTCACGCACGCGGCGAGGATCTGGCCGGTGGGGATGCTGCGACGCAGCAGGTTCACGAAACCTTCGGTCGCGTCGGCGCCGGTCACGTCGGTCGCCAGTCGGTCGGGATGCGGAGGGAGAAAGGGGACGGCGTTCTTCCAGACGAAGAGCGCGGCAACGACGAGCGCGGCGAGCAGCGCGCCTTCGAGTCCGTATTTCCGGGCGAGGGCGGCGACGTTCATGTCCTCGATCACGCCGAGGTGTTCTTCGTCGAAGACGATCGTGCGCGGCGGGCCGATGAGACGCGTGAGGAGCTTCGGCGCGCGGGCGTCGCGCAGGCCTTCGTTGGTGAGGAAGAAGCTGTCGCTCGCGATGACGATGCTGCCGCCGTCGTAGTCGCGCTCGGCGATGACGGGCACCCCGTTGCAGCGGTAGAGCACGCGCCATTGCGGGCCGAGGCCCTTGAAATACAGCGCGCTGTGCCACGGCACGCTGGGCTCGAGATCGCCGGCATCGTCGGTGCGTTCCGCCTTGGCGTGCAGGGCGGTGCGTTCCTCGTCCTGCGCGATGTCGAAGGCGAAACCCCAGCGCGCGGCGGCATCGCGGAAGGCCACGCCTTCGCCTTCGTCCTCGGCGGGCGGCGGCTGCGGGCTGACGCCGGGGATCGGCGTCGTAAGCGGCGGCGTTTGCGCACGCGGGCCGCGCTGTCGCTTCCGCGGCGCGCCGGTTGCGAGGCGCTGCGAGCTGGTCGTCTTGAACTCGTGCGCGAAGACGAATACGGCGCGCGTGCCTTTCGAGACGAGCGACTCGAACTCGCGCAGCTCGTCTTCGCCCCAGCGCGCTTCGTAGCCGACGCCGACATACGCGAGCGTGATGGGCTGCGGCGGCTTAAGGCGCACGAGCGGGCGGAAGTTGCGCCGCACGTCGAAGCCGGGCATCGCGCCGAGCACGTCGAAGATCGCCTTCGCGCCGAGCGGATCGGCGCGCAGCGTGGAATGCGGTGGATACACGTCGCCGCGTTTGTAGCGCAGCTCGAAGAGGTGCATCACGCCGAGGACGAGCACGGCGAGCAGCGCGAGGATAGCGGCGATGAGGGCGAGGCCGCGGTTCATGATTCGCGGATGCGCTCGTGGTTTTTCGCGAAGCGCGCGTAGCTGTCGGCGCTCACTTCGTGCCGGCCATACCAGGCGCGTTCGACGGAGAGCAAATTGTCGTCGAAGGCGTCGAGCAGCGGAGTGCGGTCGCGGGCGCGGCGGCGCAGCTCGCGCTCGTAGTCGCGGTTGGATTTGTGGCGGGCGATGCGGATGAGTTCGCGCTGGCCGAGGTGGGCGAGGCTGGCGAGCCACGCGGCGCGAAGGGCGAGGGCGAGTTCGCCGCGGGCGGCGTGTTCGCGGGCGAGCACGAGCCAGCCGTCCTCGGGGAGTTGATCGGCGACGACATCCTCGGAACGGAGGTCCGGCACGATGGGCGCGGCGGCGGCGGCGACGACGAGTTTTCTGCGCTGGCGGAGCGTGCGCACGAGCAGCCAGGTGAGCACGGCGACGAGCGCGGCACCGAGGATGACGAGCACGGCTTTGCTCAGGCCGACCCAGTCGATCGCGGGACCGCTCGGCGTGGGGAGGCTCGGCGGGCTGATGAGATCGCGCATCCAGCGGACGAAGCGGCCGAGTTGATCGAAGGCGCCGGAGATGAACTTCACGATGGTGTCCCCGGCGCCGTCGAGCCATGTCCCGAGCCAGCTTTTTTTCGCGGCGGCGGGTGCGGCTTTTTCGCGCGGGGCGCGCCAGGCGTATTCGCGGCGCTCGAGGACTTCGCGGATGCGGTGGTCGAGCTCGGCGGGGTTGGCGGTGGGCTGGGGTTCATCCGCGGCGCGGCTTTGGTTTGGGGCGAGTGCGCAGAGCGCGATCAACAGCGCGGCGATCGCGGCGCGGGAGAAGCGCCGCAGCTCGGCGGCGAGGTCTTCGCCGGACTGGCTCGCGATGCCGCGGAAGCAGCGCAGGACGAAGATGGCTTTGCGCAGCGGATCGACGGCGAGCGACGTGAGCGCGATGGTGGTCGCGAAGAAGGTGGTGTTGAGGAAAGCCATGCCGCTGCGCGAGTAGAGGGTCTCGATGCCGAGGAGACTCTTCAGCACGAAGGGCGCGGCGCCGAGCGCGGCGGCGATGTTCAGCCAGACGAAGAGCGTGAAGACGGCGAGCATCGAGATGGCGGTGTGGGCCTGGCCGGGCCAGAGTTTCGCCTGTGCGATGGCGCGGGCGGTGGTCGATTCGTCGGAGGTGCCGTCGCCGAGGATGGTCGCGTTTTGGTAGAAGGCGGAGATCCACACGAAGGGCAGCGTGATCACGGCGGCAATGGGGCGCAGCAGCAGGCCCCATGGCTGGATGGCGGCTTGCTCGGCGATGGTGCGCAGCACGCGGCGCGTGGTCCACGGCGTGTCGGGCGTGCCGGCGAGGGTGGCGCGCAGTTTCGCGGCGGAGAGGGTCTGCCACGTTTTTTTCCACACGTAGAGCAGCGCGACGGCGAGCGACCAATCGGCGAGGTGCGACGCGGCGTAGGCATCGCGGCTCATGTCGGAGAGGAAGTAGAGCAGGCCGAGCCAGAACGGGATCGCGCCGAGGTAGTAGGCGAGGTGCGCGGCGGCGGGCGCGCGACGGAGCAGGGCGACGGCTTCCTCGATCAAGTCGAGCGCTGGGGTGCCGGCGCGGCGGCGTTGGCGTGAGGCGCTCATGGTTTCAGCGCCTCGCTGAAGTCGGCGCCGATGGAGCGCTTCCACATCGTGTCGGCGTGGAAGTTATCCGGCACGCTCAGCAGCGCGCGGCCGATGCTGAAGAAGAGGATCCACGCGAAGACGACGCCGACGAGCGCGGCGCTGAGACGCAGCGCGGGCGCGAAGTCGAGCCGGCGCTTCGGCTTGTCCGCGACAGCGTGCGCGCGGGCGAGGCAGCCGCTGCAGATGATGCGGTCGGCGTGCTCGACGACGCATTCGCGGCAGAAAAAGCGGCTGCACTCCGGGCAGCGCGCGACGGCTTCGCGCGCGGTGTGATTCCAGCAGCGCTGGAGGGCGAGGCGGTCGCTCATTCCGATTGGCGCTGCGCGGCTTCGATCAGCGGTGTGAGGCGATCGGCGATTTTCGCGAAGGCGTTGAGTCGGCCGGGGAGCGTGAGCTTCTCGACGCCGAACGGCGTCTGCACATGAACGACGCAGCCGGGCCCGAGTGCGGTGTTGGCGAGCGCTATGGCAAAGAACACGAGTGCGCCGAATGCACCAATTCCAGAGACCACAAAGAAGGGCATTGCGTCGTTGTGATCGCTGAATGTGAGCGCCTTTGCGAAGGATGCCGCCGATGCCAAAGCCACGAAGACGCTGGCACCACCGACGACGAGATTCCACACGAGCCGCCGCGCGGTGCGGCGGGCGATGAGGGCCTGGAGGTCCTTGAAAAACCAGCGGCGGTAGCGCTCGACGCCGAAGGTGTTGCTGACGAGCAGCAGGTGGTCCGGGCCGAGCCAGAGCGAACCGATCCCGGCGAGGCCGAGGCGGTTGCTGGCGAGGCGGGTGTAGGCGGGAGTGGGTTCAGCCATTGCGGCGCACGGCCCAGACGAAGAGCCAGATGGAACCGGCGATGCCGGCGAGTTGCAGCAAGCCGCCGACGATCCCGACGATCGCCATGCCGCGCCGCTGGCCATAGACGAGGCTGCCCGGCGCGTTCCATTTCCACAGCGCGAGGATGATCGCGCTCGGGCCGGTGATGAAGGCGAGGAACCAAAGCGGGAAGCACATGGGCAGCACGAACATGGGCATGACGCCGAGGATGGCGGCGACGTGGCCCCAGACGACGCGGCGGTGGATGAGGTCGGGCAGCTTCGACGCATCGAGGCAGAGCGGGCAGAGGTGCCGTCCGCCGAAGGGGACATCGCACAGCGCGCAGAGGAATCGCCCGCAGCGATCGCACGCGATGGCGGCGCGTTTTTCCGGGTGGAAGAAGCACGCGGCTTCGCCATCGACGGCGTGCTCGCCGCTCGCGGTGGAGACGCCTGCGGGAGGATTCGTGAAGGCAGGGAAGAGTCGCACGGTGAGCCCGCTGCGGCACGCGGCGCAGGCGACTTCCGCGCCGCTCGCGGCGGACGCGGGATCGAGGGCAAGCTGGCACTTCGGGCACGAAAGCGTGGCGCCGGCGGTCATCGGAATAGGTTTGTCTGCGGCGGGCGGTTTGTCATTCACTGCGCGGTCCGCCGGGCCACGGCCCTTGCGCAGAGCGCGGCGGACCTTTATCGACCCAAGCAACGCTCACAAGACACAAACATGAACTGGTATTACGAATCCGCCGGACAGCAGCAGGGGCCCGTGGCCGACAGCGAACTCGATCGCCTCGTCACCGAGGGGAAGATCACGCTCGATACGCTCGTGTGGCGCGAAGGCATGGCGGGCTGGACGCCGCTGCGCAGCGCGCGGCCTTCGGCGCCGCCGCCGGTGGCGAATATCGAGGACTCCGATGCCGGCTGGGAAGTGACGCGGCCTGGCACGCCGAACCCGCCGCAGCCCTCGGCGAGCGCGGGGAGCGATGCGCCGCAGCCGGGTTGGGTGCGCTGCTCGCTGACGGGGCGTTAT
Organism: Verrucomicrobiota bacterium; assembly: GCA_009885995.1. Lineage (GTDB taxonomy): Bacteria > Verrucomicrobiota > Verrucomicrobiia > Chthoniobacterales > Chthoniobacteraceae > VFJQ01. The sequence continues at coordinate 12,334 of VFJQ01000018.1, forward strand.
TTTCCGCCGTCGGAGATCATCTATCTCGAAGGCAAACCGTATTCCGCCGCGGCCAAGCCGCAGGTGGTGGCGACGATGCAGAGCGGCGGCGTGCTGCCCACGAGTGAAGTCGGGCGCGAAGGCCCGGCGTGGGAGCACCGCGCGCAGCTCGGCATGTTGAAGGCGATCATCGAGACGGTGAAAGCCGTGCTGATGGAGCCGACGCGCACGTTTTCCACGATGAAACGCGAGGGTGGGCTGCAGGATCCGCTGATCTTCAATCTCATCGTCGCCTCGACCGGCGGCATCGTTTTCCAGATCATCTTTGGGATGATCCAGATGGCGGTGCCGGGCATGTTGGCGAACCAAAGCGGACAGGCCGCAGGCGCCGCGGTCGCGGGCGGGCTGATCGGGATGGTGATCGGCGTGTTCATGGTGCCGGTGCAGGTCGCGATCGGCGCCTTCGTCGGCGCGGCGATCCTGCACGGGTCGCTCCTGCTGCTGAAGTCGGCGCCGCGGCCGTTCGAGACGACCTTCCGGGCGCTCAACTACGGCTACGGCGCGCTCGGTGCGCTCTATCTTATTCCGATCATCGGCTGGCTGGCCCTGGTGCCGTGGAGCCTGGTCGTGATCATCATCGGCGTGGCTCGCGCGCAGGAGATTTCCACCGGCAAGGCGGCGCTGGCGGTCTTCCTGCCCGTGATCGTCTGCGTCTGTCTCTTCGGGTTGCTCTTTGCCGGCATCGCAGGGCTCGGCGCCGCGGGTGCCGCGGCGGGGCGCTAGGTCCGCCGCTCGATCATGCACTGGCGCAAGCTGCGCGCGGACGAGACGAATCACGAGTTGCTCTGGCTGCTCGTGTCGCTCGGCGCCGCCGCCTTTGCGTTGCTGTGGCTACGCAGCGGTCTGCCGACTCCGCGCTGCGTGTGGCACGAGCTGACGGGGTTCCCGTGCGTCGGCTGCGGTGGGACGCGCTGCGTCCGGCACGCGATCCGCGGGGACTGGCTCGGCGCATTCCTAATGAACCCGCTCGCCTTCGCCGCGTTCACCGGAGTGGTGATCTATGACGTGTATGCGGCGGTGGTCCTAACGCTGCGGCTGCCGCGGCTGCGGATCGGGAACTGGCCGTCGTGGGCGGGCTGGACGGTGCGCGGCTTGGTCGTCGCGCTCCTGCTGGCGAACTGGGCGTGGCTGATCGCGCGCGGCGTGTAGCCTACTCGCCGCCTTCCGCTGGCGGCGGCGTATCCGACTGCTCGGGCTTGCGCCGGCCCGGGCCGACCGGGCGGGCTTGACCGTAAGACTGGCCCCACGGCTTCGCGCGGACCGGCTTTGGCCCGACGGGACGCTGCTCGGACGGGCGCGGCGTGAAAGGCTTCGGGCCCTGGGGCCGTTCGCCGAATGACTGCTCGCGATAGGCCGGGCGATCACCGCCCCACGGTTTCTCGCGGAATGGGGCGCGCGGGCGCTCTTCGTATCCGCCTCGGTTGGCATAGCCGGCCCGGTCGCCATAGCCGCCGCGCCGGTCACCGTATCCACCACCGCCGCCGCGCCGGTCGTCGAACCCGCCGCGACGATCGTCGCGGAAGGGCTGCTCGTTACGCGGATAGGGGGCACCTGCACGCGGGCCGCGATTCGGATCGTCCTCGAGGATTTGCTCCGCCTCGCGCGCCGTCTCCTGCGAGAGCAGGTGCATCGCAGCGTTGGAAATATCCGTCGCCGAGAAGCCGGCGGCGAGCAATTCATCGACGACGGCGTCGTAGCGCTTGTAGTCGCCCTTGGTGAGCGTCTCGCGGAGCGTGTCGAGGAAGGAGGAGCTGCGCTTCTCGGCTAGTTCGTTCAGCGTCGGGACTTTCTCGCGGCGGATGTTCGCGCGCGTGAAACGCTGGATCTGCTGCATCTTCCAAATCTCGCGCCCTGCCACGAAGGTGATCGCGCGGCCCGTGCGCCCGGCGCGGCCGGTGCGGCCGATACGGTGGACGTAGTCCTCGGCGTCGTTGGGGAGGTCGTAATTGAAGACGACCTCGATGTCGTCGATGTCGAGGCCGCGCGCGGCGACGTCGGTGGCGACGAGTAGCTCGATCTTGTGGTCGCGGAAGCGCTTCATTGTGCGCTCGCGCATCATCTGGGTCATGTCGCCGTGGAGCTTGTCGGCACTGTAGCCGCGGTTGCTCAACGCATCGGTCAGCTCGTCGCACATCATCTTCGTCGCGCAGAAGATGAGGCCATACTTCACGTCCTGGATGTCCATGAGGCGGCAGAGCACTTCGATCTTCGAGCGGCGGTCCACTTCGTAATACACTTGGTCGATCGCCGGCGCAGAGACGGTCGCGGACTCGATCTTGATGTGCTCCGGCTCCTTGGAAAATTGCTCGATCAGGTTGCGGATCGGCTTGGGCATCGTCGCGGAAAAGAACGCGGTCTGCCGGTCGGCCGGCGCGCTTGAGAGGATGCGCTCGATGTCTTCGGCGAAGCCCATGTCGAGCATCCGGTCGCACTCATCGAGCACGAGGAACTTGAGCTGGTCGAGCTTGAGCGATTTGCGATCGAGGTGATCGATGATGCGCCCCGGCGTGCCGATGACGAATTGCACGCCCGCATCGAGCCCGCGGAACTGCCGCTCGTAGCTCGCGCCACCGTAGATCGGCAACTCGCGCACGCCGCGCTTGAAGAGGGCCAGCTTGGCCACTTCCTCCGCGACCTGCATGGCGAGCTCACGCGTCGGGCACAGCACGAGGGCCTGCACGGCGCGGTTGGCCGGGTCGATCTTCTCGATCGCCGGGATGGCGAAGGCCGCGGTCTTTCCCGAGCCGGTCTGCGATTGGCCCACCAAGTCGCGTCCGCCGAGGAGGACGGGAATGGCGGCGGTTTGGATCGGCGTGGCTTCTTCGTAACCCAGCTTTTCGACGGCCTTGATGATCTCGGGCGAAAGGCCCAATTCGATGAAAGGCTTTTTCTGCATAGCCGACTCACCTAGCCCACATCGGGGGGTGAAGCCAACGGTTTCATCCGCGGAGCGGGTCTCACGTTTGCCAAGCCGCCTCGTGTGCGCCTTACTCCGCGCCCCGTGCTCGCTTCGCTGCTGACGACCATCTTCTTCTCTCTCTCGGTGTTTTTCGCCGCCCGGTCTTCGCGCGTGCTCGGCGGGCCGACGGCGAATCTCTCCCGCCTCGCACTCGCCACCCTGCTGCTCGCGATCTGGGCGCACGGCTTCGGCGGCGGGCTCGGTGGTGCGGGGCTGCCGTGGTTTTTCCTCAGCGGCGTGATCGGGTTTGGGCTGGGCGACATGGCGCTCTTCGGCGCGGTCGAGCGGATCGGCCCGCGGCTCACAATCCTGCTCACGCAATGCCTCGCCACGCCCATCGGGGCGTTCGCGGAGTGGGCCTGGCTGGGCACGACGCTGCACACGTCCGAGCTCGTCTGCTCCGCGGTGATCCTCGTCGGCGTCGCCTTCGCGCTCGCGCCGGACCGGAGCTTCGAGGGCGATCGCGCGATGTTCTGGATGGGCGTGCTCCTCGGCGTCGGCTCCGCGATGGGGCAGGCGCTCGGCGCGGTCGTGTCGCGCAAGGCCAACGACGTCGCGACCGTCTCGGGCACGCTGGTCGATGGCGGCACGGCGGCGTATCAGCGCATCCTCGCCGGCGTGCTCGTCACGGCGCTCGCGTTTGTTTTCGTGAAGCGGATGCGCCCGCAACCCGGCGCGGTCGGCGCCTCCGAGTGGCGGCGCGCCTGGCCGCTCGTGGTGGCAAATGCCTTCTCCGGCCCGGCTATCGGAGTGGCTTGCTACCAGTGGGCGTTGGCCACCACGAAGAGCGGCATCGTGCTCCCGATCGTGGCCACTTCGCCGCTCGTGACGATGATGCTCACGTGGCTCTTCGACGGCGAACGCCCCACGCGCCGTGCGACCGTCGGCAGCGTGATCGCGGTCCTCGGCGCGGCTGGGCTGAAATATTTCTCCGTCCTCAAATGAACAGCCGCCCTGCTGGTTCTGTCTCCCGACGACCATGAAAACGCGCCTCTTGCTCCTGACCGCCCTCGCCTTCACCACGACCGCCTTCGCCAAACCCGGCTGGGAAGACGACTTCGACAAGGGCCTCGCCAAGGCAAAAGCCGCCGGAAAACCCGCGCTCGTCGATTTCACCGGGTCGGACTGGTGCATTTGGTGCAAGCGGCTCGACGAGGAGATTTTCTCGAAGCAGGAGTTTCAGGATTACGTGAAGGACAAATACCAACTCGTCGAGGTGGACTTCCCGCAGCTCAAGCCGCTCCCGCAGAAGAAGGCCGAGGCTCACGAGGCGCTCTCGCAGAAATACAAGGTCCAGGGCTTCCCGACCGTCGTCATCGTGGACGGCAGCGGCAAGGAACTCGGCCGGCTCGGCTACGTCGAGGGCGGGCCAAAGGCGTTCATCGCCGAACTCGAGAAGGTCACCAAGAAGTGACGCGCGGTCTTGCCGCGCGGCTGGCGAAAATCGGGGTTCCCTTCCTCCAAGCCTCCGCTACTCGTTCGCGCCTCATGCGTTCCATTCCCGCCGTCCTGCTCGCCATTGCGCTAACCGCCGGCTTCTCCCATGCGGCTGAGGACCCACTCAAGGACGCGCCTGCCGGTTATCGCGACTCGCTGATTTCGGCGATGAAGGCGTTCACCACCCGTGACTTCGAGGGGGCTCGCGGGCTCATCGAGAAAGCCGACGCCAGCTACAAGCCCACGCCGATGTCGCTCAACATCCTCGGCGCCATCGCCATCGAGGGACGGCGCTTCGACGAAGGCCGCGACTGGTGCAACAAGGCGCTCAAGATCGACCCGAAGTTCTTCCCGGCGCGCTTCAACCTCGCGGAGATCCCCTTCATCCAGGGCCAGTATTCCGAAGCCCGCGGGGTGCTCGAGGCCTTGCAAAAGGAAGACCTGAACAACGACCTGCTGAAGTTTCGCATCTTCCTCACCTACCTCGTCGAGAAGAACGACCGCGAAGCCCGCGCGCGTCTCGACGCGATCCCGCTGATCAATGACACGCCCATCTCCTTCTACGCCAACGCCGCGTGGGACTACGCGCACGGCAACGCGGACAAAGGCAAGGAGTGGATCGCCAGCGCGCTGCGCAGCTTTCCCGCGGTGAGGCAGATCAACTTCATCGAGGTCTTCTACGACTTGGGCTGGATAAAGCGCGAGGGGCCCGACGATCCGAAAACGGCAGTGCCGGCGTTTCGATAGCGCTACGCATTGACCCGCTGACCGCGGGCTGAAAGCCTCCGCGCTTCTCACGCCGAATGGCCGCCACGCAAGGCTACCTCGCTCTCATTCTCCACGCGCACCTGCCCTACGTGCGCCATCCGGAGTATGACGAATTTCTCGAGGAGGACTGGCTCTACGAAGCCATCACCGAGACGTATCTGCCGCTGCTCGATTCGCTCTACCGCCTCGCGAATGACAGCGTGCCGTTCGCCCTCACGATCTCGCTCACGCCGCCGCTCTGCCACATGCTGCGCGACCCGCTGCTGCAGGAGCGCTACACGCGGCACCTGGACCGCACGATCTCGCTCGTGAGCCACGAGTTGGACCGCACGCACGGCGACGCTGCCCTCAGCGAAGTCGTGCGGCTCTATCACGATCGGCTGACGAAAGCGCAGGTCGCGTGGGAGCAGCGGTGGAGCCGCGACCTCGTCAGCGCCTTTGCGATGCTGCAGGAGCGCGGCGTGATCGAGATCATCACGTGCGCGGCGACCCACGGTTTCCTGCCGCTGATGGAGGCCTACCCGGAAGCGGTGCGCGCGCAGATTCGCATCGCACGGCAGCAATACCGCGAGATCTTCGGCCGTGATCCGCGCGGCATCTGGCTCCCAGAGTGCGCCTATTTTTCGGGTGTCGAGTCCGTGCTCGCGGCGGAAGAGATCCGCTGGTTCGTGCTCGATTCGCACGGCCTCATGTTTGGCACGCCGCGCCCGCGCTACGCGATCTACGCGCCCACGTTCACCCCCGCTGGCCCCGCTGCATTTGCGCGCGATCGCGAGTCGTCGCGGCAAGTCTGGAGCGCCGAGGTCGGCTACCCCGGCGACCCGGCGTATCGCGATTTTTACCGCGACGTCGGCTTCGACCTCTCGCAGGAATACCTCGCGCCCTTCCTCGGCGCGGACGGGCAGCGGAAATTCACCGGGCTCAAATACTACCGCATCACCGGACGCGGCGCGGAGAAGGAACCCTACAACCGCGCATGGGCGATGGCGGCCGTCGAGGCGCACGCCGCGCACTTCATGGCCCAGCGCGCGCAGCAGATCGCGCAGCTCCGCGAGATCATGAACGTGCCGCCGATCATCGTCAGCCCGTTCGATGCGGAGCTGTTCGGGCACTGGTGGTTCGAGGGCGTCGAGTGGCTGGAGCTCTTCATCCGCAAGGCCGCGCACGATCAGCGCGAGTTCGCCTTCACCACGCCGAGCCGATACCTCGCGGAATACGACACGCACCAACTCGTCGTGCCCAGCCCATCGAGCTGGGGAAATCGCGGCTATTGGGAGGTCTGGCTCGACGACTCGAATGCGTGGATCTACCCGCACCTCCACGCCGCCACGCGCCGCATGATCGAAGTCGCCCGCCACTTCCGTGCTCTCGAAAAGCTCCCGCCACTCGTCGATCGCGCGCTTTCGCAAATGGCCCGCGAACTTCTCCTCGCGCAGTCGAGCGACTGGGCCTTCCTCATGAAGACCGGCACCGCGCGCAACTACGCCGCCAAGCGCACGAAGGACCACCTGCTGCGCTTCACGCGGCTCTACGATCAAGTGCGTGCCGAGTTCGTGGACGAAGCCTTCCTCGAAAACTGCGAGTGGCGCGACAACCTCTTCCCGCAGCTCGACTGGCGCGTGTATGCGTAGCCTCGCCCTCTTCGCGGCGCTCGCTGCCACGGTGCTCGCCGAGGATGGAGTGCGCATCACCTTCCTCCCGCCGCCGCTCGACGGCACGCTGAGCGCGGGCATCTACACGATCGACGGCAAGCTCGTTCGCGTGCTCGCGAACGAAGCGCACGACGACGCGTTCGCCGCCGGCTTGAACGGCTTCATCACGAGCTGGGACGGTAAGGACGACTCCGGCGCGCCCGCCGCCGCGGGGAACTATTTCGTGCGCGGCTACGCGGTGGGCGACGTGGAAGTCGAAGGCGTCGCCTTCCACGGCAACGACTGGCTCGAAGATGACGACGTGCCGCGCCTGTGCGATCTGCGCGCGGTGCGAGTGGAAGGCCGCGAGCTGCTCATCGACGTGCTCGCCGCGAGTGGACAGGCCGGTCGCGTGAAGCTGAACGTGGACTCGGGCGCGCGGTCCTTCGCGATGCAGGAGAGCGCCGCCGAGCCTGCGAGCGCGCAAAGCAGCGCGTGGCGGATCGAGGACGGCACGCTCGTGCAGCGCAAAGGCGACGAAGTGCTGCGCCAGCTCGTGATCCCCCCGGCGGAACCGCAGCCCTTCGCCGTCACCGCCGCGCCCGATCGCGACGAACTTTTCCTACTCGAACGCAACGAGCGCGAGGTGCGCCTGCGCGCGCTGCGGCTGAGGGAGACGAAGTCCGAAGCGGACGGCAGGGTCATCTCCGAGTGGGAGGTTTTCCTCACCAAGTCGATCGCCGCGCAGGGAGCTTTCGCGCAAGCCGCTGCCGCGCTGGAGCACGAGCAGGCGCCAGTGCCGGAAGACCAGGTGCGTGTCGCCTTGATACCCAATGAACTGCTCAACGTCGGCCCCGCTGCGTTGCAAATCAGCGTCGCCTTCGACGACAAAGGCAGCCTCCTTCGCACCGCCGACGGCCTGCCACTGCGCCGCATCACCGCCACGCCGAACCTCAAGTGGGCCGTGCTCACGCGCGAGCCCGACGGCTCCGTCACGCTCTTCCAAAGCGACGGCGCGGTGATCGAGGAATACCGCCTGCGCAAGCTCGACCAGATGATGGCCTTCGATGCCGGCGAATACGAATGGACCGGCGCGAAGTAGCGCGCTAACTCCGCCGCTCATGTCCCGCGACATCGTCTATTTCGACCTCGAAACCCAGCGCACCGCCAACGACGCCGGCGGCTGGGATCGCAAGCGCGACATGCTCATGTCGATCGGCGTCACGTATTCCACCAAGCTCGGCGAATATCGCATCTACTCGGAGAAGAACGTGCAGGCGCTCGTCGATCAGCTCCTGCGCGCGGATCTCGTCGTCGGCTTCAACGTCATCAACTTCGACTACGAAGTGTTGATGGGTTACACCATCCTCGACCTCCCTCACCAGTGCCACACGCTCGACCTTCTCGTCGAGTTGGAGAAGGTGCTCGGCCATCGCATCAAGCTCGACTCCGTCGCCACCGCCACGCTCGGCGTGGGCAAGACCGGCGACGGCCTCGACGCAATCCGCTGGTGGCGCGAAGGCCGCGTGCTGGAGATCGCGGAGTATTGTTGCTTCGACGTGAAGTGCACCAAGCTCGTCCACGAATTCGGCGCAGAGCACGGCAGCCTGCGCTACACGGACAAGTTCCAGCGGAAGCAGAGCGTGGCGGTGAGTTGGGGCCGCGACTAGCCCAGCGAATCGAGCACCAGCGCCGCGTTGCCGATGATGCCGGCGTCGTTGCCGAGTTCGGCGGGGACGATGCGGAGGTTCTCGTGAAAGAGCGCGACGGTGCGCGCGTTGATCGAACGGCGGATGGGATCGAAAAGCAGTTCGCCCGCTTTCGCTACGCCGCCGCCGATGACGATCACTTCCGGGTTCACGATCCACACCACGTTCGCCATCGCCGCGCCGATCTCGTCGCCGAGGGTTTCCCACAGGCATTTGGCGATCGGGTCGTTGGCATTAGCCGCGTCGGCCATTTCGCGCGGCGTGCATTTTTCCACCGGGCGATTGATCCGGTTGACGCGGTAGAGCGCGGCGGCGCGCTCGGTGATTTGCTGGTTGCCCACGTATTCCTCGAGACCGCCGAATGCTCCGTAGGGGCTGGGCCGGCCGCGGTAGTCGATGCTCGCGTGCCCGATCTCGCCCGCGCCGAACTGCGCCCCGCGGTGCAGCCGCCCGCCGAGGATGAGCCCACCGCCTACGCCGGTGCCTAGCGTGATGCAAACGGCGTGCTGCACGCCGCGCGCCGCGCCGTATTTCCATTCCCCGTAGGTCATCGCTTTCACGTCGTTCTCGACCGTCGCTGCGAGGCCCGTGCGGTCCTTGATGAGCTTTGCCAAAGGCACTTCGTCCCAGCCTTCGACGTTGGTGAGGTGATGCACGAAGCCATTCGCGCTATCGACGAAACCGGGCATCCCGACGCCGACGCCGGCCACGTCGGGATGGGCCGCGCGGAGTTTCTCGATCACGGTGAAGATCGCTTCGAGCAGCGACTTCGCGTCGTGCTGCGCGGTTTCGATGACGTCCCCGCGGTCGATGATTTTTCCGTCGCGGACGACGGCGGACTTTACGCTCGTGCCGCCGAAGTCGATGCCGATAGCTGTGTTTGGTTTGCTCATGCGTGCTTGCGCGCAGGCTGGGGGAGGGCACGATGAAGTCAATGTTTGAGCCACAGTGACGGGAAGAACCCGCTCCGTCACAAAAGCCTGTTCAACATACATAAACCACATTATCGATGGCGTCCTTCCGATGACTGATCGGCCCCTTTTCTCGCCACCACTCGACCCCGACTACGCTCCCGCCGCACTATGGAATCGCGCCTTCCGCCGACGCTGCGCCGGAGACCCTGACTCGCAGCCGCTGGCGATCACGCTGGTGCGCCCCGATGGTGGTATCTCGCGTTTCGACACGCGCACTCTCCCTCACGTGAGGAAAAACATCGTGCTCAACGAGCGATACGTGGAGCGGTTGGTGAAGTTCCTTTTATGGGCGCGTGGCGGCTGTCGCATCATCGTCGGCGGGAACGCCGCGCTCGCCGATTCGCTCCGCTTGATCTATGCGCCGGGCGGCGAGCGGGAGTTCGATTACGAATTCCTCGGCGGCAAGGTCTACGGTCGAGCCTTCTCCGTCGAGTCGTGCGTGATCGAAGCCGTGCCAGCAGAACGCGAAGCCACGGTGCCGCTCGGGCGGCATCTCGATGGGTGCCGCATCGGCTTCGACCTCGGCGGCTCGGATCGAAAATGCGCGGCAGTGATCGATGGGCGCTGCGTCTTCTCCGAGGAGGTGACGTGGGATCCGTATTTCCAGAGCGACCCGCAGTATCACTACGACGGCATCAACGACTCGCTGCGCCGCGCTGCCGCGCACTTGCCGCGCGTCGATGCGATCGGCGGCAGCGCCGCGGGCGTGTATGTGAGCAACGAAGTGCGGGCCGCGTCGCTCTTCCGCGGCGTGTCGCCGGAGGACTTCGAGAAGCGGGTGCGGCGGATGTTTTTCGACCTGCAACGCGAGTGGGGCGGAGTGCCTTTCGAGGTCGCGAACGACGGCGAAGTGACCGCGCTCGCGGGCTCGATGAGTTCGGGTGAAAACGGCGTGCTCGGCCTCGCGATGGGCACAAGCGTCGCCGCGGGTTACGTCACGCCGGATGGAGCGATCACGCCGTGGCTAAACGAACTCGCCTTCGCGCCGATCGACTACCGCGACGACGCACCGCGCGACGAGTGGAGCGGCGATCGCGGCTGTGCGGTGCAGTATTTCTGCCAGCAAGGCGTCGCGCGTCTCGCGCCACTCGCGGGGCTCGTGTTTCCGAAGGAGATGAAATTCGCCGAGCAACTCATCGAAGTGCAAAACCACATGGCCGCCGGGGACGAGCGCGCGCGCCGCATCTACGAGACGATCGGCGTCTGTTTCGGCTACGCCGTCGCGCACTACGCAGATTTCTATGACATGCGCGAGTTGCTGACGCTCGGCCGCGTGACGAGCGGCCCCGGCGGCGAACTCATCCTCGCAAAAGCGCGCGAGGTATTAGTGCGCGAATTCCCCGGCCTCGCCTCGCGAATCCGCCTGCGGATGCCCGACGAGAAAGACAAACGCCTCGGCCAGGCCGTGGCCGCGGCGAGCCTTCCTGCCTTGCGATGAAACTTCACCAACCCAACGCCCGCATCTTCATCCCCGACGGCACCGAGCAAGCCGCCGCGCTCGCGCGCGTCACGCATCTCGGCGTCGGCGCGCACCAGGACGATCTCGAGTTCATGGCGTTCCACGGCATCATCGCGTGCTTTCACAGCACGACTGAATGGTTCGGCGGTGTGACATGCACGAATGGCAGCGGCAGCGCGCGCACCGGCGGTTATGCGGACTTCAGCGATGAGCAAATGATGAGCGTCCGCTGTGCCGAGCAAGAGCAGGCGGCGGTCGTCGGGCATTTCGGCGCGATGCTTCAGCTCGATTATCCGAGCAAGATCGTGAAGGACGCGAAGGACACGACGCTCAAGGACGACCTCGTGGCGATCCTCAGCGCATCGAAGCCGCGCTTCGTCTATACGCACAATCCCGCCGACAAACACGACACGCACATCGGCGTCGTCGCCGCGCTGCTGCAAGCGATCCGCAAGCTGCCGTTCGATCAGCGTCCGCAGGCGGTTTACGGGTGCGAAGTGTGGCGAGATCTCGACTGGATGACCGATGCCGAGAAGATCGTCCACGACGTGGGCGGCCACGAGAATCTCGCCGCCGCGCTCAACGGCATCTTCGACAGCCAAATCTCCGGCGGCAAACGCTACGACCTCGCCGTGATCGGCCGCCGCCGCGCGAATGCAACCTTCTTCGAGAGCCACGGCGTGGACGCGAGCGACGCGCTCGCCTTCGCGATGGACCTCACGCCGCTCGCGCACGACGACTCACTCGACATTGTCGATTACGTGAGCGGTTTCATCGACCGCTTCAAAGACGACGTCGTCGGTAAGCTGCGCAAACGCATCGGCTGAAATGGAAATCGTCATTCAACCCACACCCGAAGCTGCGAGCCTCATCGCCGCGCACATCATCGCGAACCTCGTGCGCGACAAACCCGACTGCGTGCTCGGCCTCGCGACGGGCAGCACGCCGCTGCCGATGTATCGCGAACTCGCGCGGATGCACCGCGAGGACGGCCTCGATTTCTCGCGCGTCACGACGTTCAACCTCGACGAATACGTCGGCCTGCCGCCGGAGCATCCGCAGAGCTACCACGCGTTCATGCACGAGCATCTCTTCCGGCACATCGACGCCGCGCCCGAACGCATCCACATCCCGAACGGCATGGCCGCCGACGTGCCCGCGGAGTGCGCGCGCTACGAAGCGGCGATCCGCGCGGCGGGCGGCATCGATTTGCAGGTGCTCGGCATCGGCACGGACGGGCACATCGGCTTCAACGAACGCAGCTCTTCGCTCGCCTCGCGCACGCGCATCAAGACGCTCACCGAGCAGACGCGCCGCGACAACGCGCGCTTCTTCGGCCGGCCGGAGAATGTGCCGCTGCACGTCATCACGATGGGCGTCGGCAGCATCATGGACACGCGACAGGTGCTGTTGCTCGCCTTTGGCGAAAACAAGGCGCGCGCCGTGGCGGAGGCCGTCGAGGGGCCGATCACTGCGATGAACCCGGCGTCGATCCTGCAAATGCACGCGGTCGCGAAGGCGCTGCTCGACGAGCCCGCGGCGTCGAAGCTCGCGCTCGGCGATTACTACCGCTGGGTCTTTGCGAACAAGCCGCAGTGGCAGCGCTTCGTGCGCGGGCGGTGATCAGCGGTTGAGCCTGCCGATCAGCCGCAGTCCTTCGAGCGTGAGATTCGGATGCACGTCGTCGATCTCCACGACGCCTGCGGCGATCAGCTCCGCGTAGCCGCCGGTCGCGACGACCTTTAGCTTCCGCGCGCCCAACTCGGCGCGGATCTCGGCGAGGATCTCGCGGACGAGGCCGCGGTAACCGAAGACGGCGCCGGCGAGCATCGCGTGCTTTGTCGATTTGCCGATGACGCTCGGCGGTTCGAGCAGCGTGAGCCGCGGCAGCAGCGCGGTGCGCTGGTGCAGATAATCGGTCATCGCCTCGAGGCCCGGCGCGATCACTCCGCCGACGTAGTTTTTCCGCCGATCCACGATGTCGAAAGTCACCGCCGTGCCGAAGTCCACGACGACCACCGGCGTGCCGTAGAACGGCGCGGCGGCCGCTGCATTGGCGAGGCGATCGGCGCCGATACGCTTGGGCTGCGGGTAGTCGATGCCGACACCGAGCTTCGTCTTCGCGCCGACTTCCACCAGCGGCCAATCGTCGAGCGTGCGCGCGATCAGCGCGCCTTTGACGGGCACGACCGAAGACATCACCACCGCGTCGAACCGCCACCCGCGCAGCACGCGATGGATCGCGGGCGTATCGACCTGCGGCGTGGCGAGCCGACGCACCGCCCCGAGTTCGTCGCGGGAGGAGAGCGCAAACTTGGTGAACGAGTTGCTGTTGTCGATGAGGAGGAATTCCGCGTGCGGCATCGGAGACGCATAGCAGCCGGAGCGGCCCGGCTCGGTCAAGGCCGCGCGAGTGCGGCCCGCGAATCTTGCTGACGCGCGAGCTGCGGTCTGGCACACGACGCGACCCCGGAACCATGCGTGTCCTGATCGTCGAAGACGAACCGCAACTTGCCCGCCACCTCGCGACCGCGCTCGAAGGCGCGGGCCACCAGCCGTGCATCGCTCACGATGGCGAGGAAGCTCTCACGGTCGCGCTGGGCGGCGACTTCGACCTGCTCGTGCTCGACGTGAACCTGCCCAGGCTCGGCGGCTTCGAGATCCTCAAGCGGGTCCGCGCGGCGCACCTCACGGTGCGGGCCATCATGCTCACCGCGCGCGGCGAAGTGGAGGACCGCGTGCGCGGGCTCCAGCTCGGCGCGGACGATTATCTCGCGAAACCGTTCGCGATGGCGGAACTGCTCGCGCGCATCGAGGCACTGGGGCGGCGCTTTCCAGCCGAGCCACAGAAAGTGCTGCGCGTCGGCGATCTCTCGCTGGATCTGGAAACCCGCGAGGCGTTGCGCGGCGGGCGGTGCATCGAGTTTTCCGCGAGAGAGTTTGCGCTGCTCAAGTTGCTGATGCGGGAGCCGGGCCGCGTCTTCAGCCGCACGGAGCTGTGCGAGCGCGTGTGGGAGCGCGAGCACGAATACGATACCAAGCTCGTCGAGGTCTTCATCGGCCGGCTGCGGCGCAAGATCGACGAGGAGTCCGACGCGCCGCTCATTCACACCGTGCGCCACGCGGGTTACAAGATCGAGGCATCATGAGCTTCAGCCTTTCGCTGCGTAGCAAAATCGTGCTCCTGGCCGTGGCGAGCAGCATCGTGGTGCTCGTGGTGGGCGCGGCGGGCACGTGGCTGATGCTGCGCCACGTGGCGGTGCGCGAACTCGATGCGCGATTGAATACGGATGCGAAGGAGCTCTTCCGCGACTTCGATAACTTCACCGGCGGCCCGCGCGATCAGCGGGCCGAGTTCACGGAGCGCTTCATCCCGCTCGCCCTGCGTGAGCGCTGGATCGAACTCGCCGGCCGCCATGGCGAGCTGCTCTATCGCTCGGAGAGCCTCGGCGACACGACGCTCGCTGGAGCACCGCCCGGGTTCAGCAACCGCGAGATCGATGGCCAGCCCGTGCGTGTCGGCGTCTTCGAGTCGGAAGAGATGCGGCTCTATATCGCCGCCGATCTCGGGGAGATCCGCCGGTTCGAGCGCAACCTGGGCATGGCATTCCTCCTCGCCCTGCCGGTGGTCGGCTTAAGCCTCGCGCTCACCGGGCGCTGGCTGGCGCACCGCGCCTTGCAGCCGATCGATGAGGTGACTCGCGCAGCTGGGCAGATCACCGCCGCGCGGCTCGACCTCCGGCTTCCAGAGCCTGCGGCGCGCGATGAAATCCACCGTCTTGTCGCCGTGCTCAATGCGACCTTCGAGCGGCTCGAGCGCAGCTTCGAGCAAGCGGTGCGCTTTTCCGCCGACGCTTCGCACCAGCTCAAGACGCCGCTCAGCGTGCTGCGCGTCGGGCTCGATGCGTTGCTGCATTCGCCAAAGTGCGACGGCGCGGAGAAGGACGCGGTAAACGAGTTGCTCGACCAGGTCCGCCGGCTCACGTCGCTCACCGAAGACCTCCTTTTGCTTGCGCGCGTCGATGCCGGGCGGCTCGAACTGCGCCGCGTGCCTTGCGATCTGCGCCACGTTTTCGACGAGTGCCTCGACGACGCGCGCACGATCGCCGAGGGGCGCGGCATCACGCTCGAGGCCAGTCTGCCGGCGCGCATCGAAGCGGAGGCCGACCCTGGACGAGTCACGATCATCCTGCAAAACCTGCTCGAGAACGCAGTGAAGTATAACCGCGCCGGCGGCCGGCTTTGCCTCTGCGTGAAAGTGACGCCGCCGTGGCTGGAAGTGATCGTGGGCAACAGCGGCGAGCCGATCGCGCCCGAGCGCCGGGCGCACATCTTCGAGCGTTTCTCGCGCGGCCTGTCCGACGAGCGCATCGCGGGCACCGGGCTCGGGCTGAGCCTCGCGCGGGAGCTCGCGCGCGCTCACGGCGGCGAGCTGGAGCTGAGCGAATCCGCGGACGACTGGATCGGGTTCACGCTGCGTCTGCCGGTCGTGGCGAGGTAACACGCGCGTTACCAAGGCCACCTTGGGCTCGCCCGAGGGCTGCATACGTTCGCTACATATGAACCCGAACAAGCTGCTCCTCGCACTCCTCCTCTCGGTGTCCGCGACGGTCGTCCCGGTGAACGGCGCCAATTCCTCGCACATCCGCACACCGCTGGTGAACACCGGCGTGATCCCCGACGCGCGCGGAGTGGTCCTCGCGGAGCTGAAACTTCGAGAGTCCGAGATGATTGTCTCGGCCAGCAAGCTGACGCCTGGTGCGAGTGTGGACGTGGTGATCGGGGGCGTGGTGGAAGCGACGGTGACGGTGCGGACGGACGGAAAGCTCAGCGTGAAGTTCAAAGCGCCACGCCCGGGCCGGAGTGAGCCGCTCGACTTCGATCCGCGCGGCCAGACGCTCAGCCTCGCCATCGGTGGCGTGAGCGTGCTCGAAGCGCCCATCGCCGCGACCGGCGAGCCGCAAGGCACACTCGCTGCCGAGCGCGCGAACCTGACTCCTTCGGACGGCGTCGCCGGCAGGGCGCGCGCGGAGTATCGGGTGAGCAGGAACGGCAAGCGCATCTTCCGCGTCGATGTTGTGCGCGGCGGTGCGGGGCCGTTCGAGCTATTCGTCGCCGGAGTGAAGCGCGGCGACCTCACCGTCCGCGGCGTCACGGCGAAGATCAAATTCGGCGTCGGCAGCGACGATCCCGGCGTGCTGCCGCTCGACTTCGATCCGCGCGGCGAAGTCCTCGACGTGATCTCCGGCGGGCAGGTGCTTTTCAGCGGAAAGCTCGAGGCGCTCGCCCGCGGCGTAAATCTCTCCACGCCCCGGCTCACCGCGTCGGCTATCACCGCGACGGCGCTCGCGGGCAGCGGCCACGCTTCGGCGAAGCTGCGGCTCGACGAGCGGGCTCGGAAGCATTTCTCCGTCGAAGTCGAAGACGTGCCGGTGGGTGCCTATGACCTGTTCGTCGATGGCGTGAAGGTCGGCACGATCAACGTCGCCACCGTCACGGGCGGCACCGAAGGCGAGATCGAATTCACGAGCGGCGACGACGATCCGGACGAACTCCCGCTCACCTTCGATCCGCTCGGCAAGACGCTCAGCATCCGGCAGGGCGCGGACGTGTTCTTCGAGTCGCTATTCGAGGGTTCGCTCGACGATGGCGCGGGCCGGCCTGCGCCGGAGCCGGCGTCCGACTCCGAGGAGGTCCTCACTTCCACCGGGCTCGATGCCAATGCGAAGGCCACGGCGCGCTACCGCGTCGATGCAGATGGGCGGCACAAGTTCGACGTCGAAATCGAGGACGTGCCTGCGGGCAACTACACGCTCACCATCGCGGGCACCGTGCGTGGCACGATCCGGGCGATCGTCACGGCGAGTGGGGTGGAAGGGGAGATCGAGTTTGATAGCAAGGTCGAGCCCGGCCACCGCGTGTTGAACTTCGATCCGCGCGGCCAGCTCATCGAGATCTCCAACGACGCGGGTGTCTATTTCTCGCACCTCCTCGGCAGCGGCTCGAGCACGCTGCCCGGTGGTGGCAGCACCTCGGTGCCGTTCGAGACGGAGGTGCCGCTATTCAACGCCGGAGTCGATGCGGACGGGACGGCGCGGGCGGAACTCAACCAGTTCGCCGACGGCACGCAGAACTTACAGGTCCGCGTCGAGGACGTGGCCGCCGGTTCCTACGACCTGTCCGTGGGCGGCACGGCGCGCGGCACGATCGTCGTCGCCATCGATGGCGACGGCACGCGCGGCGACCTCGAATTTGAAACCGTGCCGACCAGCGGCCACCTGCTGCTCGACTTCACCGTCGCCGGCGCGGAGATCGTCGTGAGCCAGGGCGGCGTGACCTATTTCAGCCGCACCTTCCCGAATCCCTAGCGCACCGAAGCCGAGCGATAGCTCTCGAAGCAAGCGGCGAACGCCTCCATCTCCGCCTTCGTTGGTGGTTCGCTGAAGGTGCCGGTGAATGGCCCGATGCCCCCCGGGTTGCGCGCGGGTTAGGCGTTGTGGGGTTCATTGCCTTGGGTGTCTTGCGAATGAGTGCCAAATGCCAAGGGAACTTCATAGCCGTCGGTTACGGAAATGCGCGTAGCACGATCTCACCGACGGCGGAAAGCATCCAAGGCAGGCCTGGCGACCCCATTGTATTTGAACAGCCCCATGCTGCTCTCCGGACCGAGAAGATCTTTTTTCATGTCGCGGAGGAGGAACCAGAAGACCCGATGAATGCGCGGCTCGCGGCCCGCCAACTCAAACGTGTCCTGCAAGAGCCGTGCTTGCGCCTGCTCGCCTTCGCTGGAGGTCGCGCCGCAGCCTACTTCGGTGATCCACAAGGGTTTGGCGGAGTCACCATAGCGGTCCATCAGAGCCAGCGTGTCCTTGGTCAAATCACACCCATCCCATAGGCACGGGAATTGGCATGTGTAGCCGCTGATTTACGGGGCTGGCAGAGGCGGGAGCGGGAAAGCGAGATTTAGACTTTCGAGGACGGCTTCA
>VFJQ01000051.1 GCA_009885995.1 Verrucomicrobiota bacterium
CCTTCGTCTGGACTGCAAAGGCTCGGGATTTTCTCATGAAAGTGAAACGCGCCCGAAAGAAACTCCCATAAACACTTATTCCCCGCTCATTGTGACGGACTCCACTAGGGAGCGCGCGCTTGCCATCCCGGCAGCGCGGTCTTCCACTGCGAGGCCATGAGTGACACCGAAACCGACATCCTCCGCCGCGAACTGGCCCGGGCGCACGCCGCGATCGAGAGGCTGCAAGCACGGCTGCAAGCGCTGGAGTGCTGGTTGCAGGATGTCCCCAAGGCGGATGGCAAGGACGAGCGACGGATCTTTTGCACGAGCCTCACGATTCACCCGCCTGGACAGCCGGAGGGAATGCGCTGGGAGCTCTCGGCGGGCGATCACGGCGCGTATCTGGTGCTGCACAGCGGGGCGGGGGAGGAACTCCTCCAAATCACCGACACCCCGGACGGCCGCGGCCCGCTGATGACCTTCCTCAGCCACGACGGCACGCAGACGGTGCAACTCGGCGCCGGCCCGCTCGGCGGCGGCGTGGTGCGCGTGGCAAATGAGGACGGGACCGGCCTCGTGCTGTTGACGACCGATGGCGACGCGGGCCGGATCGCCGTGGCCCATGCGAAGACCAAATCGCTCGCGGCTTTGCACACCCAGGCCGGCAAGGCGGGACTCGAGGTGCACGATGTCGAGGGCCGGCCGGTCGCGGTGGTGCAGTCGAATCCCCACGGCGGGCTCATGGGAATCGTGGACGCGACCGGCCACGAGCGCGTGACGATCGGCGTGAACGCAGCCAACGCCGCGGTGCTGATGGTGATGCCGCCGGTGCATAAGGACGGCGTCTTTCTTTTCGCCGGCCCGGACAAAAACGCGATCTACGTGAACGGCCCGACGCCCGAGAGCGACCGCGCCGCGCTGGTCGCCGGCGAGCGGCAGGTGGCGCTGGATTTCTGGTCCCAAAAAGAGTCTGTGATGCGACTGGCGACGTGCTGGCTGGACCTGGATTTGGTCCTGACGAATTCGCTCGCGGGTCCGCTGGCCACGCAGAAGGACGCGGCGCGCGGCGCGCTGCTCCGGCTGACCGGGACGAACCAACGGGAGATCGAGCTGAACCCGCTGGAGGTCGGCCGGCAGTTCGTGCTGTTCGGCGAAGAGCGTCTGCCGCTCGTGATCCTGGGCGCGGCCGCGGACGGCGTGCAGTTCATTCTCAACGACGAGATCGGGATGCCGAAGCTCCAGCTCTTCGCTCGCGATGCGGGCGGCGTGATCTTCGCGCACGACTCCGAGCACACCGTCGCGGCGACCTTGCCGCCGGACATCGAGTTCGATCAGACCGGCGAGGACGACGAAGACTGAGCCAGCTCCCGCAGCACCGCGGGATAAAGCTCATGCTCGGCGACCTGGATGCGCGCGTGCAGCGTCTCGGCGGTATCGCCCGGCAGCACCGGCACGCGGCGCTGCGCGATGATCGGTCCGCTATCCATCCCCGCATCGACGTAGTGGACCGTGCAGCCCGTCTCGCTCGCGCCCGCGGCGAACGCCTGCTTCCACGATTCGAGCCCGGGAAACGCCGGCAGCAGCGACGGGTGGATATTGATGATGCGATGCGGGAACGCGTCGAGCAGCGGCGCCTTGATCATCCGCATCCACCCCGCGAGCACGACGAGATCGACGCCCGCCTCGCGCAGCAACTCGACGACGCGCTCCTCCGCCTCCGGTTCGAGCTTCGTCTTGAACCGCCCCGGCGCGACGAACTCCGCCCGCAGCCCGCGCTCGCGAGCGAGCGAAAGAATCCCCGCACTCTCCACATCACTGATCACCACGCGCACCTCCGCATCGAGCGCAGCCGCCGCAATCGCATCGGCGATGGCGCGGAAGTTCGAGCCCTTCCCCGAGCCGAGCACGCCGAGGCGGAAGCGAGCAGGGAGCAGGGAGCAGGGAGCAGGGAGTGGGGCGTCGGGTGGCATGAGAGTCGGTTAGCGGAGGAGGGACTTGCGGAAGGCTTCGAGCATTCGGCACTCTTCATCGAGCGCGGCGACGAGGGTTTCGGCTTCCGTGGTCGCGATGAGGCCGGCTTTGGCGAAGAAGAGGAGCATGTTCGCATTCTCGAAGGCGGAGCGTTTCGCGATGTTCAGGAAGTGCGCGAAGTCCTTGTCTGACGCGCTGCCGGAGCCTTCCGCGATGTTGTTGGTGATGCTCAACGCCGCCGCGCGAAGCTGTTCCGCGGAGCGATAATGCCGCCGCTGCTCCATGCCCTCCGCCACTCGGAAGAGTTCCAACCCGATCTCGATCCCGCGCTTCCAAACCTCCAAATCCTGAAACCGGAACCGCTTCACGGATTCGCGCCCGCAGTCTCCTGCTCCCTGCCCCCCGCCCCCTGCTCCCTGCTCCTCCGCAACGTCTCGGTCGTCGATTTACCCGGCACGAGCGCCACGATCTCGATCTTCGCGCCCACGCTTTCGAGTGCCTCGCGCTCGCCGGCGTCGAGCGACTCGGGCGTGTAGTCACCGCCCTTCACATACACGTGCGGCTTCACCGTGCGGATCAAGTCGGTCACGCGCACACTCTGGAAGACCGTCACGAAGTCCACGCACGCCAGCGCCGCGAGCACCTCCGCGCGGTCGAGTTCCGTGTTCACCGGCCGGCCCGCGCCCTTGAGCGCGCGCACGCTGTCGTCGCCATTCACCGCCACCACGAGCACATCGCCGAGGGCGCTCGCCGCTTGCAGGTAGCGGACGTGGCCGACGTGCAGCAGGTCGAAGCAGCCATTCGTGAAGACGAGCCGCTGCCCGCGCGAGTCGAGCTTGGCGCGCAGCACGGCGAGTTCACCGGCGGACTTGAGTTTGGCGACGATCATGCGGCGAGGCTACGCGCGCGGGCGCGGCGGCGGCAAAGACAAAGACCGGCGCCAGCGAACGCGACGAGCAACGCCGTGGCGCCTGGC
Organism: Verrucomicrobiota bacterium; assembly: GCA_009885995.1. Classification (GTDB taxonomy): domain Bacteria; phylum Verrucomicrobiota; class Verrucomicrobiia; order Chthoniobacterales; family Chthoniobacteraceae; genus VFJQ01. The sequence continues at coordinate 2,930 of VFJQ01000051.1, forward strand.
TCGGGGATGACGACGAGATTCACCTGGTTGGGAATGACGGCGACGATCGTCGAGCCCGGATGCGCGGCGAGGAAGCCGGCCTGCAAGTCGAGCCCCTTGTCGGTCAGCGCGCCGGCGTAGTCGAAGAGCCGGTAGAGGCCGTTGCCGAAGCCGGGCAGCTCGGTGACGACGAGCGTGCCGTCGAGGGTGAGGGCGCCGTTGGTGGTCACGAGGTCGTTCACGCCGACCATGGCTAAAGCGATGGACCTGAGCCCCAGCACGGTGGGGCGCGTCTGGCGTGAGCATGGGCTCAAGCCTCATTTGCTCCGCACCTTCAAGGTGTCCAATGACCC
>VFJQ01000012.1 GCA_009885995.1 Verrucomicrobiota bacterium
GCAGGTGGCGGAACTTCAGCAGCTTCGTGGCATCGGGCACCGCTTCCACGCTCAGGTCGATGCCGGCAAAGGTGCGCATCGCCTGGCTGTCATAGAGCGCGTCTTCGAGCGCCTCATCCGCCAGCGCATACCACTGCTGGAGAAAGTAAATGCGCAGCATCCGCTCAATGCCGATCGGCGGCCGCCCGCGCCGGCCGTGCGGATAGTGCGGCTCGATCAGCACGCACAGCCGCGCCCAAGGCACCACCCGCTCCATTTGCCAGCGCCCTCCGGCGCTGCCCTTCGGGCTGCCTGCGGCAGGCTATCTCGCTCCGCTCGGTTCGCCCAGAAACTTCTCCCGCCGCGTCACCTTCTTCTTCCCGGCGTATTCAGACTGCGCGAAACTCATTTGCTGCTTCATGTCCGCCACTCTGCCTAAGCCCCGCTGCGTTGACTTTCCTTTTCTACAGCCCAAGGCGATTAAATCAGCGTTTTCCTAGGGGACGGCTGTGAAAGCTTTTGCGTGATTGGGCGGTGGGAGAGGGGGCGCAAGAACTTAGTCGAGCGCCGTCGGATCATGCTCGATCCCGTGACGATGCAGGAAGAGGGCGACTTCTTCCCGGTAGGTGCGCTGACGATGATGCTCTTCCTGGCCGCGGATATAGGCGATGGTTTCATCCACGCCTGAAATGCCGATGCTGAATGCCGCGTAGCCTTCCTGCCATGCGAGGCCGCGCAGGTGGGGGAAAAAACTGCACACCCCGATAAACCAGCTCCATCGTGGCGACGACCTTCACATCTCCACCGCCTCGCATCATTTGAAGCTCCTGCTTTTGCCGCCCTCCTCGACGCGATGTCTGGAACGTCCATGAAAATAGCCCAGCGCTTCAGCGCTGGGAAAACCCACGCCGCAGCGACATGAGTCCCGCTGGGAAGGAAGACCGATGCACTCGCTCACCAGCAGCCTGTTTCACTGCGTCTTCAGCACCAAGGAGCGCGCACCGCTGCTCTCCCCCGAAGTGCGCGCCCGGCTCTGGCCCTACCTCGGCGGGATCGCGCGAGAGAACGGCATGCGCGCGCTCGCCGTGGGCGGTGTCGCCGATCATGTGCATTTGCTGATGAGCCTACCCCCCACCCTTTCCCTGGCCAAGGCCATGCAACTGCTCAAAGGCAACTCCTCCAAATGGCTGCACGAGACTTTTGTAGGGCAGGGAGGAGGCGCGGGGCGAGGAGTTTTGCGCGGGCGAGGCGGGCGCGAAGAGATGCTGATTGGCAGTTGAAATGCACGTGGGCTTCCGCCAGCCTCGGCGCCTTATGAACCGACGACTTTCTATTTCTGTCCTGTTTGCGGCTGCGCTGGCGTTTGCTGGGTGCGACAAAACTTCTTCCGATCAGATCGCGGTGGGGGAATTTGCTTCGCTGACGGGGAAGGAGGCGACGTTTGGGCAGTCTTCCCATGAGGGGACGGTGCTGGCGGTCGAGGAGATCAATGCGGGGGGCGGCGTGCTGGGGAAGAAGATCCGGCTGTTGACGGAGGATAATCAATCGAAGGCGGGGGAGTCGGCGAATGCGGTGAATAAGCTGATCGCGAAGGATGCGGTGGTGGCGGTGCTGGGGGAGGTGGCGTCGAGCCGGTCGCTGGAGGCGGCGCCGATCTGCCAGGGGGCGGGGGTGCCGCAGATTTCGCCGAGTTCGACGAATCCGAAGGTGACGCAGACGGGGGATTATATTTTCCGGGTGTGCTTCATCGATCCGTTTCAGGGGACGGTGATGGCGAACTTTGCGAAGAAGACGCTGAAGGCGCAGAAGATCGCGATCTTTACGGATGTGAAGAGTGATTACTCGAAGGGGCTGGCGAAGTTCTTCAAAGAAGGTTTTCTGAAGGCGGGGGGAGAGGTGGTCGCGGAGCTGGATTACAATGGGGGGGACAAGGATTTCAAAGGGCAGCTGACGGCGATCAAGTCGAAAGCGCCGGAGGGGGTGTTCGTGCCGGGGTATTACACGGATGCGGCGCTGATTTGCATCCAGGCGCGGGAGGTGGGGCTGACGGTGCCGCTCTTTGGCGGGGACGGGTGGGAGAGCGAGAAGCTGACGGAGATCGGGAAAGAGGCGGTGGAGGGGACTTACTTCAGCACGCACTACTCACCCGAGGCCGGCGGGCCGAAGGCGAAGGCGTTCGTGGAGGCTTACAAGAAGCGCTACAGCGGGAAGCTGCCCGATGCGATGGCTGCGCTCGGCTATGACTCGGCGATGATCCTTTTCGACGCGATGACGCGAGCCGGTGGGACGGAAGGCGCGAAGGTGCGCGACGCTTTGGCGGGGACGAAGGAGTATGACGCGGTGACGGGGAAAATCACGATCAACCAGGACCGCGATGCGGACAAGTCGGCGGTGATCCTGCAGGTGAAGGACGGGAAGTTTTCCTACGTGGAGACGATCGCGCCGTAGGTGCGCGGGCTCGTGAAGGGGCGGGCGACTTTAACGCAGAGGCGCGGAGGACGCAGAGGGACGCAGAGGAAATGATCGGGGAGGGGATGCTGCTCCGCGGCGTGGCTCCGCGCTCCGTTGCGCTCTCTGCGTCTCTGCGTTGAGTTTTTCCGCAGCCTCGCCGCGGGGCGATTACTTGCGACCGCCCGCTTGCGGCTTGGGCTTCTCTTTCTTGGGCTTCTTGACTTCTTTTTTGTGAGCGTTGTTGCCTTTGGCCATGGTGGTTGGTGGTTTGAGTTGGCCCGCGCGGTGCGCAGGTTCCGCAGATTGCCGCCGGGATGGCGGAAGGGCAATTCAAGATTTCCACAATAAGGCTCGCACTCGGCTGTGCGATGGCGATGCTGCTTCAAATGGGCGACAAATCACCAAAATCAGTTCAGAAGAAATCCGCGCAGAAACAGGCGAAGGGTAAGACTTCCAATCAGAAAGCGGCGGCGAACGTCGCGGCGAAGCAGGGCGGAAAGCCGAAGAAGTAGCGCGCGGCGGGGGCGGAGATTTTCTGCAAAGTCAAGGCTTGCGCCTGTGGCTGGGGATCGGCATTTCACGGCGCTTCACGGCATTCCAAGGTGACCGACTGGTTTCTTCAACAACTCATTAACGGCCTCGCGCTCGGGGCGATCTATGCGCTGATCGCGTTGGGCTATACGATGGTTTATGGGGTGTTGCGGTTCATCAATTTCGCGCATTCGGATGTGATGATGCTCGGGGCGTTCGCGGCGTTTTACCTGACGCCGCCAGTCGCGGGGATGCTCGGGGAGCAGTCGGTGTGGACGGCGCTGGTGGTGATCCTGCTCTCGGCGGCGATCTGTGCGGTGATCGGGATGACGATCGAATTTCTGGCGTATCGCCCGCTGCGGAAACGGCCGCGGCTGACGGTGCTGATCACGGCGATCGGGGTGTCGCTGTTTATCGAGTTCACGGGGCAGCACGAGAAGGTGTTCGGCGCGGCGACGAAGTCTTTTCCGAAGCTGCTGCCATCGCGCGACATCGTGATCGGCGCGCTGCATCTCTCGAGCAATGACATCGTGGTGCTGGTGCTCACGGCGGTGCTGCTGGCGGCGATGTGGTTCATCGTGCAGCGGACGAAGATCGGCATGGCGATGCGTGCGGTGTCCTACAACGAGCAGGCGGCGGCGCTGATGGGCGTGAATGTGAACGGGATCATCTCGTTCACGTTCGGCCTCGGCTCGGCGCTCGCGGCGGTGGCGGGGATTTTCTACGCGATGCGCGCGCCGGGGATCGATCCGCTGATGGGCATTCAGCCGGGGTTGCGGGCGTTTATCGCGGCGGTGCTCGGGGGCATCGGGAATCTGCCCGGCGCGGCGCTCGGTGGGATCGTGCTCGGGTTGTTGGAGACGTTCTTCGGAGGGATGCCGGGGCTGTCGAACTACCGCGACGGGATCGCGTTCGCGATCCTCATCCTGATCCTGTTGTTCCGGCCCGCGGGCTTGCTCGGTAAACTTCAAACGGAGAAGGTGTGATGCGCGGACGCGAGAAACTCTTTCTGCTTCTCGGGATCATCGCGGCCATCGGGCTGTCGTTCGCGTCGGGGGCGTTCAACCGATATTACCTCGGCATCGTGATCGATGTGGGGATCAACATCATCCTCGCGGTGTCGCTGAACCTGATCAACGGACACACGGGGCAATTCAGCCTCGGCCACGCGGGGTTCATGGCAGTGGGCGGATACGTCGCGGCGAAGCTCACGCTGGTGTGCGGCGCTTCGGCGTGGATTTTTCTGCCGGCGCTGTTGCTTGGCGGTGGTGTAGCGGCGCTGGCCGGGCTTGCGGTCGGTGTGCCGTCGCTGCGGTTGCGGGGAGATTACCTCGCGATCGTCACGCTCGGATTCGGCGAGATCATCCGCGTGATTTTTCAGACGAGCGAATTCTTCGGCGCGGCGACCGGGCTGACGGGGATCACGCGGTTGACGACCTTCGGCTGGGCGTGGGGCCTTGCGGCAGTGACGGTCTACGTCGTCGCGTGCTTGGTGAACTCGACGTATGGCCGCGGCTTCATCGCGGTGCATGACGACGAGATCGCGGCGAGCGCGATGGGGATCAATCCGGTGCGCTACAAGGTGACGGCGTTTGTGATCGGCGCGTTCTTCGCCGGCATCGCGGGCGGGCTCTACGCGCATCACAAAGGCGTGCTAACGCCGAGCGGCTTCGACTTCATCAAGAGCATCGAGATCGTCGTGATGGTGATCCTCGGCGGCATGGGCCGGACCGTGGGTGTGATCCTCGCGGCGGTGATCCTCACGATCCTTCCCGAGCTGCTGCGCGGCGTGGCGGAGTATCGGATGATCATCTACTCGCTGCTCATCATCGGCCTGATGCTCACGCGGCCGCAGGGGCTGTTCACCTTCGGAAAGAAATGAGCGCGCTGCTGGAACTCGACAAGGTGACGATCACGTTCGGCGGCCTCACAGCCGTGGGCGAACTCGACATGAAGATCGAGCAGCACGAACTAGTGGGCTTGATCGGGCCGAACGGAGCGGGGAAGACGACGGCGTTCAACTTGATCACCGGCGTGTATCAGCCGACCTCGGGCCGCATCTCGTTTCGCGGGAAGCCGACGGTGGGTGTGAAGCCGCACGAACTTTCGCTGGCTGGGATCTCGCGCACCTTCCAAAACATCCGGCTCTTTGCGCAAATGACCGTCTTCGACAACGTGCGGACCGCGATGCAGGGCAACCGCGCGCAAGGCATCAGCGACGCGCTTTTACGTGGAAGAACATTTCGCGCAGGCGAGGCGAGAGTGGATCACGAAGTGATGGAGTTGCTGAAGATTTTCAGCCTCGATCATTTCCGCGAGACAATGAGCAAGTCGCTGCCCTACGGAGACCAGCGCCGACTGGAGATCGTCCGCGCGCTGGCGACACAGCCGAAGCTTCTCCTGCTTGACGAGCCCGCTGCCGGGATGAACCCAACTGAGAAGCAGGAACTCATGGAGTTGATCCGCTTCGTGAAGGACAAATTTCAAATCTCGGTGCTGCTCGTGGAGCACGACATGAAAGTGGTCATGGGAATCTGCGAGCGCATCAACGTGCTCGATTACGGAAAGAAGATCGCCGAGGGCACGCCGGATGAAATCCGGGCGAATCCGAAGGTGATCGCTGCGTATCTCGGGAAGGACTTCGACGATGCTTGAGGTTCGCGATCTTCACGTGAACTACGGTGCGATTAGTGCGCTCCACGGCATCTCGCTCGATGTGAAGCAGGGCGAGATCGTAACGCTCATCGGCGCGAACGGGGCGGGGAAGAGCACGACCTTGCGCGCCATTTCGGGCCTCGTGAAGCCGCGCGCGGGAGTGATCAACTTCGATGGGCAGAACATCGCAGGCGTCGCGCCGCATGTGATCGTCGGACGCGGTCTGGCGCAAAGCCCCGAGGGGCGCATGGTCTTCGCGAATCTCTCGGTGCTCGAGAACCTGCGCATGGGCGCTTACCGCCGGAAGGACACGGCGAATTTTGCGAAAGACTTCGATTACGTCTTCTCGATCTTCCCACGGCTGAAGGAGCGGGAGCAGCAGACTGCAGGGACGCTCAGCGGTGGCGAACAACAGATGCTCGCGATCGGCCGCGCGTTGATGAGCAAGCCGAAGTGCCTGATGCTCGACGAACCGTCGCTCGGCATCGCTCCAATCCTCGTGCAGACGATTTTTGAGAAGATCGTGGAGATCAACCGCGAACTCGGCCTCACAATTCTACTCGTAGAGCAGAATGCCAATTTAGCCTTGGAGGTTTCACACAGAGGCTACGTGCTCGAAACCGGACGGATTACGCTGAGTGACACAGCCGAAGCATTGCGCGGCAATCCCGAGGTGCAGGAGTGCTACCTAGGTGGGGAGTGAACATTTCTCTCGACTTCCCTCAAAAATTTGCGGCATTGAAAGGAAGCGCCAATTCCCTTATGACCAAAATATTCGCACCCGTCGTCGCCCTCAGTCTCCTTAGCGGTATTGCGTCCGCATACGACAGCGATCCTGGGTATGGATCCCGGTCCGAATCGCCGACTGTGACGCGCAGCAAGGTGCGCACGACTGGACCAACTTACTACTATAAGCCGACCATGCGCTATTTCGGCAACGGCTACACGGTCACGTATCGTTATGTGCAATGGAATGACCGGATGAAGGCATCTAGCGGAACCACGTTTGATACAGCGCGTCATAATCTTCCGGTGGGATCGGTGGAGGAGGTGGGAACGCTTAGTCCACGCGTGACGTTCTATCATGGAGCGCAGGCGCAGACGGTTGAAGCCGAGCGACCGGCGCAGAGCGTGGTGAAGCCTCCGACAAAAGAAGTGCCGCCGATTTCGGGAAGCACCGGCAAGAAGCCGTAAGCCAGTTCTGATTTGCCTGCCAGAACCCGGGCGCTCCGCACGGTTGCCTAGGTCGAGCGGAACGTCTCTTTTTAAGACAAAGCTCTTGCCAACTCCACTGCACCACCTCATGGTGCGCGCCCTTTTTCAAAAATAAATCATTATGGCTTACGCAGTTTTCCAGACCGGTGCGAAACAATATCGTGTGTCCGTTGCTGACGTGATCGATGTCGAGAAACTCGACGCCGAGCCCGGCACTGTTCTGACTTTTTCCGATGTGCTGCTCGTCAGCGAAGAATCTGGGGTGAAAGTTGGTGATGCAGTGCGTGGGGTGACAGTCGAGGCTGAAGTGATAGAGCAATACAAAGGACCAAAGGGCGTTGCGTTCAAGTATCGTCGACGGAAGGGTTACCACCGGAAGGTTGGTTTCCGGCGTCTGTTGACCAAGCTGTTCATCAAGTCCATCAACGGTTAATAGTCTTTTCCAAACTTTTACTCTCAACTCACTTATGGCTCACAAGAAAGGTCAAGGTTCAGTCAAGAACGGACGCGACAGTCACAGCAAGCGGCTTGGTGTGAAGAAGTTCGGGAGCGAACACGTAATCCCTGGCAATATCATCATTCGGCAACGGGGCACCCGTTGGCATCCTGGAGACGGTGTCGACATGGGGCGAGATCACACGATTTTTGCGCTGATCGATGGAAAGGTTCGATTCCAACGATCGAGGCGTAAGATCCATGTCGATCCGATTCTGGTGACTGCGTCGCCTGTAGGAAACTGACTGTCGTTGCGTTCAGAATCTTGCCTCGAGGTGCTTTGTGAGGCCTCGGGGCGTTGCTTTGTTCGAGGGACGGTTCAGCCCATAGTTTGTCTACAGTGCTGGCAAGCAATTCGCTCTTGCTGATACGCGACATGGCCGAGCCAGAATCAATACTCGACACCGAATTTGACGCGCAATTGCGCGGTTTGTTTGCCCAGGCGGAGAAGGCGATCGAAACGCGTGCGAGTGTTGGAGCAGCGGAGAATCCTACTTCACCGGCAGCACGAGCGGATGAATCGGGCGCTTCCACGGCGTCGCCATCCGGAGCCGAGACTGCGTCCCCGCGCCACGGGCAGCTTTCGCTGCTGCAATTGCTCAAGCCACTTGTGCTTGGATTGGAAACGGTGAGCCGGGCGACTGGAGACAACACAGCACTGCTGAAAAGACTCGATGCCGCAGCCGCGTCTTCGACCGAAGCACACAAGGATCTCCCCGGTGTGGTCGCTGATCTACGAGCCCTGCTGGAATCCAGGAGCGCTGTGAGTCAGAACATGTTTGCGGCGTTGCACGAGGAGTTGAAGGGCTACAAAGATGGATTCTTGCTCGACTCAGTCCACCGTCCGATCATCCGCGATCTGGTTTCGCTTTATGACGACGTTGCTGAGATCCAGCGGCAGCTTGCGTCGGCCGTTGCTGCCGCTGGAGACGCCCAATTATGCTCAGGGGGGGCTCGAGTTGATCGCGAAACTCCGGACGATCGAAGTCAACATCGAGCATAACCTCGGCTTCATTACCGAGGTGCTGAATCGGCTTGAGGTTACGCTCATGCCGCCGCACGTGGGCAAACTCGATAAGCAGACTCAGCGTGCTATCGCAGTGGAACTTGCCGAGGATCCGGATGAGGACAATGCAGTCGTTCGCTTCGTAAAACGCGGCTTTCTTTGGAAAGATCGCTTGTTCCGTGCGGAGGAAGTGGTGATCAAAAAATGGAAGGAAGGCTTCCTTGTCGCTCTGTCGGTCGGCGACGAGAACCCGGGCTGAGGACCCCCTATGCAGGCATACAAGTTGCAGTTTCAATTAAATCCCGGGACACTCCCGAACCCTTCATGAGCGACTCCGAATTGCCAAGTTCTCGCAAAGCCGTCGGTATTGATCTGGGCACGACGTTTAGCGCCATTGCCCACATCGACACCTACGGCAAGCCGCAGATCATCCCGAACGCGGAGAGTGAACGCATCACGCCGTCCGTCATTCTATTCGATGGGCACAATGCGATCGTCGGCTCACTCGCGAAGCAGAACGCCGTGGCCGAACCGGAGAAGATCGTCGATTTCGTGAAGCGTGAGATCGGGAAGTCTAAGGGGCAGTTTCACAGGGAGTTCGACGGGAAAGTTTACAGTGCCGAGGAACTCAGCGCGCTCATCATCAAGAAACTCAAGAATGACGCCGAGAAGTATCTGGGTGAGCCAATCACAGACGCTGTCATCACGGTCCCAGCATACTTCAACGATGCTGAGCGCACGGCCACTCTCCACGCTGGCCAACTCGCGGGGCTCAATGTCCTCCAGATTATCAACGAACCGACAGCGGCCGCGCTCGCCTACGGCCTCGATAAACTCGAGAGCAACCAGACTGTCTTCGTCTTCGACCTCGGTGGAGGCACTTTCGACGTGACCATTATGCGGATCGACGATCACCACATCCGCATGATTGCCAGCAATGGCGATCACCGCCTCGGAGGCAAGGACTGGGACGACGTGGTAGTCAACTGGGTCGCCGATGAGTTCGACAAGGTGCATGGGGAGAATCCGCTGCTGGACTTGCAGAGCTATCAGGATCTCTACAACCGCGCACTCACCGCGAAGATCCAACTTTCCAGCCGCACCCGCACCACGATTGTCCACAGCTACAACGGCAAGTCTATCAAGCTCGAACTAACGCGCGATGAATTCGAGCAGAAGTGTCGACACCTCCTCGAGAAGAGCAAAGCGATTTGCGAGATCGTCATGCAGGAGGCGCAGATGGATTGGAATCAGATCGATCGCGTTTTGCTAACGGGCGGCATGACTCGCATGCCTAGCGTTCGACAGATGGTTGGCGACCTCTCCAACCGGCCCGTCGCAGACGATGTCAGCCCCGACGAAGCCGTCTCGCTTGGCGCCGCCGTGCAGGCGGTTCTTGCCTTGCTCCATGAGGAGGACAAACTCGGCGAGCGCCACCTTCCCGCGGAAGTGAGATCCCAATTTAGCGCGCAGGATGGTTCGCTCATCAAGGTAACCAACATTACCACGCACACACTCGGCGTCGTGTTGTGGGACGACTCGAAGGTCGAAGAATACGTCTTCCCAATGATCAAGAAAATGACACCCGTGCCGACACACGTGCGCAACAGCTTTGGCACCGCTAAGGCGAACATGAAGAACGCCATCGTGCGCATCGTGGAGGGTGAAAGCACGGTGCCGAGCGAGTGCACTCCGCTTGGGATTTGCGACATTGAGTTGCCGCCATTTCTGCCCAAAGGCAGTCCGGTGGAACTGACCTACAGTTACGACGAAAATCAGGTCCTCGAAGTCGTCGTCGAAGCATATGGGCGACAGAACCGCGTCTCCATTGCTCGCAATACCGGTCTGAGCGAAAACGAGATCGCCACGGCGACCGCGGACCTACTGCAAATCAAGGTAGTATAGCGCGCTCCGAGTTCTGAACGGTGGCCGACAGTCTCCCCAATCCGCTTCCCGACAACCCGCTCCGATGGGAGGGCTGGAAGCGCTACAATTCGTCCAATTATTACGAGAGGCTCTGCCTCTCCTTTGACTCCAACGCCAGCACCGAGCAGATCGAGGACAACTGCCGCCAACTCCTCGTGTGGTGGCAGAAAAAACTCCCGCTCAAGAATCAGCCAAGCAATCCGCTGAGTCAGATTCTCCGTGCGGGATTGGACGAGGCGCCGATCTTTCTCGTCGAGGCTCGGACGGCCTTGCTCGATCCGGTGACACGCAAGCAACACGACCTGACGCTGCACGAAGCCGCCGTGGAGGCCGCTGGCGAGGAGTTTAAGAAGCTCATCGGATTTATCATTATCGGAAGACGACTCCGCTCTGAGGAAGAGGCTCGCCTGGTCGCCGCGGGTCGTGCGCTTGGTCTCAGCGAGGAAGAGGCCCGCGCCGTGATTGAGTCTGAACTCGGGCGCACCGGTGCAGTTCGTGCAGAGGCCGAACAAGCGCCGCCGCCCATTCCGCCTCCTGTGGTAGCGATGTTCGAAACGTCCAGCAGGGATCCCTTCAACGAGTTTCGCAAGCTTCTGCAAATGTCGCGTCTGTGTCGGGACGGTGAAGAAATGACCGACGACCAGCGCGATGCGATGTGCAACCTCGGGGAAAGCCTCGGGCTCACCGGCGGTCAGGCGGAGGACTTGATCGACGAATACACGGAGCACGTCGATACGATGCCAATCGCCGCGCAAAGGCCAGCGGGCACAGTTCCGAGGTCGGCACCCTCGGTTGCCGTGGCGGTTCCATCGAATGCGGTGCGCTCCGCCGCGCCTGCTCCGACGAAGGCTGCACCATCCGTTTCGCCCCCGCCGGTCCAACGCGAGTTGCCCGTGGTCACACCGCTGATTCGCGCCCAGGAAAAGGAAAAAAATCCCAATTTCGTGAGCGTCACCGGCGCGGAACTCTACCTTGTGACGAGCGGAACTTTCGCGATGGGCTTCAACGGAATCGAAGCCCAGCCGAGCGAACAACCGGTGACCAAGGTGTTCGTGAGCCGCTTCTACCTGACGCGCCACCCGATCACGAACGCGCAGTTCGAATGCTTCGATCGGACCCACGTCGCCAAACGAGCGCCTTGGGGCGAGGATCATCATCCCGTCGTTTACGTCACTACGGCGGATGCCGAGCGGTTCTGCGAGTGGCTGAGCCGCATCGAGGGACGGCGCTATCGCCTCCCCACTGAAGCCGAATGGGAATACGCAGCCCGGGGAACGGACGGGCGTTCCTACCCTTGGGGCGAACAACTCGATGGCGGCCACTACGCAAATTTTGCCGACCTCAGTAGCAACTGCGCATGGCGCGATACACGCATTGACGACGGCTGGCCGCAGACTTCACCGGTCGGCGCCTATCCGAAAGGGGCCAGCCCCTTTGGGATCGAAGACATGGCTGGCAACGTCTTCGAGTGGTGCCTCGATTGCTATGAGCCCTACAAGGGCAAGGATGTTCAAAACCCACGTGGTCCTCGCAATAGCCAGCGACGCAATTACCGCGGCGGCAGTTGGAAAAGTCGCGCTGCGAGCCTGCGAGCCACCGCGCGTCAGTTCAACGGCCCTGACTACAGTAGCAACGATGTCGGTTTCCGAGTCGTGTGCGAATGCGCCTGATCACCCTGCCGCAGCGGCTCAGGCCGCGCTCTTGGGCTGAGCGCCCTTGGCCGGCCTCGCAGAAAGTTGCTCGATGATCCTGGCGACCGCTGCGTCGGCGGTGAGTCCGTGCTTCTTCCGCAGGATGTCCACAGCACCATGCTCGACGAACTGATCTGGCCAGCCGATCCGAACGACCGGCGTCTTGATCCCCGCATCGTTGAGATGCTCGATTACCGCGCAGCCGAAGCCGTTATGCAGCACGTGGTCTTCTATCGTGCAGACGACCTCCACCGAGCGGGCGAAAAATTCGATCGTCCCGGCATCAAGCGGCTTGATCCAGCGCGGGTTGATCACAGCGGTTGAGATACCGTGGGCTTCGAGCGTGGTTGCCGCTTTCTGAGCGAGTTCGCACATCCCCCCCAGGCCGAAGATCGCCACGCGCGCGGGCTGCTTCGATCCGTGGTGGAGGACTTCCGCTTTGCCGATCTCGAGAATCTTGGGCTGCGCCTTCGGCTGCGCGCCAGTGCCGGCGCCGCGTGGGTAGCGGATAGCGATCGGGCCCGCGTGGTAATTTGCCATCGTCCACAGCATATCCACGAACTCGTCTTCATCCTTGGGCTGCATGTGGACGAGGTTCGGGACGGGGCGCAGGTAGCCGATGTCGAAGAGTCCGTGGTGCGTCGGTCCGTCGTCACCACTGAGCCCGCCGCGGTCCATGCAAAGGCAGACGTTCAGGTTCTGCAGCGCGATGTCGTGAACGATCATGTCGTAAGCGCGCTGCATGAAGGTCGAGTAGATCGCGAGGAACGGCTTAAACCCCTGCGTCGCGAGCCCGGCAGCGAAGAGCGCCGCGTGTTCCTCCGCGATGCCCACGTCGAAGTATTTGTCCGGGTGCGCCTTCGCGAAATGGATCAGTCCCGTGCCCGTTGGCATCGCGCCGGTGATCGCCACGAGCTTGTTGTTGTGCTCGGCAAACTTCGCCAGCGTCTTGCCGAAGATCTCCGAATACGTCGGCAGCGATGCCGCCGCCGTCTCCCCAGTCTTCGGCTCGAATTTCCCGAGCCCGTGAAACTTGTCCGGCCGCTCCAGCGCGGGGGCGTAGCCTTTGCCCTTCGTCGTCTGGATGTGCAGGATTACCGGTTCGTTCTGCGTCTTGAGGAACTCGAACGTCTGGATCAGCAGGGGAATATCGTGCCCGTCGATTGGCCCGTAGTAGCGGATGCCCAACTCCTCGAAGAGCACCGACGGCGCGAAGAGATTCTTCACACCCGCTTCGATCTTGTGCGCGAAGTCCTTCGCGAATTTCCCGCCGACCATCTCGACGAACTGCGCCGCACGCTCGTGCAGGTGCGCGTAAGTCGGATGCGTCGCGATCTTCGAGAAGTAGCTCGCGATCGCGCCCACGTTCTTGGCGATCGACCACTCGTTGTCGTTCAGCACGACGATGAATTTCTTCGTCTGTTCCGCCACGTTGTTCAGCGCCTCGAAGCTCACGCCGCACGTGAACGCCGCATCCCCCGCGACCACCACCACGTGCTCATCCGAGCCACGCAGATCGCGCCCCACCGCCATGCCGAGCGCCGCGCTCAGCGCCGTGCCCGCGTGGCCCGCGCCATAGCAGTCGTGCTCACTCTCGGTGCGCAGCAGGAAGCCGTTAAGCCCCTCGTATTGCCGCATCGTGTCGAAGCGCTCGCGCCGCCCGGTGAAGAGCTTATGCACGTAGCCCTGATGGCTCACGTCAAAGACGAACTTGTCCTTCGGCGTCTCGAACGCCCGGTGCATCGCGATCGTCAGCTCCACCACGCCCAAGTTCGGCCCGAGGTGGCCGCCGACCGACTTCGGGTTGTCGTCCGACAGCACGCCGATCAGTTCATTCCGCACCTCCTGTGCGAGCTGAGGCAGCAGCGCTTCCGGCAGTGCCTTGATGTCCGCGGGCGAATTGATCGTGGGCAGAATGGGTTTGGTCATTTCAGAAAAGGCTCACGTCTTCCGCGGGCTTCGCTTTCGGGGCAGGGGAAGCCGCGGCTTTCTCGGGCTCGAACGCTTCGAGCTTCGGCTCACCCTTTGCGTCACGCGCGATGATCTCGATCTTCCGCTCCGCCGCCGTGAGCTGCTCTTGGCAAAACTTCACCAGTCGCGTCCCCTCCTCGTAGCGCACGAGCAGATCGGTCAGCGGTAGCTTATCGCCCTCCATCGCCTCCACGATCGCCTCGAGCCGCTCGACGGCGGTCTCAAAAGTTAGGTCAGGATCGGGTTTGGCAGCTTTGGCAGGCATGAAGCGAAGGGCCGCGATGTTGCAGCCGATGAGCCGATTCCTCAACCCCCAACTCGCACCCGCCTACTTATCCCCCGATGGCAGCGCCGCGCCCACGATCTGCGTCCAGATGCGATATCCCTTCTCGTTCATGTGCAGCTTGTCCTTGAGAAAAATGTCCGGCAGCGGCAGCCCATCCGATCCCATCATCGCGGGGAAGACATCGATGAACTTCATCCTCGGATGCTTCCCGCAGTAATCGGCCACCAGCGCATTGAGCGTTCTCACCTTCTCCACCTGCGCCCAGCGTTTCGGATTCCCCGCGACCGAGATGACGGCGATCTCCGTCTCCGGCAGGTCCGCCCGAATCCGCGCGACGAAGGCGAGGAAATCCACAAACACCGACTCCGGCGCCTTGCCCGCATTGAGATCATTCCCGCCCGCATACAGCACCACCGTCCGCGGCGCATACGGGATCACGATCCGACCCGCGAACTGAACACTATCCGCGATCTGCGACCCGCCGAAGCCCCGATTCAGCACGCGATGATGCGGAAAATCCTCCGCCAGCGTCGTCCACTTCCGGATGCTTGAACTCCCGACAAACACGATCCCGCCCTTCTCCGGCGGACTCGTCTTGTCCTTCGCCTCAAAGGCCGCGATCTCCTTCTCCCACTTCGACGGCGCATCGTCGGCAAAGACAGGCGTGAGCAGCAGAGCGGCGCAGAGGAGTAGGCGAAAATTCATCGTCCCAGAAAACCGCGCAACCGTCGTGCGGGTCAACTGCCAGTCTGGTGGTAAATCCGCGCCAGCTTGAGCAGCGCCGCTTCGAGCGCCGCTAGATATTCATCCTCCTTCATCTCTGCCTTGCGCTCGCGCAGCGCCGCGAGCTCGTGTTCCAGCGCGTTGCGCTGCTCGCGCTGTTGCGGCGAAAGCGAGCGTTCGTCCGCGTTCGGCACGAGCACGAGTTGCGACGCCCGCATCCCGTCGGCGATGGCTTTGCCTTGGGCCTTCTTCACCGCACGCGTGCCGTGGAACCAATCAGCCGGCGTGCCGAGTCCGTCGCCATTGTCATCGAGAAGCGAGTGCTCCGTCGCGAGCCGGCCTTCCTCCTTGTAGAAGTCCGTCGTCTTTCGCGCCGCGGCGAGCCACGCCTCGAGCAGTGAAGTCTGCCCATCCTTGTCGAGGTCCGCGCCGCTGGCGAAGGTGCCCGCGAGATAGCCGCCGAAGCGGGCGAAGTTGTTTTCCGACCCGCTCTTCGTCGCGCACACGATCACGCGTCCCGGTGCCGCGAGCGGCTTCAGCCACGCGCCGCTCGTGGAGAAGCCGGCGACGATCACGACGGTGCGCTCGAAGGGTTTCAGCCACGCGGCGAGATCGTCCGTGCTCACGTCGTCGCCGCGCACGTTGAATTTTCCCACTCGCCCATCGAACGTTCCATGCCCGAGCAGCACGAGCCACAGCGGCTCGCCGCGCTTCGCCTCGCCCTCGAGCGCACGCTGTAACCGGGCACGCCCGTCGTCCGCATCCGCCCCGATGGTGATCGTTTTCACGCTGCCCGCCGCGCACGCCTTCTGCCAGTCGTCCGCCCATCTCGTGAAGGTCTCCGCGTATTCCGCATCGCCCTCCGCGCCGATCGCGATGATGGCCGATTGCTGCTCGGCAGCGACGAGCGCGAGCGGGAAGAGCCACGCGAGGAGCAAGGCGCGCGCGCTCACGCCAGCCCCCTCCAGCGCCGCAGTCCCCACTCTCCGACAAAGCACCCGACCACCAGCGCGAGCATCCACGGCGTATGCCAGAGCGGCTGCGTCCACGTCTCCGTCACCGGCGCGCGCTGGCTCGGCAGCTCGCGGGCGAAGGCGGCGAGCTGCTCCGGCGTGAGCACCTTGCCGCCGGTCTTTTGTGCGAGCGTTTCCATGAGCGCGCGGTTCGGCGTGAGCGATTGAAACTCCGCCGCGGCGAGATCGGTCGTCCAGCCCGTCGCCGCATTGCCGACAGCGGCGCCGTTTTCATCCGTCACCGTGGCATCGACACGATAGCCGCCATTTTCGCGCGGGATGTAAGTCGCCTCATACACGCCCGGCTCCGACGCCGACGGTTCCGCGGTGAGCGTGACGGCTGCACCCGGACCGCTGGGGACAGCGGTCCCTACCTTGCTGCCACTGGTAGGGCGCGGTGTCCCCACCGCGCCGTCTGTGGCCGCGCCGCTCGCGGGCTCCACCTTCAGCGTCACGCCCGCATTGTCGATCGCCTGGAACTTCGCATCCCGCGCGCGCACTTGCAGTCGCACGCTCAGCGCATCCGCCACCGGCTCCGCGCGCAGCTCGATCTTTGCCGGCACATCGGCCACCAGCCAGCGCACGAGCTGGCGCCACGCTTTGCCGAGATCCTTCTGCCGCGCCTCGTCGCCGAGCCCGCTCTGCCACCAGTCGCCGATGAGCAGCGCCGCCGTGCGTCCGCGTCCGAACCGCTGCGCGACCAGCGCGGGAAAATCGTGCTGCCCGTCCGTCACCGTCGCCACGACCGTCGCCGCCGGCTTCGCGCTGCCGCTTACATTCAGCGCGTCGAAGTGCGGCAGCTCTTCGAGCCGCGCGCGCTCCTCCGCCTCACTCGACCGCAGCCGCGCCCACGGTTGCAGCCAGCCCTCACGCGTGAGCCGCAACCGCAGCTCCGCTCCCTGCTCTCTGCTCCCTGCTCCCTGCAAATACACCGGCAGCAGATCGCCGATCGCCGAGCGCGCGAACTTCCCATCCGCGAACGACTCCATCCCGCCGAGCATGAGGAAGCCGCCGCCGCGCTCGCTCACGAAACGCTGGAGCAGCGACATCTGCTCCGCGGTGAAGAACTCCGCCTCAAGGTCGTCGAGCACGATCGCCTCATATTTGAACAGCTCCTCCTCCGTCTTCGGAAACCCGTCGCGCAGCTCGAATTCATCCTGCGTATTCAGCCGCACGAGCACGGGCTGATCGTAGCGCTCGACCTCTTCCTTCGATTGATTGCCGAAGCCGCGGAAGAGCGGATTGCTCGACTCACCCGCGCGCCCCTTGAACTCGAATTTCGGCTCGCGCTTCGCGATGCGGATCAGCCCGACGAGTTGCGTCTGATCGTCGCCCGTCACCGCGCGCTGGAGGAACTTGTATTCCCAATTCGGCCGCCCACTCACGTAGAGCACGCGATGCGGTCCCGTGCCGCGATCGACCGTCACGACGGTTTCATTGTTCGCGAGTGTCGCCTCGTCCGCCGCGTTGTTCTTCGCGCTCACGCGGAGCCGGTAGAAAAGCACGCCGGACTTCTCCGGTCGGAGCTGAAAGCGGAAGACGAGCTTCGTCGAGTCGTGCGGCGCGGTGAGCTTCTGCTCGGCGATCGGCTTCGCGTCCGGCTTTGCATCGATGGCGAAAAGCCGCGCGATCACTTCCTCGCCCGCGCAGTCGACCGCCGCGACGTCCGCCTGCACCGTCACCGGCGCATCCTCGAAAGAAGTCTGCGTCACCGCCGTGCTCGCGATCGCGAGATCGCGCGGCGGCAGGTCGTTGCCGAAGACGACGGGATAAACCGGCGGCAGGCCCGTGAGATCCGCGCCTTCGAGATCCGCGGCGACGCCATCGGTGAAGAGCAGCACACCCGCGAGCGGTTGTCCGCGATAGCGCTCGACGATCGTCTTCAACGCGCCGCCGAGTGCCGATGAGCGCCCGCTGAAATCCAGCTCGCGAAACTCCTGCGTCGGCACCAGCCGCGTGTCGGCGAGGAAGTTGCGCACCTCGAAGTTCTCCCCGAGCGGCGCGCGCCACTGGCTGTCTTCACCCACGACGAGCCGCGTGAGCATCTCGCCGCGCGTCGCTGTTTCACCGCGCCCGTGCAGTTTCATGCTCAGGCTGTTGTCCGCCACGAGCGCGAGCAGGTTCGCGCCCGGCTTCGCGCGCTGGCCCGTCCACATCGGCTCCGCCAGGCACGCGAGCAGTGCAGCGATGCCGAGCAACTTCAGTAGCGCGCAGGCGAGGCGGAGTCCGCGAGGACCGGGCGTGCGCGTGTAGCTCCACGCGACGAAGACCAGTGCGACCCCGAACACGGCGACCGACGGCCACAGCCAATGCCGCCCCGCGAGTTCGAGCGAGGTGGTCATCAGCCGTCGATGCGAGGCGGAGAGTTCGTCATGGAGCTACTGGTTTCGCCCGGGCGCGCGGGAGGCGTCAACCGCTCATCAGCGGAGGGCTTCTCAATTACTTGGCGGGCCGGCTTTTGCGCCCGTGTCTCCGGCACCCTTCTTGCATCTCGGACGCGAACTTTGCTTCCCTCCGTCTAATGCCTTCCTCCGACTCTGCCCCTCCGCCTCCGAATCACGAGCGATACAAGATTCTCGACAAGCTGGGCGAGGGGGGCAGGGCATTGTCTATAAAGGGTTCGACATCCAGTTGCAGCGCTTTGTGGCGATCAAGCGGCTGACGAAAGAAAAGGACGGCGACCATGAAAGTCTGAAAAATGAGGCGCTCATGCTCGCAAACTTGCGCCACCCGAACATCGTTTCCGTGTTCGACGTGGCCGCCGATGAAAACGGGCTGCTGCTCGTGATGGAATTGATCGAGGGCGAAGATCTCTCGAGCTGGCTGGAGGGCGAGGCGCTGAGTCTGGACGACTTCCAGCAACTCGGCGTGCAGACGCTCGAGGCTCTGCTCGCCGCACACGAGTTGAAGGTGCTGCATCGCGACATGAAGCCAGAGAATATCCGCGTCTCGCGTCTGCCCGGCGGACGGCTGACGGTGAAGGTAATGGACTTCGGCCTCGCCCGCGCCAGCTCGAACGCCCGGCGGCAGACGACGAATCTCGGTGGCCAAATCAAGGGCTCGATTCGCTACATGGCACCGGAGCAGATCGAGCACAAACCGATGGATGGCCGGGCAGATCTCTACGCGCTCGCGTGCGTCTTTTACAAGGTGCTCTCCGGTCGCACGCCGTTCAATGGAGATACCATCCCCGAGATCATCGAAGCGCATCTGGAGCAGCGCGTGAGGCCGCTGCAGGAGCGCTGTCCGGACCTGCATGAAGACCTCTGCGCCTGGGTGATGTGGACGATCAACCGCAAGCCCGAGGACCGCCCCGCCAATGCGCGCGAGGCTCTGGATTCGTTCAACGGCGTCTTCGAACGCATCAAAGCCGGCCAGCACATCACCCGGGCGATCGAGACCGGAGTCGTCCATGGCCACACCGATTCGCACACCGCGCACGTGCCAACGCAGCGGACGCAGACCGCGCTCGTCCCGCCGGTGCAAGCCGCTGTGCCGGAAGGAGCAGCACCGTCAGATCCGGAGGCCGAAGTCTCCGACTCGCAGTTCGCGCCACCGGAGTCCTCCCCAACTTCTGAAGCAAAGCGTGGCATGAGCACCGGCCTGCTCGTCGGTGCCGCTGCGGTCGTATTGGGTGGCGCCGCGTTCATGCTCTGGCCGCGGGGAGAATCCACAGCCCAAGCTGCCCCTTCCACACCTGCGCCCGCATCGAGCCCCGTCGCGGTCGTAGAAAAGTCGCCCGTGGCCGTCGCCACCCCGCCGCCTGTCGAAGCGGCGACGGAGTCGAAAAAGCCCTCCAGCAGAAGGGAGTATGAGCCCGTCGCTCCCACGGTATCTGCCTCGCGCAAGCCGTTGCCGAACGCCGACCGCATCCTCGCCCGCTACGTCAGCACCGATCACCTGATGCGCTACGCCGATCCGGCGTCGCCGAAAAAGACGAAAGCTGACGTGCCCGCACTGGCAACGATGGCCGTGAGCACCTGGATGGACATCGCCGAGGCCGGCGGAAATCGCCCGCTGGCTGTGATCGATCGCAACATCCTCGCCAGTCCACGGATGCTGGTTGTGCTCAGCCCCGAACTGCGCGAGCCGACCCCCTGCCTCGTCTTCGAAGGCGGCGAATACCTGCGGGCCACTTACTCGGGCAAGTCCGCCGATGGCGCGACGCTGAACCCGAAAGACTTCGGCTTCCGCCCCGGCTACAGCCTCGTCCTGGTGGCGCGGGTGCGCTCCGGCACGAACGGCACCCGTCTCGCCGCACTGCGTGGGTTTTCCTCCACCGCGGGCGAGCGCGGCAGCTTCCAGCTCTTCTATACGGCGGATAAAAAACTGCTCCTCGAGTCCAGTATCGGCGGGGTGGCGCAGCCCGCGATCGGCACAAAGATGGAAGTGCCGGAGAACGCGTTTCTCGTCATCACCATCACACTGAGCCAGTCAGACAAGAAGGCCCGCATCTTCGCCCGTGGCGCTCGAGGCGAAGCGTATCAGTCACCCTCCATCCAACTTGAGGCCGACCTGCCCTCCTTAAACGAGTTCACCATCGGCAAGCTGGGAGAGTCCCCCGAGAGCAAAGAACATCCGGAGCAGACCTCGGCCATCGGTGCGGACTTCAAAGGCGATCTCGCCGAAGTCGTCGTCTATCGCAGCGCGTTGAACCGTGAAGGCGCCGCCCAACTCGAAGACCTGATGATCGAGCACTACTTCGCGCCGAAGAAATAGCGCCGCGGGGTCAGCGACTCCGTCCCAGCTCCTCGTAATACCGCCGCACGCGCTCCGCATACTGCGCCGGCACCGGGTCGCGGTCGATCGGCACGAGACTCTCCTTCGAGTCGCGTCGCGCGAGTTCTTCGGTCAGTCGGTTGCGCAACTCCGCGAGCGGCGCGCCAATCTTCGTGCTCACCATCTCCCAATTCGGCGCGAGGCTGTGCCGCTTGAACTCCGCGCGCACGCCCTTTGCGACTTCGCGCACGCGCGCCGCCTCGGTCCGCAGCGCCGGATCATCGATCATCTCCTCGACCTTCCGCAGCCGGTCCGACCACTCGACGAACTTCTCGCCCGTGAGCGGCCCCGCCTGCTGCTCATCAGCCCCGCCTCCGCCGAGCCCGCGTCCATCGTCGCTCCCGCCGCGCTGCTGGGTCATCTCGGCGAGCCGGGAAGAGGAGCGCTGTGAGTCGCCGGACTTGTTACCGTCCGGGGAAGGTTCGCCGCCCTTGCCTGCGCTCGCGTTGCCCGGTTGTGCCCCCTGTCCGGGTTGTTGACCTTTGCCCGACTGTTGCCCTTGGGCGGTCTGCTTACCTTGCCCAGGCTCGGGCTGTTCCTCGCCTGGCTGCTTGCCTTGGCCCGGTTGTTTTCCTTCGCCAGCCTGCGCTGATTGCCCGGGTTGATTGCCGTCCGATTGCTTGCCCTCGCCGAGTTGTCCCTCGCCGGGCTGTTTGGCTGTGCCCTGCTGCGCTTGCTGGCCGGGTTGCTTTCCTTGAGCCTGTTCCGGCGCCGTTTGCTGTGACTCGCCGGGCTTGCCAGTCTGCGCCTGCTGCTGATCGCCGGGCTGCTTCCCATCCTTCGCTTCGGAAGCGGCCGCGCCGTCACGCTGCTCGGAAGGCTGCGCAAGATCGGGCCGGTTCTGCGCGATCTCGCGATTGAGCTGGCGGGCAAGCGTGTCGAGTTCAGCGCGGGCTTGGCGCAAGGCTTCGGCTTCATCGCCGAGCACGCTCTCCGCAGCCCGCTCGACTCCCGTTTTGAGCTCCTCGATCTCCCCGCGCGCCTTCTCCTCGAATTTCCGCGCATCCTCGCCGTAACCGCGCTGGTTCAGCGCCTTCGTCATTTCGAGCGTCTTCGCGGTGTCTGATTGCGCGGTCTTGCGCAGTGTGTCGTAGAGTTCCTTCGCGAGCAGCGGCTCGGCGGCCTCAGCCTGCTCGCTCACGCGCTTCATGTCCTCGGTGATCCCGCCGAGCTTCTCCTGCTGATCGTCGAACTTCTTCGCGAGTTGCTCGCGCTCGCCGCTGCCGTCGAGCGTGCGCCGCTGCGGTTTGTCGGGCTCGGTGCTCAGCTTCTCGGAAATCTCCTGCTGCGTCTGCGCCAGCTCGCGCGCATCGCGACGCATCTCGCGCATCTCCTCGTTGAATTGGCCGCTCGTCTTTTTGCGAAAGTCGTCGCGCAACTTGTCGAGCTGCCGCTGCGCACGCGTGCCGTTGGCGAGGGCCTGCGTGGGTTGATTTCGCTCCATCGCCTCTGCCGCTTGCTGCGCTTCGTTGCGCGTCTGTTCGAGTTGCTTGCGCTCGTCGGCGAGCTGCGCCTGCTGCTGCGATTGCTCCATCTTCTGCTTCGTCTCGTCGAGGTCTGAGAGAAGCTCCTGCTCTTCCTCACGCAGCCGTTTGAGCTGCCGCTGGATCTCCTCCTTCTCCTTCTCCGTCTTCGCGGCCTGGAGCGCGGTCTGGAGTTCCTTGAGCCGCTCGTTGATGTCCTGCTGCCGCTGCGCCATTTCCTTGAGCCGGTTGAGAATCGCGAGCTGCTCCTTCTGCTGTTCGTTCTGCTGCTCCTCGGCCTCGCTCTTCTGCTCGTAGCGCTTCTTCTCGTCCTTCATCTCCAGCTCATCGAGCTGCGCCTGCATCTGCTGCTGACGGCCGGACTGTTCGCCCTTGCTGCGCTGGCTGCGGGTGATGCGAAACTCATGCGCGGCGAGCTTGAGCAGCGCGTTGTAAGCCGACTGCTCCGCCGCGAGCGCCCGCGGTAGCGGCTCGGCGGTTTTCTCTCCCTCCTTGAGCTGATCGAGCGCGCTCTTCATCTCGCGCATCACGTTCTCCACGATCTCCTGCGTCTTCGGCTCCTCGGCTTTCTCGGCGAGTTCCTGCGCCTGCTTGATCGCCTCCGCCTGCGAATCCCGCACGACCGGCTCGTCCTGCAGATACTTCGCCGCCGGCTTCTGCTCGCTCAGGTTCGCGTCCTCCGCGCGCTTGAGATTCCAGGTCGCGGTGATGATCTGCTTTTGAATCTCCGCCAGCTTCATCGCCTCGCCGCCCGCGCCCTTCGGCGGCTTGCCTTCGCCGCCGTCGCCGGGCCGATAGATTTCCTCGAAAGGCCGCACCTCGGCGAAAAACATATCGGTCGCCGTGCGGCGCGGCTTGCCGTCGGGGCCGGTGTCCTCGGTCCACGCGAACCACGAGATCAGCTCGTCCGGCTTCATCCCGAGCGCCTCGAGTTTCAGCAAATGCTCGGCAGACACGCGCTCGTCGGCCTTCGTTGCCTTGCCGAGTTCCACGTCCTGCGGTTCGCGACCGGCGACGGTGTAAGTGAGCCCGTAGCGTGTGAGCCCGAAGTCGTCCCACACCTCGGTGCGAAAGGCGATCTCCTCGAGCGGCGACACGCGCACATCGCCACGGGGCGTCACGAGTTTCAGCTCCGGTTTCCGGTTCGGCAGCGCATCGATGATGAACTGCACCGGCACCTTGTTCGCGCGTCCGTCCGCGTCCACGAGCCGCAACTCGTAGGTCTGACTCGCCGTGATCTCGAAGCCGCTCAGCGTCGCGAGCGGCTTCGCCGGATCGACCGTGAGCGGCAAGACCTGCTCGGCCTTCGTCACGAGTTGCGCGGACTTCACCTGCTTGTTGAGGTTGAACGCCACGTCGAGCTTCGTGCCCTCGACCGCACTCACGCGACGCGTGTCGGGCACCGTCTTGTCGGGCTGCGCGGTGTAGGCGGGGAAGTGCAGCGTCGCATCCGCGCGATCGAGCCGCGGGTGCTCGAAGACTTTCACGCTGAAGTCGCGCGTCGCCTCGCCGGCGTATTCCACGCGGTAGGTCAGCTCCACGTCCACCTCCGCCAGCGCGCCGCCGAAGACCGGATCGTCGAGGTTCTTCGCGAGCGGGATGCGCTGCGCGGGCTGGTTCACGGGCTGCACCACGAGCGTCGCTTCGCTCGGCACGTTGCGTCCGAACTTCGCCAGCACCACCAGCCCGGTGCCGCGCTCGACCTCGGTATCGCCCGGTGTCACCTCCACGCCTTCGGTCTTCGGCGCCTCTACCGCCGCGACCGCCCGCTTTTTCGCCGCCTTCGGCATCGGCTTCGAGGCGAAGTAGAGCGCGGCTACCGCCAGCGCCACGCCCACGTATCCACCGGCGACCCGCCACTTCGGCGCGGCGTCGATCCACGGATGCGCCCGCGCCAGGCACAGCGTATCGGCGATCACGCGTTGCTGGAGAAAGTGCAGCCGGCCGGTCTTCGGGTCAGGCCGCTGCTCGATGGCCGTGAGCAGCGCCGCGTGAAGCTCCGGATGCTTCTGCTCGATCTGCCGCGCGATGGCAGCGAAGTCCGGCGACCAGCGATTCGCGATCACCTGCGGCAGCCGCCAGCCGAGCAGATACGCCAGCACCACCAGCACCGGCACCGGCGCGCGATGCCCCGTCGCCTTCCAAAGCCACACTCCGGCCGCGAGACCCGCGACCAGCGCTGCCGACCACACCAGCGCCCGCACGAGTCGATGCCGCGAGAGAATCGGTTCGAGCGCGAGTTTGAGCAGTGGCGTGATCATGTTTCGACGGGCTGGGGCGAGTGACGGGAAAGACTCCCGGCTATCAGCGTTTCGAGCAACAAGACTCCAAGGCAGGCGAGCAACGCCCAGCGCCACAGCTTCTGCCGATTCTCCAGCTCCACCGCCGCCGCGCGCGCTTCGTGTTGCGCAGCGTTCACGGTTGAAGCGGCGTCGCGGGAAAGCGGCACGCCGAGCGCGGTGAAGCGCTCTGCACCGAGCGGCGATGTGCGGCTTTCCTCCGGCGCGACGTTCACCACAAAGCGCATAGTGCCCGGCCTGACCGCGTAGATGCCGGGAAGGTCGGTCTGCGCGAACTTCGCGCCAGGCTGCGCGGCGACTTCCGCGCCGTCCGGCTTGCGAATCGTGAGCGGCGTATTGCCCGGCGGGAGCGCGATTTCATCCCCGACGAAATACTGCGCATGCACGGCGGGCAGGCGGCTGGACTGATCCAGCAGCGCGTGGAGCAGCGGAAGGAACTTCGACGAGAGCGCGAGTTGGCTGTCCGCGGGCCGCCACGTCGTCGCGAGCAGCACGACGCTGCCGCTGCCGAGCGGCAGCTGCACGAGCGCGGGATCGCCGCTGTCGAACTTGGCCAGCACCCGCGCGTCCTTCAGTCCGCTTAAGTCGAGGCGGCGGTGATGCCAGAAATGGATCTTCGTGAAGTCGCTGAACCGCGGATCGGCGAACGGCGCGAATAGCGGATGTGTGAAGTCGATCTGCGCGAACATCGCGTAGTCGCGTGCCGGCGCCTCCGTCGCGGGGAGCGAGACGCCGAGCAGCTTCGCCGCCGCCTGCGCGGACGACGCGTCGGCGAGCGGGACGAGCGCGATCTTTCCCTCGCGCACAAACTGCGCGGCACTCGCGAGCGCGGCGTCGGAGGGTGCGTCGCCGAGCACGAGGAGTTGTGCCTGCTGGAGTTGGAAGGCGGGCACAGCTTCGACGGCGCGATGCGCGGTGATCTCGACTTTCTGCCGGCCCGTCGGTGGGAAGGCACGGCGCAGGTAATAGAGGGAGGCGTGCGTGTCTTCGTCGGCGTCGGTGCCGAGGAAAAGAATCGGCGTGTTCACGGTCTGCGGCGGGAGGATGAAAGCGGTGTTGTCGAAGTCCGCATCGTCGCCGGTGAGCGCGATGCGATCCGCGCCTGGCGGCGGCTTCGGTGCGCGGACGATGCGGGACTTGCCCGCGGGCACGTAGGCGTCGAACTCCGGCGCGCCCGGCCAGCGCAGCTTGAATTGCTCGCGCTTCGCCTCGGCGCTGTTCGTCACGCGCAGACGAAAGACCGTGTCGGCGGTCGCGGGTGTCGCGTCATCGCCTTCCGGCAGCCACGCGAGCCCGGCGTTTTCGTGCTGCTTTGCGACGACGGCATCGAGCGAGACGGTCACGTTCTTCGGCCACACGAAGCCCTGCAACGCATCGAGCCGCGCGCCCTCCTGCAAGTCGCTGAGCACGACGATCTCCGCGGGCGCGCGCTGCTCTGGTTGGTCGAGCAACTCAGCCGCGTGAATGAGCGCCGCGTCGAGATGCGTGGCGCCGGAACCGGGCTTGAGCGTGCCGAGGCGCTGGAGCGCGAGTGCGGTGCGTTCGTCCGGGCGCGCCTTGTTCCAGTCCTCGAAAGTGAGCACATCGCGTGGCGTGAGATCGAAGGCGACGATGGTGAAGGCGTCGGTTGGTTTCGCCGCGCGCAGCCGGGCCTCGGCCTTCGCGCGCAGATCGTCCCAGAGCTTCTCGCGCCGCAGGCTCGCGCTCGTGTCGATGAGCAGGACGACGCGCCGGCCTTCGCCCGCGGGCGGGAGAGGGGAGTGCGCCGTCTCGCGTAGAAACGGCCGCCCAAATGCCAGCGCCAGCAACACAAGCGCGAGGCAGCGCAGCAGGAGCAGCCACAGGTTTTCCAACCGGCTGCGCTTGGTGATGCGCGGCGGCGACGGCGTGAGGAACATCAGCGTGCTGAACGGCGTGACCTCCCGTGTGGTGCGGCGGATGAGGTGAAAAAGAATCGGACCGATGACGGCGAGCGCGCCGGCCAGGAAGAGCGGAGCGAGGAAGTTCACGCCGCGGCCCTCCGGCGCACGATCTTTCCGCGATCCGCGCGCGCTTTCATGAAGTCGAACAGCGCCAGCTCCATCGGCTGCGCGGTCGAGAGCTGCACGTGCGTGATGCCGAGGCGCTGGCACGTGGCCTTCACGGCGTCGAGGTGTTCGCCGAGGCGGCGCTGGTAATCGCGGCGCGCGGTCGTGGGTTCGAGGAAGATGTCGCGCCCCGTTTCGAGATCCTCGAAACGCGATGCGGTGGGGAAGTCGAAGTCGAGTTCGGCAGGATCGAGCACCTGAAAGACGATGACTTCATGGCCACCGGCGGTGAGCAGTGCGAGCGGCGCGTCGAGTTCCGCGACCGGCGCGAGCAAGTCGCTGATCAATACGACGAGGCCGCGTTTGCGGACCAACTCGGTCATCCGGCGCAGCGGTGCGGTGAGATCGGTGGCGCGGCCTTCCATCGGTTTCTCCAACGCGAGCATGAGCTGGCGCAGGTGCCCGGGGCGGTGGCGCGCGGGCAGGTATTCGCGCACGGCGCCGTCGAAGGTGAGCAGGCCGGTGGCGTCGCCTTGATGATGAAGAAACCACGCGAGCGTCGCGGCGAGCGTGCGCGCGTAGTCGGCCTTCGTGTAGCCGCGCGAGCCGAACATCATCGAACGGCTCGCATCCACGAGCAGATGGCAGCGCAGGTTCGTCTCGTCCTCGAACTTTTTGATGAAGTAGCGGTCGGTGCGCGCGACGAGTTTCCAGTCGAGGTAGCGCGGATCGTCGCCCGGCGAGTAGGGCCGATACTCGGTGAACTCGACGCTGAAGCCGTGATACGGCGAGCGGTGCAGGCCGTGCCAGAATCCTTCGACGACGGTGCGCGCCCGCAGTTCCAAATTGCGGATCGCCATGAGCGCGGCGGGATCGAGAAAGTTGGTGCTCAAGTTGCGCGCGAGAGTGCGGTGCGTGACTGGCGAGTCAAGGCGGCGGCTCCCGTCAAATCCGGGCGTGCCGCAGGCGCAGCGCGTTGCCGACGACGGAGACGGAGCTGAGGCTCATCGCTGCGCCGGCGAGCATCGGGCTGAGGAGCAGGCCGAAGGTGGGGTAGAGCAGGCCGGCGGCGATCGGGATGCCGAGCGTGTTGTAGAGAAAGGCGAAGGCGAGGTTCTGCCGGATGTTTCGCAGCGTGGCGCGACTGAGGTGGATGGCGCGCGCGATGCCGCGCAGGTCGCCTTTGACGAGTGTGATGCCGGCGGATTGCATCGCCACGTCGGTCCCGGTGCCCATGGCGATTCCGACATCGGCTTCGGCGAGCGCGGGCGCGTCGTTGATTCCATCGCCGGCCATCGCGACGTGCTCGCCCGCGGCACGCAGGGCTTTGATGCGGGCGATCTTCGATGCGGGCGTTGCATCGGCTTCGACCGAATCGAGGCCGAGATCGCGGGCGACGGCGTTGGCGGTGCGCGCGTTGTCGCCGGTGAGAACGAGGATCTTCAGGCCGAGCGCGTGCAGGTCGCGGATCGCGTCGCGCGTGCTGGGTTTGATCGGGTCGGCGACGGCGACCAGTCCTGCGGCTTTGCCGTCGATGCCGACCAGCATCGCGGTCCGGCCTTGCTCCTGCAGCGATTCGGCTCGTGCGCTGAATGCGTCGATGCCGGCGACGCCGTGTTCGCGGAGCAGCTTCGCGTT
The DNA here is from genome assembly GCA_009885995.1 of Verrucomicrobiota bacterium. Classification (GTDB taxonomy): domain Bacteria; phylum Verrucomicrobiota; class Verrucomicrobiia; order Chthoniobacterales; family Chthoniobacteraceae; genus VFJQ01. The sequence continues at coordinate 28,171 of VFJQ01000012.1, forward strand.
CCCGATCAGGACTTCGCGGTTCGCCACACGGCCGCTCACGCCGCCGCCGGTGATGGATTGGAATGACTCGATCGCATCGAGCTTGAGGTGGCGCTCGGCGGCGGCATCGAGCAGCGCCTTCGCGAGCGGATGCTCGCTCGCTCGCTCGACGCTGGCGACGAGGCGGAGCAGGTCGTCTTCGCTTTGCCCGTCGGCGGGAACGATCTCCGTGAGGCGCGGGCGGCCCTCGGTGAGCGTGCCGGTCTTGTCCACGACGACGGTCGTCACGGCAGCGAGCCGTTCGAGCGCTTCCGCATCTTTCACGAGCACGCCGGCTTGCGCGCCGCGACCGACGCCGACCATGATCGACATCGGCGTGGCGAGTCCGAGCGCGCACGGACAGGCGATGATGAGCACGGCCACGGCATTCACGAGCGCGTGAGCGAGTCGCGGCTCGGGACCGAGCATCCACCACAGGGTGAAAGTCAGCGCCGCAGCGGCGAGCACCGCGGGGACGAAGACGCCCGCCACGCGATCGGCCAGCGCCTGGATGGGTGCGCGGCTGCGCTGGGCTTCGCCGACGAGGTGCACGATGCGCGCGAGGAGCGTGTCGCTACCGACGCGGCCGGCGCGCAGGGTGAAGCTGCCAGTGCCGTTCACCGTGCCGCCGGTCACGGGATCGCTGGGCGTTTTCCTGATCGGGATTGGTTCGCCGGTGATCATGGATTCATCGACCGCCGAACTGCCTTCGACCACTTCGCCATCGACGGGCACTTTCTCGCCGGGGCGCACGCGCAGCAGGTCGCCGACGTGGACTTGATCGAGCGGAATCTCTTCGTCGTGCCCGTCGCGCACGCGGCGGGCGACGGGCGGCGCGAGATCGAGCAGCGCCTTGATCGCGCTGCCGGTGCGGGCGCGGGCGCGCAGCTCCAGCACCTGGCCGACGAGCACGAGGACGATGATGACGGCCGCCGCCTCGAAGTAGATCGGCACCATGCCGTGATGTTGTGGAAAGAACTGCGGCGCGAGCATCGCCGCGGCGCTGAAAAGCCACGCGGCGCCGACGCCGATCGCGATGAGCGTCCACATGTTGAAGTGGCGCGACACGAGCGAGCGCCAGCCACGGCGAAAGAACGGCGCGCCGGTCAGCAGCACGACCGGCGTCGAGAGCGCGAATTGCACCCAACGCGACGGCGCGTTCTCGATGTGCATCATCGCGAGCACGAAGACCGGCAGCGTGAGCACCGCGGCGATCCAGAGCCGGCGGGTCATCTGGCGCAGCTCGGCATGCTCCTCGGTGGTATCGGTCGCGACGGTCTTCACTTCGAGCGCCATGCCACACTTTGGGCAGTCGCCGGGATGATCCTGCTGCACCTCGGGGTGCATCGGGCAGGTGTAGATCGTTCGCGCTGCGGGCTGCCACGCGGGGTTGCGCTCCAAGGCCATGCCGCACTTGGGGCAGTCGCCCGGTTCGCCGGATTCGACGCCGGGGCACATCGGGCAGAAATACTTTGCTGTGACCTGCGACGGCGCGTCGTGATGTTTGCAGCACCCGTGCTCGGGTTCGGGCTTCGGCGAGTGGCAGCAGTCGTTCATGGGGTCAAGTTCGCGGCTTCGGTGGTGCGGGTCCAGAGGTCGCTTTGGAAGAGCCCCCAGTCGGACGTGCGGCGTTTCGTGAGCGCGAAGCCGTGGCTTTCGATGAAGCGATCCGGCGGCGTGAGTCGCGCGGCGGAAAGGTGCGTGGTGCGACGGAAGAATCGATAGAGCAGCCAGAGGATCGAGCGCGCACGCCAGCCGGCGGGGCCGGGCGCGGGTTCGCGGAAGTCGGCGACGAGCCACTGCGCGGCCGGCGTCGAGGCAGCGGCGAGTCGCTCGATGAGCGCGGCGAGTTCGGTCGGTGGGAAGCAGTCGAAGAAGAAGTTCGCGGCGATGAGATCGAAGGTGCGGGCGGGCGGTTCCCAGGCGAGCGCGTCGTGGTGGATGAACTCGACGCCATCGAGGCGTAGATCGCGCCGGGCAACCTCACTCCGCGCTTCCGAAATCATCCCCGCGCTGGCTTCGACGACGGTGACGCGCGTCGCCGGATGGCGCGCGAGAAATTCCACGAGGAAGCGGCCGTGACCCTCGCCCGGCAGCAGCGCGTGGCGTGGCGTGGCAATGCCATCGAGCAGCGCCGTGCGGCAGCGATGGAGGCTCCGGCCCGCGAGGATGCGCTCGATCCAGCGGTAGTGCGGTGCGATTCGGTCGAAGCTCATGCGGCAGCGTAGATTGAAGGTGGAGCTTTGAGCCACTGTGCTACTACACGCGCTCACTTTTATGCGTCTGCTGTCGCTGCTCTGCTTGTTTTCCACGGTCACGTTTGGCGCGGTCGTTGCGCCGGCTCTTCCCGATGCACCGGCGCAAAAGGAACAGGGGCTCACCTTGCACCTCTCCGCGGGCAGACGCACCGACACGCGGGCGGCGCGACTCGTGGCGCTCTACGTGCCGGCGGGGCAAGCGGTGTCGCCGTTTCTTCCGGCGGGTGCGTTCGCGGCGAAGTGGGAGGGCGAGATCGCCTCGGACCTTCGTGCGGAATACACATTCGCCGCGGATGTGAGGGGGGCGTTCAAGCTGACGATCAACGGCACGCTCGTGCTGGAAGGCGCGGGCGACAGCACGGCGCAGACGATGAACAAGACCGTCCAGCTCAACAAAGGCGCGAATCTTCTCGTCGCCGAGTTTGAGAGCGATGGGAAGGAGGACGCGTCGCTCCAGCTCACATGGTGGGCGAAGGACTTTCCCGCCGAGCCGGTGCCGCCGGCGGCGTTTCAGCATGATGTGAATGATCGCGCGCTTCGCGATGGGCGGCGCGTGAGGGAGGGGCGGACGATCTTCGCGCAGATGCGCTGCGCGGTGTGCCACGCGGGTGCGGAAGTCGCGCCGGAGCTGGCGCAGACGGCGCCGCTCTTCAACGAGCCGGGCGCGAAGTTTAGGGAGAACTTCCTGGCGCACTGGATCAACGACCCGCGCTCGATCCGCCCCCATGCGCTGATGCCGCGCGTCTTCTCCGACGACGGCCAGAGCGCGGCGGACCTCGCGGCGTATCTCGTGTCGCTGGGGAAGAAGGATGACACCGCGCCCGCGCCGGAGAACGCGCCGCTCGGCGGGGCGCTCTTTGCGAATTTCGGCTGCATCGCCTGCCACACGACGCCGGACTTCGAGGGCGAAGATGAGCACGGGCGTGTGCCGCTCGGGCATGTTAAGGCGAAGTGGCAGCCGCGGGCGTTGCGCGAGTTCTTGAAAGATCCGGCGAAGGATTTCCCGCACACGCGGATGCCGAACTTCCGACTGACCGACGAGGAGGCGGAGCGGCTGACGAGTTACTTGATCGAGAATGCGAAGCGCGAGTTCCCCGCCGCGCCGAAGGGCGACGCGACGAAAGGTGCGGCGCTGCTCGTGAGCGCGGGATGCATCTCGTGCCACGCGGGCGCGCCGATGGTGGGCACGCCGAAGCTCGCGGATCTCACGTGGGAGAAAGGCTGCGTCGCGGCGGAAGCGCGCGCGCGCGGCAAGGCGCCCGACTTCGCCTTCACGCCGGAGCAACGCGACGCGCTGCTCGCGTTCGCGGCGGGCGGGTTCGATTCGCTGAAGCAGGACGCGCCGATTGAGTTCGCCGAGCGTGCGATTGCGGACCTGCGTTGCACCGCGTGCCATGCGCGCGATGGGCAGCAGAGCGTGTGGTCGCAGCTCGAAGGCGACATGATCGTGCTGCAAAGCGGCGCGCCGAACAGCGACGCGCCGGAGGGCGCGCCGGTCGCGAGCACGGCGCTGCCGGCGCTGACGTGGCTCGGCGAGAAGTTGCAGCCGGCGTGGATGGAGCAGTTCATCGCGGGCCATGTCGCCGACAAACCGCGCCCGTGGATCATCGGACGCATGCCCGGCTTCGCGAGTTGGGCGCACGGGATCGCGGAAGGGCTCGCGCTCGAGCACGGCCTGCCGGTGAAAGTCGAGCCGGTGAAGCCGGACGCCGAGCGCGCGAAGATCGGCGAGCGGTTGCTCGGCGAGAACGGCTTCAACTGCCTGCAATGCCACGCGCTCGGCGAGCGGAACGCGACCGCGGTCTTCGAGGCGCCGGGGCCGAACCTCGCCCGCACTCGCGAACGGCTGCGCGAAGGTTACTACACGCGCTGGCTTCTCCACCCGCTGCGCATCGACCCGGAGACGAAGATGCCGCGCTTCGCCACCGACGACGGCAAGACGCCGCTCACCGACGTGCTCGGCGGCGATGCCCGCGCGCAGGTCGATGCGATGTGGCAGTTTCTTCAGACGGTGAAAAGGTAGGGACGGTCGTCCTCAGCCGTCCGCGCGCGGCGCGGTGAGGACACCGCGCCCTACCGTCTTGCATCATGCTCCTCCCCGAAGTCATCCACACGCGCCACCTCCGCCTGCGCAAGCCGCTCGTCGAAGACGCGCACGAGATCTTCCGCAACTACGGCAACGACCCGGAGGTGACGCGCTTCCTCACGTGGGCCACGCATCGGCAGGTCGAAGACGCCTTCGAGGCGGTCCTCGCGCGGCTCGCGCACTGGGAGCAGGGGACGGAGTTCTCGTGGTCGATCACGCTGCCGGGGGACAGCCCGCGCGTGATGGGCATGATCTCCGTGTCGCCCGATCCGCGACGCGCATGGAATTGGTCGCTCGGCTACGTGCTCGGGCGCGAGTGGTGGGATCAGGGCTTGATGACCGAAGCCGTGCGCGCCGTGACCGCGCAGCTCTTCGCGCAGCCGGGCATCTTGCGCGTGTGGGCGTGGGCGGATGAGCAGAACTACGCCTCCATGCGCGTGCTCGAGAAAGTCGGCTTCGCCCGCGAAGGCATCCTGCGCCGCTGGTCGCTGCACCCGCAGGTCAGCCCCACGCCGCGGGATTGCTGGTCCTTCTCGGCGCTGCGCGAAGACTTCATGCTCACGTCCACGTAGCGGCCGGGCGTGCGGCATTCTGCGGCCCATTGACAGCCCCGCCCGGCGCCTCGAATCTCCGCGCCCTTTTCCAGCATGAGCCTCATCGTCCAGAAATACGGCGGCACGTCCGTCGGCAATCCCGAGCGCATCCTCAATGTCGCGCGCCGGGTCATCGCCACGCAGGACGCCGGGCACAAGGTCGTCGTCGTCGTCAGCGCGATGAGCGGCGTCACGGACTCGCTCATCAAGCTCGCCAAGGACGTCTCCGCCGCCCCCACCGAGCGCGAGATGGATGTGCTCCTCGCCACCGGCGAGCAAACCACGATCGCCCTCACGGCCATGGCGATCAATAACCTCGGACGCAAAGCCATCTCGCTGACCGGCGCGCAGGCGGGCATCATCACCGACGGCGTCCACACGAAGGCGAAGATCGCCAACCTCACGCCGCGCAAGCTCAACGCCTACCTCAACGACGGCTACATCTGCATCGTCGCCGGCTTCCAGGGCGAGACGACCGACGGCCGCATCACCACGCTCGGCCGCGGTGGCTCCGACCTCACCGCCATCGCCATCGCCTCCGCGGTGAAGGCCGACCTCTGCCAGATCTTCACCGACGTGGACGGCGTCTATACGTGCGACCCGCGCGTGGTGAAGACCGCGCGCAAGATCGACGCGATCTCCTACGACGAGATGCTCGAGATGGCCTCCAGCGGGAGTAAGGTCATGCAGAGCCGCTCGGTCGAGTTCGCCAGCAAGTTTGGCGTCGTCTTCGAGGTGCGCTCCAGCTTCAACAACAACCCGGGAACCATCGTGAAAGCAGAAACCGCAGACATGGAAAACGTCGTCATCCGGGGCGTCAGCCTCGAAAAGAACCAGGCCAAGATCACCGTGCGCGCCGTGCCGGACCGGCCCGGCAGCGCCGCCGCCATCTTCAACGCCATCGCCGCGCAGAACATCATCATCGACATGATCGTGCAGAGCGCCTCCGCCGGCACGAGCAACGACATCTCCTTCACGATGAGCCGCGATGAATTCCCCAAGGCCAAAGCCGCGCTCGAGAAAGTGGTGAAGGAAATCGGCGCCGGTGGGCTCGAGACGCACGAAGGCATCGCGAAGCTCTCGATCATCGGCGTCGGCATGCGCAGCCACGGCGGCGTGGCGGCGAAGATGTTCGAGGCGCTGAGCCGCGGCGGCATCAACATCGAGATGATCTCCACCAGCGAGATCAAGACCGCCGTCATCATCGACGAAGCGAAGCTCACCGAGGCGGCGAACCTCGTGCACGAGGCGTTCGGGCTCGGCGTGGTTTAAGCCCCCGCTGCAAGTGCCGCGCATCCTTCGGCATAGACCGGCGGGATCAAGGCCGCCGTGCTCGTCGATGAAGCCGGGAAGCTCGGGCGGGATGCTGTCGGGGGGCGGGTCGGCGGTGATCTTCATGAACCCTGAAGTTCCGTGGTGGACCACGGATGAGAAGTGGCAGACCCCGGATAAGGCGTGGTGGGCCACGGTAATATTGGGATAGACCACGAAACTGTTGTGGTGGACAACGCGAGCAATGGGGTTGACCACGCTGGAAGAGGGGTGTGACACAGATATTATGGGGTCAGCCACGGATTAGTCGTGGTGGGCCCCGTTCCATCCGTGGCTGGCCACGGTAAGTCGGGGGTTGCTGTATCCATGGATCTCCGGCACCCTTTCGCCGGAGTGCGCGGCGCGATCCTCGCGCTTCACCGCGCAATCTGCCATCCCACTCACGCCATGAACCGCCAGGAGTATTACCCCATCCAGAACAACGACCAGATTTCCTGGCTCGGCAACTTTCGCGGCAAGCTGCCCGGCCACTGCGACCGGCTCGGTATTGCCGCCGGGGACTACACTCCCATCCTTAAAGACGCCGCCTACCTCGCCTACCTGCTCGGCACATGGATCGGCGCCCTGCGCACCTATTCCAAGGCCTGCACGGTTTACATGGAGCTGGCGCAGATGGGCCACGGCTCCAGCGAGCGCCCGACCTTCCCCGACCCGCCTCTGCCCGACGGGGTCGAGGAGGTGCCGCCGGGCGCGCTGCGGCGCATCTTCGCCTTCGTCCAGCGCCTGAAGAAAACGCCTGACTGCGACCAGGCGACGCAGCGCGACCTCGGCCTGCTCCCGCGGCCCGACTACGCGGAACATCGCGCGCCCGGCTTCGAGCCCAGCCTGCTGCCCTGGCAGACGGGGCAGATGGTGAAGGTGCGCTTCTTCAAATACGGCCACGAGGGCGTGCTCGTGCAAAGCCGCCGGGGCGACCTCGACGGCTCGTGGGAGCAGGTGGGCGTCACGACCGCGAGCCCGTGGTTCGACAAGCGCCCGCTGCTCGTGGCCGGCCAGCCCGAGGTGCGCGAGTATCGGCTGTGCTTTTGGGACAAAGGCGAGGGGAACGGCGACTGGACCGCGGTGAGCCGGGTGACGGTGTCGCCGTAGCTGTCCCAGCGGACCGGTCCGCTGGGGACAGCGGACGCTACAACTCGTTCACTTTGTCCCGGCCGCCTGGTGGGCGTCGTAGGCGCGCCAGAATTCGGCGACGGGGCGCGCGCCTTGGGAGCCTTCGCCGGGGTAGGCGTCGGCTTCGATGCTCTGCAAGGTCGCGCTCTCGCGCAGCGGGAGCAGGGCCGCGGGCAGCACGTCGCAATGCAGCCGTTCGAGTCGAGGGAGCTTGAGCACCGGGGTGTAATCGGTGAGCTTCTTGCAGCCGCGAAGGTTTAAGTATTTCAACGGTGCGCCCTGCAAGGGGGTGAGGTCGTTGACGGGAGTGTTGAGCAAGATGAGCGTTTCCAGCGGCAGCCCGCGCAGCGCGTCGATGTTTGCAACAAGGGTATTGCTGGCGACGAGCGAGCGCAGTGGCATCCCTTTGGCGAAGGAGAGATCGGAAAGCTTGCATCCGCTTATTGAGAGATACTGGAGGGGTATGCCTTTCAATGGGGAGCAGTCCACAACGGTGCTAGACAATATCAGATTCACCAGCGGCATGCCGCGGAGTGCGTCGATGCGGGAAACGGGCGTGGTTGTGACATCCAGATCGGTCAACGGCATTCCGGCCAGCGGTGTGAGATCGGCGACTTGGCTGCCAGAGGCATAGAGCTTTGACAGCTTCATACCAACGAGAGGTGAAAGATCGCGCACTGGGGTGTCGCGGATGCTCAACGAGCGCAAGGGCATTCCGTGGATGGGCGTGAGATCGGTGATCTTAGTCGCTGCGATACTGAGAATTTGAAGGCGCATCCCGCGCAGCGGCTCCAGATCGGTGATCAGCGTCGAACTCGAATCCAGAACCTCGATGGGCAATCCTCGGATTACTTCCAGAGAGCGGTGCGGCTTGCCGTTAATGTAGAGACCGAGAAAGCCGTCGCTTTGGGTTTCGAGAATGTAGTTCCCCTTGCCCAAAGTCGCGAGCAGGCGCTGGTCGGCGAGCTTGCGGCGCTCCGCAGCGCCGAGCTTGAGCTTGCCCGAGAAGGCGAGCGCGGGGCCGGTGGCTTCGACGGTTTGCAGATGCGCGAAGACCTCGCGGGCGGCGTCGCTTTTCCACCGCTCGGCCTCGGGGGCGGCGGCGACTTTCTCCACGGCGGGGAGGATGCTGGCGAGCGGCGCGCCGGCCGGGTCGTGCTGCCGGGCGAGGCGCAGGGCTTCGGCGGCTTCGCTCCAGCGCTCCAGGGCGAGGAGCACCCACGCGCGCTGCCACACCGCGCGCGCCGGAGCGCGGGGTCGAGCGCGAGGGCGGCGTCCAGCTTCCCCAGCGCGCTGGCGAAGCGCTGGGAGTCGGCTTCGCTCTCGGCGAGCTGGAGCAGCGCGGGGGCGCTGGCCTTCAGGTCGGCGAGAGCGGCGTTGGCTTTCGCTTCGCCTCGCTCGGCGCGTTTGCCTGCGAGCACGGCCTTGGTGCCGAGGGTCGCGCCGACCAGCAGCACGGCGGCGACGCCCGCGGCGGCGATCTTGTGGCGCCGCAGGGCGAGGAGGAGCTGTTTGCCGAGGCCGGCGTTTTCCGCGCTGGTGGCGAAGCCGCTCTGGTAGGCGAGCAGGTCGGCCTGCAACTCCTCGACGCTGCGGTAGCGGGCCGCGGGGTCGAGGGCCATGGCCTTGCGCATCACGGCAGCGAGCGAGTCCGGGATGCGACCACCGGGAAGATGACCACCAAGACGCCAAGACGCCAAGGGGTCAGAGGTTTTGTCCCCCTTGGCGCCTTGGCGTCTTGGTGGTGAATCCAACGGCTCGATCTGTCCGCGCGCGACTTTGTCCACCATCGCCCACGCATCGTCCCCGCTCACCGACGGGCGCAGCGCGAGGAGGTGGTAGAGGATCGCCCCGAGCGCGTAGATGTCCGCGCGATGGTCCATCGTCTCCACTTCGCCGCGGGCCTGCTCGGGCGCCATGTATTGTGGCGTGCCCATGATCGTGCCGGCCATCGTGCTGCCGAGCCTGCCACTGTCGCGTGTGGCTGTGCCGATCGTCTCCGCGCTGCCGATCACCTTCGCCAGCCCCCAATCCATCACGAGCACTTCGCCGAAGTCGCCGAGCATGATGTTCTCCGGTTTGAGGTCGCGGTGGATGACACCCCGGCTGTGGGCGAAGGCGACGGCGTCGCAGGTCTTTTGGAAAATGGTGAGCAGCGCGGACAGCGGATACTTCTTCACCGTGGCCTCGGTGCCGGCGGCGAGGAGTTCGAGCACTTTCTTGAGCGTGATGCCGCGCACGAACTTCATCGTGTAGAAGAGCTGGCCCTGCTCATCGACGCCGAGTTCGTGCACCGGGACGATGTTCGGATGCTCGAGCTGGCCGGTGATCTGCGCTTCATCGACGAAGCGCGCGATGTCGGCATCCTCCGCGCCTTCGAGCATCACCTTCATCGCGACGCGGCGCTTCATCGCGGCCTGCTGCGCATCGAGGATCGTGCCCATGCCGCCGCGCGCGACTTGCGCCCCGATGGCGTAACGCTGCGTGGCGAGCACTTCGGCGGGGATCGCTGTGTGGCCCGCGGGCGCTTCGGTCGGGAGCGTCACGGCTTCGCGTCGCAGCACGAGTGCGACATCGCCGAGGCGCACGTTTTGCCCCGGTGTGATGAGCGCGGTGCCCGCGACCGGTCGCTCATCGCCGAAGGTGCCGTTCGAGCTGCCGAGGTCTTCGATGAGGAAGTCGTCGGCGCGGATGGTGAGCAGCGCGTGCCGGCGCGAGAGCAGCGGCGTGTCGGCGTAAATGCCGGCGCCCGGCTCGCGTCCGATGACGTATTCGCCCGGCGGTAAAGTCACCCGCGCAAGCTCGACGCCGGCGTGGCTGAGGATGACTTCGGTCTGGGGGACGTGCATGGCCGCGGATGGTAGAGCCGCGGGTGGGAGTGACAAGCCCGCCGGAGGCTACTTCTTCCCCGCCGCCTGCTGCGCGTCGTAGAGCTTCCAAAACTCGGCGACCGGGCGGTCGATCGGGGTGGGGTCGCCGAAGAAGCGGTAGTTGATCGTTTTCAGCGTGGGGTGATCGCGCAGGATGGGCAGCACGGCGGGGGTGCCGGAGCAGTGGATGGATTCGAGCTTTGGGAGATCGCGCAGCGGGGTGAAGTCGGTGATCTTCGGGTTGCCCTCGATGGCGAGGATCTTCAGGCCGAGTCCGCGCAAGGGGGCGAGGTCGGTGAGTTGCGCGAGATTGCTGATCTTGAGCACGGTCAGCGGCATGGCGCGCACGGGCCGCAGGTCGCTGACCAGGGTGCCGGAGATTTCGAGGAAGGTGACGGGGGAACGGGCGAGCGGCTCGAGGCTGGAGATGCGGGTGCCGCTGGCTTCCACATGGGCCAAGGGGGCGCCGGCGAGGGGCGCGAGGTCGGAGACGCGGGTGCCGGAGATGCCGATGCGGGTGAGCGGTGCGCCGCGCAGGGGCGTCAGATCGACGATGGACGTGCTGGAGGCGATGACGGTGTTGAGCGGCATGCCGGCGACGGGACTCAAATCGCTGACCTTCGTGCCTTCGATGTGGAGCGCGGAGAGCGCCATGCCCTTCAAGGGCGACAGGTCGTCGATGAGCGAGCTGGGGACCTTCACGGTGGTCAGACGCATCCCGCGCAAGGGCTCGAGGCTTTTGATTCTGAGGAAGCTCGCCTCAAACAAGTCGATGGGAAGCCCGCGGAGGATTTCCAGGTCGGCGACGGCGCCGGGTTTCAAGCTCAGCAGGAGGTAACCGCTCGGGGAGATGGAGACGCTGAACTGACCCTTGCCCAGCGCCGCTTCGAGCCGTTTGCGCACGATCTCCATTCGCGCGGTCGAATTGCCGCGGAGCTTGTTGTAGAGCACGCTAGCCGGGCCGAGCGCTCCCACATCGCGCAGCAAGCTGGCGACTGGAGTGAGCAGGCTGGCGTCGAGGCGGTCCTTTGGTGTGGCGGCCATACGTTCGAGAAAGGGCAGCACGGGCGCGCGACTGGCGCGGGCGGGATCGCGCGCGAGCGCCTCGCGGAAAGCGGGCAGGGCCTCCGCGTAGTTTTCCTGCCCGATGAGATTCCACGTGTGCTGCCAGTAGAGATCGGGCAGCGCGGGATCGAGCGCGCGGGCGGCGGCGATGTTGCGCTCGGCGGCGGCGTAGTTTTGCCCGTTCGCGTCGCTGACCGCGAGGCGCAGGAGATCGGGCGCGGTGGCTTTCAGCGCGGTGAGCGCGTGCTCGGCGCGGCGGCCTTCGACGAAGGCCTTGCTGCCGAAGCCAGCGCCGGCGAGCAGCACGAGCGCGGAGGCTGCTGCGGCGGCCTTATTTCGTTTGAGGGCGAGGAAGAGCTGTTTGGCGAGGCCGGCCTTCTCCGCGCTGGTGGCGAAGCCGTTTTGATACGCCGTGAGATCGGCCTGGAGCGCCGCGACGCTCGCGTAACGCTGCGCAGGATCGAAGGCGAGGGCCTTGCGACAAATGGCGAGCAGCGAATCCGGCGCGGGCTTTTTCGGAGGCGTCCAGTCGATCGCGCCGCGCTTCACCTTCTCGACGACATCCCACGCGTCCATGCCGGTGAGCGTGGTGCGCAGGTGCAGGATCTCGAAGAGAATCCCGCCGAGCGCGTAGATGTCCGCGCGCTGATCCATCGTCTCGACTTCGCCGCGCGCCTGCTCGGGCGCCATGTATTGAGGCGTGCCGAGGACGCTCCCCGCCATCGTGTGACTGCTCCCGCCGGGGCTGCGCGAGCTGGCGATCTCCGGTGCGCCGAGGTCGCGCTCGGCGGTGCCGATGACTTTCGCGAGGCCCCCGTCCATCACGAGCACTTCGCCGAAGTCGCCGAGCATGATGTTGTCGGGCTTAAGATCGCGGTGCAGCACGTCGCGGCTGTGCGCGAAAGCGATGGCGTCGCAGGTCTTTTGGAAAATGGTGAGCAGCGTCGGGAGCGGGAATTTCTTCTGCGTCCCGGCCACGCCCTGCGCGAGCAACTCGATCACTTTCTTGAGCGTGATGCCGCGGACGAACTTCATCGTGTAGAAGAGCTGCCCCTGCTCATCGACGCCCAGCTCGTAGATCGGCACGATGCTCGGGTGCTCGAGCTGGCCGGTGATTTGCGCCTCGTCGATGAAGCGCAGCACATCGGCTTCCTCGCTGGCTTCGAGCATTACCTTCATCGCCACCTGCCGCTTCATCGCCGCCTGCTGCGCATCGAGGATCGCGCCCATGCCGCCCCGCGCGATCTGCCGGCCGATGGCGTAACGTTTTCCCGCGAGCAACTCATCCGGCAGGAAGCGCCCGATGGCCGTCTGCGCCGGCGCGAGCGAAACCCCGGGATCGCTCGGCGTGCGCTCGCGACGCAGTTCGATCTGCACGTCGCCGAGGCGGACGGCCTGGTTCGGGTAAAGGCGCGTCACGTCGGCGATGGGTTGGTCGGCGACGAAGGTGCCGTTCGAGCTGCCGAGGTCTTCGATCAGCACTTGATCGTAATTGATCGTCAGCCGCGCGTGGTGCCGCGAGATGAGCGGCGTGTCGGCAAAAATGTCGGCGTCGTCGCTGCGTCCGATGACGTATTCCCCCGGCGGCAAGCTCACCCGCGCCAACTCGACGCCGGCGTGGGTGAGGATGATCTCGATCTGCGGGACGTGCATGACTCGGAGCGGAGCCTATTTCTTCGCGGGCTTCTCGAAGAGCGCGATGGTCGTGATCGCATCGAGCGCGCGCTGGAGGACGGTGTCGCGCAGGACGGGGACGGGGAGCTTGCCTTGGCGGGCGCGGGCGGCGTCGAGCTCGGGGTTCTGGCCGGCGACGAGCGCGGCTTCGTTCATGCGCGGGCGTTCGGTCTCGACGACGAGCGGGGCGACTCCGCCATCGAGGGCGGCTTTGAGCACGCGCTCGGTTTCGTCGGCGGAGACATCAACGGCGATGTCGGGCTTCACGCCGCCGGGGAAGACGCGCACGTTTTCCGGCAGGGCGACTTCGGCGACGGCGATGCGGACTTTGCGCCCGCTCGGCAGCGGCACGTCGGCGTATTCGACTGCTTCGCCGCGCGTCTGCTGGCCGATGACGAGCGCTTTCGCCTGCGTGCGCAGGACGGCGGCGATGACTTCGCCCGCGCCAGCGGTGTCCGCGTCGGTGAGCGTGACGAGCACGCCGCTGAACGCCGGGTCCTGCTTCGACGTGAGCATGAGCTCCTGCTGCGCGCTCGGGCGGCGCACGGTGAAGAGCACGCGGCCTTTCGGGCAGAAGCGCTCGCACACTTTCGCGGCGAGCTCGAATTCGCTGCCCTCGGGCACGGCGCGCAGGTCGAGCACGGCGGTGCGGAGGAAACGCTCGCGGAAGGTTTTCAACGCAGCGTCGAGCTCGCCGAGCGTGGCATCGGTGAGCACGCCGAGGCGGAGGTAGCCGACCCGGTTGTCGATGATCTCGGAGCGGAATGGGCTGTCCTTTGCGGTCGATGCGGGAGTGTCGAGCGGAAGGATGATGCCGGGTGCGAAACGCTCGAAGAGCCCTTGTGCGGTGGCGCGCTGGACGGCGGTTTCGTCGAGCTTGTCAGCCGCGAGGTAGTGCTCGCGAATGACGCTGAGCAGTTCCTTGAGATCGGCCTCGGGGAGGGCATCGACGGCTTCGCGCAGCGTCTTCGGACCGGGCTGGGTCTGGCGAAATTCGGGCGCCTTCGTCTCGACACGCGGTGTGGGCTCCTGCGCGAGCGCGGGCAGGACGAACCACCAGGACACCAAGGCACCAAGGATGAGAAGATGACGCGGCGCGGTCTTGCGCAGCTTCTTGGTGTCTTGGTGTCTTGGTGGTGAAATCATCCGGGTGCTCAATTAGGCGCGCAGACCCTTCGCTGCAATATCGCTGCGGTGCTGCGAACCCTCGAAATGAATCTTCGCGACGGCGGCGTAGGCGCGGTCGCGCGCGGCGGCGAGGGTGGGGCCGAGCGCGGTGACGCCGAGCACGCGTCCGCCGGCGGTGACGATGCCCGAGTCCTCGCGTCGCGTGCCGGCGTGGAAGACGAGCGCTTCGCTCGCATCGAGGCCGGCGATGGGCAGGCCAGTCGCGTATTTTCCCGGATAGCCGCCCGAGGCCATGACGACGCAGACGGCGGCGTCGGGCTTCCACTGCGCGGAGACTTGGGCGAGCTGCTGGTCGATGGTGGCTTCGAGCAGCGCGAGGAAATCGCTATCCAGTCGCGTGAGCAGCACCTGCGTCTCGGGGTCGCCGAAGCGGCAGTTGAACTCGAGCACGCGCAGTCCGTCGCGAGTGATCATGAGGCCGGGGAAGAGCATGCCGCGGAAGTCGAGGCCGTCCTTCGCGAGGCCGGAGATGAAGCGGTCGAGCACATCGGTGCGCACGCGCTGTTCGAGCTCCGGCGTGAGCAGGTGCGCGGGCGGGCTGAAGGTGCCCATGCCGCCGGTGTTGAGTCCTTCGTCGCCGTCGAGGGCGCGTTTGTGATCCTGCGCGCCGGGGAACATGAGATAGCTGCGGCCATCGACGAGCGCGTGGATGGAGCACTCTTCGCCTTCGAGGAATTCCTCGATGACGATGCGGCGACCGGCTTCGCCGAAGGCGCGGCGCTCCATGATGTCGTAGATCGCGCGCGCCGCTTCGCCTTGGCTGTGGCAGATGAGCACGCCCTTTCCGAGCGCGAGGCCGTCGGCTTTCACGACCATCGGCGCGCCGATCTTTTGCGCGTAGGCTTGCGCGGCGATGGGATCGTCGAAGCTCGCCGAGCGTGCGCATGGGATGCCATGGCGGACCATGAAGTCCTTCGCGAAGACCTTCGACGACTCGAGCTGCGCGGCGCGTTGCGTGGGGCCGAAGGCGCGTAGTCCGGCGGCTTGGAAATGATCGACGATGCCGGCGGCGAGCGCGTCGTCCGGGCCGACGACGGTGAGGGCGATGCCTTCGCGCTGGGCGAACTCGATGAGCGCGGCGTGCTCGGTGATCCTGATCGGCACGCACGTGGCGTCCTGCGCGATGCCGCCATTGCCGGGCGCGCAGAAGACCTGCGTGACGCGGGGCGATTGCTTGAGTTTCCAAGCGAGCGCGTGTTCGCGCCCGCCGCTGCCGATGACGAGGACTTTCATTGAATTCTATGCGGGTGATTTAACGCAGAGGCGCAGAGGACGCAGAGATTCGCAGAGGGAAACAAGCAAATCGTTCTCTGCGTTCCTCCGCGCCCTTTGCGCCTCTGCGTTAAAAATTGCGCGGCGCGAAATGATGCAGCGCATCCGTGCTGCCCCAGCGCAGGAAATTCGCGATGGCGCGGGTGACGAACTGCTTCGCTTCGCCGACTGCCGCGGGAAGAGCGAACCCGCGCGCGAGCCCGGTGGCGATGGCGGCGGCGTAAGTGCAGCCGGTGCCGTGAGTCGAGACGCCGGCGACGAAGGGCGCGGAGTATTCGTGCACCGCTCCGTCGCGCAGGAAGAGCAGGTCGGTCGCGACGGCGGAGCGCAGGTGGCCGCCTTTGAGCAGGAAGGCGGCGCCAAACTTCGCGACGAGCGCGGGACCGGCGAGGCGCATGGCGTCGAGGTCGGCGATGGGATCGTCGAGGAGCACGCGGGCTTCGTCGAGATTCGGCGTGGCGAGCGTGGCGAGCGGGAGCAGGCGCTCGCGGTAAAGCGCGATCGCGTCGTCGCGGAGCAGGGGATCGCCGCTCGTCGCGATCATCACGGGATCGACGACGAGCGGGCAGCGCGCATCTGCGAGCGCGGTGAGCACGGCTTCGATGATCTCTCGCGAGTAGAGCATCCCGGTCTTCACCGCGGCGACGGGGAAGGCGGCGAAGCTCAGCCGGATTTGCTCCGCGACGATCTCCGGCGCGATCGGCTGGATCGCGCTGACTTTCCCCGGCACCTCCGCGACCACGCACGTGATCGCGGTGAGCGCGTAGCCGCCGAGGGCGCTGATGGTCTTGAGGTCGGCTTGCGCGCCGGCGCCGGCGCTATTGTCGGAACCGGCGATGGTGAGGACTACGGGAAGGGTCATCGTTTGCCGATTAGAGCAGGCTTGCTACGTTCGCGTCATGTCCGAATCGATCACTGAACTCGCTGGCCTCCGTGCGACGGTCGATCGTGTCGTGCATGTGCCGCATCTCGATGCGACGCCGGACCGGCCGCACCCGTTTGTGTATTTCATCACGATTCGCAACGACTCCGACTGCACGGTAACGATCCGCGGTCGCAAGTGGGTGGTGACCGATGTGAACGATCAGCGACTCGTCGTGGAAGGTGATGGGGTCGTCGGCGAATTCCCGCGCCTTGAGCCGGGCGAGCACTTTTCCTACAACAGCTACCACACGATCGGCGAGGACAGCGTGGCGGAGGGGGCGTTTTTCGGCGTGACGGACAGCGGCGAGCGGGTCTTCACGCGCATCCCGCGGTTCGAGCTTCGCGCACCGCTTTAGCTGCGGTTCGTCGAGCCGCGTGCCTGCGGCGCTTTCGGCTTGCCGGCCTTGATGAAGTCCGGCCGCACGAGCCAGCCCTTTTCGGTGACGACGCGATGCACGCGCTGGTCGTGCGGTTCGAGCGGCAGCGTTTCGACGATCTGCCGATCGAAGCAGACGCCGACCTTGAACGCGCGGAAGCCGGGCGATGAGAGCAGGCGATCGTAGAAGCCGCCGCCGCGACCGAGTCGCTCGCCATTCGCCGTAAAGGCCGCGCCGGGGACGAGCACGAGGTCGAAGGTGTCCGGCGGGATCACACGCGACTGATCGAAGACCGGTTCGCGGATTCCAAACTGCCCGACGCTGACCGATTCGGGGCCGCCGACGCTCATGAAATCGAGCCCGCCCTTGCGGATCGTCGGATAGCACACGGTCTTGCCCTCCGCGTATTTCCATAGCTGCTCGATATCCGGCTCCGCCTCCATGGGGGCGAAGATCGCGACAATGACCGAGCGCCGCCACGACGGGTGCTCGGTGATGGCCTTGCAGATCTCCTTCGAGCGCCTGGGCCGCTCGCGTATCTTTGCGACTGCTTCCTTCATCTCGCGTCGGATCGTCGTCTTCTGCTCGCGCAGGGTCGGCGGTGCTGACGGAGCGGCGGTCTGCACTTTCTGCACTTTAGCTGGAGGCTTGGCGCGTGGCTTGGGCTTCGGTGCGCTGGGCTTTGGCGCAGGCTTGCTCTTCGCGGGTTTCGCTCGGGTTGTGGTCGCTTTATTTGCCGCCGGCTTGGATGTCTTCTTGACCAACTTCCGGGCGGGCTTGGGTTTCCGGGAAGGCATGGGAGCGGATTAGAATCGAGTCCGCAGCCGACTTGCAAGCACCTCGCTCGGTCTGTGTGGAAATCGGCGAGCGGCCTTGACGGCGGAGATCCCCCCGGCTAATGCGCGCGGCTCCTTCGCCCAACCAACGCGACATGATCCGATCAAAGGCCTGCCTTGCCCTACTACTACTCTCCGCCGTCGCCCTCAGCGGGTGCCATATCTCCCGTGGCAACTACCGCGACGACACGCTCTACATCGGCGGATTCCGCCGCACGGCCAAGGCGCCGCCCCGCGCGCCGCACGACGACGTGTCGTATTGGGATGGCGACGGAGTGTCCGGCGCCCCCTCCGTCCGGATCGATCTTGGGGAGCAGAAGGCCTATTTTCATAAAGGTGGCCAGCTCGTAGGCATCTCGATCCTCTCGACGGGTCGCGAAGGCTTCGGCACGCCGACCGGGAACTTCAAGATCCAGCAGAAGGACAGGGATCACGCCTCATCGCTCTACGGCGATTACGTGGATGCAGTGACCGGCGAGATCATCCAGAAGGAGATTGATCGCACGAAGGACAAGATGCCCAAGGGCGCGAAATACGACGGGGCGCGGATGCCGTTTTTCATGCGCATCAGCGGCGGCGTGGGGATGCATGAAGGCTTCCTGCCGGGCTACCCGGCGAGCCACGGGTGCATCCGCATGCCGGGCTTCATGGCGGAGAAGTTCTTCGAGAATGTGAGCCTCGGCACGCCGGTGACGGTGACGCACTAAGGCGCGGGCCGGAGCACGACGCGGCGCAGATCCATCACCGCGTTGCCGGGTTTGCTCTGCGGCTTCACCGCGAGCGTCTGCTTGCCGGCGGGGAGGTCCACGGCGCCGATCGTGCGCTGGATGAAATTCTGGAAGTGCCCGGTGCCGATCACGGTGAAGCGCAGCGTCTGGCCACCGACTTCGACGACGACCTCCGCGCCGCCCGCGTTGCCGCAGCCTTGCAGCACTTCCACCTCGTAGCGGCCGGCCTTCGGTAGATCGAAGTCCCAGCTCGCCCAGTCCTCCGCGCGCGTCCAAAAGCCGAGCGTGTTCTTCTGCGGCTGCGGCTCGTAGCGCAGCTTCTCGCCGTGGACTTGCGCGTCCTTCGCGAGCAGCCGCACGTCGCCCTGCGCGGGTGTGACGATCGCGCGGCTGCCTTTCACCGCTTCGTTCATCGCGGCGCGCCAATCGGTCCACTCCCTCTCGACTGCCCCCGCGGTGGCAGCGCCGCCGATCTTCGACGAATCGCGATCCACGTAGAGCGTGCGGTGTTTCGCGGCGTTGAAGGCCGGGTTCGGCTTCGTCTCCTGCGCGCCCACGCTCGCACGCCACGCGGCGAGCTTGCCCTTCATCTCGGCCACGCGCGCGGATTCCTTTCCGGCGAGATCGGTCGTTTCGCTCACGTCCTTCGCGAGGTTGAAAAGCTCGGCTTTCCCATCTTCAAAGTGTTCCACCAGCTTCCACTCTCCCTCGCGCATCGCACTCGCGGGGCGGCCGCCTTGGTTCGTGTAATTCGGGAAGTGCCAGAACAGCGGACGCGCTGGGAGCGCACCGCCAGCGAGGAACTTCGCGAGGCTCACGCCATCGAGCGGCCCGACTTGCTTCGCGAGATCCATGCCCGCCGCCTCAAGCAGCGTCGGCACGAGGTCCGTGAGCACCACCGGCGTGTCGTTCACCCAGGCGGGCTTCACCGTGCCGGGCCAGCGAACGATCAGCGGCACGCGCAACCCGCCTTCGTAGAGGTAACCCTTGCCCGCGCGGAAGGGTGTGTTGTGCGTCGCCGGCGTGCCTGGGAATTCGAGCACGTGCAGCCCGCCATTGTCGCTCGTGAAGATGAAGATCGTCCGCTCGCGCAGCCCGAGCGTGTCGATCTTCGCCATGATGCGCCCGACGCACCGGTCCATGTGCTCGATCACCGACGCATAGACCGGGTGAAACGCGTCCCGATGCCGCGCCGCGTCCTCGTCCAGCGCCGCGAACGGGATGTGCGGCGTGTTGTGTGCGAGGTAGAGGAAGAACGGTCCGGCCCGGTGCTCATCGAGCCACTGCTCCGCGTGCGCGGTGAGATCGTATTCGCCTTTGCTGCCCTCGGTCGCGCTCGGTTTCGTGTTCGCCTTGCCCGCATAGGTGAAGTCGAAACCTTGCTCCGTCGGTGAGAATCCTTTGTTGCCGAGATGCCACTTGCCGATGTGCCCCGTCGCGTAGCCCGCCTCGCGCAGCCGCTCGGCGACGGTCACTTCTTCGAGTGGAAGCTGCCCCTCGATGATCGGCTGCGTGAGTCGCTGCGCTGGCGAGTCGCCGCGGCCGGGGAGGAAGTTCGTGAGGTGCAGCCGCGCGGGGGACTTGCCCGTCATCAGCGCTGCGCGCGACGGCGAGCAGATCGGCTGAGCGCAGTAGGCACTCGTGAAACGCACGCCTTCGCTCCCGAGCTTGTCGAGGTTTGGCGTCGGCTGATCCTTGCGCCCGTAGCACGAGAGGTCATTCACGCCGAGATCGTCGGCAAGGATGAGCACGATGTTCGGCCTCTCCGCGCGGGCGAAGCTGAGCGAGAGGATGAGGGTGAAGATGAAACGGAGCATGGCTTACTTTTTTGCTTTGCCGCGCGGCTGCGCGTTCTTGATCGGGTCGTAATCGGGATTCGGCGCCGGCACCTGCGCTCTGACTTCCTTCCGCCAGGCATCGAGCTTGGCGCGCAACGACTTCGTGCGCTCGGGTTGAGAAGAGGCGACGTCGCCCTTCTCCTCCGGATCGTGCGCGAGATCGTAAAGCTCGACGTGATCGTCTTCGTAGAAATGCACCAACCGCCACGAACCGTCTCGCACCGCGGAGTAAGGCGCCGCGCCGCCCGGATGGTAGTGCGGGTAGTGCCAGTAGAGCGGTCGATCTGCGATCGCCTCGCCGTGCAGCAGCGGCCGCACATCGACTCCTTCACCCGGCAGCTTCACTCCCGCCGCCGCCGCGATCGTCGTCGGCCAATCCATCGTGATGACCGGCGTCGCGCTCGTGCTGCCGGCCTTCGTCAGCCCCGGCCACTTGCACAGCCCGACCACGCGCACGCCGCCCTCGTAGGCGCTGCCTTTGCCGACACGCAGCCCGAGATTGCAAGTGACTTGGTTCAGCACGAGTCCGCCGTTGTCGCTCGTGAAGATGATCACCGTGTTCTCGCTCAAGCCGAGCGCATCGAGCTTCGCCCGCAGCGCGCCGACGCTATCATCCACCGCCTGCACCATCGCCGCGTAGGTCGGATTGTTCTGCGGCGCACTCGGGTCCGCCTTCGCCTTGTATTTCGCGATCACGTCCGGCTTCCCGCCGAGCGGCGTGTGGACCGCATACGGCGCGAAATACACGAAGAACGGCTTCGCCTTGTTCGCCTCGATGAACTGAGTCGCCTCGCTCATCAGCCGAGCCGTCAGTTCCTCGCCCGGCGGGCCGTCGGGCAAGTTCGGGTTGTTGTAAGGCGGCAGGTAACCCTTCGGCGAACCGCCGTGATTGTCGCCCACCGTCACGTCGAACCCGTGATCCTTCGCCGTCCGCTCAAGGTGCCACTTCCCGAAGTGCGCCGACACATACCCGCGCTCGTGCAGCGCCTCGGCGATCGTCGTCTCCGCGGGGTCGAGGTTCTTGCGCCAGTCCGGGATCTTCAGCTTCGCAAATGGCCGCACATGTCCCGCGATCCAGTCCGTCACGTGCAGCCGCGCCGGATATTTTCCGGTCATCATCGCGGCGCGCGTCGGTGAGCACACAGTGCATGCGCTGTAGGCCTGCGTGAACTTCATCCCGTCCTTCGCGAGCCGATCGAGATTCGGCGTCTCGTAGAATTGCGAGCCGTAGCACGAGAGGTCGGTCGCCCCGAGATCGTCGATGAGGAAGACGACGAAGTTCAGCGGTGCGGCGTGCGCGAGAGCGGTGAGGGTGAGGAGGAGGAAGAGGATGCGTTTCATGGCGAGGGCGCGCAGGCTGAACGTCCCGCGACCCGGCGTCCAACTCCCAAGTGGTGGAGGCGCGAGCGTTACGGCCCTTTTCAGGTAGGGACGGCTGTCCCCAGCCGTCCGCGCGCACGCATAGCGATGTTCACACACGGACCGCTGGGACAGCGGTCCCTACCGTTCCTGCTTCGAGCGCAGCGTGCTCTCCGGCGAGGACACGCTGCGCGAGGCGGTAGGCGGCGCGGTCGGTGTTCGCGTGCAAGCCGCGGAACAACTCCCCGACGCGAAGGCGCACCGCTCGGGACGCGAGATCGGCAAGCTCCGCCGCATCCGCCGTCGCAAGCGAGGAAGCCCGCGCGCACGCGGCGCTGAGCGCAAACAATTCCGTCCCGATATCCACGAAGCGCCCGAGCAGCAGTTGTTCCCGTTCCAGCTTCGGCCCGTGGCGCAGCATCGAATGAAACAACGCGCGCGCCAGCCGCCGCCCGGTGCGTGCCGCCCAGCGGACGTGAGGCGCGAGTTTTCCATCCGCTCGCTGATGCGCGGGCAGCCACTGGCGCGGATACCACCGGGCGTAGAACACCGCCGCCTTCACCGCCGCGCGCAGACGGACTCTCGCGCTGAGCCGCGAGTCGAGCACCGCCGCGCCGGCTTTCAGATGCGGCTCGAGCGCTTCGCGCGCGATGAAGAGCCGCATGATCTCGCTAGATCCCTCGAAGATCAGATTGATCCGCGAGTCTCGCATCATCCGCTCGATCGCCACCGGTTCCTCGCCGCGCGCCGCGAGTGACGCTGCCGTCTCGTAGCCGCGTCCGCCGCGGATCTGCATCGCGTCGTTCACGTGCTCCCACGAGCGCTCGCTCGCCCACAGCTTGCACATCGCGGCTTCGAGCCGCACGTCGGCATGCTTGTCGCGATCGACGAGGCTCGCCGCGTAGAAGGTCATCGCTTCCATCGCAAAAGTCTCCGCCGCCATGCGCGCGAGCTTGCCTGCGATCGCGGCGTGTTTGCCGATCGCCGCGCCCCACTGCACGCGCTCCGCGGCCCAGCGTCGCGAGATGGCGAGACAGCGCTTCGAGAGGCCCACGCACGCAGCGGGCAGCGTGAGGCGGCCGGTGTTCAGCGTCGTCAACGCCACGCGCAGGCCCTTGCCCTCGGCGAGCAGGATGTTCTCGCGCGGCACCTTCACATCGGTGAAATGGATCACGCCGTTATACAGCGCGCGCAGCCCCATGAAGTGGCAGCGCCGCACGACCTCGACGCCGGGCGCATCCATCTCGACGAGGAAAGCGGTGATCTGGTTGCGCCCGTTCTTGGGCGGCGTCTTCGCCATCACCACGATCACGCCGGCCTTCACGCCATTCGTGCACCACAGCTTCTCGCCGTTGAGGATGAAGTGCGTGCCGTCGTCCGTCGGTTCTGCGTGCGTCTCCATCTTCGCCGGGTCCGAGCCGACCTTCGGCTCGGTCAGGGCGAAGGCTGACACTTCTCCCGCCGCCACACGCGGCAGGAAGCGCCGCTTTTGCTCCTCCGTGCCGAAGAGCAGCAGCGGCTGCGGCACGCCGATGGATTGATGCGCGGAGAGCAGCGCCGTCAGATTTCCGCAAGTGCTCCCGAGCAGCACCGCCGCGCGGCAGTAGTTCGTCTGCGAAAGCCCAAGCCCTCCATACTCGACGGGAATCTTGATCCCGAACGCGCCGAGCCTCGCGAGCCCTGCGAAGACCCGCTCGGGAATCTCGCCGCTGCGATCGATCTCATCCGGATCGACGTGCTCGCTGAGGAACGCATCGAGCCGCTGGAGAAACGCGTCGCCCTGATCGCGATCCTCGCTGCGTTGGAGTGGATACGGATTCAGCGCGTCGAAGTCGAACGCGCCCATGAACAGCCGGCTCACGAATCCGTCGCGACTGACCTCGCGCGCGGCCTCGGTTAGTTCGAGCGCATCGCGTTGCTCGCGCGACATTTTCGAGGTGTCGATGAGGGAGGCGGGCTCCGCGGGGATCGGTTCAGTCTTCATAGAAGTGTTTCCCGGTTTGCGCCATTTCCACGAGCAGCGGACACGGCTGGTAGTGCGCCCCCGATTGCTCGGCCAGCCGCGAGAGTTCACCCACCACACGACGAGCACCGAGGCTATCCGCGTAGCAGAGCGGCCCGCCGCGGAAGGGCGCGAAGCCCGTGCCCGTCACCATCGCAAAGTCAACGTCGCCCGGCGCCTCGACGAGACCTTCCGCGAGGCAGTGAGCCGCCTCGTTGATCATGAGCAACGCCATGCGATGCGCGAGCGCCTCGCGGGACAGCGGGACGACTTGCTGCGCGCCAGTGCGGAGATTCGCAGCATCGTCGTTTGGCTTCCACGCGTCCTTCGCATCGTGGACGTAGAAACCTTTGCCTGCCTTCCGCCCGAGCCACCCCGCGGCGATGAGCCCCGGCAGGATCGCGGGCACGCTCATCCGCTCGGGGAAGGCCGCGCTCAGCGTCGCGGCGACATCCGCAGCGATGTC
The DNA here is from genome assembly GCA_009885995.1 of Verrucomicrobiota bacterium. Lineage (GTDB taxonomy): Bacteria > Verrucomicrobiota > Verrucomicrobiia > Chthoniobacterales > Chthoniobacteraceae > VFJQ01. The sequence goes on from VFJQ01000012.1 coordinate 52,167, forward strand.
CGCGCCGACTTCATCGATCAGTCGCAACGGCCCCATCGGCATCCCGAAGTCGAGCATCGCCTCGTCGACCTCGATCGCGCTCGCGCCGCGCTCGAAGAGGCGCGCGGCTTCGGTGAGGTAGGGTAGGAGGATGCGATTCACGAGGAAGCCGGGGCTGTCCTTCACGAGCACCGGCAGCTTCCCGATGCGCTGCACAAAACGCCGCGCGCGCTGCGCGCATTCCGGCGCCGTGCTGCGGCCCACGATGACCTCGACGAGTTGCATGCTGTGCACCGGGTTGAAGAAGTGAATGCCGATCACGCGCTCGGGTCGTTTCGTAGCGGCGGCGAGTTCGGTGATGGAAAGCGCGGACGTATTCGTCGCGAGCAGTGTCTCGTCGCTCACGATGTCATCGAGCCGGCGGAAGATGTTCTGCTTCACGTCCATCTTCTCGACCGCGGCCTCGATCACGAGATCCATGCGCCGTAATGGAACCTCGGTAGCCGCGGGCGAGATTCGGCTGAAGCCGGCGCGGGCCTCGTGCTCCGTGAAGAGCCGCCGTCGCACACCCGCCGTGTAAAGCCCGCCGACCGTCGCCATGCCGGCGGCTACGCGTGTCGGATCGATGTCGCGCAGGATCACGCGCAGACCGCGTGCGCTCAGCCATTGCGCGATCCCCGCGCCCATCACGCCCGCGCCGATCACCGCTGCGCACGCGATGGCGCGCTCGCCCGCACTCACTCCCGGCAGTGCCCGGTGCTTCGCGCGTTCTTGCAGAAAGAAGAGGCTCACGAGATTGCGGGTCGATTCCGTGCCGATGAGTTCGCCGATTGCCTCGCGCTCGCGCTTGAGCGCATCGACTTCGTGCCACTTCGCCGCTCCGCCCATCACCGCTTCCATCGCCTTCTGCACTGCGGGATAAAGGCCACGCGTCTTCGCTTCGACGTCGCGACGCACGTGCGGAGCTATCGCGAGATCGACGACGGCATTCATGGGCGCGGAGTGGACGAGGCTGCGCGGATGCTTCCCGCGCGCGAGCCACGCCACCGCTGCAGTGCGCAGATGCTCACGCGGCACGATCTCGTCAATCAGACCGAGCTTTCGCGCGGGTCGCGCGCCGGGTGTCTTCCCGGCGAGGATGAGGTCGAGCGCCTTGGGCACGCCGATCAGGTGCGGCAGCCGCGTGGAGCCGCCCCACGCGGGAATCAAACCGAGCTTCGTTTCCGGCAGGCCGACCTTCGTGCACGCATCAGGCGAAGCGACGCGCCAGTCGCAGGCCAGCGCCACCTCGTAGCCGCCGCCGAGCGCCGCGCCGTGGATCGCTGCCACGGTGGGAATCCGCAGCGCCGCGAGTTGCCCGAAGACCGTCTGCCCCAGCTCGATGAACACCGCGAGATCGCCCGCGCTCATCTGCCGGACGACGCGCAGATCCACGCCCGCGACGAAGATGGAATCCTTCGCGCTCATCAGCACGAGGCCGCGCGCGGCGGCGTCGGCGGCCACGGCGGCGAGGTGCGCGCCGAGTTCCTCCAGCGTCGCGCGGTCGAAGACGTTCGCGGCGGAGTTCGGGCGGTCGAAGGTGAGCGTCCACACGCCGTCATCGCCGCGTTCGAGTCGGATGTTTTGCATGGTCATCTCCTTTCCAGCCAGATGGCTGCTCCCTGTCCGCCGCCGACGCAGAGCGAGACGAGCGCGCGGTGCCCGCCGCGGCGCGTGAGTTCCCGCAGGCTGCTGAGAATGAGCCGCGCGCCTGTGGCGCCGACGGGATGGCCCAGCGCGATCGCGCCGCCGTTGACGTTCAGCTTCTCGTCCGGGATCGGCACGCGCTGCAAGACGGCGAGCACCTGCGCAGCGAAGGCTTCGTTCACCTCGACGAGGTCAGCGTCGCTCGGCATCAGCCCGCAGCGCTTCGCGGCGCGATCGATCGCGAAGATCGGCCCGAGCCCCATGCGCGCGGGATCGCACCCGGCGTAGGCGTAAGCCGTCAATGCACCGAGCGGCTTGAAGCCAAGCTCGACGGCGCGCTGCTCCGACATCACGAGCAATGCGACGGCGCCATCGGTCACTTGCGATGAGTTGCCCGCCGTCACGCTGCCGTATTTCTCGAAGATGGGCCGGAGTCCGGCGAGCACCGCCGGCGTCTGATCCGTGCGCGGCCCGTTGTCGCGCGTGATCGCGTGGCCGCCGGCATAGACCGGGCAAATCTCCTCCGCGAGCCGGGCCTCGGCGGCGACCGCGCGCTCGTGTGAGCGCTGTGCGAAGGCGTCCTGGGCAACCCGCGTGATGCTGCCCTCGCGAGCGAGCAGCTCGGCAGTTTCGCCCATGTTCAAGCCGCAGACCGGATCGGTGAGGCCGAGTTTTAGGCCGATACGCGGTATGAAGTCCGCGAGGCGAAAGTGCGATAGCGCGGCGAGCTTGCTCCCCGCAGACTTCGACTTTGTCAGGGTAAGAAATTTGCGCGCGGTGTCCTCCTGAAAGAGCAGGGGAATCTGCGACATGCTCTCCGCGCCACCGACGATGAAGACCGAGCCGCGGCCCGCCGCGAGCCGCTCGGCGGCGGTCGTGAATGCTTCGAAGCCGGAGGCGCAATTGCGATGCACGGTGACGGCTGGCACCGATTCGGGGATGCCGGCGCGCAGCGCAATGACGCGTGCGACGTTGGCCGCTTCGATCGGCTGCGCGACGCAGCCGAAGATGACTTCATCTACCAGCGCCGGGTCGAGGCCGGTGCGCGTGAGCAGCGCATCGACGGCGATGCGACCGAGTTCATCCGCGGCGAGCGCGGCGAGGTCCGTGCCCGCGCGGCAGAAGGGAGTGCGGCAGCCATCGATGACGACGAAACGAGACTCAGGCATGCGTGACTCCTTTCTCCGCCGCCGGGCGATGATCGACGACGCGCTGCTCCTTGAGCTGTGTGCCGACGCCTTGCCGCTCGCGCAGCTCTTCGGTCGAGTGGACCTCGATGCGGTTGAGGTGAATCTCCATCTCGCTCACAAAGCGCGCGTCGAGTGCGGCATGGAGGTGATCGTTGTCGGTGCTGTCAGTCTTGGTGACGTGGAGGACCAACTCATCCACCTCGAGCGGATCGTCATTTCGCTTCCGGATTTCGAGCTGCCACGTGCCGATGTGCTCCGCGTTATCGAGGATGTGTTCGAGATGGTTGAAATCGACGAGCGTGCCCTTGAGCTTGCCGAACTGAAGGTCGCGCACTTCCGAGCTGCGCGAGATTTCTCCCATCAACCGCGGCACATGCCGGCCGCAGAACGGGCACGGCTCGTGGAAGAGGCCGCCGTCGATGCAGTCGCCGGTGCGATAGCGCAGCACGACGCTGCCACGTGCATCGAGCGGCGTGAAAACGATCTCGCCCGGCTCGCCTTCGCCGCGGGGCTCGCCGGTTTTCGGATCGACGATCTCGATGAGCGCGAGGTCGGGATGGATGTGGTAGCCGGCTGAGCCCGCGTCTTCGTGGAAGGGGCACTCCGCCCACGCCATCTTTGCCTCGGTGAAGCCGTAGGTGCGCAGGACATCGACGTGCTCGGCGCCGAGTTCACGAGCCAGCGCGCGCAGCTTCCGCCTCATCCCGCTCGGAGCCTTCTCTCCGCCGAGCACGATCTTGCGGAGGCTCGGCAGCGGGAAACGCTCGTGTGCGAGTTCGTTGAGCACGTGGTAGAGAAAGGTCGGCATGCCGATCAGCACGTCGGGTTTGATCTTTCGGATCAGCCGCAGATTTCCGTCGGTGCCCATCGCCTTTCCGCCGCCGGTGCCGAGCATGAAGACGCCGAATCCCAGGCTCGCGTAGTGCGTCAGCCAGAATGCGAGGTGCGGCGCGAACGGGAAGAGATTCATCATGCGCATCTCGCGCTCGGCCGCGCAGACCCGCATGATGCGCGCGCCGGCGAGGCGCAGATTGTCGAGATCGTGCGCGGTGAAGAGGAATGGAATCGGCACGGCGGAGCGCCCCGTGGTGCTGGTCAGGAGGAGCGGACGGAACTCCTGCTCGAAGCTCTCGCTCACCGCGGCGCGACCATGCAGGAGGACGCGCAGGAGCGTCGCGGGTCGGCGGCTGAGCACGGCGCGGTCGGGCTTCAGCACGAAGTCACGCACCGGGTCCGCGCCGTCGGTGCCGGGGAGAAAGTCGCTTTTCGACGTGAAGGGAATGCGGCGCAGATCGTCGAGGCAGCGCAGCATCGCCGGCGCGACGTGCTCTTTGTCAAACAACGCGCGGTAGTGCGCCGAGAACGGCAGCACCGTCGTGCTCAGGTAGGAGCGCAGGCGGGCGAGTTGCCATTCATGCAGCGAGGTCGGATGCGATGGCCAGCGGTCGTGGCGGTTCATGGTGTGTGCCTCCGGCGAGTGCTTTGAGCTCGCGGATTTGCGCCTCAGCCACACTGCGACCGAGGGCGATGTATTTGCGGGGATGCGTGAAGTCGTGCCAGGCGGCGTCATTGCTCACCGGGCGCAAGACCAGGTCGGCTTCGCGTGCGGCGGCTTCGGCCACGCGGGTCTGCGCGCCATTGATCGCGCGCATCATCGTGTCGATGACGTTGCCGCTCGCGGCGCAGTCGAGGTGGCGGTGCAGGAAGCGACGGATGCCGCGACGCGGCGCCTCCCGGCCGTTCGGCTCGCGCGCGGCATCCAGCCAGTAGCGCACATGCTCCGGGGTCGGGATCACATTCACGGCGATGATGCGCTCGATGCCCATCTCCGCGAGCACATCGACCGGTAGAGGGTCGGCGATGCCGCCATCGATGTAGGTTTCGCCGTCGAGCGTGACGGGCACACACACGCCGGGGATGGCGATGCTGGCGTCCACCGCGCTGAGCACTTCACCGCTGGAGAAGACGACGCGCTCGAGCGTATCGAGGTGCGTAGCTACGACGCGCAGCGGGCGGATCAGCTCGGAGAAATGGACGTCGCCGATCGAACGCCCCATTCGCCGGATCGTGCGCCCGGTGCGGATGAAGCCGCGGCGTGGGGGAACGACAGGATCAAAAAAATGCAACAGTCCCCAGCGCCCCTCGTGCTCCCGCGCGAGCTTCTCGAGCTTCGTGCCGTCGAAGCCGTAAGCCCACGGTGCACCGATGTAGGCGCCGATGCTGGACCCAGCGATGCAGTCGATCTCGATGCCGTTTTCCTCGAGCACCTGGATCACGCCGATGTGGGCGATACCCTTGGCGCCGCCGGAGGAAAGCGCGAGGCCGATCCGGCAGCGGGCGATCTCGCGGGCGAGGCGATTGATAGCCAGATCGAAGCGGCGATCACCCGCGGATCCCTCACCACGCAGCGGGAAGCCGCGGACGATCGAGTGCGCCGGGTGGCCGAGACGGCGCAGCGTCGCGTGGACTTCGGGCGCGGCGAGAGACTCCTCTGCGAAGAGAATGGGCCGGACCTGGCTGGAGGCCGAGGGACTGCGCGTGTCGAGTTCCCGCGTGAGGAGCTGGAAGTCAAAGAGGTTCCGCGAACTCGGTTGGATGAGCACGAAGCCGAGGTCGGACTGGATGAGCGTCTCGGTCGCGATGGACACCGGCGTGTCCGGCGCGAGGTGCAGGAGCACGTAGTCATAGTGCCGCCCGCAGTGGCTGAGCAGCGGCGCGACGGCGGCGGCCTCGCGTGATTCCGCGCGCACGGTGAGGCGCACTTCGTCGAAGCCCTCGGCGAGGCGCAGTTGCCGCGCGAAGGCGAACTCCGTCCCGAAGTTCGCCTCCCGCAGCGGGCATCCGTTTTCCCCACCAGCGCGGTCGATGCTGAGCCCGATCACGAGCACGCGCTGGCGGGTGATGCCCCGGAGCGAGCGCGCGAGCCGGCGGATCACCGCGTCCGCATCCACGCGTTGCGCGAGCGGCAGCAGGGTCACGACGCGGCGGACGTGAGTATCGCGCTCGCGCGCAGTCGAGCCCGTGGCGATGACCGTGCGAGAGAAGTGACCGACGAGGCAGGGATCGCTCGCGAAGATCGAAGCCAACTCCGCGCTCGGGATGCGCAGCAGCACCGCGCGTGTGACCACGACCACGGTGCAGCCGTGCGCTTCCTGGCTGAGAAAGGAGCGCGCGCCCAGCACATCGCCGGGCCCGAACACGTCCTCGACTTTGCCCACATAGCCGTTGCTCGACCGGCGTGCTTCGCAGCGGCCGCTGACGATCAGGAAGATGGCGTCGCACGGATCGCCCGCGCGAAAGATCGTCGTGCCTTTCGCGCGCTCGCTGAGAGCGCCGTTGGCGAGCAAGTGTTCGAGCGAACCCGGAGGCAGGAGCGAGATGAGCGGGTGGACGGGCTGCGGGTCTGGGCCGAGCCGATACTCCCCTGATCCGGCGGCAGTGGACCGTTCCGGCGTGCCCACTGCCACAAGCCCTCGCGCCGCCGAAGCGACCGCTGCAGCCGGCTTGAGCATTCTTGATCTCAGCCAGCTCCACATCACGGATTCTATGTAGCACCACTATGCCTGTGGTGCCAACCGGAGCGGGTGCATTCTGCCGGTTGATGCGGGGTGGCTGGCTTGGTATCGCCACGGCGCGAATGAAACTCGTCAACGCCCTCCTCGACTCTGACCGTAAGCTTATCCGTGAACAGCTCGACGCATTCGTCCCGTCGGAAGTCCTCGATGCACATACGCACTTCTTTCACTCACGAAACTTCGCGGATGGAAAGCGGCCCGAGTTTCTCGACCCGAATCGTGGCTACGGTCGCGCGGAATGGCACGAGGCGCTGAGCCGCTGGCTGCCAGGGCGGCGGTTGGAAGGGTTGTTCTTCGGCTACCCGAGCGCTGGGAATGATCGTGCGGGGGAGAATGAATTCGTTGCGGACGAAGTGGCGAAATTCGGTGCGGGCAGTCCTACACGCGGGCTCGCGCTCGTGTCGCCGGAGGATGATCCGGGGCGCATCCGCGAGTTGGTGCGCGAAAAGAAATTCGCCGGGCTGAAGCCGTATCGGCTCTACGCGCCGGTCGCCGACACGACGCAGGCGCGCATTGAGGAGTTCGCGCCGGAATGGATGTGGCGGCTGTGCGACGAGATCGACGGCGTGATGATGCTCCACATCATGCGCAGCCAGGGTATCGCGGATGAGAATAACCTCGAAGCCCTCCATCGTCTCTGCCGCAAGTATCCGCGCTGCCGGCTCGTGCTCGCGCACATCGCGCGGTCGTTCAATTACCGCAACGCCCGCGAAGCGCTGCGCCGGATCGTGTCGCTCGACAACGTGGTCGTGGACACGAGCGCGGTGAGCGAGATGGAGGCGATGCGCTGCGCGCTGGAGACGCTCGGGCCGCGGCGCGTGCTCTTCGGCTCGGACTACATGGTGAGCGAACTGCGCGCGAAGTGCTTCACGATGGGTGACGGCTTCTCGTGGCTCTACGCGGATGCGGACGACCTACCATCGAAGGCGCTCACGCAGTTCGAGAACTTCACGCTGCTCGGTGTCGAGTCGCTGCTCTGCCTGCGCGAAGCGTTCGAGGCGTGCGGCTTCAACGCTGCCGATGCGCGCGATGTTTTTTGGAATAACGGCGTGCGGCTCATCGCGCCGCACTTGCCGGAGAAATTGCGCGTCGCGGAGCCGAGCGGCGTCGAGCTGTGGTCGCGTGCAAAGGAGCGCGTGTCGTGCGGCACCGGGTTGCTCTCGAAGCGCGCGCACCTTTTCGACGAGCGCTCGTGGCCGTCGTATTTCTCGCGCTGCAAAGGCGTGGACGTGTGGGATCTCGAAGGCCGGCGCTACACTGACTTCACCGGTGGCGTCGGTGCGATCCTGCTCGGCCACGCGGACGACGACGTGAACGCCGCCGTGCATCGCCGCGTGACGCTCGGCAGCTACTGCACACTCGCGTCGCCGGACGAAGTGGAACTCGCCGAGTTGCTGCTCGACCTTCACCCGTGGGCGCAGCGCGTGCGCTACGCGCGGGGTGGTGGCGAGGCGCTCTCGATCGCCGTCCGCATCGCGCGCGCTGCGACCGGGCGCAGCGGCGTGGCGTTCTGCGGCTACCACGGCTGGAGCGATTGGTATCTCGCCGCGAACCTCGCCGACGACGCGGCGCTCGATGGTCACTTGCTGCCCGGCTTGCAGCCGCTCGGCGTGCCGCGCGAACTCGCGGGCACCGCCATCCCGTTTCGCTACAACGATTTCGCATCCTTCACCGCCGCGCTCGACAAACTCGGCAAACCCGCAGCGATCGTGATGGAACCGATGCGCAGCGAGGAACCACGCGAAGATTTCGTCGCGAAGGTCGCAGCAGCAGCGCGAGCGGTGGGCGCGGTGTTCATCCTCGATGAAGTCACGAGCGGCTGGCGCTTCGGCTTCCCCGGCGCGGCGCGAAAGGTCGGCGTCGAGCCGGATGTCGCGGTCTATGCGAAGGCGATGTCGAACGGCTTCCCGTGCGCGGCGATCGTCGGGCGGAGCGAGGTGATGGACGCGGCGAATCCCAGCTTCATCTCGAGCAGCTACTGGACGGACGGCGTCGGCCCTGCCGCTGCGCTGGCGTGCATCCGCAAGCTGCGTGCGTGTGCGGTCCACGAGCACGTGTGGGAACTCGGCGGGCATTTGCAGACGGGACTGCGCGCCGTCGCGGCGAAGCACGAGAGCTTGCAACTCAAGGTCGGCGGAATGCCGTGCGCGCCGTCGCTCGCTTTCCAACTCGGCGACCTAAGCGCTGCGGCGAAGGCACTGATGATCCGCGCGATGCTGACTCGCGGCTTTCTGTTTTCCAGCCAGCTCTACGCGATGTGGCCGCACGATGCGGCGATGATCGACCGCGCGCTCGCTGCCCTCGATGAATCGCTGGTAGCCGTGTCGGCATTGCACCGCGCCGGTTCGCTTGAAGCCGAGGGCGGCATCGCTCGCGGGCAGTCAGGCTTTGCCCGGCTCGCTTGATGAGCGGCCCGACGCGAGCCAACCGACTCCCATCGTGATGATGCACCCGATCATCGTGAACCAAAGAAACGACACGAGCGCCGTCGGCGCCGCTCCGGGCGTGGCCGCGGTCTTGTAGAAGAAGAGAAAAATCAGTGCGGCGAAGCCGGCAAGGCAGCCGCACAGCGCACCGCGCGAATCAACGCGGCGCGTGAATACGCCGAGCAGAAACAGCCCGAGCAGCGGCCCGCCGACGAGGCCGATGATGCTGTTCACCGACTCGACGAGGTTTGTCTTCATCGCCGAGATGCCGAACGCCGCCGCGGTCACGAGCACGCCGTAGAGGAGCGTGAGCCACCGCGCGAGCGAGAGGAGGCGCTTCTCGCTCACGTGCTCGGGCGGCGTGAGGCGCTGGTAGAAATCGCAGAGCGTCGCGGAGGTGAGCGAGTTCACGCCGGCGGAAACCGTGGACATGCTCGCGGCGAAGATCGCTGCGATGAGCAGGCCGGGAAGGCCGGCGGGAAGTTGCGTGACGACGAAGTAGGGAAGGATCTGGTCGCCACGCGTGATGTGTCCCGCAGCGAGGGGATCGCCGTGGTGGTGATAGAACGCGTAGAGCACGAGGCCGGTGCCGTAGAAAAGCACGAGCACCGGCAGCACCATCCACAGCTTGATCCACAGCGCGCGTTGAGCTTCGCGCATGCTGCCAGCGGTGAGGTAGCGCTGCACCGACACCTGGTCGGTGGCCATTTGCACGAGGCTTAGAAAACTGCCGCCAATGATGACGGACCAGAACGTGATTCGCTCATGCGGATCGAATGAGAAGCTGAGGTCGAAGCGGTGGCCCGCCACGCAGGTGTCCCAGATGCCGCCGAAGCCGCCGGGGACTTTCCCCGCAGCGACGAAGGTGATGAGAAGCTGGCCGCCGAAGAGCACGAAGAGCTGCATCACGTCGGTCCAGATCACCGCCTTCATGCCGCCGAGCATTGTATAAATGGTCGTGACGAGGCCGGTGACGACGATCGAAAACCACAGCGGCAGTCCGGTGACTTCCTTGAGCGCGAGCGCGGGCGCATACGTGGCCGCCGCGAGCCAGAGCGACACGCGCAGGATGAAAAGACCCGATGCGAACAGCCGAACCGCGAGCGAGAAGCGATCTTCTAGGAAGTGGTAAACGGTGATGTAGCGGCTGTTGTAGAAATGCGGCATGAGCCAGATCGCGGTGAACGGCGTAGCGATGAAGAACGAGAGGAGAATCCATGCGAAGCCGAAGCCGGACGTATAGACCTCGCTCGGCCCCGCGAGGTAGCTGATGCCGGAGAAGAGCGCCGCGAGCACCGTCATGGCGACGACGAAGCGGTTCATGTTTCGCCCTGCGAGGAAGTAGTCGTCGAGCGACTGCTGCCCGCGTGAAAACCAAATCCCGATGCCCACCGAGGCGGCCAGATAGACGAAGAAGATGAGGTAATCCCAAGTTGTGAAGGTGGACATGGGCGGAGGTGCGCGAAGACGAGTCGAGTGCGCGCTGCGCGGCAAGCGCAAAGCCCGTCCAAGAGAGGGCTGGAAGAATGCATGGCGATCCGCGTAGCGTGCGGGCCAATGAGAAAATCGAAGATCAAAGCCAAGCTCGAACGCGGCGAAGTCGCGCGCATCGCGAACATGGGGAACTACATTCCCTACTTCCCGCACATGGCGGCGCACTTCGGTTACGATGGAGTGTGGGTGTGCGCCGAGCACCGCGCGTGGGATCCGCGCCAGGCCGAGGCGATGATCACTCATCATCAACTGGCGGACATCGATTGCGTCTGGCGGCCGGCGACCACCGAGCGCGCGCAGCTTTCCCGACTGCTCGAAGACGGGGCGAGCGCGCTGATGATCCCGATGGTAAATACGCCCGAGCAGGCGCGGCAGCTTGTGGCCGCCACGAAGTTCCCGCCGATCGGTGACCGCGGGCTCGATGGCGCGGGGATGGACGGAAATTTCTATCTCAACAAGGCGACGGACTACACCGACCAGGCCAATCGCGAGACGCTGCTCATCGTGCAGATCGAGTCGCCGCTCGCGCTCGATAACGCTGCTGCCATCGCAGCAGTGCCGGGGGTCGATGTGCTTTTTATGGGACCGGGCGATCTCTCGATGCGGCTCGGCTGCACGGGTGCCATCACCGACCCGATGCTGCGGGCCGCGGTCGATCGTCTCGCGGCCGCGTGCGCGGCAAGCGGGAAGCCGTGGGGCATGCCCCCGGGCACGGCTGAGAATGCGCGAATCGCGGTCGATCTCGGCTGCCGCTTCCTCGCGTTCGGCGGCGAGTTCTGGGGGCTGCATGGCCACCTCCAGCACTGCGGCCAGCAACTCGATGAACTCCTCGGGTCCGCTTCCATACGTTGACACGAAGCCCGTTGGCGCGGCGGACTTTTACTTCGCGATCAACGCGACGTTCCGCTTCATCCTCGCGCGCTATGGCGTCGAAGGGCTGCGGCGATACTGGCGTGAGATCGGGAGCGGCTATTACGCGCCGGTGAGCGAACGCTGGCGTGGCGGGCTCGGTGCGGTGGCGGAATACTGGCGGGCGTTTTTCGCCGCCGAGCCGGGCGCGGAGGTGGAAGTCCACGCGTCCGCTGACGAAGTGCGAGTGGAGGTGAAGACGTGCCCGGCGATCAAACACCTGCGCGCTGGCGGTCGCGATATCGTGCAGTGTTTCTGCCAGCATTGCTTTTACGTGAGCGACACGATCGGCGAGAGCGCGGGTGTCGCGGTGCGCGTGAGCGGTGGCAATGGCGCGTGCGTGCAACGCTTCGTGCCGCGCACGCCGACGCTCGCGCCGCAGGACCTGGCGCAGATCGAGGAGGCGCGATGATCGGCGCTTACGATTTCTGCGGGCACTACGAGTGGACCTTCGAGTGGCTGCGGGCACAGGGCGGGCACGAACTGGTGAAAGCGTATTGGGATGAGGCGATTCGCTGCGACTCGCAGCGCCACGCGGCGGCGCTCATTAAGGCCGAGGGCATCGAGGGCATGAAAAAGTATTGGGCGCACACGCTCGCGGAGGAAGCGGCGGGATATTTCAGCACCGCGACAGACGCCGTCTTCCGCATCGACATGCACGAGTGCCCGTCGAAGGGCTTCCTCATTCAAAACGGTCTCGTGCAATTCGGCGACTACTGCGACCACTGCATGGGCTGGATCGGGCCGATGATGAAGGACGCGGGCTTCGTCATCGACCACGAACACACTCACCGTGGGCAGTGCTGGTGGGAAATCCGCGCCGCTAGCGACGAGTCCGCACCGAGTGCGCCGGGCGAGATGAGCGGCGCGAACGACGTGCGCCTGCGCGGCGACTGGCCCGGCCCGCACGACCGCTATGAACGCGCCACCGATCCCGATGACAAGACGACTGATGCTTAGCGCGCTCGCCGCCGCCAGCACGAGCCTCGCCGCCGACGGCTGGCAGCGCCTCCCGCCGATGCCGGAACCGAGCGGTGGATTCGTGTGCGGCGAGGAAGGCGGCAAGGTCGTCGTGATCGGCGGCACGAACTGGCGCAATGACGTGAAGCATTTCCTCGCGAGCCGCCACGTCTTCGATCCAGAGAAGATGGTGTGGGAGAAAGCGCCCGCGCTGCCCGAGCCGATTGCTTACGCCGTGAGCGGCACGACGAGCGGAAAACTCATATGGGCGGGCGGGACGAATGGCGAACGCAGCGTCCGGCGCGTCGCGTCCATGCCGGCGGAAGTGATCCTCTGTGCCGGTGGCGTGATCGGTGATGAGATCGTTTTCGTCGGCGGCACGGACGATGCCGCGGACCTCACGCACCTCACTCGCGCGGCATTCGCGGTGAATGTGACGACGAACGCGATGACGAAGCTTCCTGACTTTCCCAGCAAGGCTTTCGGCATCGCCGCGTCGGCAGTGCTCGGCGATCGGTTGTTCATCTTCGGCGGCGCGAACTGGAACGGCAACGTGGTGAACGCGGCGGATGCTTACAGCTTCTCCCTCGCGTCGCGCGAGTGGCGGAAGCTCAAGCCGTTTCCTTTCGCCGCGCGCGGCCTCAACGCAGTGCCGCTCACGGACACGCTGATCTACCTCGCCGGAGGCTACAAAAATGACGCCGAGGAGTTTTCCGACGAAGCCTTCCTTTACGACATCGCGGGCGATGGTTACACGCCCGCGCCGCGCCTGCCGTATCGAGCGATGGCCGGCCTGGTGAAGTGCGGCGACTTCCTCTACTGCTTCGGCGGCGAGGATCGGAAGAAGTCGCGAACCGACCAGTGCTGGCGCATCCGCGTCGCGGAGTTGCTGCGCTAGCCGAAAATCTCGGTCACCAGGCGTCCGCCTTGGTTGTCGGTCAGCGACATCGGCGTGCCGTTGCGGCGGAATGTGAGATTCGCGTGATCGAGGCCGAAGAGGTGCAGCAGCGTCGCGTGGTAGTCGTGATTGCTCACGATGTCCTTCACGGCCTTGTGGCCGAAGTCGTCCGTTTCGCCGTAGGTCATGCCCGCCTTGAATCCGCCGCCGGCGACCCACATCGAGAAGCCGTAGGTGTTGTGATCGCGGCCGACCACGTCGCGCCCGCCGTCGTATTGGATCACCGGCAGGCGGCCCATCTCGCCGCCCCAGTGGACGACCGTCGAGTCGAGTAGGCCGCGCGCTTTGAGATCGGCGACGAGGCCGGCGGAGCCTTTGTCCACGTATTTGCACGCGGCGGGCAGCGAGCCGTAGATGCCCTTGTGGTGATCCCACGTCTGGTTGCCGGTGTAGAGTTGCACGAAGCGCACGCCGCGCTCGACGAGTCGCCGCGCGATGAGGCAGCGCGTGCCGAACTCAGCAGTCGCGGGATCGTCGATGCCGTAGAGCCGCTTGGTCGCGGCGCTCTCGCCGCTGATATCGAGCACCTCCTTCGCGGCGGTCTGGAGTTTGCCCGCGAGTGCGTAGCTGGCGATGCGCGCTTCGAGATCGCTCTCGCCGGGATGCTGCGCGAGGTGCTGCTGGTTCAGCTTGTCGAGAAAGCCGAGGTAGTTCGCCTGCGCCTCACCGCGCAGATGCGGTGCGGGATCGAGATTCGGAATGCGCGGCTCGACCGCGCGCACCGCAGTGCCTTGGTAAATCGAAGGCAGCCAGCCATTGGTCCAATGATCGACGCCGAGCACCGGCAGTCCGCGCGGATCGGTGAGCGCGACGAAGGCGGGCAACTCCTGCGTCTCCGAGCCGAGCGCGTAGCCGAGCCACGAGCCGAGCGACGGACGCCCACCGAGGATGCGTCCATTTTGGAGCGCGTAGATCGCCTGGCCGTGATTGTTCACGCCGGTCTGCATGCCGCGGATGAGCACCACATCATCGACGATGCCGGCGAAGTGCGGCAGCAACTCGCTCGTCTCGATTCCGCTCTGCCCGTGCTTGTCGAACTTCCACGGACTCCCGAGCAGCTTCGTGCTCGCGTGCGCCGCGTCGTCGAATTTCAGGTCGCCGGTGAACTTCTCGCCGCTGTGCTTGGTCAGCTCCGGCTTCGGATCGAAGAGATCGACCTGACTCGGCCCGCCTTGCATGAACATCGAGATCATCGCCCGTGCGCGCGGCTGGAACTGCGGCTTCTTCGGCAGCAGATCGAAGTGCTGCGTCTCCAAGTCGATCGGCTTGGCGAGAAGCCCGTCCTGCTTGAGCAGCCACGCGAGGCCCATCGCGCCGAGGTTGAAGCCGCTGCGCTCGATGAAATGACGGCGGGTGAGACAGCCGCAGTTGGTGTTCATGTCAGTCAACGTAGAGGAATTGATTCGACGTCATCAGCGCCTGGCAAAACGTCGCGAGCGATTGCATCGCGGGATCGGCGGGCGGGGGCTCCTCGCCTTTGCGCGGCGGCGGAAGTTTGACGGGATGCGCTTTGAGCGTCGCGGTCTGCTTCGCGATGAAGGCGACGGCGTCTTTCACATCGCTCGTCGCGGGCTCGGTGCCGAAGGCGAGCTGCCAGGCGCGCTTCACTTGCGCTTCCGCGTCCGCGCCGGCATCGCGCACGACGCGCTCGGCGAGATACTTCGACTGCGTGAGCGTGAAGTCGCTGTTCATCATCGCGAGCGATTGCGGGGCGACGGTGGAGGCGTTGCGGATTTCGCAGTTCGGCTCCATGCGCGGGAGATCGAATGTCTCGAGCATCCCGAGCGGCTGGCTGCGGCGCATTTGCACGTAGAGGCTGCGGCGGAATTCCTCACCGTTGAGCGGCACGAATTTGCCCGACGGGCGGCCCGCGGTGTCGTTCGTGTTCACGCCGACGACGACCTGCCCGCTGTCGTCGAGCATCACGGGCACGGGCGCGCCGAACATCTTCGGGTTGAACTTCCCGGTCACGCGCAGCATCGCGTCGCGGATCGTCTCGGCTTCGAGCCGCCGCGAGTTCATGCGACCGAGCAGGCGGTTGTCGGGATCAAGACGATCCTTCTGCCCATCGCGTGCGGAGGTCTGCCGATACGCGGTCGAGTTGAGGATCACGCGGTGCAGCGCCTTGAGGCTCCAGCCTTTCGCCACGAACTCGCTCGCGAGCCAGTCGAGCAGCTCGGGATGCGAAGGTTTGTCGCCGAGATGCCCAAAGTCGCTGAGCGACGCGACGATGCCGCGGCCGAAGTGATGATGCCACACGCGATTCACGAGCACGCGGGTGGTGAGCGGATGTTTGCCATCGGTGATGCTCTGCGCGAAGGCGAGCCGGCGTCCGCTCGTTGGCAGCGATGGCGACTTCTCCGGGATCGGGCTCGGGCGAAAAGCGGCGAGCACCGTGAGCTCGCCGGGCTCCATTTTGTCGCGCGGCTGATCGATCATGCCGCGATAGAAAAGGTGCGTCTCCGGCAGCGGCACAGCGGGCACTTCACTGAGCACGGGGATGAATTGCTCAACCGGCTTGCGCTTGCGGATCTCGGTTGCCTTCTCGGTGAAGACCTTCAGCTCCGCCTCGTGCTTCGTCTTGTAAGTGCGGTCGTAGAGATAAAGCGAGCCGCCGCTGAGTTGATTGATCGTCGGGTGGTCCTTCAACAGCGCGAGTTGCTCGGGCGTGCGCTTCTTCACCTCGGTGCGATACGCGGTGCGCAACGGTTCGCGCACTTCGGCGGGCTTCGCCTCCAGCTCCCACGTCAGCACTTTCTCGATGAACTCGTCCTCCTTCACCTTGCGCTCGGCGTCGATCACCTTCGCCTCCTTCTCGACCTCCGCGGCTTTCGCGCGTTCCTCGTCGGTCATCAGCGAGACGAGCCGCGCTGCGGGCGTCCGCCACTTGGCGACATCGAGCGCGGGCTCGAAGATCGCGCGCATCCGGTAGTAGTCCTGCTGCGGCACGGGATCGTGCTTATGCTCGTGGCACTGCGCGCAGCCGACCGTGATGCCGAGCAGCGACGACGAAACGACCTTGATCGTCTCGCTCACCACCGCGTTGCGCGCGGTCGGTTGATCCGCAGCTTCGGCGCCCGCGGTGCCGTCGGGCACCATGCGGAGGAAGGCGGTCGCGGTGAGTTTGTCGATGTCGGCGGGCGCGAGATTTTTCCACGGCTGCTTCACCATCTCGTCGCCGGCGATCTGCTCGCGGATGAATTGATCGAACGGCTTATCCGCATTGAGCGAGCGGATGACGTAGTCGCGATACTTGAACGCCCACGGTCGCGCGGCGTCGGCGTCGTTGTAGCCGTCGCTGTCGGAATAGCCCGCGACATCGAGCCAATGCCGTCCCCAGCGCTCTCCGTAGTGTGGTGAGGCGAGCGCGCGCTCGACCATCCGCGCGTAGGCGTCGGGCGCATCGTCGGCGAGCAAGATCGCGGTTTCCTCCGACGTCGGCGGCAGGCCGGTGAGATCGAGCATCACGCGGCGGAGCAGCGTCGCCTTGTCCGCCTCGGGATTGAAGCCGATGCCCTGTGCTTCGAGCTTCGCGAGGAGGAAGGCATCGATCGGCGTGCGCACGCGCGCCGCGTCTTTCACCGCCGGCGCCGCGCTCCGCTTGATCGGCTGGAACGCCCAGAACTCCCGGTCTTCCTCGCTTACCCACACGACAGGCACCTGCGCCGGCTCGAGCCGCGCGGTCTTCGCACCCTGCGCCACCCAATTCTCCAGCGTCGCGATCTCCGCCGCCGAGAGCTTCTTGCCCTTCTGCGGCATCTCGCCTTCGCGCACGAGGTTGATCAGCTCACTCTCGCCCGGCTTGCCCGGCACGATCGCCACCGCGCCGTCCTTGCCGTGCGGCTCCACGAGCAGCCGCCGCAGCCGCACATCCAGCCCACCCTTCAGCTTCTCGCCCTCTCCGTGGCAGTGGAAGCAGTGGTGCTTGAGGATCGGCCGCACGTCCCGCTCGTAGGTGAGCGCACGCAACTCCGCCCGCGCGAGGGCAGGGGAAAGAAGGACGGCGGCGAGGATGAAGAGACTGCGAATGGACGGCATTCGGTTTGGAGCCAACTAATGCTCGAATCATCCGCCTGCCACCCATCCCTTAGAAGCGTTGAGTCGCATGCCAGAGTTGTCGAAAGCGACAAGGAGGAGGTTCGCGCTCTGAGAGAAATGCCCGCTGCGCCGCGACCGGGCGCAGTGGGGTGTCGCTTGCGCCCTCCCACGGACCATGTTGGTGGGATGAAAACTACCGGCAACTCCACCTGCGCCACGCCGCTCCTTTTGTGCGCGATGTCTTGCGCCGCTTTCGCGCTCA
>VFJQ01000016.1 GCA_009885995.1 Verrucomicrobiota bacterium
CAGCAACAGCGGCGTGTCGTGGTCAATGTTGACGAAGCGGGCGGGCATCCCCTTTCAACCCGCAACGTCGCGCAGTCGTGGACGGAAAGTCCGACAGGCTGCTAGCGCGATCTCGATACGAGCCACTCCAGCAAGCACGTCAGCTCGATCTGTGCTTCGGCCTGTGTGGTGTGAAATTCCTTGATCTGGATTCGACGTGAAAACGCGCTTCGATGCACCGGGATCATTTCAAAATCTCGCTCCTCACTCATTCCCATTGTGAGCTGAAAGCACGGCTCTGCACCGCCGAAGAGACGCTGAATGCGAAAACGGTAGCTGATGTGCATGGTCTATAAAATCCGCAGCCAACGATTTCGTGAGCACAAAGCGACTACACGGAAGGTTCCAGTGCTCACCGCACACCGCGCGAGCGAGCAGAAACCAGCTTGGAAATGCTCGCTACACTAAACGCGACATATCATTAGTGGACAGCGACAGCTTTACGCTCGAGGCTGTGAACCTGATGCCTCTCTTAAGAAAACGTCTGCGTGTTGCATTGAGCCGTGATCTACGGAGGCCGGGGCAGAAGGGGCTGGTGAAGGTTCTCGACGACGTAACTCGGAAGGTTTTCACCGCCAAAGCTGATGGCGCTGTGCTGGAGTTTGCACACAAGCAGCCTGATATTGAATTCTGGAAGGGTAAGAAACATTACGGCAGTGGGCGGAGCAGCTTGATTCGAGTTCGTAGAACGACAATCGCTGATACGGACTGACGAAGGGGTGTGGCTTTGGAGTGCCCCGTGGTTGCGTCAGGATACTGTTTTGCGGGTAAGTGCCCTGATCGGCCTTGGAGGGGGGTGGGTAAGCTCTGGTGAAGTGGTGCTTAAGACCGCGCACCGCGATGGCGGCACACATGGCGTTTCGCTGTTCAGCGACAGAGGAAGGCTCCTCTGTCTTGAAGGCAGAAGCGAATCACGAGTTCGAATCTAGTCACCCACGACACCCTTGATATTCAAGGGCTTGTGGCTCGAACGGACTGGGCGGCGCGGGCCAGTTCGATGGTGCGCTGATATTGCACGCGGAAGTGATCGGCGAGTTCCTTGGCGAGTTGCACTTCGGCGATGCGGCTGCCGGAGCTGAGCGTGGTCTTGATCCGACCGCCTGCGGCGGCGTAATCGACCACGTCGAGACGTTCGAACTCGGCGAGGGCAGCGGGCGGGAAATTCGCGTCGATGAGGGCGCGCCAGGCGGCGCGGAGTTCGTCGTGCGGGTCGATGCACATCACGCGGACGATGAAGCGCTGCGGGATGAAGAGGGCGGCGGTCCAAGTGTCGTGATAGGTGAATTTCTTCGCCATCTCGTAGGGGAAAATGTCGGGGTCGGTGCGGTGGGCGCGGTTTTCCTGGGTGTAGAGGGAGGGGAGGATGGGCAGGCGGCGCAGGGCATAGTGCTCGGGGCCGCCGGGGGCGCCGACTTTCCAGTTCCAAAGCTTCTGACCCTCAGTGGAGAGGACGTAGGCGATGAATTCCCTGGCGACATCGGGGTGCGGGGCGCCACGGAGCAGAGCGACGGAATCGACGCTGACGCTGGTGCCGCCCTCGGCATCGGCGTAGCGCAGGTAGTCGCCGCCGCGATGGGCGACGGACTCGGCCTGGAAGCGGCCATAGAAGTCGATGGTCATGCCCGCGGCGGCGTCGCCGGCGGAGATGTCGAGGGAGGGCTTGGTCGAGGAATCGGTGAAGTAGCGGGCATTGGCGCCGATGCGCTGGAGGAGGCGGAGGCCGCGCAGCCAGCCGGCGGGCACGTCCTCGCCGGTCTCGGCGATCTGCTGCTGGATGAGCATTTCGAAGGCTTTGTTGATGGAACTGCTCTGCATGGGGTTCGCGCAGGCGACCTGGCCGATGTAGCGCGGGTCGGCGAGGTCGGCCCAGCGATACGGCGGCTCGGTGATGCCGATGCGGGCGAGGGCGTCGGTGTTGCTGATGATGCCGTAGGCCGAGACGACGCAGCCGAGCCAGCGGCCTTGCGGGTCGTAGAAGGGTTCGCCGCTGAGTTTCTGCGGGACTTGGCCGGGCGCGTCGCCGAAGAGTTCGGGGTGGGCTTTGAGAATGCCGCTATCGATGAGCTGGCCTTTGGCGGCGGCTTGCATGAAGTCGTAGGCGCCGCCGCCGAAGAAGACGTCGATCTTGCAGCTCACATCGGAGACGAGGAAGGCTGTGCGTGCGGGGGTGTCGGGCGCGGCCTTGGGGTTCATGAAGTTTTTGGCGGCGTCGTTGCTCCACGGGCGCTTGAGGACGTTGCACCAGTGGTTCTCGAATGCGGCGACGTAGCCGCCATCGAGGTAGCGCGTGATTTCGGTGGTGCCGCCGGGCGTGCGGAAATCCACACGCACGCGCTGGCCGGTTTTGGCGAGGTAGTGCTTCGCGAAGCCACGGCCGAATTCGTAGCGGATCGATTCGTTGTGCGGGGTGATGACGACGACGGTGCGCTCGCTGCCGGCGGTCTCCTGCTTCGGCCGCATGAGGATCGGACCGACGAGGACGATGAGGAAGGCGAGGGCGAGCGCGAGATTGCGCATCACGGGCGGAGGATGATGACGTCCTCAGGGTCGGCGCTGGCGAAGAGTTCGCGCTCGCTGCTGGCGTCCACGAAACGGGGGTTGAGTTCGTAGATCTTGAGCGTCCTGCCGTCGGCGGCGAATTGATACTGCGCCATCTCGCCGAGATAGACGCGGTCTTTCAGCGAACCGCGGATGTGGTTTCCATTCGGCGGGGCGGTGCTGAGCCGGAGCGCTTCGGGGCGGATGGAGAGCACGCACGCATCGCCGGGCGCAGGCTGCCAACCGCCGGTGGCGCGGCCTTCAAAGATGCCGAGCGCGGTTTCGACGCGGTCGGCGGTGAGGGCGCGGCTTTCGATGAAATTGGTCTCGCCCATGAAGTCGGCGACGAAACGCGTGTGTGGGCTGCGATAGACTTCGGCGGGCGGGCCGTGCTGGCGGATGTGGCCGGCCTCGAGCACGGCCATGCGGTCGGCGATGGAGCAGGCTTCCTTTTGGTCGTGGGTGACGTAGATCGCGGTGAGGCCGAACTCCTTGCAGATGCGCCGGATTTCACCGCGCATCTCGATGCGGAGCTTGGTGTCGAGGTTCGAGAGCGGTTCGTCGAGGAGCAGGCAGCGGGGGCGGATGACGAGGGCGCGGGCGAGGGCCACCCGCTGCTGCTGGCCGCCGGAAAGTTGGTTGATCTTGCGCTCGGCGAGGTGGTCCATCTTGACCGTGGCGAGGGCTTCGTGGACGCGCGTCTTGATCTCGGCGGGCGTTACTTTCCGTTCCTCGAGGCCGAAGGCGACGTTCTTCGCGACGGTCATGTGCGGCCACAGCGCGTAGCTCTGGAACATCATGCCGGTGTTGCGCAGATGCGGAGGGACGTGGGTGACGTCTTCGTCGCCGAAGCGAATGCGGCCCTGTTCCGGGGTGTAGAAGCCAGCGATGGAACGGAGCAGCGTCGTCTTCCCGCAGCCGCTCGGGCCGAGGAGGAAAAAGATCTCGCCGGCCTCGATGTGGAGGTTGACGGCGTTGAGCGCGGTGGTGTCGCCGAAACGCTTGGTGAGGTTTTCGATTGTGAGCGAAATCATGCGCGTGCTGGGTGTAACCGGAGGGGCTCGGAACGCCAAGTGAAGGAATTTTTCTGTGCAACGCGTTTTTTTTGTCGCCGCCGTGTGATCGAGCCCGCTAAACCCCATGAGCAAATGATTCGTCGCGACTACCTTATTGTCGGCGCAGGAGTCGGTGGTGTGAGCGCGTGTGAAGGCATTCGCGAGCATGACCCGAAGGGTTCCCTCATGCTCGTCGGTGCCGAGCACGAACTTCCCTACCACCGCCCCCAGCTCTTCCCCCAAGTCCTCGGCAAAGGAAAAATCAATGCCGACAAGCTCCACGTCCACGACGCGGAGTGGTTCAAGAAGAAGCACATCGACTTGCGCCTCGGGACTATCGTCACGCAGTTCAACCTTGAGCGGAAGGTCGCCGTGCTCGCGAACGGGCAAGCGGTCGAGTTCAAGAAAGCGTGCCTCGCGACGGGTTGCCGCGCGCGCCGACCACAGACCGCAGGATCGAATGTCGGCAATGTCTTCTACCTCCGCTCACTGCGTGACGTGCTCGGCTTGCAGGAGATTCTCGAGACGGAGAAAGAGATCGTCATCATCGGCGGCGGTCGTGTGGCGTGTGAAGTTGCGGCGGTCCTCTCCCAGCGACCGAAGATCAACGTGACCCTGATGCATCGGGGGAAGGGATTGCTCGCGCGTTATCTCGACGAGGAATCGAGCGTGTGGCTGGCGGAATACTACGCGAAGAATGACGTGAAGACGCTCCTCAACGAAACGCTCAATGGTTTCGAAGGGCGCACTGTAATCCGTAATGTGCAGACGAAGAGCGGCCAACGCGTCGCTGCGCAGGCAGCGATCGTGGCGATCGGTGCGGACATGAACAACGGGCTCTTCCTCAACACGCCGCTCAACTACCCCGCCGGGACGCCGGTGAACGACTACCTCGAGACCGAGGAGAAGGGCGTCTATGCCGTCGGTGATATCGCACTTTTCCCCGATCGCATTTTCGGCGGGCAGCGTCGCGTGGAGCAGTGGCACTGCGCCATTGCCCAAGGCCACGTGGCCGGCGCAAATATGACGGGTCGCAAGCGCATCAAGTGGGAATACACCCCGCACTTCGCGACAAGCGTCTTCGATCTGGATTTCGATTTCGTCGGCGACTTCTCGAAGCCCGCGACACGCGTCGAGGTCACGGGCGACCGCGACAAGAAGAAGTTCATCGTGCGCCACTTCCACCTCGCCGCGCTCACGGGTGTGTCGCTCTGCAACCAGTCGGCAGACAAGGTCGAAGCCGCGAAGACCGAGATCCGCGAGTGGCCTCGGGAGATTAAGCGTTACGACTAGAAGAAGGCAGGGCGCGGAGCTGAAAATCGCGCCGGGGGGACGGAGGAGAGAGGCTCGACCCTCACCGCGACGCGGACGGCTTTGGGGGCGCCGTCCGCTACCTCTGGTCCGCTCAGCGAATCACCGGCGATGTCCGCACGCCGTGGCGGTGCGGGTCCGTCGAGAGGGCCATCATCACGCGCTCGGCGGCGTTCTTGAAATCGAAGGGTTCCGCTTCGCCGAGACCCGGCGCGTAGATGGAGCCGCGGTGGGCGGAGAGAGCGCTTCCTCCTTTGAGGTCGAACTCGTAGATCACGTTTCCGCGGCGTCCCAGAGTGCTCGCATCCTTGTCATCCGAGCTGTGCGTGCCACCGATCTCGCGGATGCGCACATGCACGAGCAGCTTCGACCTAGCACCGCCGAGCACGCCAAATAGCGGCATCCCGCGGCTGAATCCCGAGCCGTTGTTCACGACGTCGAGCGTTCCGTCCACGAGCCAGTGTTTGCCGTTCGTATCCGCGTCCGGGCGGGGCGGAACTTCGTCGCGCTCGACCACCATCGCCGGCGCCAGCTTCTCCATTTCCTCCTTGAGCGATTCAGCAAAATTGCGACCTGCGAGCGACTGGCGGATCGGCCGCTCACCCGGGCCGCCGCGGTGTTCGCCCACGTATTGAGTGGCGGATACATCGAAGGGGCGGATGTAGATCGAGCGCGGATTCGCGGCGCCGGTGGCGACTTGCGTGTCGGCGACTTTCACGCTGGCGCACCCGGCGAGAAGCATGGACGAACTGAGGGCGAGGATGAGGTATTTCATGTCGATTGGGTTGGTTGCGGAAACGCAGCAAAGCGCAGAAAGCGTGCCTTAGTCACGCACCGTTTTCAGCCCGAGCCGGATGATCCGATCGACGAGTTGCGGATACGTCATGCCCGCCTTCGCCGCGGACTGCGCGAAGTCTTCATCCTCGGCGAGGATCGGGTTCGGGTTGGCTTCGATAAAATACACCTCGCCCGCTGCGGTGAGCCGCAGGTCGATGCGCGCGTAGCCGTCGATCGTGAGCAGTCGGTAGATGCGCTTGCAGGTGCTCTCGATGCGCGCAACGAGCGCCGCGTCGAGCCCCTCGGCGAACTGATTCTGCAGGCCCCACTTCTTCCGATACTCCTCGTCCCACTTCGCGCGATAGGTCGCGATCTTCGGTTCGTCCGGCGGCACCTCGCGGAAGACCAGCTCGCGAATCGGGAAGACGCGCAGTTGCAGGCTGCCCATCACGCTCACGTAGAGCTCCCGCCCCTCGATGTATTCCTCCGCGATCACGTCGCCCGCGTAGCGCTCATGGATGAAGGCGACGCGCTCGCGGAACTGATCGTCGCTTTCCACAAACGACGCCTGCGAAATCCCGAGCGACGCCTCCTCCTTGAGCGGCTTCACGAGGATCGGAAACTTCAGCCGTCGCGGCCGCGCGATGCGGCTGCCGCGCCGGACCATCACAAAGTCCGGCACGCGGATGCGGTGGTAGCCGAGGATCTTTTTCGAGATGCCCTTGTGTTTGCACAGCGTCAGCCCCGTCGAGCCGCAGCCGGTGTAGGGCACGCCCTGCATATCGAGGAAGGAGGCGATCGCCTGGTCCCACGCGCGGTTGTTTTTGAACTGGTCGGCGAGGTTGAAAATCACGTCCGGCGCGAAGCTCGCGAGCTTTTGCCGGAGCAGATCGAGATCGTCGAAGATCGCCTGATGCTCGACGGAGTGCCCGAGCTGCGCAAGCGCACCGAGCACATTTGCTTCGGTCTTCCAGTCCTCGGTTTTCAGCTCTGCGCTCAAGTCCTGGCCGAGCGTCGTCGGAGCGATGGCATCGAAGAGGGCAAGGACTTTGAGTTTCTTCTTCATCGGCTATTTGGTGCGCTTGAACTTGCCGGTGAAGAGGTAGTTCATCACCAGCGTCGTGAGATACGCGGACACGCGGAAATCCTGTTGCGGGTCGTCATTCAGCACGCCGAGCCCAAGCGCATCGCAGCGCGCGATGAGCCGGTCGAGGAGCTGGTCCACGCGATACTTTTTCTCGTTCGTCCATTTGCAGATCGAGTTCATCAGCCGGCGCCGGCGCAGGCGCAGATACGAGCTCGCCTTGATCCGCCCCGCGGCATCCGACCCGGCGGGGAAAAGCTCGCGCAAGTCGCGGTCGTAGAAATCCGGATATGTGTCTTCGTAGAGCTTCCGCTTCCGCGCGTAGAAAGTCTTCAGCTTGAGGTTCAGGCAGTCGTGGTGCGCGGCGCGATACTCCGGCTGATGCACCGGCGGCTTCCCCGCGGTCGAGCGCATGAGCTCATCCATGTATTCGAGCTTCGCGAGTGCCTTCCAGCCGCGGTAACGCGTGCGCCAGTCGAGCCCCGGCGTGAGCCACACCGCGAAGGTCTCCGCGAAATCCTCGTCCGGATGACTCTGCGCATACCAGTCGTCCAGATGCACCACGTAGCTGCGGCTGTAAGGCCGCGGGCGATAGAACTGCGGCGTCTCATCCGCCGAGGTGCGCCCGAAGGTCTGCTGCCACTTTTTCTTCCGCGGAAGCTGATACGCGTAGGCGTAAGCATGCGCCGTCTCATGTCGCATGAGCCGCATGAACTCGTCGGACGTGTCGCCTTCCACCTCGAGGATCATCGCCCGCTCCAGCGCCACGAGCCGCTCATGCGTGAGGAAAAACGGGACGAAGATCGCCGGGATGCCCACCGGCACGAACCACTCATCGCCCACATGACACGGCGGATGAAACACGAGCCCCTTCGCCGTGAGCTCGCCGTAGAGCTGCTGGATCATGGGTTGAAGCGGCGTGCCTTCGAGCGCGAGGCCGAGCGAAGAAATGCGCCGATCGAGCAACTGCTCGTCGGTGAGTTGGACCCAGGCGGGGGCATCCATGTGCCGCGCGTGTTACACGCCACCCGTGCGCGAGCCAAGCGCGATGCCGTCTTTTCGCTCACTTGCCCGCCCGCACGATCGCCTACACCGTCGCCGCCATGTCACCTCATCCCCGCGTCGAAACCCTCGAAGCCCGCATCGCCCCCGCGCTCTTTTTCCTCAGTGGCATGAGCAAGCAAGTCTTCGACGCAGCCGGCGTCTCGGCCAATGTCCAAGTGGCGCAGGTGGCGCAAGAGCTCGCGCAGTCCGACATCGCGGTGCTGCTGAAGCGGGGCGATTCTCTCATTCTCGATGCCAACAACAACCACGCGCTCGACCCCGGCGAGACCTTCCTCATCACCGTGCTCGGTGGTCGTGGGATTGTCTTCGCCACAGACCTCGGCGACGGCTTGGGTGGTGCCGCGGACTCGAAGTTTGAATCCAACGAACTCACCGGCCTCGCCGTGTCCGGCGACTTCCAGGCGCGCATCAGCGTCGGCGTGAACGGCTCCATCAACGGCTCCATCGTAACCGCACTCGATTCGACCAACACCTTCACCGCCACCGCCACGGCGCTCACGGTCCAGCCAACCGCCGACATCACCGGGCTCGACATCGACGGCGCCGTCACGGGCAACATTTTCGCCGGTGGCTCGATCAGCCACGTCACCATCACCGGCATCGTGAGCGGCAATCTCGCCACCGGCACCGCCGTCAATGCGAACGCCGCGCACACCATCGCGCCGTCCGTTTCGTTCAATGGCGGCGGCAAGACCTTCCCCATCGCCGCCTTCACCCCCGCCGCCGGCGCGCAAGGCGGCAGCATCTCCGACGTGCGGCTCGATCACGGCGCGAAGAACATCCTCGCCGGATCCGGCGGCGACAACCACGTCGGCGCGCCGGGCCGCGGCGGCTCCATCAGTCGCGTCGCGATCACGATCGGCTCCGGCGATCCCGTCGCGTGGTTCCGCGCGGGCGACGGCGGCAAATCGAACATCGCTGCGGGCGCGCGCGGCGGAAACCTCACCGACATCGCCGTGCGGCTCACCGCCGATACGACCGACGGCCTCCTCCTCGAAGCCGGCGCAGGCGGACGCGGCAGCCTCGCCGGCGCCGGTGGTCCCGGCGGTGCGATCATGGACGCCACCGTCGTCACCTCCGGCTCCATCGACGTGTCGCTCCTGCTCATCGGCGGCGCGGGCGGCAAGGCCGAAGGCACGGGCGCAGGCGGTGCGGGCGGCGCGATCACCGACGCGGCGGTGCACGTGCTCGGCGCGAGCGAGATCGTGAAGAAACTCGCCATCACCGGCGGCGCGGGCGGCGAGTCCGTGCTCGGCGCTGGCGGTGCGGGCGGCGGCATCGGCAGCACCGAGGTCTTCACCGAGGCGGTCATCGGGGACGTGGCGGCCACGGGCACATTCGACATCGGCGGCGGCACGGGCGGGAAGGGCAAGACGCGCGGCGGCACCGGCGGCGCGATCATCGACGGCTCGGTCTTCCTGCGCGGCGATGTGAAAGCGCAGGTGTTACAGCCCGTGCTCATTCACGGCGGCCTCGGCGGAGCATTGGCCGCGGCCGCCACCGCAAAATCCATCGCGGGCAAAGGCGGTGCGATCACGGGATTCGTGCTCGGCCACTTCGCCGATGTGACCGCCGGCATCACCCTCGCCGCGGGCGATGGCGGCAGCGCCGCGCTCGCCTCCGCCGGTCGCGGCGGCGCGGGCGGCGCGCTCAGCGCATCGATCACCGGCTTCGGTGCCGCGAGCACCGACCTCATCGCCAAGGCCGGTGCCGGCGGTGCGGCGCCGAGCGGTGCGGGGAATGGCGGCGCCGGCGGCAGCATCGCGGGCACGACGATCACCGAAGCAGGCTCGCTCAAATCACTCACCGTGCAGGCCGGCCCCGGAGGATCGGCATCCGGCGCAGGCGGCGCGGGCGGGGCAGGCGGCGCGATCAAGACCCTGCGCATCACGACGGGCGATGTCTCCGGCGGGGTGAAAGTGCAGGCTGGAGCGGGTGGGGGCGGCTCGGGTCTCGCTGGCGGTGCTGGCGGCGCGATCTCCGCGTTCGTGTTTCAAAACGTGGGCAACCTCGCCGGCGGCATCCAACTCCTCGGCGGTGCCGGCGGTGCCGTGAGCAGCGCGGGTGCGGGCGGCGCGGGCGGCGGAATTTCCAACAGCACCATCACCAACGCGGGCATCGCGAAGAGCCTCCTCGTGGCAAGCGGCGCGGGCGGCAACGCGGCCACGAGCGGTGCGGGTGGCGCCGGTGGGGGCATCGCGCGCTTCACGCTGAACAATCTCGCCACGATCAGCGACCCAAGTTCGATCACTGCGGGCGCGGGTGGAAATGGCGGCGGCAGCCCCGGCGTCGGTGGTGCCGGCGGAAAGATCAGCACGCTGACGCTTCACGCCCTCGACTCGACGCTCGCCATCACCGCAGGCGCGGGCGGCGCGGCCGCCTCATCGAGCCGCGGCGGCGCCGGTGGCGCGATCGATGGCGTCAGCGGCGCGGTGGATCTCGCCTCATTCACTGCTGGCAACGGTGGCAATAGCGGCAACGGCTCTGGCGGCACAGGTGGCGGCGTCCGCAACATCGATCTCGACGCCGTCGGCACCTTCGTGCGCGCGCTTATCGCTGGCAACGGCGGCAACGGCACCACGCCCGGCGCGGGCGGTTCCGTCTCGAACGTGTCCGTCGCGGGCGACATCGGCGACTTCACACAAAACTTCGGCGCCACCGCGATGGGTGGCGTCTTCGCCGGCCAGGCGGGGAAGGTGGGCACCGTGGTCGCCGCCACGAAGAACGGCACGATCAGCACCATCACCGCCACCCGCATCGCCGCGATGATTGCCGGCACGCCCGCGGCGAATCTGCTCACCATCGACAACGCGGTCCGGAAGATTTCCAAGATCACCGCCGACCTCCTCGGAGCCGATCTCGATGGCGACGGCGTCGTGGACGTGACCGAAGCAGCCGGAAACAACCCGCCCGGCTACACCCTCGGCAATTCGCTCGACACCTTGCTCGACGGCATCGTGCTCGTCCGCTCCGGTGGCCTCGGCAAATTACCCACGCTCCCGAACGTGCTGAGCCGCTTCAACGTGGTTGAGGTCTAGGACGTGTCCTCATTGGATTCTATAGCAGGCAAGAATCGATCTGCCCGATTCCCACCTGCGCCGTTCACGGAGTGGTTCGCAGCGGGGGCGTCTCTCGACATCAATCCGATAAAGCGCGGCCGGCGTCTTCCTGCGCTCTTCTCCATCCACTCACTCCACGCGGATCAAACCTCGATGCACAGCCACCATCGCAGCCTGCGTGCGATCAAGGACGTGGAGCGTTTTGAACAAGTGCGTGAGATGCAGCCTCACGGTCGGCTCGGCAATCCCGAGGGTATAGCCGATCTCCTTGTTCCTGCGTCCTTTCAGAATCCGCGCAGCTTCGGCCTTTCGTTTCGTCAGGAGCATGCCTGCATTGATTCGAGCGGACGATTTAGTCGCCCACGAAAACCAGCAACCGGACACCGACCGTGAATCAGTTCATCGAACTTCTTCAGTGAACCATGCTCTCGCCGCTGCGACGCGTCGTGGTTGATTAGAGCAGCCTCTCCCGCAGCGTTTTCGATACTGCGCCGGAGACGGTGTGGACGTGCAGCTTTTCGTAGATGTTGCGTATGTGTGTGCTCACCGTGTGGAAGCTAGTGTCTCGAGCGGAGGCAATCTCTTTCTTGCTAGAACCGTTGGTGAGATGCTTGAGGATGTCGCGTTCGGTTTCGGTCAGGCCATATTGTGGCGTGGCGGTTGGTTGGCCGAGGCGGGCGAGCAGATCGAGCACGCGGCGGGCAATATGGCTGTGGATCGAGGCTCCCCCGGAGGCAACTTCCTGCACCGCTGCGATGATTTCGCGGAGCGGCGAGGACTTGAGCAGGTAGCCGGAGGCGCCGGCGCAGATGGCCTGGAGGACACGGTCCTCGTCCTCGAAGACAGTGAAGAGCAGGATTTGCACAGCGGGCAGGCATTGCTTGAAAGCCTTGATACCCTCGATGCCACTCATGCCGGGTAACCCGATATCGAGCACGATGACCTGCGGGTGCTCGCTCGGGCGCATACGTCCGACTTCGCCGAGCGCGGTCTCGCAGCGGTCGAAGTGCGCTGTGCATTCCAGCGCTGGGCTGGAGGACAAAGCACGGGCCACCGTGCGGCGAAAGGCCGCTTGATCTTCGATCAGCCAGACGCGTAGCGGATCGGCGGTGACGCTCATGTGGTGAGCACTCCTTGAAAAGGGACTTGGAAAACGACGCGCGTGCCACTGCCGGGCTCACTCGCTATCGTCGCCTGCCCACCGAGAGTTTCCGCGCGGCGCCTTAGGTTCTCCAAGCCTTGGCCGGTTATCGCCTGCGCGAAGGCAAAGCCCTTGCCATCGTCTTGCACGGTGAAGCTAAAGCAGTCGTCAGCCTCGCGGATCTCAATGGCGATATGGCGCGCGGCGGCATGCTTCCGAATGTTGTGCAGGGTTTCTTTGAAGGCGAAGACGACCTCGCGGCGGAGCGCGAGTGAAGTGGGACGCGCGGTGTCCGGTGCGGCGAAACTCCACTCCAAGCCGCTGAGATTTTGCCGCGCGGCTTCGCGCAGCCGCGCACAAAGATCACTCGAAGTTCCACCACGGTTCATCAGCCACACAATGTCGCGCATGGAATCGGACGTCTCCCGCGCTAGGTGCTCGATCTGTCGTAGATCTGGGCGCAGGCCGCCGGGCGCGCTCTGCTGCGCGAGTTCCGTGAGCAGCGCGATGTGGCCGAGATTGCAGCCGATTTCGTCATGTAGATCGGCGGCGATGCGGCGGCGTAGCGCGGCCTCGGTGGTTTGCCGCATCCGTCGGCTGCGCCAGGTGATGAGGGCACCCAGCCCGGCGAGAGCCGCAGCGGCACCGAGGAGAGCGTGCTGCGCCGAGCGGCTGGCCGCTTCGCTCAGGCGCTGGTGCTCTGTCGCGAGTGCGGCGAACTCCTGCTGGAGCTCGCGCCGTCGGGAAAGCCCGCGCAGCCAGTCGGGCAGCGGAATCAGATGCCCGCCAGGCGCCTGGCCGTCGGTGAGATAATTGGGATCCCAAAAAGCCAGCGCGGGCCTGACCGTCCCGGAATCACGCGCCGTTTTATCGCGCGCGACGTTTTGCCCGTCGGAATAGGCTTCGATCTCCGCAAGCGCGAACATGAACTCATCGGGACGCAGGTTCCATTGCGCCGTCGCTGTCATGCGCAGGTAGCGTGCGGTGGTCCGACGCGCGGAGACGGTGACGATGTTGTGCTGGGGATTCACGTAGTCGGCGGCCGTGTAATTCGCGAGCATGACGGGTGTCCTGAAGTCCGGCTCAAGCGCCGACTCCAGCCGCCAGCGCACGGGAAAACCAAAGCCCCGGCTGACCGGGAAATCCGGCGGCATTGCAGGCACAAGCCGCACCTCTTCTAACACGCACGGCCGACCGAGATCGACCTGCGCCCAAAGAGGGGTGTCCTTTTCCCTCACCGTCCAACTGCGATAGCCATGTGTCACCGCGCGCTGTGCGTCGAGCGGGGCCAGCGGCAATCCAAGCGGCGTCTGCCCATCCACGAGATTGTCCTGTGACCAAAGGTTGGTGTGCCGCTCACTGCTGGTGACCCGAACGCGCGCACCGACCGCAACATTGCGCGGACCGCACAGGGCCATGATCTCGGCAAAGGCGACGAGTTCGGCGTCGCCGCGCGCCCAGAGCTTCAGCGCCGTAACGCGGATGAAACGCACCGCTCGTCCCCCTGCGGGCACCCAGACGGGCAGACGGCCGGGGTTCGGAAAATCGGCGCTGCCGGTTTCGTAGATCGTCCTGGCGTCGCTGAAGTCCTCCACGCTGGCCAACTCCACGCGGAAGCGCGGCGGGAAGCCGTAGCCCGCGCCGGGCAAACCGCCGCAAGGCAGGTCCACGGGCACGAGCACCACCGCATCCAACGGCTGCGTCACGTGCAGATCCATCGTGACCGCTCGCGCCAAGTGCGCGGCTTGTTTTGTGTCGGAATGCCACCCGAGGCGGAATGAAGCCGGTTCCTTCGGCTCCGGCGGCAGCCCGCCGAGTTCGGCTTCGAGGGTGCGCTGACGCTGCCCCTGGGCGCGCAGAGCGCGGGCGAAGGGATTCCAAGAGTCTGCTGCAACGACGGCATGGCACCCTGACAGAAAGAGTGCGCTGCCGAGGAAAGAGACAGCTAGGGCGGTCGAGGGGGAAGAACGCAGCATGGCGGAGCACCAAATGCGCAAGGGCCATGCCATGTGCAAGCTTCCATCGTCTCGCATGATTGTGCGATACCGCGTGCAAAGAAGGAGGCGAAAGTCGCGGTCATTAAGTCACCCTCAATCCAAACACCACCCCCCAGAAAATGATCCCTCCAAAACTCGTTCGTTTCCTCCTTGTCGTGCTCACGCTCCTGCCTGCTGGCCGGGCCGCAGGACAGAGCTTCCCAACCTTCAATCAACGCCGCGACTGGCTCCTCGGGTTGCCGATTCCCGCGAATAGCATTGCCGGCTCCGGTAAATACGGGATGCCCTTCGCGGTAGCCCGGCTCTGGCAAACCAACGGACAGGATACCGCCTCGCGCAACTTTGCCATCTGGGTCGCCGAAACCAAGTCTTACACGGACACAGCGCAGACCATCCGCGACTGGGACGCCGAGTCCATCTTTGAACCCGTCGGCGTGGTGCGGGCGGTCTTACAATGGAACGCCCAGTTTACCTCCGCGGAGCACACGCGGATCGCCGATGGCTTCCGCGCCAAACGGAACTGGGGCGGTGGCGGCACCTCTAATCACGAGATGTTGCGGTGGAGCAATGGTTATCTCCTCGCGCAGAAATATGGTGGTTCATGGTATCTAAAGTCCGCGGACGTCACCCCAATGTCCGCGGCAAGCATGATGGCGCAATTGAAAGCGAACTTCAAACTGCGTGCCGAGGAAGTCTTCCGGCAGGACATGGACGAGTATAACTCACCCAACTATCTTACTCATCACCTGATCCCCTTGGTGAATCTTTACGATTATTGCCAGGATGCTGAGCTAAAGGAAATTGCGGAGGCGATGCTCGCGCGCCATTTGGCGGCGCTAAGCCTTTGCGTTCACCAAGGGACGATTCTGGAACCGTTTGCCCGCAGCGGTCCGGCGCTGAATAATGGCTATCAAAACGTCGGGGCGAATGTCCTGGGCACAGGCAACGGTGCGTTGCTCATGAACTGGCTCTACTGGGGCCAGATTAATCCGACGGTCGGCCGGGTGCAGGAGCGATACGGCGGCGGCCCGGATCTGATCTACCTGGCTGCGAGCAACTATCGGACGCCCGATCGCCTGGTTCAACTTGCCAACGGACAGGCCGGTCTTCCTTTTGAAGCGAAGCTGATGTCCTCGGACTGGCACGACACCGGGACGACAATCCGCCGCTACGCCTGGCGGACCGCAAGTTATGGGATCGGTTCCGGTGTCCGCTCTTTTTCCCCAGACGGTTACTACCTGGCGCACCCAAGATTTGGCGTTCATTGGTCCTCGCCAGACGCGATGCATACGCTGCAAGTCGGGCACCCGTATTGGCAGTCGGATGAAGCAACGTGGACCGGCTGGCTCAAAAGCACCGACTCGCCGTTCATGCAGACTGCCCATTACCGGCACCTTGCCATCATCCTCTTCAATCATCCCACGGCCGACCCGTGGCCTACGCGCGGCCGCATCGACTGGTATCCGCTCCGCGCGGGACACGTGAATAGCTTGCGGACTGAAGTTTATGCCGTGTATCCGACCAGTGTGGACGAGCGCCCCGTATATTCATACCCCGACGGCACCCGCTGGTATTTCATTCGTGAAGGAGACACCTACATTGGCTTGCGAGTCCTGACGACCACATGGACCGACACCAATCCCGATGGATTGAGCGCCATCCTCGCGCGAACAAAAGCAAACGGCCAGCGTTGGCAATCCGCCTTTGTCATCGAAGTCGGAACCGCTGCGGAGCACGGGACCTTCGCGAACTTCCAAACCCGGCTGAAAGCCAACACCCTCACCGTGAATTGGGGAACCGGGACGATCCCCGCGCAAACCGTCACGTATAACGACGGTCGCGGCACGACATTGTCCGCCACTTACAACACCAGCCTCACCGAGGACGCGAACAAACGCATCTGGATGGCTCCGAGCGCGACACTCAATGGCGTCAATTACAACTGGTCGGGCTGGCCACTGCTTCAGGGCCCCTACGTGAACATCTCCAACAAGGTCCTCTCGATCAACGAAGACGCCACCACGCGGATCTACGACTTGAGCGATCTGCCGACGCCATAGATTTGCGTTAATCCGCTACCCTCGCGCGATAGTGCCCGCACGCCTTGGTCCCACTCTTGCCGCCTCACCCACAGAGGATGCGCCTGCGCTCAGAAATTCCAATACCCCGTCGAGTCCAGCCCCGGACTCACGCCCACGAGATGGATCAAACCGGAACCCATCCACACGCACCAGCGACAACCGCATCGGCGGCGGGCCTTCCGGGCACCTCGCAGGATGGTTCTGTCGTCCAACAGAACGGTTTTGCTCCGGGGCAGAATCGTTCGGTTCCGCATCAGGATGGTTCTGCTCCGCATCGGAACGAGTTTGTCGTCCATCCGGGCGATTGAGTTCCGCAACGGAACTATTCTGTCGTCCAGCAAAACGCGCCCGTTCCGCATCAGAACGGCCTTGTCGTCCATGCAGACGGCTCCGTTCTCCATCAGGATCATTCCGTCGTCCATCAGTCTCGTTCGCTTCCCGCTCAGAACGATTCTGTTCCGCATCTGTGCCGGTCTGTTCCCGATCAGAACGAGCCTGTCGTCCATCCGAACCACTCTGTTCCTCGTGAGATGCCGACCTGGGATAATGCCACCTGGAACTCCGGCGCTCTTTGGGGGCCGGCCTCACCGCAGCCTCCGATCATTAACCCAACCCAACACCGCAAAACAAAATCCATGAAAAGACAGCCTTACTTCCCCCGCACCGTGGCCGAGCGCCCGGTGTGGTTCGCCAACTACGCCACGCAGCTCCTCATCGCCAATGCCACGCTGACCCTGCCCGCCGCGGATGTCGCCGCCAGCGTGGCCGACGCCCGCTTCTGCGAATACGGCTGCGGGGTGTGGCTCACCGCCGCCCGCGAGTTTGGCCCGTCCGCCACTTCGGCTCTTGAACTTCTCTTCGACGGCACGGGCAACGCCCCCTTTGTGCTGCCCGTCTTCACCGTGCCCGGCCTGCCCCCGGCCATGCCACCGCTGCCGGCAGTGGTGCCGGTCGCAGCCGGTGCGCTCACGCGCATCGTGGCCTTTGTGCAGACGATCAAGAACAGCCCGAAATACACCGAGGCTATCGGCCTACTGCTCGGCATCGTCGGCGCGGAAGACGCGGGCGAGAACCCGCTGCCTAGCTTCACGCTGAAAGTGGAGCGCGGCGACGAGTGCGAGTGCGTGAAGATCATCTTCAGGAAGTATGGCCGCCAGGGGGTGGTCATCCATTGCAAGCGTGGCGGCGGCGCTTGGGACCTGCTCGCCATCGACCTCTCCAGCCCCTATCTCGATGCGCGCCCGCTGCTGGTCGCCAGCCAGCCCGAGGTGCGCGAATACCGCCTGCAATACTATGACGACGCCGCGCCGGTCGGCGAGTTCACGGATGTGGCCAGCGTGACAGTGACGCCCTAGCCCGCCTAACACATCAAACTCAAATCCCCCCGATCATGAGTTCACGCAAACACGAAAGCCGGATCCACAACGGGCGGCTCGCAAATGGGCGGCTCGCCTCCATTGGCCTGCTGGCCGCCGGGGTGGCGCACGATTTCAACAACCTGCTCACCGTCATCCTCGGCCACACCGGCTGCCATGTCAGCCGGGCCGATGTCCCGGCGGATGTCCGCGCGGATATGCAGCAGGTGATGGAGGCCGCAGGGCGGGCCGCCGAGCTAACCTGCCAGCTCCTCAGCTATGCACGCAAACAGCCGCAGATGCTCCAGCCGATCGATCTCAATACCAGCGTGGACGCGATGCTGCGCCTGCTCCGGCGCACCTTGGGTGAGGCCATCGAGATCCGCTATGAACCCGCGGAGGATCTGCCGCTGATCGCTGCGGATTCCGGGCAGCTCGACCAGGTGCTCACCAATCTGGCGATCAATGCCCGCGACGCGATGCCCGCGGGTGGCCACCTCTTCGTGTGCGTGTCGCTGCGCCACCTCTGCCCCGACGAGGTGGAAGGCCACGGTGAACGACAGCCGGGTCGCCACGTCTGCCTGAGCGTGCGCGATAGCGGCCACGGCATCCCCCAAGACATCTTGCCGCATATTTTCGATCCCTTCTTTACCACCAAGGAACCGGGCCGCGGCACGGGCCTGGGCCTTGCGGCGGTGCATGGCATCGTGAAGCAGCATCGTGGCTGGACGGAAGTCGGCTCAGCGCCCGGCGAGGGCACTCGCTTCGATCTCTATTTCCCGGCGCTGGAGCAGCACGAGATGTCGGTCGCGCCTACGGCGCCGCTGCCGCGGCCGGAGACCCTCTTTGGCAGCGGACAGACCATCCTGGTGGTGGAAGACGAAGCGGCGGTGCGGGAGCTGGCCCGGCATTCGCTCGAGCGCTTTGGCTACAGCGTCCTTGAAGCCGCCAATGGACCCGCGGCGCTGGAACTCTTCCAGCGAGCGCCCGCCGGGATCACCGCGTTGGTGACCGACATCATCATGCCGGGCGGGATGAGCGGGCGCGACCTCGCTCTGCTCATCCATCAGGTCCGTCCGGACCTTCCGGTGGTCTATACCAGCGGCTATGGGCGGGATGCCACGCTGCCCGATTTCCGGGAGACGAAGACCGAGAGCTACGTGCCAAAGCCCTACCGCGTCGGCCAATTGATCGATGCGCTCGGGCAGGTGCTGGCCGCGCAGAACGGCAAGACTGGGAGACGGGGAGACGGGGAGCCGAGCGGAGCGAACCGTAGCGAAGCGGAGATAGCCGAAGGAAAACAGCCTGCGGGAGCGCGCGAGGGCAGCGCGTCCAGCCCGAAGGGCAGCGCCGGAGGGCGATGGCAAAAGAGGAGACTTCGTGCCTGTGCCTGACTTCCCGGCCATGAACTCGCTTTCCGACTCCCAGAACATCGACTTCGACCCGGACGCCGCGTCCCCGCTGCCGCCGACTTCGGCCGTGCAAGCGTGCCCCGCTTGCACGGTCCTGATCGATATCAGCGGGACCGAGCCGCTGGAGCAAATTTCCTGTCCCCGGTGCGCCGCGGCGTTTGCCGTCCACGGGCAGATCGCGCACTACCGGATCATCGAGATCGCCGGGCGGGGCGGCATGGGTGTGGTCTATCGGGCCTACGATCCGAGCCTGGAGCGCGACGTGGCGTTGAAGGTCCTGCGCAAGGACCACTCGGACAACGAGGGGCTCGTCCAGCAACTCGAAGCCGAGGCCGGCATCACCGCGACGGTGAACGATCCGCATGTGGTGCGCGTGTATGGCACCGGCTTTGATCGTGGGCGCTTTTACATCGTCATGGAACTGGCCGGTCGAGGCTCGCTCGACGACCTCATCCAGCTTCAAGGGCGGGTGGTCGAGGCGCAGGTGCTGCAAGTCGGCATTCAGGTGGCCAGGGGACTGCGGGCGGCGCTGCAAGCCGGGCTCATTCACCGCGATGTGAAGCCGGGCAACATCCTCTTCGCCGACGCACAGTCGGCCAAGATCGGGGACTTCGGGCTGGCTATCTTCATGGCCCAGGAAGAGAGCGTGCGAGGGGAACTCTGGGGCTCGCCCTACTACGTCGCGCCGGAGAAGCTCGAACAGAAGCCGGAGGATTTCCGCAGTGATATGTATTCGCTCGGCGGCACGCTCTTCCACGCGCTCGCCGGGCGTCCGCCCTTCGAGGCGGAGACGGGTTCATTGGTGGCGCTCAAGCATCTCAAAAGCCAGCCGGTCAGCCTGCAAAGCTTCGCGCCGTGGGCGTCGAACTGCACCGCTCACATCATCAACCGCTGCCTGCTCAAGGATCCCGCGCAACGTTACCAGAGCTACGACGAGTTGATCGAGAGCCTCGACTACGCGCTCGCACAACTCCGCGCGCAGGGCGACCAAGCTGCGCCCAAGGTCCGCGTGACGATGGAGACCGCGGAGGATCAGAAACGATTGAGCCGGGTCGTCCTCGCCATGATCGCCATCATGGTCCTGCTGGCCCTCGGCTTCTTCGCTCTCCAGAGCAAGCAAGCGAAAGATGCCAGGGCCAGAATCGCGGCTGGCGCAACCGTGCGCGACGCAGCGAAGCTCGCCGCCTTGCAGGAGCCGATCCAGGCACTGGCCGCGCTCCGTCCCGACGCGGCGGAGCTATTTGCCAAGGCCGCCGCCGACCCGGCGCTTTCACCCAACGAGCGCGCCTGGGCGCAACTGCTCGAAGGGGCCGCCCGGCTGGCTGCGAACCAGCCCGCCGAGTCGCGCGAGGCCTTTGATCACGTGGCGCCGCTGGCTGCAAGAATGCCGGACCCGGTCGTGGGCGGGTTCATCCAAAAGACCGCGGCCAGGTTGACCACGACCGAACCGGTCTCGCCCGCTGCGACCCAACTGCTGAGCACGACCAACCACGAAGCCGTCGCCTTGCTCCTCTACGGGTTGCACGACTGGGGCCTCGGGAAGACGGACGATGCCGTCGCTTTGCTCCGCCAGTTCCGCAGCGCCAAGCCAGTCGGCCCATCTGCCTGGATCGAGGAGTTGAAATGGCTCGCGATCAACCTCATCGAACGCTCCGCGCAATTCCAAGTCGCCACCGCCCGCCTCAAGTCGGCCAGCGACGCAGCTTCGCGTTCGCAAGCCGCGGATGCGCTGCGCAAGGTCGATCAAGCCTTTGCCAAGGCCGCTGCCGCCACCATCGCGCCCTATCAAAAGGAAATCGACGCTTACAACAAGTCCAGGTTGGAAGCCCCGCCGGTGGTCCTGTGGGACCTGGACACCAACTTTGACGTCACCACGGCGGGTGTAAACCTCACGGCCTCTGGAGCAGGAGCCAAGATCGTAACGACGGCCCCGCTCTCGGGCGCGGGCAGCGCCTCTTTTGATGGCGCCAGCTATGCGGCAAGCCCCTCGGCATCGACCTACGCTTTCGCCAACCAGACCTTCACGGTTTCGCTTTGGGTCAAAGCGGCTAGCACCGCCTCCGGCGTCGTGCTCTCGAACGGTGGATCGAGCATGGGTTGGGCAATGGAGGTCGCGGGGGCGAAAGCCATAATCTTCCTAAAAAGCGCCAAGAATAGCCAGATCTCGAGAGCGAGCACGGCGCTGGTCGCGGACGGCACCTGGCATCATGTGGCGACCGTGATCACGACCAATACCGTGACCGAGACGAGTTCGACGATCAATATTTACGTCGATGGGCGGATTAGCCAGGGCGAGACATTTTATCCCGGGACCGGCCCCTATGCCGACCCGGGTGCCACCAAGGCCATCGCATTGGGCGCCCGAGACGTCCCGAAGGGACCGACCAAATTTTTCACGGGCAACGTGGACGAGGTGAAGATCTGGAACACCGGGCTTACGGCCACTGAAATCAACCATATCTATTTAATGCGGTAGAAGCACTAGCGAAGGGGACGGTCCATGAGCGCCGAGTTGCTCGCTCTACTCGGCTCTGAGCACGCCCCACACTCACCACCACTCCCATGTCGTTCGACCCCAATCTCCCGCAGGAAAACACGCTCATCGACGCCGCGCAGATGCGCAGCCAGCTCCATGGCCTCAAAGCCCTGATCGACGCCATCCTCACTCTCACCGCTGCACAGGTGGATGGCGTGAGCACGCTCGATCCGGGCAATCCCGCCAGCGTGTCCGTCAGCGTGATCGGCAACACGCTGCACTTCACCTTCGCCATCCCGCGTGGTAATGACGGCAGCCAGGGCCTGCCCGGAAACAACGGCAACGACGGAGCGCAAGGGCCGCCCTTCGCGCAGGCGCTCATCGACGCGGTGAACACGCTCAATCCCGGCGAACCGGCGACGGTGAGTGTGACCTTCGATGGCAGCAATGTGCGCTTCACGTTCGGCATCCCGCGCGGCAACGATGGCAACGACGGCGGCCCCGGCTCGCAAGGCCCGCCCTTCGCCAATGCCCTCGTGGACGGCGTGAACACCCTCGATCCCGGACAGCCCGCTTCCGTCACCGTGAGCTTCGACGGCACCAACGTGCACTTCACTTTCGGCATCCCACGCGGAGCCGATGGCGCAAACGGCAGCGATGGTGCACCCGGCGAAGTGAGCAATCAGCAATTGAACGATGCCGTTGCCAACGCCATCGTCAGCACTTCCGCCAATACGAACGCGGTGGCGACGCTGGATACGCCGATGGCTGACCCGGACAGCGAGACGCTGCGGCAGGCGTTCAATACGCTGGTGCTCGCAGCGCGGCGGTAGGCGGTAGCCGGGGCGCGATCCTGCCCGCACCACCAGCGGCCATCTGATTTCAAATTAGGACACTACCGAGGTCTAGGAAGGCCGCGACCCGGCGGAATCAGACGTCCTTCCCGCCCCAATTCGCCGGCTCGTGAAACGCCGGGCGCTCGACCAGTAGATCGTGCGGCTGAAACTGCGACTTATAAGCCGTCGAGGGACACTCGCGCACGCGGTAGCCGAGATACACGTGCTCGAGCGCGTGTTGCCGCGCGTAGTCCACCTCGAAGATCACGCTCGCCACGCCGAGCCCGAGCGCACGCACCTCCGGGTGGTAAAAGAAATAGACCGAGCTGAGCGCGTGCGGAGTCCGATCGATGAAGCCGACCGCGACCAGCCGTTCGCCGTCGTAGTAATCCATCTCCAGCGCGCACGGATGCGGCTCGCTGAAGGTCCGCGTGTATTCCTCCGCGTTGATTCGCGAGGGCTTCCACCCGCGCGTCTGC
Source organism: Verrucomicrobiota bacterium (assembly GCA_009885995.1). Lineage (GTDB taxonomy): Bacteria > Verrucomicrobiota > Verrucomicrobiia > Chthoniobacterales > Chthoniobacteraceae > VFJQ01. The sequence continues at coordinate 22,706 of VFJQ01000016.1, forward strand.
TCCCGCATCTCGTGCCACGCGTGGTAAAGCGCGAGCCGTTCGTCGTCCACGAGCGGCGGACGATTCTCCACGCGGAGCTGGCTGCACCGCTTCCACGCGCGGCGCTGGCTCTTGTTTGGTGAGAAGGCCGCGACCGGGATGCGCAGCGACACGCACTCCGTGCAGGTCGGGCAGCTCGGGCGGAAGTAGAGATGCCCAAAGCGCCGCCAGCCGCGGGCGAGCATCCACTCGAGTTCATCCCCCGATACTTCCGTCATCACGCGATACTCCATCGTCGCCTCGCGGCCAGCGAGGTAGCCGCAAGGTTCGCGTTCGTCTGGAAGGTGGAGATGGAGCGTCGCCATCGCGAGAAACCGATACGCGCGTTTTTCCGCCCCGCCAGTTCAACGCTCGCGATTGAGCGCGGCGATTTCCTTTTTCAGCAAGCCGGCGAGCCGGTGCTTGATGAGATACACCTGCGCGATGTTCACCTTCAGCGCCGCGGAGATCTTCGCCGCCGACCAGTGCTTGCGCACCGCGCAGTCGAAAACCTGGAAGTGCCTCGCGCTGACCTTCCGCTTCACGCGATCGATGGCGACCTCGAAGAGCGACCGCTTCCACTCTTCGTCCCACACCGCGTCGAGTTGCTCGCCGGCCGGATCGGGCACGCGGTCGATCGTCGCGGTGTCGCGCTTCGATCCGTCGCCGGCGGTTTGCGAGGGATTCGCGGGGCTGCGTTTGCGTAACTGATCGACGATGCGCCAGCGGGTGGACTGGAGCAGCCAGTTTTTGAACGAGCCCGCTTTTGCGTCGTAGCGGCCGATGTTTCGCGCCACGCCCACGACCGTCTCCTGCACCACGTCCTGCGCCTCCGCGTCGGTGAGCCCCGCCTTGCGCGCGACGCCGTAGATCAGCCGCCAGTAAGTGTCGAAAAACTCCTGCCACTTTGCCTGGTCATCGAGGTTCGGCAGCCGTTCGAGCAGGCTGCGGCGGGTGGTAAGGAGGCGGGAACCAGTGAGCGGCATCGCTGGTCGGCATACCAGCGAGGAGGGGAGTCGTCACTCCCGCGCCGGGATTTTCTGCGATCACTCGACGGCCGTGAACCCACCGGTCAGCGTGCGCAGCACACCGGTCGGGCTGCCGAAGCGCACGGACACATTGCGCGCGCCCGTCGCGGTGCCGGCCGCGATCGTGAACGTGGCTTGCACGAGCGTCTGGCTGGGGCGCGTGATGCTGCTCGCGGTGACGCCGGCGCCGCTGATGGTGACGGAATAGACCGCGACGTTCGCGGGCGGGAGCGGAGGCGAGCCAGCCGTGTCGAGTTGGATCACGACGGTGCCGGATGAGTTCACCGCGCCGGTGTTCGGCAGCACGGTATTCGGCCCGCCGCCGGTGGGTGTGCTCGTGGAGAAGACGGTGCCCGCGAAGCCGGTCTTGTCGTAGGTGCCCACGCCCGTGCGCACGGTGCGGTAGAACCGCTTCGTCTGTCCGGTCGCGCCACCGGTTTCCACGACCGCGCCGGTGTCATCGTTGAGCGGATTCACGTTCGTGGCGAGCGTCGTCCACATGCTGAGATCGCCACTGGCCTGGATGGTGTAGGCCCCGCCTTCGATCCCGCTCCACGTCAGCGTCACGTCGCCATTGCCCGCGTTCACGCTGGTCGAACCGGAGCGGTCGGTCTTGAACGGCCCGCCGACAAAAGCGGTCGCGACCGGCTCGTCGATCTCGGTCACCGCGCCGCCAAGCGGTGTGCCGTAATACTGCCGGCCCGTGGTGTAGGGATAGGCAGGCGTGTTGTCGGCGTTGATCGTGGTGAAGTAAGCCCAGGTGCCCGCTGGATATTCCGGCGTGAGGCAGAAGCGCACGTTCTGCAGGTTGAGGTCGAAGTCCGCGCCGAGCGTGAAGCCGAGGTCGCCGAGGTAATCGAAGTCCTCGATGTAGTGGCCGAGCAGGAAGCCCGCGCCCACCGCGGGGCCGTATTGATTCGCGGCGAGCGTGGCGGAGCGGTTCTGCACCGTCGCGGCCCACGCGGGGAGCGTTGTGCGCCCGGTGCTCGCGAGGTTGGTCGTGCCGTTCGCGCCATTGCGCAGCACGAAGCCGCTCACCATGCGCCGCACCGCGCTGCTCGCGTTGTTCGGATCGCCGTAGCCATACGGCCCATAGACCGGCAGGCCGTCCGCCGCCCACGCGAGGATCGGCGAGTGTTTCGTCACCGCCGCGGCGCTCTCGGTGTAGGAATTCGGCGCGGTGAAGTCCACGTGATCGCCGAGCTGAAAGCGCAGGCCGATCGGCTGCGCGTGGTAGTGGTAGTTGTTCCCCGCTTGATGCGCGAGCGCCGGGTCGAAGGTGACGCCCTCATTGTGATAGCCGTCGCGATTCCAAATGCCGTCGCCCGTGAACGCACCTCCCGGCGTGGCGTCGGCGGCGTTCGCGTTCGAGTAGGAGAAGGCGTCGCGGCTGTCGAACATCGACACGCCATTCACCATGCGCCCCGTCGCGCCGAGGCCGGTGAGCGTCTTTGTCCCCGGGATCACGGGCACCCGCGGGAAGCGGAACGTCGTCGCGGTGTTCGAGGGGTAGTTCGGGAAGAGGTTCGTCTTCGCCGCATTCAAATACCACGGCCCCATCGTGTGCGACGCGAGCCCGGTCGTGTGGATGTAAACCCAGTCGTCCGAGAAATCGACCTGATGCACGTCCGCGTAAGTCGGCGAACTCTGCACGCCCGCGCCGCGGCTCCACGTCGTCACGCTCGTGCCGCTGGTCTGATCCGCGAGCGTCGGGAAGATGCGCGCGTATTCGCCCGTATTCGTCGTGAGCCACGACGACACCAGCGGCTCATCCGGCACGCCGCCCGCGATGAAGTTCACGAGCTTGAGCTTCAGCGCCGCGTAGGCCGCCGCCGCCGTGTTGCTGATCGATGAGCCGAGCAGGTTCGTCGTCTGGTTCGCGTCCGTCGTGGTGTTGAAAAACTCCTCGTGCCCGTCGTCGAACTGGATCAGCGAAAAGCCCGCCGCGTCCGTGATCACGCGGCCCGAGACGCTCGTCGCGAGATCGGCGCTGAACATCTGGCTGAAACCGGTCCGCTCCACGTCCGTCGTGTTTTGCAGGATCGGCAGCAGGCTCACCGAGTCGATCGGGTTCCCCACCGGCTGCGTCGCGTCCACGTCGATCCCGGCGAGTTCGAGGATGGTGGAGTAAAGGTCCACGCAGTTCACCGGCACGGTGCTGTCGCGATTCGGGCTCACGACCGATGGCCCCGCGATGATGAGTGGCACACGCGTGCCGCCCTCGTAGAGCGTCTCCTTCGAGTGCGCGCTCGTGTAAGGCGTCTGGATTACGTTTTGCGGCGTGCCGTTGTCGCCGATGAAAATGACGTGCGTCGTCGCGAGGTTCACCGTCGCGAGCACGCGGCCAATCTCCGTGTCGAGCGCCTCGCACATCGCCTCGTATTGGGTGCGATTCGTCGTGGGCGTGCCGTAGCTGTGCAGTCCGGCCGGCGGCACATGCAGCGGCGCGTGCGGCGCGTTGAATGCGGCCCACGCGAACCACGGCCCAGTCTGCGCGCTGATGAATGCGATCGTGTCGTTTGCCGTGTCGGTCGTCGCATAGGTGGTCGTCGCCGTGGAGACGTTGTTCACGATCTTCGTCCAAGCCGAGTAGTCCGGCAGCGCTCCGATGATGGTCCCCGCGAAGTGCGGCCAGCCGCCGATCGTGCGCGGCGTGTCGTTGGTGCCCGCGCCGGAATTGAGGTGCCACTTGCCGAACATCGCCATCGCGTAGCTCGGCGCATTCGCCGCGAACGACTCCGGCAGCGTGAACTCCGACGCCTGGAGTTGCGGGCTCGTCGCCCCCGTGAGCTGCGCGCCGATGCCGGTGCGAAACGGATGCCGCCCCGTGAGCATCGAGGCCCGCGACGGCGAGCACGTCGGTTGTGAACGCGCGTTGCGAAACAACACGCCGCTGTTTTTCAGCGCTGCGATGTTTGGCATCGGCGGCACCGACGCACCCACCGCCGCGGTGAGGGGAAAACTATCCGCGCCGAGATCGTCGGCGATGATGACGAGGACATTGTGCGGCTGCGCGACTGCGCAAATCGCGAACGCGAGCAAAGCGCACAGTAAGACAGTCAAACGGGCGGGGCGGTTCATGGGAGAGACGAGGGTTCTCATCACCTCATGCTCGCACCGCAAACCTTTTGGGATCGTGAATGCGGGCGGAAAAGTTGAAAAATCCCGCCCGCGTTCACCGTCCATTAAGGTCGCCAAGACCATCATCGCCGCCTTGGATCACGACCGCCCTTTCTCCGCCGCCATGCGTATCCTCCTCGTCGAAGACCAGCCCCACCTTCAGCGACAGCTCACGCGCTGCCTGCGCGAAGCGGGCTATGCCGTCGATGCCGCGGGCGACGGCGCCGACGCACTCAGCCGCGCGCTCGACGTGGACTATGACGCGCTCGTGCTCGATGTGAACCTGCCCGGCCTCGACGGCTGGACGGTGCTGCGCCGCCTGCGCGAGCGAAAGACCACGCCGGTGCTCATGCTCACCGCGCGCGACGCCACACGTGATCGCGTGCGGGGGCTCGACGAAGGCGCGGACGACTATCTCACCAAGCCCTTCGAACTCGACGAGTTGCTGGCGCGGCTGCGCGCGGTGATCCGCCGCGGCGTGGGAAGAAGCGCCGCCATCGTGCTCGGGGCCGTCCGCGTGGATACGGCCACGCGCACCGTCTCGCTCGACGGCACGCCCGTGCCGCTCACGCCGCGCGAATACGCGCTCGTGGAATACCTCGCGCAGCACCACGGCCAGCTCATCACGCGCACGCAGCTCTACGACCATCTCTACGGCGAGGAAGACAGCACGCTCTCGAACCTGCTCGACGTGCAGGTCTCGAACATCCGCAAGAAACTCGGCGCCGACTTCATCACCACGCGCCGCGGCCACGGCTATCTCATCGAGCCGCGCGCATGAAGCCGCGCATTTTCCACAGCATCCGCTGGCGGCTCCAGCTCTGGCACGGGCTGCTGTTGCTCGTCGCGATGGTGGGCTTGTGGCTGAGCGCGTTTTACCTCGCGGTGGAAAGGCGGCGTCTCCAGGCCGACGAACGCATCGCGCACGGCATGGGCGGTCTCATGCCGTCGGTGAACGCGCGGTTCTCGGGTGCAGCAGGGGAACGCGAACTGCGCCTTCCTGAGGGCGTGCGGGCGCAGTTCGGCGCGCCGGAGGATGGGCTCTGCTACTTCCTCGTCTGGCAGCCCGACGGGCGCGTGCTCGCGCGTTCGGAGGAAGCCGGAGAGTCGCCGCCCGGGAAGGCGGACTGGCCAGAAGCCGCGCCCGGCGAGCTCGGCCCGCGCGAAAAGACGCGCATGCTCGGCACGCGCCGCGAACGCATCCGTCGCACCGTGCAAGGCCTCTACGTGCTCGTCGGCACCGACACCGCGCGCGATCTCGCCGAGGCGTGGCGGGAGACGGCGAAGCTCGGTCTCGCCGTCGTTGCCGTCCTCGGTCTGAACGTGGCGGGCGGTTGGTGGATCGTGGGTCGCGCGCTGCGCCCGCTCGTCGACATCACGCGCACGGCCGATAAGATCGCCGCCGGCGACCTCTCCGAGCGCATCGACACGCGGGACACCGCGAGCGAACTCGGCTCACTCGCGAAAGTCCTGAACCGCACCTTCTCGCGCCTGCAGGAGGCCTTCACGCGCCAGGCGCGATTCACCGCCGACGCCTCGCACGAACTGCGCACGCCCGTGGCCGTGATCCTCGCGGAAGCCCGCGGCACGCTCAGCCGTCCGCGCGACATCGAGGGCTATCGCGAGGCGCTCGGCGTCTGCGCTGAGACGGCGGCGGGCATGGGAAAACTCATCGACGCGCTGCTCCAACTCGCCCGCCTCGACAGCGGCGAAAACCTCCCGCAACGCCAGCGCACCGCGCTCGCGCCGCTCATCGTCTCGGCCATTGAGCCGCTGCGAGACCGCCGGATCGTTACCGACCTCGCGGACGTTCACGCCTTCGTTGATCCCGACCTGCTGCGACAGGTGATCGTGAACCTCGTCTCGAACGCGCTCGAATACACTCCCGCAGGCGGGACCGTGCGCGTGGAACTGTGCGGCGGCGATGTCGATGAAACCGCGCACCTCATCGTCGCGGACACAGGCTGCGGCATCCCTCCCGAGCATCTGCCGCACATCTTCGACCGCTTCCACCGCGTGGACGAAGCGCGGACCGATCGGCATTTCGGCCTCGGTCTTTCCATCGTGAAAGCCATCGTCGATGCCCACGGCGGCACCATCACCGCCGAGAGCGAAGTCGGTCGCGGGACCACGATGCACCTGTGCCTTCCTGCTGCCGGGGGGAATTGATCGGCGGCGTCGAGGGTCGCCATCCGCAACGTGCTGGAAACTTCGCTGCGTGCATCGCACAGATTTTCTGAAAGATTCGCGGGAGGCGTCCGTATCAGCACCACACACCCATGCTCACCATGAAACTCCGCGCCCTCGCTGCCCTGCTCACCCTCACCCTCGGCCCGCTCCACGCGGCCGCACCGTCTGTCGAATTCATCGAAAACTCCGCCGGCCTCGCGCCGACTCGCACGATCGAGGTGCGGTTCAGCCACGACATCATCGCGCCGACCGACCTCACAAAAGCCGATCAACCATCGCCGATCGAGACTGTCCCTGCGGTCGCGGGCAAGTGGACGTGGCAAAGCACGCGCAGCGGGGTCTTCTCGCCGACCGAGCCGTGGCCGCTCGGCACCACGATCCAAATCGGCCTGTGTGATGGGCTGAAAACCGTTTCGGGCGAAGAGTTGCCGGGCGACTGGAAACGCACGCTCGATATGCCGGCCTTCGCGGTGCAGGCGTGGAGCAATCTCTCGTATCGTGGTGCGAACGACGCGGCATCCGAGCCGGGCGTCGCATTGCTTTTCAATGCGGACGTGGATACGAGCGAGGCAGCGGCGAGCTTCAAGTTCACGCGCGCTGGCGGCGAGTCGATCGCGGCGAAGACCGAGGCGCCGGACGCGAAACGGCCGGGTTTGAGCTACTTCGGCAAGTGGGAGGAGAAGTCGAGCCGCTCGCTGCTTACGTGGGAGGAGCGGTTCAAGAGCGAGGCGATGCCGCCCGGGCCTCGCAAGAACCAGCTCTTTGTCTCGCCTGCGAAGCCGCTGCCGGCGGGGAAGGACTGGCGGCTCATCGTGGCTGCCGGTCTGCCCGCGCGGGACGGAAATCTTCGCACGCTTAGCACCCACGAGATCGTCATCGGCGACGTGTTGCCTTTCGAGGTCCACAGCGTTGAAGCGCTCAACGTCCTCAACTCGCCCAAGCGCATCCGCGTCAACTTCACCAAGGCGATCAAGCCCGAACTCGATGCCGCGGCGCTCTCCCGCTGGATCAGCATCACGCCCGCGCCGGCGAAGCTCGAAGCGCATGTGGAATACCGCGCGATCGAGTTCACGGGTGAGTTCGTCCGCGAGCAGAAATATCGCGTCGCCGTCGAGCCGGGGCTGCCCGCGGCGGAGCCATTCGTGCTCGCGAAGGGAACGATCGAGGAGGTCGAGTTCGAGCCCATCGCACCCCGGCTCTATTTTGAAACCTACGAGACGCACCAGATGCGCGGCGGCGAGCGGAAGTATCACCTGCTCGCGGTGAACACACCGAAGCTGCGCGTGAGCGCAAAGCTCTTCACCGGCACTGCGATCCCGGTCGCGATGCGCGGCTTCGATAACGACTACTACGACGGGAAGGGGGAAGAATTGCACGCCAAGGTCGATCCCGCGAAGCTGCCCGGCACCGTCGTCTGGCAGCAGGACATCGCCGGCACCACGGACACCGACGATCAGCAGGAGATCGCGCTCGATTGGACCAAGATCCTCGGCCCAAATCGTGGCGGCGTGGTGCTGCTCACCGCGGAGCAAGCCGACGCACCCGCCGATCAAGGCCAGCGCCCCGGCTGCCAGACCATCGTGCAAGTCACCGACCTCGGCGCCGTGTGGAAGCGCGCGCCCGGCGAGACATTCGTCCACGTCTTCTCGCTCAAGACCGGCAAGGGCGTGCCCGGCGCGAAAATCCGGCTGCTCAGCGAGAAGGACAAAACCGTCGCGAGCGGCAAGACAGACGAGCACGGCCTCGCGCGCCTGCCCGCGGCGACCGACGCGCGCTGGTTCTTCGTCGAATCGGCGAACGACTCGCACCTCATCGAGTTCAAAAACGGCCGCAACTACATCGATCTCGCGCGCGTCGATGTAGCCTTCAGCGATGACGACGAAGGTCCGAGCAGCGAGTCGATGAAGGCGTTCCTTTTCACCGAGCGCGGCGTCTATCGCCCCGGCGACACCGTGCATTTGAAAGGCATCCTGCGCGACTGGCGCCCCGGCAAGAAAGCACTCGCCGCCGGCTTGAAGCTGAAGCTCAAGGTGCTCGACGCGCGCGAGCGGGAGTTCGTCACGGAAGACGTGACGATCAGCGCGCTTGGATCATTCGCTAAAGACATCGCGCTGCCGCAGACACCGCTCGGCGCTTATACCGTGCAGCTTCACCTCACCGGCGAAGGCGCGCCCGAGTATCCGGTCGCGAGGCACGAGTTTCAGGTCGAGGAATACAAACCGAACGCCTTCGAGATCGTGATCGGCGACGGCCCGAAGCAGCCCGGCCCGGCGGACCTTTCGCTGCCCATCTCCGCGAAATACTACATGGGCAAGACGCTCTCGAAGGCGCAACTCACGTGGTCGCTCGACGCACACGACACCGCCTTCGCGCCCGCTGATTTCGACGACTTCAGCTTCGGCGACGCGATCACCAACTATGAACTCCGCGAACACCTCAACCGCCGGGGCGGCCTTTCGCTGCAAGGCAAGGCCACGCTCGATGCGGAAGGCACCGCGAAGGTCGAGGCCAGTGTGCCGCTGAACGTGAAAGCCCCGCAGCCGCGCAGCGTGCGCGTGCTCGCCGAGATCACCGACGTGAATCAGCAGACCGTCTCGTCGTCACGCGCGTTCACGCTGCACAGCTCCGACTTCTACCTCGGCGTGCGCCAGTTCCGCTCGCTGCTCCATGTCGGCGAGACGATCCCGCTCGAAGTCATCGCCGTGCGCACCGACGACACGCCGATGCCCGAGCCCGTGAACGTTCAGGCGCAGCTCACGCGCATCGATTGGCAGAACAACCGCACCGAAAACGCGGACAACTCGACCGAGATCACCAACGAGCCGCGCTTCACGCTCATCACGCGCGCCGACTTCAAAACCTCGGCGATCACGAAGGACGGCGACCGCTGGAGTTTCGGTCCGGCGCAGATCGCGAAACCGCTCGTGCCCGAACAGCCCGGCCAATACCTGCTCGAAGTCACCGCCAAGGATGTCGCTGGCCGCGCGGTCGTCACGACCACGAGCTTCCAGGTGTATGGCGAAGGCGAGACGGCGTGGTCTTACCGCAACCAGTTCCAGGTCGAGATGGTGCCTGAGAAAGACGACTACGCCGCGGGCGAGACGGCGAAGATTCTCGTTAAGACGCCGATCAGCGGCGACGCACTCGTGACCGTCGAACGCGAGCGCGTGCTGCGTTCGTTCATCACGCATCTCGAAGGCAACGCGCCCGTCGTCGAAGTGCCGCTGCTGCCGGGCGACGCGCCGAACGTCTTCATCTCCGTCATGCTCCTCCGCGGCGCCGACGACAGCCCTCGCAAGATCAAGGCGCCCGAGTATCGCATCGGCTACTGCGAGTTGAACGTCACGCGGCCGGACGCGGAGCTGACCGTGTATGTGAAGCCCGGCGCGAAGGCGTATCAGCCCGGCGAGGAAGTGAGCGTCGGCGCCGAGGTGCTCGACTTCGAGGGCAAGCCGGTGCGCGATGCCGAAGTTACGCTCTTCGCCGTGGATGAAGGCGTGCTCAGTCTCACCGGCTACGAGACGCCCGATCCGCTCGCGTTTTTCAATGAGCCGAGGGCTCTCACCGTGAGCACCGCGCTCACGCTGCCCGCGCTGCTCGACGAAGATCCGGAGAAGCGCGACTTCGCGAACAAAGGCTACCTCATCGGCGGCGGCGGCGACGATCAGAGCGTGCGGAAGAACTTCCTCGCCTGCGCCTTCTGGCACGCGACGCTCAAAACGAACGCGCTCGGCAAGCTGCTCACGAAATTCACCGCGCCAGACAGCCTTACGCGCTATCGCGTGATGGCCGTGGTGCAGACGGCGAAGGATCAGTTCGGCAGCGGCGAGGGCGCCTTCGAGGTGAACAAGCCCGTGATGCTCGAACCCGCGCTACCGCGCTTCGCGAACGTCGGCGACAAGCTCGCGCTCCGCGCCGTGCTGCACAACACGACCGACCTCGACGGCGAAGCCGAGGTGCGCGTGGACTTCGACGGCTCGGTGAAAGCCGAAACGAAGACGCAGAAGATCACACTCAAGGCCAAGGCCACGACCGCGCTCGATTTCCCGGTCGAGTTCGTCGAGACCGGCACCGCCGTGTGGAAATGGACCGTGCGCTTCACCAGCGGCGAGACGATGCACCGCGACTCGGTGCAGTCGACGCTGAGGGTCGGCTACCCCGCGCCGCTGCTGCGCCACGTGAAGACGATGCGTGTCGATGGCGGCGTGGCGAACCTGCTCGCCGACGTGGACCCGCAACTCCTCGATGGACGCGGCACCGTGCGCGTGAGCCTCACGAATTCCCGGGCGATCGAACTCCAGGAAGCGCTGAACCAACTGCTCCACTACCCCTACGGCTGCGTGGAACAGACCACGTCGAGCACGATGCCTTGGCTCACGCTGAACAATCTTCGCGACCGCCTGCCGTCGATGCAGCGCAGCGACGACGAGATCGAGCGCTCGATCCAGCGCGGAGTGAATCGCCTCTTCTCGATGCAGACCGACAGCGGTGGTCTCTCGTATTGGCCCGGCGGAAACCAGCCGATGCTCTGGGGCAGCGCCTACGGTTCGCTCGCACTCACCCACGCCCGCGCGCAAGGCCACGCCGTGCCCGCGGAAGACTACGAGCGGCTGATGAAATGGATGAGCGAACAACTCCGCGGCACCGCCGACGTGAAGACGCTCTACGACCTGCGCCAGCGCTGCCTCGTCGTCTATGCCCTCGCGCTCGCGGGCCGCGCCGAGCCGGCCTACCACACGCTGCTCTTCGAGAAGCGTGCCGATCTCACCGGCGAAGACCGCGCGCTGCTCGCGCTGGCGATTCTCGAGAGCAAAGGCTCGGCGCCAATGGTCGATGAACTGCTCGCCGTCGCAAAGGTCGCTGATGACGAGTCGTGGTTCTGGAGCCCGGCGCGCAGCATCGCGCTGCAACTGCTCTGCTGGACGCGCCATCGTTTGAAGTCGCCGCAGACCGACGCGCTCGCCGACCAGCTCTTCGAGGCGCGCCGCGGCGGCCACTGGTGGACCACGCAGGGCAACGTCTGGGCACTGCTCGCGATGGGCGATTACCTCGCTCGCACCGAGCGCGACAACCGTGCCACCTCCGCGCAGCTCGCGTGGGGCGCCGAGAAGTCCACGCTAAAGCTCGGTGCAAAGGCCGAGACGAAAGCGCAGACCTTCTTCACCGCCGCCGCGACCGCGCGCGAGCCACTCACGCTCAGCGCATCGAAAGCCGGCAAGCTCTACAGCGAAGTTCGCGTCGAGGCTTACCCGCCGCTGCGCGAGCAGCCCGCACAGGACCGCGGCTATTCGCTGCACCGCCGCTACGCGAAGATCGAGGACGACGGCACCCTCAGCGACGCGAACCAACTGCGCGTCGGCGATCGCGTGCTCGTGACGCTCACGCTCGAAGTGCGCCAGCGCGCGACTTATGTGGCCGTGGAAGACCCGCTGCCTGCTGTCTTCGAGGCGGTAAATCCAACCTTCAAGACGCAGCAGATGCGTGCGGGCGAGAAGCTCGGCGCCGACTGGCTGAGCGACTACCGCGAGCTGCGCGAAGACCGCGCTCTGTTCTTCGCCGACTCAGTTTTCCCCGGCAGTTACACGATCCGCTACCTCGCCCGCGTCGTCGCCGCGGGCAGCGCCACGGCGCCGTGTGCGAAGATTGAGGAGATGTATCACCCCGAGCGCTGCGGCTTCACCGAGTCGCAGAAACTCACCACGCTGCCGCTGCAATGAAAACCGCGACTCGCAATCGGCTGCGCCGCGTCGCGCACGTTGCGCTCGGGCTATGCGTGGGTGGTTGGCTCGGGCTGAAGCTCGTGCCGATTCCTGCCGCGCTGGAGCGACCGGCGGCGGGCAGCACGGAGTTTATCGATCGCGAAGGCCGCACGCTGCGCGAGACCCGCACGGGCGAGCACTTCGCGCGGCGGGTGCTCATCGACGAGGTGCCGCCGCGGCTCGTGCATGCGATGCTCGCGGCGGAGGATAAGCGGTTCTTCGATCACCGCGGCGTGGACTGGCTCGCGATCGGTCGCTCGGCACGCGACGGCATCATGCACCGTCGCATCGTCTCGGGCGCTTCGACGATCACGCAGCAACTCGTGAAAGTCGCCGAGCCACGCCCGCGCACGTGGCGCACGAAGTTCATCGAAGCCGTCACCGCGCTACGCTTGGAACAGGTCTGGAGTAAGCAGCAGATCCTCGCGGAATATTTCAACCGCGTGGACTTCGGGCACCTCAATGTCGGCATCGACGCGGCGGCGGATTACTACTTCGGCAAGCCGCTGCGCGATCTCACCGATGCCGAGTGCGCCTTCCTCGCGGGGCTGCCGAAGAACCCGAATCGCTTGAACCCGCACCGCTCGCTCGCCGCCACGCAGTCGCGCCAGCGCACCGTGCTGCGGCGGATGCACGACAACGGCTGGCTGAACGACGACGCCTTTGCTCGCGCGACGAGCGAGCTGCCGAAAGTGAGGCCGCCGCAGCGGCAGTTCCTAGCGCCGCACTTCATCGATCTCGCGCTGCGCGAAGCGGACCTCACCGCGCCGCGCGTTCGCACCACGCTCGACCTCGACATCAACGACTTCGCGCAGGCGCGGCTCACCGAGCAGATCGCGGGACTGCACGGGTCGAATGCCACGAATGGCGCGGTGGTCGTAATCGACAACGCGACGAGTAGCGTGCTCGCGCTGGTCGGGTCGGAGGATTACTTCGCGCCCGGCGCCGGGCAGGTGAATGGCGCATGGTCGCCGCGCTCGGCGGGTTCGTCGGTGAAGCCGTTCACCTACCTGCTCGCGCTCGAACGCGGTGCGACGCCGGCGACGATCTATGCGGATGTGCCGGCCGAGTTTGCGACGCCGGAAGGGAACCTCCGGGTCGAGAATTACGCACGCCGTTGCAGCGGGCCGGTGAGTCTGCGCAGCGCGCTCGCGTGTTCGCTGAACATCCCGGCTGTGCGCGCGCTCAATAACATCGGCGGGCCTGCTGTGCTGCTGGGACGAATGCGCCAGTGCGGTTTCATCAGCGTCACCGGCGACGCGGCGCAATACGGCCTCGGCTTGACCATCGGCAACGCCGAGGTGCGCCTGCTCGAACTCGCCAACGCCTACGCCGCGCTCGCGCGCATGGGCGAGTTCCGCCCGTGGCGAATCTTCGCCGACGAACCGCTCGCGGCTGCGCGTCAGGCCGGCGATCCGCGCGCGTGCTGGCTGCTCGCCGACATCCTCAGCGACAACACCGCGCGCATCCCGAGCTTCGGCGCGAACTCCGTGCTGCGCTTCGACTTCCCCGTGGCGTGCAAGACCGGCACGAGCACCGACTACCGCGACAACTGGGCGATGGCCTACACGCCGGAGTTCACCGTCGGCGTGTGGGTGGGAAACTTCGACGGCTCGCCGATGCGCGGCGTCTCCGGTGTCACCGGCGCCGCGCCCGTGATGCACGCGGTGATGGCGCACCTGCACGCGCGTTTCGGCACGAGCTGGTTCGCCACGCCGCCGGGTGCGGTCGAAGCCGACGTGCATCCGCTCACCGGCCGGCGCATCGAGAAAGGCTGGCCGACCGGCGTGCGCGAGAAGTTCCTCGCCGAGCACCTCCCGCCCGTTGAGGCGCCCGACGATTACGACGAGGACGGCCGCGTGCGCCTTCCCGCCGTGTATGCGGAGTGGCTCGCGAGCGCGGAAAACGCGCTCGGCTCGCAGGCGGTCGCGGCGGCGCAACTGCGCATCGTCAGCCCCGCACCCGGCACTACGTTCGTGATCGATCCTGATCTACCGAGCAGTCGCCGCGTGCGCCTCGTCGCGAGCGGTTCGCCGACTGCGCGCTGGCAGAGCGAGACGCTCGGTGTGTCCGCCGCGGGCGGCGAAGTAGAAGCCACGCTCGCGGAGGGCGAACACCGGCTGAGCGTGCTCGATCCCGCGACGGGCACGCGCGCAGAGACGTGGATCCGGGTGAAGTCGCTGTAGCGCGAGCCGGTTCAGTTTGTCGTCGCTGGCAGGCGCAGTTCCGCGACGGTCAGGCCCGGGGTGCTGTCGAGTCGGATGCTGCCCTGGTGCAGGTGCGCGCAGCCGGCGGCGAGCGTGAGCCCGAGACCGGCGGCGTTCTTCTTCGTCGTGAAAAACGGCGCGAAGACCTTTTCCATGTTCTCGGGTGGGATGCCGGGGCCGTTATCTGTCACCGAGAAGCTCGTCCACTTCGAGCGCTGGCCCGGCACGGACTCGCTGCGAAGGGCGATGCGCACGGTGCCGCCGTCGGCAAACGTGGCCTCGCACGCGTTCTTCACGAGCTCGACGAGCGTGGTCTTGATCCGCGTTGCGTCGCCCTGGATGCGGGGGACGTCGTCCGCGAACTCCATGTCGATGGTGGTGCGCGGGCCGCGGAACTGCTCGAAGCTGGGCCGCAGGAAGCGGAGATATTCGGCGAGATCGATCGTGCGCCAGACGGTGGCCGAGGGGCGCACGAGTGCCTGCGTGCGGTCCATCAGCTCGGTCGCATGGGTGGCCCCGAGCTTGATCTTCGCGAGGCCGTCCTGGGTCGTCTTGTCCAGCGCTTGGTTATCCATCAACAGGCCGAGGTAGCCATGGAAGAGCGTCAGGATGTTGTTCATCCTGTGCGAGAGACCGCGGACCAATTGATCCTGGAAGTCCGAGTGGGAAAATTGCATCGAGAGCAGGCGCTGAGAGAGCAGCGGCGATGCCCGCGGAGGTCGGAATTTCGACCGATTACTAGTGCGTGGCGGCGGGGAGAACGGTCGCTTCCCCGGCGCCGACGACATCGATCGCGCCGCTGGCCAGCCGCAGGAGGAGACGGCCATCCGGCGCGAGGCCTTCGGCGACGCCCTCGATGCGGTCGGTGGTGGTTTGGAGGGCGATTCGTTTTCCGAGGAGCGAGCTGCGCCGGGTCGCTTCGGCCAGCAGTGCGGGGAAGCCGGCATCGTGGATGTCGCCGACGCGCCGGCTCATCGTCTGGAGGACGGTGGCGGCGAGCGCGGCGCGGTCGATGACGCGGCGCGAGGCGATGCGTAGGGAGGTGGCGCGGGAGCGGAGTTCCTCGGGGAATTCGTCGTCGGTGTGATTCACATTCACACCGATGCCGGCCACGGCGAAGTGCGCGCCGGTGCGGTCGGCTTGCATCTCGATGAGGATGCCCGCGAGCTTCCGTCCGCCGATTTCGAGATCGTTCGGCCACTTCACCGCGACGCTCAAGCCGGTGGCATCCTCGACCGCATCAGCCACGACCACGGCGGCCCACGTGGTGAGGCGCGACCACGATTCGATCGGCAGTTCCGGCCGCAGCAGCACGGAGAACCACAGCCCGAGATGCGACGCTGATTCCCAGCGGCGGCCGAACCGTCCGCGCCCAGCCGTCTGCCGCTCGGCGAAGATCGCGATGCCGCCGGGGGCGCCGCTCGTGCCGAGGTCGATGGCGCGTTGGTTGGTCGAGTCCGTTTCGGCGAAGACGAGGATGTCGCGAATGAACGACGAGGGCCCGAGCCGCGCGTGGAGATCGTCGGCGATGAGCCGGTCGGGCGAACTCACGATCCGGTAGCCGAGGCCGGGGCGCTCATCGATCTCGAAGCCGGCGGCGCGCAACTCATCGACGCGGGCGGTGACGGTCGCCGCGTCGGTTCGCAGCAGGGCGGCCAGTTCGGTGCGCGGGAAGTGAACCGTCGAACGCCGCAGGGCACCGATCAGCGCTGTGTCGAGCGTGTTCATGCGTCGAGATCGAGCGAGAAATCGATCGCGCGAGCCGAGTGTGTGAGCGCGCCGACGGAGATGAAGTCCACGCCGGTCGCGGCGATCTGCGCGACGGTGTCGAGCGTCACGCCGCCGCTGGCTTCAAACTGCACGCGCCCAGCACCGAGCCTCACGGCTTCGGCCATGTCGGCGCAGCTCATGTTGTCGAGGAGGATGACGTCGATGCCGCTGAGCGTGAGGAAATCGCGCACCTGGTCGAGGCGGTCGGCTTCGACCTCGACGCGCACCTCCGGATTCTCCGCGCGGAAGCGCGTGATCGCGCCTGCCAACCCGGCGAGGCCGTGCTCCGCGGCGAGGTGGTTGTCTTTCACCATCACCATGTCGTAGAGCCCGAAGCGGTGATTCACGCCGCCGCCGGCGACGACCGCGGCTTTCTCCAGCGCGCGCAGGCCGGGCGTGGTCTTGCGCGTGTCGAGGATCTGCGCGCGGTGCGGCTTCGCGGCTTCGACGTAGCGGCGGGTGAGCGTCGCGACGCCGGAGAGGCGCTGGAGGAAGTTGAGCGCCACGCGTTCGGCGGTCAGGATCGAGCGCGACGCGCCAGTGATCTCGATGACGGTTTCGCCGACTCCCACCACGCTGCCGGACGGACGCTCGATCTTCACGACGAGCTGCGGATCGACCCGCGCGAAGACCTCCTCCGCCGTCTCCACGCCCGCTGCGATGGCGGGTTCTTTCGCGATGATGCGAGCGGACCGATTTCCGTCGCCGACGAAATATTGCGAGGTCAGATCGCCCGGCCCGATGTCCTCGGCGAGCGCGATGGCGATGGGATCGTGTGGTGCGCTTGGCGGCATACTCACGCCGGTCACTAGAACAGCTCCGGTGCCGGCGCGCTATAAACGCTGCGTCCGCGCACGTAGCTCTCGACGACCGCTTCCGGCCCGCCGCGATACACGCAGAGGCTCACGACATCGTCCGCGTTGAGGTCGCTCGCGCCCTTGGTCCGATACGGGAGCATGGGGCCGAGGTCCATGACGGTGAGGTCGGCTTCCTTGCCGATGTCGAAGCTGCCGATGGTGCGCCCCTTGCCGAGCGCGTCGGCGGCGCCTTGCGTGGCGAGGTGCAGCGAACCGGCGGGCGTGAGCGGAGGGCTGGCTTCGTAGAAAGAGCGCGCGGTCTGCGACTCGACGGCGCCGCGCATCACGCGCCAGAGGTTCAGCTCTGCGCCGGCGGCCACGTCGCTGCCGAGCCCCACGGGGATGCCCGCCCCGCGCACAATGTCGAGCGGGAGGATGCCGCTGCGGAGGAAAAGATTCGCCGTGGGGCAGTGCGCGATCGCTGCGCCGGATGAGGCGATGGCCTCGTGCTCGCGTGGGCTGAGGTGGAGGCAGTGGCCGAGCACGGTGCGCGGGCCGAGCAGCCCGGCGCGCGCATACACGTCGGTGTAGTCCTGCGCCTGTGGAAATTGGTGCCGCACCTTTTCGATCTCCTCACGGTTCTCGGCGAGGTGGGTCTGGACGTAGGTGCCGTGATTTTGTGCGATCTCGGCGGCGCTGCGCATGAGGCGCTCCGAGCACGACACGGCGAAGCGCGGGCTCACCGCGTATTCGATCAGGCCATCGTTCGCGCGGTGCCATTTCTTGATGAGGCGCTCGGTCTCGGTCAGCGAGATGGAGAGGATCTTCGACGGCTGGTGCGCGCCATAGCTGCCGACATCCATCATCATCTTGCCCGCGATCACGCGCAGGCCCCGCTCGGCGGCGGCTTGGAAAATGGCATCGCACGAGTCCTCGTAAATCGCGGTGTAGAGCATCGCCGTCGTCGTGCCGTGGCGCGCGACCTCCGCGATGAAAGCCGCCGCTTCCCTCCGCCCGCGCGGCCCGGTGAAATCGCGCTCGACCGGAAAGACGTGCTGCCGCAACCACGGGAGCAGCTCGCTCGTGCCCCGCGCCACGGATGGATACTGCGGCGCGTGCGTGTGCAGATCGATGAGCCCGGGGAAGACGGCGACGCGCTCCGAGTGCTGCCAGCGGATCGGCTGCGGGCGCGGCTTTTTCGAGAGCGTCATGTAGTCGCCGATTTCGACGATCAGCCCGCCTTCGAGCACGATCGCGCCGTCGGGCCACGAGCGCAGTTTTCCAAACTCCGGCGCATCGATGAGCCAGCCGCGGATGCCGGTGAGTGGCGGCGAAGGTGTGGGGGCTACGGGATCGAGCACTCGCCGGCTGGTGCGTTATTTGTCGTGCTGCGGCGGGAGCTCGACGATCTCGAACCAATACTTCTCCAGCGTCTGGAGGATATCGACGAGCGCCTCGAACGTGACCGGCTTCACGATGTAGCTGTTCACGCCGAGATCGTAGCTGCGGTAGATGTCCTCGTCGGATTTGGAAGTGGTGAGCACGACGACCGGGATCGTGCGCAGATCGGGGTCCTGCTTGATGTCCTTGAGCACCTCGCGGCCATCTTTGCGCGGCATGTTCAAGTCGAGCAGGATGAGCCCCGGGCGCGGCGCCTCGGCGGGCGGCGCGTATTTGCCCTGGCGGCGGAGGTAGTCGAGCAGCTCCTCGCCGTTCTCGACGAAGCGGATGTCATTGATCAGGCGCGCGTCCTCGAGTGCCTCGCGCGTGAGCTGACGGTCGTCGGCGTCGTCGTCGGCCATCAGGATGGTGATCGGCATGGCTTCTTTGATCCGGATCATGGGTTTTCGGGTTCGGAGGATTGGTGGAGCGGGAGCGTGATGATGAACGTCGCGCCCCGTCCTTCTTCGCTTCTTGCCACGATGCGCCCGCCGTGGCGATCCGTAATTTTCCGGCACACCGCGAGCCCGATGCCCGTGCCCTCGTATTCCTGCTTGGTGTGCAGGCGCTGGAAGACCACGAAGACCTGCTCGGCGAACTTCGGGTCGAAGCCGATGCCGTTGTCCGAGACGACGATCTCGGCGAGCGGCTCGCGTGGCTTCGCGCCCGGCAGCGAATGATCCGTCGCCCACACCAGTTCGCTCACGATCCGCACCACCGGCGGCGCGTCCGGCTTGTGGAATTTGAGCGCGTTCGAGATCAGGTTTTGGAAAAGCTGCCGCATCTGCAGCGGGTCCGCATCGATCGTCGGCAGTGCGCCCACCTCCACCTTCCCGCCCGACTGCTCGATGCGCACTTCCAGGTCGCCGATCACCTCGCCGACGATCTTCCCGAGGTCGCACGGCTGGAAAGGCTGCGCACGGCTGGTCACACGCGAGAGCTGGAGCAGATCGTGGATGAGCGTCTGCATCCGCCCCGAGGCATTCTGCATTCGCTCGAGATAACCGCGGCCCTGCTCGCCGAGCTGGTCGCCGCACTTCGCCGCGAGCCGGTCGCCGAAGGCTTGGATCTTCCGCAGCGGCTCCTGCAAGTCGTGCGACGCCACGCTCGCGAAATTTTGCAGTTCCAAATTGCTGCGCTCGAGCTGCGCGGCAAAGCGCTGGAGCTTCTCCTCGTCGGCCTTCCGTTGCGTGATGTCCGTGCTCACGCCCACCAACCCGACGACCTTCCCCGTCCCGTCGCGCAGCGGCATCCGAGTCGTCTCCAGCCAGTGGATATTTGGAGCGGCGGGCCGCGCTGCTTCCACACGATTGCGGATCGGACCGCCGGTGGTGAGCACGTGGCGATCGTCGGCCTCGTGCCGCAGGGCGATCTCGCGCGGGTAAATGTCGCTGGGCATCTTGCCGGTGAGCGTCTCGCTGGGCTGCACGCCGAGGTAGCGGCGGTGGGCGCGGTTATCGAGCACGAAGCGGCCCTCGGCGTCCTTGAGGAAGATGAAGTCAGGGATCGTGTCGATGATCTCGCTGAGCAGCCGTGCCTGCTCGGCCAGCGCGGCCTCGGCACGGCGGCGCTTGGCGATGTCGCGCAGGATCATCCAGCCCGCCGCGACGAGCGCGATGAAGGCCACGCTCGAACCGACGATGATGACGAGCGTCGTGGCCGCGCCGACGAACTCCGTGGTCTGCGCGCGCTCGCCGAGCCGCATCCGCTCGCGCTCCTCGAAGTCCCGCACGACCGCGTGAATCTCCCGGTTCACCTGTTCGCTATCCGCGCGCACGAACAAATCGTGCGCCGCCTTGAACCCTCCCTCCCTCCGCGCATCGATCTCCGCCGCCTGCTTCGCGTAGCTCGCATCGAGCAGTTTGCGAATTTTCCCCGCGCTCCGCAGCGCATCGTCGTCCTCCGCGATGAGCGCCCGGAGGAGGGAGAAGTTCTCGTTCACCAGCGATCGGGCGTCGTGGAAACCGCGGAGCTGCTTTTCATCGCCCGTGAGCAGGTAGCCGCGCCGCGCGCTCTCCATCTCCATGAGATGACGCAGCACCTTTTCCTCCGTCTCGAGCACCGCGCGCGAGTGTGCCACGAGTTCGGCTGTGCTGAGGAAGTGCCGCGTGCTGCGCCACGCGATGAATGCGATCACGACGAGCATCACGAGGCCGAGTCCGAATCCGAACACGACCTTGCCGCGGATCGAAAACTTCTGCGGCTTCAGCGGTGTGAGCAAGGCGGGCAAGGGAGGGTGGAAAGTTAAGTGCTCGCCGGCAGATTGCGCCACCGCCGCGCCCGCCTCAACCCGCAACTACGGCACCGCCGTGGTCACGATCGCGCTCGATCTATCGGTGAATGACGCGCGATAGACCACCCTCGCCTCCGCATCGCTGCTCGTCCATGCGCGACGCTGGCCGGGCGAGCCGGACACCGCGCCGAGCAGCATGAAACTTTTTAGCTTCCGGCCATCGATCGTGTCGCCGGTGCGCAGGATCAGCCGCAGCGCGCCAGTGGAATCCGGAGCCCAGAAACCCGCGTCGTTCGCGGTGGTCACACGGGTCGCAGCCGAGAGCAGCTTCGCGGTGAACATCGGCCCGCGCCCTTCTAGCACCGCGAGCGAAGTGAAGCTCGCCCACTTCGTGCCGGTCGCGTCGGGGGGCTCGTCGCTTTCGCGGGCGAGCAAGGCGAGACCGCCTGCGGGAGTGTGCGCCCAGAGGCCGGTATCGCGCGTGCTCGTGGTGCCGCTGAGCTTTGCGCCAAAGGCCGTCGCGCGCTGGCCGACGAGACCGAAACCGGCGACCGGGCTTTTGAAGTCGTTGAACTTCGCCGTGCCCGCGCCGGGCGCGGCGACGCCGGTTTGCGCGAGGAGCTCATCCGCCTCGAAATCGAAGACCGCGCGATTGTTCGCGGTCGTGAGGCTCAGGGCTGCGTCGGGGGTGAAGGTGGCGACCGCGGTGGCCGCGAGACCGGCTCCGGGGCTCGATGGAATCCCGACGCTCGCCAGCATGCGCCCGGCGCCGTCGATCACGCCGGAGCGTTGCGTCACGTGCAGCGCGCCGTCCGGCGTCACCGTGGCGATTGCGGTCGAGCCGCCAGGAAAGGTGAGCAGCACGTCGATCGCCGGCACGCTCGCGTCGTAGCGCGCGTGGCCCGGTGAACCGGCGACGCTCGTGAGCGTCTTGAACGAGAGCAACGGCAGCGGCCCCGCGCCCACGTCGATCGGCGTGCCTTCGCGCAGCACGAGTTGCGTGCCGCCGGCGGTCGTCCACCGCCAGAGGCCGATGTCCTTCGTCGTCGAGGCGGCGAGTTTTCCGGTGAAGAAAACCATTCCCGGCGCAGGCATCGCCACGGAGGTGAACGCGACGAACTTCGCCGTGCCCGCTCCCGGCGCCGCATTGCCTTCGCGCGCGATCCCGCGCAGCGTGCCGCCGGCATTCACCCACACGCCCGTGTCGCTCACGAGGCTCACCACGCGCGTCCCTTTTATTGTCGCCGGGATTGCGAAATCGCCACCGGCGAAGACCGGCGTGCGGAAGCTCTTGAAGGTCACGCCCGCCACCGCCGCGCCGTCCGCATCCGTGGCCGGTTCGCCCGTCTTCAAGCGCAGCACCGGCGCGCCGACTGGGCCGGAGAAAATGCCGCTGAAGCTGCTTTGCGACGGCGCCGACACCGTCGAGAGCCAGCCGATTTTCGCCCCGCCATCGAGCATGAGCGACGGCGCCCCAAACGTGCCC
Organism: Verrucomicrobiota bacterium; assembly: GCA_009885995.1. Lineage (GTDB taxonomy): Bacteria > Verrucomicrobiota > Verrucomicrobiia > Chthoniobacterales > Chthoniobacteraceae > VFJQ01. The sequence goes on from VFJQ01000016.1 coordinate 44,754, forward strand.
CACTTCGCCCCCGCCGGGATGCGCGGATCGACGCCCGCGCCCGGCACGTCGCCGCCCTTCGCGGCGAGCACCTCGGTGCTGGGCACCACCGCCACGTCGAAGTTCACCGCCGCCGTGTTCCCCGCCGCGTCGCGCGCCGTCAGCGTCACCGCTGTCGTGCCTTCCGCGAGCAGCGTGCCGGCGGCGGGCGATTGCGTCACGCTCGTCACGCCCACGAGATCGTTCGTCATCGCCTGCGCGGTGTAGCTCGGCAACCCCGCCATGCCGGTGCGGTCGGTGGGGACCAGCAGCGGCGCGAAGGTGCCGCCGATCTGCGGCGCCGTCGTATCCCGCACGCGCACCACGAAACTCCCCGTCCTCACCGCGCCGTCGCTATCCGTCGCGCCCACTTGCACCGTCGTATCGCCGATGGCGAAAGTGCTCCCGCTCACCGGCGCGACCGTCGGCGTCAGCGCGCCGTCATCCACGTCGTTCGCCGTCACGTCGAACATCACCACCGCACCGTTCGCCGATGCCGCTTCTGCGATCACGGGCGAAGTGGGAAGCGTGAGCACCGGCCGCGCGTTGCCCGTGCCGGAGAGGTTGATGTCGAAGAGACTCTCATCGCTGTCGTCGTTCGCGATGTGCAGCGCCGCCGTGCGCGGCCCGCTGCCATTCGGGGAAAAGCGCACCGTGAACGTCGTGCTCCCGCTCGGCCCCGGCACCGTCGCCGCCGGCTGTGCGATCACCGCAAACTGCCCCGCGTTCGCCCCATCCACCATCACCCGCGGCGAGCCATTGAGCGTCAGGTTGTGCGGCCCCGTGTTCTTCACCGTGAAGACCATATCCGCGGGGCTGCCCTCATTCACGACGACGGGAAACGATCTACTTCCCCCATCGGCCAGGTCCATCCCGGCGGGCTGCTCCACCGCGATCTCCGGCAGCCCGATCCAAAAGGTATCCTGCACCGCGTTGCCGTTCGTATCGGTCGCCGTCACCGTCACATCCGCGGAGCCCGACTGGCCGGGCAGCATCGTGATCGTGAGCGTGCTCCCGCTCAACGCGACGGTCGCGAGGCTCGGGTTCGAGTTGCTCACCGAGAAGGCGACCACCGCCGCCTGCCCCGCCTGCGCGGGGAAAAGCGGCACCGCTTCCGCCGCGCTGGTCGTCACGAAGTTCGACTCCTGCACATTGCCGCTCGTGTAACCCGTGAGCGGCAACTGGGTGAAAGGGCTGCCCGCGTTATAAGCCGGTAGCGCCGCGATCGCATCCACCACGGTCATCCCCGTCCCCGTCACCCGGCCAAAGACCGCATAACCGCTGTTGTTCCCCGCGCCGAGCGTCGTCGTGTTGTCCTTCGTATTGATGAACCACTCGCTCGTCGCGCTGTTCAGCGCCGCCGTGCGCGCCATCGCGATCGTCCCGCGCGCGTTCGGCAGATTATACTCCAGCGCGATCGGCGGATCCGTCGCGATGCGCGTCAGCGGGATCGGCAGCGCATAGCCCCCGCCCTGGATGACCCCGAGCCCCTTATCGGACCGGTGGACGATCGTGTTCCCATACCGGCTCCCATTCACGTAGGTCAGGAAGTTCGCCACCGACAGCGGCGCCGCATCCGCCCGCATCTCCAAGTTATACGTCCCCAGGTTCGTGCGGAACTGCACCACCTGCCCCGTGATGCTCGTGATCTCGAAGTGCGTCCGCAGATCGATCGGCGCGACCGCTTCCGCCTGCGCGATGGAGAGGTCGGGCAGCGGGGTCTTGACCGTCGGGAAGTCGGTCGCCCGAAGCATCCCCACGAGGGAGAAGACGACGGCGAGGAGCGGCGGAAGGAGGCGCATCCGCGGAGGGTAGCCGGACCGCCTCCCCGCGCAACCCGCCCACGCGTCTTACGGCAGCGCCGTGCTCACGATCGCGCTCGTGCCGTCGGTGAAGAACGCCCGATAGATCACCCGCGCCGACGCATCGCCGCTCGTCCACGCCCGCCGCTGCCCCGGCGAGCCCGCTACCGCGCCGAGCAGGGTGAAGCTCTTGAGCGTGCCGCCGGGGAGCGTGTCGCCTTCGCGCAAGATCAGCCGCAGCGCGCCGGTCGAGTCCGTCGCCCACAGGCCCGCGTCGTTCTTCGTCGTCACCTTCGCCGTGCCCGATGCGAGCTTCGCCGTGAACATCGGCCCGCGTCCGTCCAGCACCGAGAGCGAGGTGAAGCCCTTCCACTTCGTCCCCGCTGCGCCGGGCGGCTCGGCGCCTTCGCGGGCCACCAGCGCGAGACTGCTCGTGAAAGCCCACAGCCCGCTATCGCCCGAGCGCGCAGCCCCGGCGAGCGTCGCGGCGAAGAACTGCACGCGCCCGCCGTCGAAGCCAAAGCCGGCCACCGGATCGAGGAAGCTCTTGAACGTCGCCGTCCCGGCTCCCGGCGCCGCCATACTCTGCTGCGCGAGGATGAGCCCTTGCTCGTAATCGTAGATCGTCACCATGCTCGTCGGTGTGATCCCGCGCGCCGCATCGGGCGCGAAGGTCGTCACCGCCGTCGCCCCCAATCCCTGCCCCGGACTCGATGGCACACCGAAACTCACCGGCACGCGACCGTCCACGTCCGTCTGGCTGGAGCGCCGTGTCACCTGCACGCTGCCATCCGCGGCCACCGTGCTGATCGCCGTTGTGCGGTCGGGATCGGCAAAGCTCAGCCGCACATCGAGCGCGGGCACGTCGGCATCGTAGCGACCGTGACCGAAGGAGCCCTTCACGCTGGTCAGCGCCTGGAAGGTTTTGAGCGCCACCGGCCCGGCGCCCGTGTTCACAAACGCTCCTTCGAGCAGCACGAGCTGCGTGCCCGTGGCGGCGGTCCACATCCACAGTCCCATGTCCTTCGCGGCAGGCGCGGCGAGCTTGGCGGTGAAGAACACCGTGCCCGGCGCCGGCATCGCCAGCGAGGTGAACGCCTTGAACTTCGCCGGTTCCGCACCGGGCGCCGCAGCACCTTCCCGCGCGATCTCCTTGAGCGTGCCCGACTCGCCGACCCACAGGCCCGTGTCATTTCCCGCACCGACGTGCGCGCCCTGGACCGTCGCCGCGACCGCGAAATCATCGCTGGCAAAGACCGGTTCGCGGAAGCTCTTGAACCTCACGCCCATCACCGGCACACCCGCCGCATCGGTCGCCGGCTCTCCGGTCTTTAGCACCAGCGCGGGCTGAGTGGGTGGGCCGTTGAAGATGCCTTGGAAGCTCCCGCGCGGCGGCACCTTCACCGTCGCCATCCAGCCCGCGATCGTCCCATTCATCGAGATCGACGGCACTCCGAACGTCGCCCACGTCGCGCCAGACGGGATGCGCGGATCGCCCGCGTCGTTCGGCACCGCGCTGCGCTTGCCCGCCAGCGCCGCCGTGCCGGTCACGAGCACGGTCACATCGAAGCTCTCCGTGCCTTGATTGCCCGCGAGGTCCGTCGCCTTGATCGTCACCGTCACGATTCCTTTTTCCACCGGCGCCCCCGCCACGGGCTCCTGCGTGATGAGCGCCTGCGGGTCATCGCTCACTGCCTGCGCGGCATAATCCGGCAACGCCACCGTCCCACTCTGCGGCGCATACAGCACCAGCGGCGCGAAGCCATCGCCCGGCGAGCCGACTGTGGGAGGCGTGAGGTCGCTGATCACCGTTACTCCAAAGCTCTTGCTCGCTGAATTGCCAGCGGCGTCGTAAGCGGTGAGAGTCACGACCGTGCTCCCGATCCCTTGCGGGCTGCCCGCCGGGGGCGATTGCGTGATCTGCGTGACGCCTACGTTGTCCGACGTAGTCGCCTGCGTGGTGTAATCCGGCAGCGCCGCCGCTCCGGCCAGACCGGCGAACAACGTGAGCGGCGAGAAAACGCCGCCGATCGTCGGTGGTGTGCCGTCGTTCACCGTTACGTCGAAGCTCGTGCTCGCCGTGTTCCCCGCCGTGTCGTGGGCCGTGAGCGTTACCTGGGTTGTGCCGACAGGCTGCAGAGCGCCAGCCAGCGGAGCTTGCGTGACCCTCGCGACCGCGATGTCATCGCTGGTCACCGCCTGTCCGGTGTAGTCCGGCAGCGTGGCGGTCCCCACTCCCCCAAATACTCCGCCCGAGTCTGCTCTCGTGGTGAGCGTGAGCGGTGAAAATGTCCCGCCAATCATGGGAGGAGACAGATCGACCACCACGCTGACAGCCGTGGCGGCGGCGGGAGGGTTGCCGTCCGCGTCCTGATAGCTGAACGTCACCGTGTAAACGCCTTCGGGGATATTCGTGCCTCCGGTGATCGACACCACCTCGGGAGCCGCCGTGGGATCGGAGGGAGAGAAGGTGAAACTGTGCGCGCCTGCACCTTCTTGCGAACCGGCCAGCGTCAGCACGCGCGGCGTGGTGCCCCCCTTGGCGAAGCTAAGCGTCACGCTGCCCGCCTGCGCGTCCTCGGGCAGGCTGAAAGCGACGATCGAGAGATTGCCACTCGCCTTGCCAACGGCGGGCGTGATGAGGGTCGGCGCAAGGGTCGCAGCCGGCGAAGGGGCGAACGCTTCCAGCAGGCTGCCGCCGATCCGGGCGCGACCTCGCACCTGGGCATCGGTAGGCAGATTCAGCCCGCTCAATTCCCACCCGCCGGCGATGCGCGATCCGGCTCCAAGCGCGCTCCAAGTCATGCCGCCATCGGTGGACATCTCGAAGCGGACCTGCTGTGTCTCCGGCGAGGCACCGCCCCGCAGCCATTGCACCCGAGTCGAATCGGGCACGGTGAGGCTCTGCGTGGCGGCATCGTTTTCGAGCCGTGCGAGGCTGTTGCGCGGCTGGCCGTTGACCGCGGTGAATGGCCCGCCGAGCAGGATTCGTCCGTCCGCCTGCACCGCCACCGCCTCCACGTAGTCAGGGAAATTGACGCCATGACTTTGAGTCAAGGTCGTGCGGGTGAACGACGCATCGATCGAGCCGTCCGCTTCGAGCCGTGTCGCCCCGAAGGAGAAGGCGAGCACCTTCCCGTCTGCCTGCGGCGCCACCCGATCGACCAGTTCGCCGAGTGATGCCGGGGAGAAGCTGGAGTCGTAGGTCCAGTCCGCCTGCAAGCGAAGCAAGCTCCCGCCCGGGCCATTGAAGCCGACATGCAGGTTTGCGCCCCAGGCGAGCAACCGTCCATCCGGCTGCCGTGCGGCGCCAAGCACACGGCCAAACTGACCAAATGGAAGCGCGAATCCGATACTGTCGATGAGCGTCCCGTCCGAGGTGAATGACTTCAGGACGAGTTGGTCGGCTGTGAGAATAGCCCCGTCTTCGGTCACTTCTAATACGTCGAAGCCAGGGTTGCTCGGACTGAAGCTGGTGTCGAGGCTGCCGTCAGCATTCAGACGCGCGACGCGCTGCACGGCAGTTCCATTCACGGTGCTGATGAAGCGCCCGCCAATGAGAATCTTTCCATCCGGCTGCACGAGCAGGCTGGAAACGCCACTGTCGGTGCTCACCGCGAAACTGTCCAATGAGCCGTCAGGGTTCAGACGCGCGATTCGCGATACGGCAACCCCGTTCACCTTCGAGAAGCCGCCGCCGATGAGGATCTTTCCATCCGCTTGCACGCCCAGGCACGACACCGGGCCGTTCACCTCCGGCACGAAGCTCGGGTCGATCGATCCGTCGGGCAGCAAGCGGATAAGGTGGAAGAGAACCGGGCTCGGCAGACCGGGCCGCGGCAGGATGCGGTGGGTGCTCCCGATGACGATCGCCCCGTCCGGCTGCACCGCGATGCACTCGACGGTGCCATTCACATTTGGAGCGAACCCCACCTCGACATCCCCCGGCGCGGCGACAGCCGGATGGGTGAATGCCACGAGCGCGGTGCAGGCGAAGGTGGTGAGAAGGTGGCGGAGTATGTTCATGGGAGCGAAACCGTTGTGCGAAGAACGGCTGGTTCATCCGGGAAGTGATGGCTTACCCGAGGGTTGAAGTGGTAGAAGGCCTGGATGAGCCAAAGCCTTTTGTATCACGCGTTCGGAGTCCGTGAGGGCTACGAGTATTTGAGGAGCAGGGGTCGTGAGAATATTCTTGCTGTCATGGATAAGGGAAGAGGGCAGGAGAAAACCGGAAACCGCCTTCATGCACCCTTCGCGGACGGCGAAACTTCGGCGCGCAGGCGGGACTTGCATGACGCCCTTCATCGACGGCAGGCACCTCCGGGCAAGGAAAGTTTTTTCGTGGACGCTTGTAGGGCGCATTTGCAAACCCGCCTGCGAGGGCGCGGTGATGGTGGAACGCGACCTCCGGGCGCGTTTTCCCCGCGTCCAGTGGAACTGGAGCATCTGCGGGATGGAGGGCGGGCCGACGCCCGGGCATCGAAGCAAACGCGCCCGGAGGTCGCGTTCCACCATATGTCATCACCCCAACAGTGCGGAACCCGTGGCGCAGCTTCCCGAGCGGCTGCGGAGGGCAGGCTGCGGAAGGAGAGGACGACCTTCGCTTGGAAATCGGGCCAGCACGCCCTGCACTCTGTTTTACAGAGGG
>VFJQ01000014.1 GCA_009885995.1 Verrucomicrobiota bacterium
GTTTATCTGGACAGCCAAAGCCAACGACATCCTCGCCAAAGTGGCCCGCGCCCGGAAAAAGCTCCCACGCAAACAAACGTCACGCTAATTGCGAAGCACTACACTAGGCTCTACCCACTTCCCATGCTCACGGATGAGATCGACCAGCCGGTCCACGGCCTCGTCGGAGGGGATGTTAAACTTCACGGGTTGCTTGCCGACGTAGAGGTTCACCTTGCCCGGCGCACCGCCGACGTAGCCGAAGTCCGCGTCGGCCATCTCGCCCGGCCCGTTCACGATGCAGCCCATGATGGCGATCTTCACGCCCTTGAGGTGAGCGGTCGCGGCCTTGATGCGCGCGGTCGTGCTTTGCAGGTCGAAGAGCGTGCGCCCACAGCTCGGGCATGCGACATAGTCGGTCTTGAAAATGCGAGCGCCGGCGGCTTGCAGGATGTTGTAGGCGAGCCGGAGCGACTGGCCGGGCGCTGCTTCGCCACGAACCAGCACGGCGTCGCCGATACCGTCGCAAAGTAGCGAGCCGAGGCGCTTCGCCGCGATGAGCAGCGCGCTGAGAAAGTCGTCGCTGGCCGGCGAGCCAAACGTGTCCTTGAGCAGGATCGGGTGCCGGTCGTCGAGCCGGGCTGCGAGCAGGCGGAAGGCGGCGATGACGGGCAGATCGACGCCGTCCGCGACGGTGACGAGCCGCACTTCGAGCAACGCGTTTAGCTCTTCGATCGCCGCTTCATCCCGCGGATCGATGGATACGACACCGCTCGACTCCACCACGACCTCGGGTCGGTAATCGCCAAGCTTGTCGAGCTTGTGTGCGAGCGCGTCCCAATTCGCCTGCGTGGTGAAGACACGGATCGTTTCCTCGTGCCCGAGCGGCACCCCGGTGACTTCCATGCGCGCGGTCGCGCGACGCTGGTAGGAAAACGGATGCGCGCCGACTGGCGGTGGTTCATCCAAGCCGCGGATCGCGCCCGGCACGCACAGCCGCACGAGCGCCTGCGCGACGGGGATCTCATGCACGCTGTCCTCGGTGAGCGAGACGCGGATCGTGTCGCCGATGCCGTCGTTGAGCAGCGAACCGATCCCGATGGCGGATTTGATGCGCCCGTCTTCGCCATCACCCGCTTCGGTCACGCCGAGGTGGATCGGGTAGGCCCAGGAGCAGGGAGCAGGGGGCAGGGAGCATGGAGTTTCGCCGCCTCCCTGCTCCCTGCTCCCTGCTCTCTGCTCCTCCTCCGCGAGCCGCGCGGCGAGGAGCCGGTAGGCTTCGATCATCACCTTCGGATTGCTCGCCTTCATCGAGAAGATGAGTTCGTGATACCCGAGGTCGCGCGCGATGCGGGCGAACTCCAGCGCGCTCTCGACCATGCCGAGCGGCGTGTCGCCGTAGCGGTTCATGATGCGGTCGCTGAGCGAGCCGTGGTTCGTGCCGATGCGCATCGCGCGACCGTGCTCCTTGCAAAAAACGACGAGCGGCGTGAACCGCTCGCGGATGCGGTCCAGTTCGGCGGCGTATTGTGCGTCGGTGTATTCGACGATCTTGAACTTCTTCGAGTCGGCGTAGTTCCCAGGGTTGATCCGCACCTTCTCGACCCACTTCGCCGCTTCCATCGCGGCTTCGGGTTTGAAGTGGATGTCGGCGACGATCGGCACGTCGCAGCCCTGTGCGCGCAAGCCGGCGACGATGTGCTCGAGGTTCGCCGCGTCCTTCACCGTCGGCGCGGTGATGCGCACGATCTCGCAACCGACCGCGGCGAGATCGAGCGTCTGCTGGATGCACGCCGCGGTGTCCATCGTGTCGCACGTGATCATCGACTGCACGCGGATCGGGTGGTCGCCGCCGACGGCGACCTTGCCGACCTTCACCACGCGACTCGCGCGGCGCTGATACGCGTAGGGCGACGCGCAGTAGGTCATCACTTCGCCTGCGACTTCGGCGCGAACTTCATCCCCGGGGCTGAGGTGCGACTGCCGAAAAGATCCTGCACGTCGAAGAACGTGATGAAGACCATGAAGCCGATGAGCAGCACCGCCGCGGCAGTCTGCACGCCTTCGAGGATCCGCGTCTCGATCGTGCCCTCGATCGGCCGGCGGCGGATCGACTCGAAGATCGCGAGCGTGATGTGGCCGCCGTCGAGCACGGGCAGCGGGAGCAGGTTGAGCAGCGCTAGGTTCACATTCAGCAGCACGCTGAACCACAGCGCGAGCCGCCAGCCATCGGGGCTCTGGAAGAGGATGTAGTAGGTGCGGAAGATCGTGACCGGTCCGCCGAGGTGCTGCGCGCTCACGTCCGACTTGCTGGAAATGATCGCACCGAGCGTATTCACGATGCTCAGCGCGCTGAGGCGGATCTGCTCGACGGGCGAGGGATGGATGAGGCTGCGGCGGCCTTGGGCATTGAGCGTGAGGCCGAGGGATTCCTCGCGGAACTTCAGCCCAACCTTCGGCTTCTTCTCTCCGACCGGCGCCTCGGGCGTGACGGTGATCGAGAGCGATTTGCCGGCTCGATCGAGATCGAACGCGATCGGCTTCGCGCCGTTTTGCTCGATGAGTTCGACGATGTGATGCGCCGCGAAAACGTCCTTTCCACCGACACGCACCACGCGGTCGTCCTTCTGCACTCCGGCGACTGCGGCGGGGCTGTCGGGGAAGACTTCTTCGACAGCGGGCCGGGCGAGGACGAGGGGCTTGTTGAGTTGCAAGCGCTGGCCGTCGCGCTCGACGGTAAGGATCAGCGGCGCGGAAGGATTCGCCCGCACCACGTCGGCGATCGTATCGAACATGAACACCTTCTGCCCGTTCGCCGCGAGGATGAGGTCGCCCTTGCGCAAGCCGGCCTCGGCTGCGGCGTCACCCGCCGTGACATTCTCCACGAGCGGCGTCTCGGCGGGGAGGATCGAGAGCTGCCTCATCCCGCGGCGCTGGTAGATTTTCGTCGGGGGAATCTCCGGCTTCGCCTCGGTCGTCGCGGGCTTGCCGTCACGTTCGTAGTCGACGCGGATGGTGTCGCCTTCGCTCGTCACGACGCGCCACACGAGGCTGTCGCTCGACATGCCCTGCCAGCGGCGCACGGGCTGGCCGTCCATCGCGGTGATGACATCGCCAGCGCGCAGGCCCGCCTTTTCCGCGGGGCTGCCGGGAAGCACGTAACCGATCTGCGTGGTGCGCTCCGCTTCACGCACGGGACGGCCGACTTGCCACACGATGACGGCGAAGAGGCACGCGAGCAGGAAGCTGAACAGCGGGCCGGCGAAGGCGACGATGATCTTGTCGAGCGGACTGACCGCGCGCTTCGCCTCGGGCGGCAGCTCCTCCGTCTCGCCTTCGAGCGATTCCATCGGCGCCATCTGCGGGAGCTTCACGTAACCGCCGGCGGGGATGCTGTTGATGGCATACCACACGCCGCCGATTTTCTTGCGCCACAGCGGCTTGCCGAACCACAGCGCGAACTCGACGACGTGAAGCCCGCGCCATTTCGCCGCGAGGAAGTGGCCGAGCTCGTGGACGAAGATGAGCAGGTTGAACAGCAGGATGACTTCGATGCAGATGAAGACGAAGCGGGCGATTTCAGAGATGGTCATTTAAGAGAGAAGTTCCGCGGCGCGGTGGCGCGCCCACGAATCGGCGTCGAGGATAGCCGCGAGGTCGGGCGCTGCAACCGGGGCATGGGTATTCATGACACGCTCGACGGTTTGCCAGATCGCGGGGAAGGAGCAGCGGCGGTCGAGGAAGGCGTCGACGGCGATTTCGTTGGCGGCGTTCAACACGGCGGGGAGCGTGCCGCCGATCTCGCCGGCGTGGCGGGCGAGGTCGAGCGCGGGGAAGTCGGCGCGGCGCGGCGCTTCGAAGGTGAGCTGGGCGAGCGCGGCGAAGTCGAGCGGCGGGAGCGTGTTCGGCACGCGGTCGGGCCACGTCACGGCGTATTGGATCGGGAAGCACATGTCCGTCGTGCTGAGCTGCGCGAGCACGGAGCCGTCGATGAATTCCACCATCGAGTGAACGATCGACTGCGGATGCACGATCACATCCACGCGCGGCATCTCCACGTCGAAGAGCCAGCGCGCCTCGATCATCTCGAGGCCTTTGTTGAAGAGCGTCGCGGAGTCGATGCTGATCTTGCGGCCCATGTCCCACGTCGGGTGCTTGAGCGCCTGCTCGGGCGTCGCCCCAGCGAGGCTCACGGCTGGCCAGCGGAGAAAGGGCCCGCCGCTCGCGGTGAGAATGACCCGCCGCACATGCTCGCTCGCGTGGCCTTCGAGGCATTGGAAGATCGCGTTGTGCTCGCTGTCGACGGGCAACACCTGCACGCCGTGCTCACGCGCGGCGGTCATCACCGCTTCGCCGGCCATCACGAGGATTTCCTTCGACGCCACGGCGAGGTCCTTCCCCGCCTCGATCGCCGCGAGCGCGGGGCGCAGGCCGGCGGTGCCGACGATCGCGATCAAGACCATGTCGGCCCCGGGCATCGTCGCGAGTTCGATCAGCCGCTCCTCGCCGCCATCGCCACTGGACATCGCCAGCTTCGCGTCCGGGAATTCCTTCCCCGCCTCGCGCAGCGCCGCTTCGTTCGAGTGCGCGCTCATGCCCACGATCTCCATCCGCTCTGGGATGTCGCGCGCGACCTTCCGCGCGCTCGTGCCGATCGAGCCCGTGGCCCCGAGGATGACGACGCGACGCTTTCTCATCGCAGCGGCAAGATTGGACCACGAAGACACGAAGACACGAAGGAACCACTCAACGTGCTACAACTGGCCTCCTGCGTTCCTTCGTGTCTTCGTGTCTTCGTGGTTCTCATCACGCAACACCCACGACGAAGCGCAGGTAGAAAAACATCAGCGGCGCGGTGAAGAGGATCGAGTCGATCAGATCGAGCCCGCCACCGATGCCGGGCAGGAAGCGCCCGGAGTCCTTCACGTCGGCGGTCCGCTTGATGATCGACTCCGCGAGGTCGCCGATGATCGCCGCAAAGCCCAGCCCGACCCCGAGCACCGCGGCGTGCGTCATGTTCAGCAGCGAGAGGTTTTCACCCATGAGCGAGAGCAGCCCGCAGCCGCCGCCGGCGGAGAAGACGAGCGCGCCGAAGAACCCCTCCCACGTCTTCTTCGGCGAGATGTGCGGCACGAGCGGATGTTTGCCGATGAGCGAGCCCGTCACGTAGGCGCCCATGTCGCTGAACTTCGTCACCACGATCAGCCACAGCACGTAGAAATGCCCCGTCACATGCCCGGTCGCATCGCGCGGCGTGAGATAGACGATCTTCGTCACGAAGCTGAACAGCCATGGCACATAGAGCAGCCCGAAGAGCGTGAACGCCATCGTCTCCAGCGGCGAGACATCGCGCGTGCGCTGAAACATCTGCCGCGCGAAAACGATGAGCATGAAGAGCAACAGCGCCCCGACCTCGAAATCGTGCGCCCGGTCCGGCCCCTGCCGGCTGAGGTAGTAAAACGACCCCGCCACGAACAGGGCGCCGCAAAGCAGGCCGATGATCTTGAAGTTCGGCAGCCGCTTGTGATCGAGCATCACGTAAAACTCCCACAACCCGACCATCGAAAGCCCGCCGATGAGAATGACGAACCCCGGCTCGGACCCCGTGAAGATGATCCAAAGCGCGACCACCCACAGCGCCAGGGAAGAGCCCAGGCGTCGGAGAAAGGTGAGTTTGCGATCGGTCATGGCGCGGCGAGCGCGCACCCATACGCGGCGGGCTTTACCTGACGAGTGAAAAGTGGTGCGGCCCGCCAACGGTGCCGGCTCTTCCTCCGGCGGACGATCCTCCCCCTGCGATCCACGCGGGAAATTTCAACGCAGAGGCGCAAAGGGCGCAGAGGAACGCGGAGAGAATCTTTTATTCATCCTCTGCGAACCTCTGCGCCCTTTGCGCCTCTGCGTTCAAAATCCCTCGGCCTACGGCGTCGGCGGCGGCGTCGGCGGTGTCGGCTCCTCCTCCGGCGCCTCCGGAGTCTCCAGAAAGCTCTGCTGCATGAAGAGATCGAGCTTCTCCGGCTGCCGCGCCCACATTTCGGCGAGCTCCCATGCGTGTCGGAAGCCACTCCCAAAACCCGGAACGGCTTTCCACGCCCGAAATCGACCCTTTCCAGCATCCCCGACCCTTTGCTCTACTCCGTCTCGATGCCCCGCGCCCTTCTCCCAGCCCCTCATCCGTTTCGCCGCCCTGCTGGTGGGCGGTCTAATCACCTGTTAGGCGCCATTCGCGCGCTCTAGAATTCCACCCATGAAAATTGAAATCTCCGACGCCACATTTGCCCGACTGCAACGACATGCACAGCCTTTGCTCGATACGTCCGACAGTATCATTTGCCGCCTCCTTGACGCTTACGAGCCCACCTCGCACCCCGAACGACCGCGCCCGACATCCCACGACCATTTAACGGTCAACGAACGCGATCTTTGGGATCTAGTCATTGCCCGCCTTCCAACCAATTTCTCCCTCGACGACGTTTATCAGCGCCAGCAGGCCTACGCCGCCCGCCGTCCGCACATCACAGCCGTCGAGGCGTCTATACGCGCCACGTTGCAATGCCTCCGAGACAGCGGCTACGTCGAGTTCGTCAACAACAACGGCCGATACAGACGCCTGAAATGAATTCGACCATGACGCCTATGGAAGGTGTCAAGGTCGAGAGCGTGTGATTGGCTGAGTTTTGTTGGTGGGTGGTGGGTTGAGGGTGGCGTGGGATCTTTGGAACGCTTCCGCTTCGAGGGATTGAGTCGGCAAGCGATGCGCCGCAGCGAGAGCCCCCGCCTCTCCCCCGAAACGCAAAGAGCCGGACCCTCGCGAGTCCGGCTCTGGAAGTTCTGCGGGTGAGCGGGCGGGTTACGCGATGGATTCGCCCACCATGTAGCGCACGATGCGGCGGATGGTGATCTTGTCGCCGAGCGCCTTGCTCTGCGCGTCGATGAGCTGCTGGAGCGTCTGGTCGGGGTTCTTGATGAAGGTCTGCTCGAGCAGGCAGACGCCCGCGAAGAATTTGGCCAGCTTGCCGTCGATGATCTTTTCGACCACCTGCGGCGGCTTGCCGGGCGGCACCTGGTCGGCGTAGATGGCGCGCTCGCGGGCGATGAGTTCGGCGGGCACTTCGTCGCGGCTGATGCTCACCGGGTTCGCCGCGGCGATCTGGAGCGTGATGTCGCGGACGAGTTGCTTGAACGCATCCTGCGCGCCCGTCTCGGCTTTCTCCGCGCCTACTTCCACGAGCACGCCGACTTTGCCGCCGGTGTGGATGTAGGCGGCGACGAGGCCGTTGTCCTTCACCTCGATGCGCTCGCTGCGGCGGATCTGGACGTTCTCGCCGATCTTTTGCACGGCGGCGACGCGGTCGGACTCGAGATCCACGGCGGGGTCCGCGGCGATCTTCTTGGCGAGGTCTTCGCAGAAGGCTTTGAATTGGTCGTTCTTGGCGACGAAGTCGGTCTCGCAGTTCACCTCGACGAGCACGCCGACCTTGGCACCGGGCAGGATGGCCTGGGCGATGATGCCGTCCTTGGCTTCGCGGTCGGCTTTCTTGGCGGCGCTGGCGGCGCCTTTCTTGCGCAGCACGTCGATGGCGGCTTCCATGTCGCCATTGGTTTCGGCGAGGGCGCGCTTGCACTCCATGAGGCCGGCGTTGGTTTTTTCGCGGAGGGTCTTAACGGTTTGGGCGTCGATGACGGCGGTGGACATAGGGATGAGGTGGTTTGGCTTGAAAAAAGACCGAGACGAGAGCCGGGGGCCCTCGTCTCGGCGATTGGGGAAAGTAGCGAGGGGCGCGATGCGCCTTATTCCGAGACGCCCGAAAGAGCGACCTGCTCCTTCTTCCGCTCGCTCGCGCTGTTGGAGACGATGGCGTCCACGAGCTTCTGGAGCACGATGCGGATCGAGCGGATCGCGTCGTCGTTGCCGGCGATGGGGAAGGTGATGTCCTCGGGGTTGCCGTTCGTATCGACGATGGCGACGGTCTTCACCTTGAGGCGCTTGCACTCGGCGACGGCGTTGGCCTCGCGGACGGTGTCGATGATGATGACGGCGTCGGGCAGCTTATCCATGTCGCGGATGCCATCGAGGTTGCGCAGGAGCTTGGCCCCCTCGCGCTTGACGGCGGCGATCTCCTGTTTGCCCATCTTGGAGAACTCCGGCTGCTTCTCGAGGTTCTCGATGTATTTCATCCGGGCGATGCTCTTGCGGATGGTTTTGATGTTCGTGAGCGTGCCGCCGAGCCAGCGCTGGTTCACGTAAAACTGATGGGTCGCCTGCGCGGCTTCCTTGATGGCTTCCTGCGCCTGCTTCTTGCAGCCGACGAAGAGAATCTTGCCGCCACCCGCCGCGGTGTCGCTGAGGAACTTGCTCGCGGCCTCGATCTGCCCGGCCGTCTTGGCCAGGTCGATCAGGTAGATCGCGTTCCGCTTCTCGAAGACGTAGGGCTTCATCTTCGGGTTCCAGCGCTTGGTCTGGTGGCCGAAGTGAACGCCGGCTTCGAGCAGTTCCGTCATCAGTTCAGTGGACATATTTGGTATAGGGCAGCTTGGAAAAAGGGCCGGGAGGGTGCGTCACCTTCCGGGGCCGCGCAAGGGCGATTTTCTCCCGGTCAAATCCGCGGCTGTGAGGCCGAGGCTGGGGCTGCGACGAAGAGGGCGGTGAAGGGCGCGGATGGTTGGTGGTGGCCGTGTTGCCGGTCGGCATCGTGCCGCTAAGTCCATCACGCCACTGCCCGGCATTGATGCCGGCTTCCCCCAAGCTAGGAAGTCGACCCGCCGGGCAGTGCGCATCTTCTCCTGCGTCCTCGAGGGCGCGGCTTCCGCCCCGAACGCCGGCTTAGCGCCGCAGATGGCGAAGACCCGATTGCGGAAGCGCTTGAAGCCGGGCGCGCGCTGCCTCAATCCTGCCCTTCGCCGATGCCCGCCGATCCTGACCCCGATGATGCGCTCGACTCACGCCTGCGCGACTGGTTCGCCCACGACCTCGCCGAGATCGGGCAGACGACGATGCCCTTCGGCAAATACGGCCCCGATCACTACCCGCCGCGCGGCGTGCCGCTCTACGATCTGCCTTTGGAATACCTCGTGTGGTTTGAGCGGAAGGGCTTCCCGAAAGGCCGACTCGGCGAGTTGCTGCGCATTTTGTATCAGCTCAAGACCGACGGCTGCGACGAGGTCTTCGATGAGTTCCGCCGCCGCCGCGGCGGTCGCACGAACCTGCGCGAGCGCCGCTGACCACTGGAAACGCAAAGCGGGAGGCCGCACTGGCCTCCCGCTCGCGTGTGCGCGCCGTTTGATTGGCGCGCGAAGTTGTCAGTCGTGCGTGGTTACTTCTTCTCCTCCGGCTTCGCACCACCCTCGGGCTTCTTGCCGCCTTCGCCGCGCGGGCCGCCGGGGCCGCCACCCTGCTTCATGCGCTCGGCCATCGCGGCTTTGTATTTCTCCTGCTGCTCGGGCGTCAGGACTGCCATGATCTTTTCGTTCTGCGCCTTCATGAACTCGCCGAATTTCTCGCGGCGCTGATCTTCCGGCAGGTCGCGCAGCTTGCCCATCTCCTCGCGGCCGCTCTCCATGATCGTCTTGACCTTGTCCTGCTGCTCCTGCGTCAGCGTGAGCATCTCGGTCATCTTCTTGAGCCGCTCTTCGGGGTTCATGCGACCGCCTTGGCCGCCTTGGCCGGCGGGACCGCCTTCGCGTTTCGGACGTTCGGGTTTCGCGTCTTGCGCGGTGAGGGTGAGCGGTGCCGCGATGGACGCCGCAAGCGTGAGGGTAAGAATGAGTTTTTTCATCGTGGCTGACGTGAACCCCGTATCGCCGCCGCCGTTGCGCGCGGTTGCAGGAATTTTTACCGCTTGAGCGCCCTCCCGCCCCGGCGCACCGTCGCCGCCCTTTCGCCAAAACCAAATGAGCACGCCCAAAGAAACCCCGCTGATGGAGAAGATCGTGTCGCTGTGCAAGCGACGCGGCTTCATCTTCCAATCGTCCGAAATTTACGGCGGTATCAATGGTTTCTGGGATTACGGCCCACTCGGCGCGGAGTTGAAGCGCAACGTGAAAGACCTGTGGTGGCGCTCGATGACACGCATGCGCGAGGACGTCGTCGGCCTCGACGCGACGATCATCATGCACCCGAACATCTGGAAAGCGTCGGGCCACGTGGACACCTTCACTGACCCGATGCTCGACTGCAAAACGTGCAAGGGCCGCTTCCGCGCTGATCAAATCAACGAAATCCCCTGCCCGCAGAAGCCGAGCAAGTGCGTGAACCAGTGCGAGGGCGAGAAGACCGAGCCGCGGCCGTTCAACCTCATGTTCACCACGCACGTCGGCCCGATCGCCGACGACGACAACGTCGCGTATCTCCGCCCCGAGACGGCGCAGGCGATCTTCGCGCAGTTCAAGAACGTGGTCGATTCCTCACGCGTGAAGATCCCATTCGGCATCGCTCAAGTCGGCAAGGCCTTCCGCAACGAAGTGACGCCGCGCAACTTCACGTTCCGCTCGCGCGAGTTCGAGCAGATGGAACTCGAGTTCTTCATCAAGCCCGACGAAGTCGTGCACAAGCAGCACGGCGGCGTCGCGCAGCTCGGCGTGGACGGACATCCCGGCGAGCCGCAGCCGAACTGGGGCTGGCAGCTCTGGCACAAGTATTGGGTCGAGGAGCGCATCCGCTTTTACGAAGGCATCGGGCTGCCGCGCACGTCGCTCGCCGAGTATTGGCAGAGCAAGGAAGAGCTCGCGCACTACGCCAAGGCCTGCGTGGACATCCTCTACAAGTTCCCCTTCGGCACGCAGGAACTCGAAGGTATCGCCGCGCGCGGTGACTTCGATCTCGCGCAGCATCAAAAGCACAGCGGCAAGTCGCAGGAGTATTTCGACCAGGAAGCCGCGACGAAATACGTGCCGCACGTGATCGAGCCCAGCGCCGGCGCCGATCGGCTCGTGCTCGCGCTGCTCTGCGAAGCGTTCTTCGAGGAACAGACGACCGACGAGAAAGGCAAGACCGAGACGCGCACCGTGCTGCGTTTCCATCCGCGCATCGCGCCGGTGAAAGTCGGTATCTTCCCGCTGCTCAAGAACAAGCCCGAGCTCGTCGCGAAGGCGCGCGAAGTCTTCGAGACGCTGCGCCCGAGCATGAACGTTTTCTACGACGAAGGCGGCAGCATCGGCAAACGCTACGCCCGCCAGGACGAAGCCGGCACGCCCTTCGGCGTGACCATCGACTTCGACACGCTCGGCGAAAACGGCCCCGACCTGAAAGAGACCGTGACGCTCCGCCACCGCGACACGCAAGCGCAGGAGCGCGTGCCGATCAGCAAGTTGCTCGGACGGATCCTGCCGCTGGTGTCGTGATGCGGCGGTAGTGCCGCACCTCGAAATCCGCCGTCCGCAGCAGCACGTCGATCAGCTCGAATTCGTCCTCGAACTCCGGGAAGAACGCGTCGCCTTCCACCTCGCGGAAGACGACGGTGAGAAACAGCTCGCTGCACCGCGGCAATAGCCGCCGGTAAATCTGCGCGCCACCGACGATGAAGAGTTCGCGCTGTGGGCGCACCTGCTCATAGGCGGTCGCGAGTTTGTCCACATCACGCACGAGCCACACGTCGCGGTCGGTCATCAGCGTGAGGCCGAGTTGATACGAGCGCGCGAGCCGCGGGCGCCAATTACCGATGAAGGCGGGGGCGAAGCGCTCTTCTCGCGCAAGCCGGCGCGGGCGACGCGTGACGATGATGTTCGTGCGGTTCGGCAGCGGCTTGCCGATGCTCTCGAAGGTCTTCCGGCCCATCAGCACGAAGTGGCCGGTCGTGAGCCGCTTGAACCACTTGAAGTCCTCCGGCAGATGCCACGGGATCGCGCCATCGGCGCCGATCACGCGATTCAGAGACATGGCTGCCACTGCTTTCATCGGCGCTCCGGATGAACCACCAAGGCACCAAGGGAAACAAGACAGGACCGATACCTCACCTGCGCCTTTCTTGGTGCCTTGGTGTCTTGGTGGTAAAATAAACATCATACCGCGATCGGCGCCTTGATCGCCGGGTGCGGGTCGTAGCCCTCGATCGCGATGTCCTCGTAGCGGAAGCCCGCGATGTCCCTCACCTCCGGGTTCAAGCGCAGCGTCGGCAGCGGGCGCGGCTCGCGGGCGAGTTGCTCGCGAGCCTGGTCGAGGTGGTTCGCGTAGAGGTGCAGATCGCCGAAGGTGTGCACGAACTCCGCGGCACGCAGCCCACAGACTTGCGCGACCATGTGCGTGAGCAGCGCATAGCTCGCGATATTGAAAGGCACGCCGAGGAAAAGATCCGCGCTGCGCTGGTAGAGCTGGCAGCTCAACTCGCCGTCGCAAACGTAGAATTGAAACAGCGCATGGCAGGGCGGCAGCGCCATGCCTTCGATCTCGCCGGGGTTCCACGCGCTCACGATGTGCCGGCGCGAGTCGGGGTTCTTTTTCAGCGAGTCGATCACCTGCGCGATTTGATCGACCGAGCGCCCGTCCGCCGTGCGCCAGTCCCGCCACTGCGCGCCATAGACGCGTCCAAGATTGCCATCCGCGTCCGCCCACTCATCCCAGATCGTGACGCCGTTCTCACGCAAGTAGCGGACATTCGTCTCGCCCCGCAGGAACCACAGCAACTCATGGATGATCGAGCGCGTGTGCAGCTTCTTCGTCGTCAGCAGCGGAAAGCCGGCGGTGAGATCGTAGCGCACCTGCGCGCCGAAGACCGAATGCGTGCCCGTGCCGGTGCGGTCGCTTTTGAAACGGCCATGGCTGAGCACGTGGCGCAGGAGATCGAGGTAGGGTGTCACGCGCGGAGACTGAGGCCAGCGGCGCATTTTGTTCACGAAAAATTCTCGCTCAGTAGTTACGGAAGGCTCAGCGTCGCCGGACAGATTCCGCGCAACATGAACACCCCACGTGCCATGCTCGAACGCCTCGCCTTCGTCTGCTGGCTGGCGTTGACCGCGGTGTCTGTGGGCTTGCTCGGGATGAGCCCTTGGTTCGGCCGCGAAGGCGCCGAGCTTTTTCTCGCGGCGCTCGGCGGCACGATCCTCGCGTGGCTGCTGGACCATCACGGACGCCGGCATTTGCACTTCGCGGAATGCACCGCCGCGTTCGATTTCATCGAAAGGCCGGACCTTTTCAACGGCGGTGTTCCGCACCTCCAGCGCGCCGATGATTTGCGCCGCCTGCTCGAGGCTTGGAAAGAACTCTACGAGCGGCGGACCCGCGGCGACGGCGATGTGTGGGAAGTCCAGGCCCTGCGCCACAAGACCGAGGCACTGCTCGCAGCCGATCCGCAACTGCGCGCGGAATTTGCGCAGGAGCTGGCGCAGCATCCCGAACTGGTCGGGCACTGAGCGGATCGGCGAGGTCGCCGGACCTGCGTCCGCCTGCCTGCCTCCGCGCGCTTTCCGGTTTATTCCCGGGAATTAAGCGAGGTCGAAGCGATCGAGGTTCATCACCTTGGTCCACGCGGTGACGAAGTCGTTGACGAACTTCTTCTGCGAGTCCGAGGTGCCATAGACTTCCGCCAGAGCACGAAGCACGGAGTTGGACCCGAAGACCAGATCGACACGCGTGGCGGTCCACTTGGATTTGCCGGTCTTGCGATCGACGCCTGCGAAGGCGTTCCCACAGGGCGAAACCGACTTCCACTCCGTGCTCATGTCGAGCAGGTTCACAAAGAAGTCGTTGGTCAGCGCTCCGGGGCGCTGGGTGAAGACGCCGTGCGTTGCGCCGTCAGCATTGGTGTTCAACACGCGCATGCCGCCGATGAGGACTGTCATTTCCGGCGCGGTGAGCGTAAGCAGTTGCGCCTTGTCGATGAGCAACTCCTCAGCTGAGACGCTGTATTTGCCTTTGAGATAATTGCGGAAACCATCGGCGATGGGTTCGAGCACGGAGAAGGACTCGACATCGGTTTGCTTCTGCGAGGCGTCCATACGGCCCGGCTTGAACGGCACCTTCACGGTGACGCCGGCATTCTTCGCGGCCTGCTCGACGCCGACGCCGCCGGCCAGCACGATGAGGTCCGCCAGCGAGACCTTCTTGCCGCCTTTGGCCGTCTTGTTGAACGCGCCTTGGATGCCGCCGAGAGTTTTGAGCACCTTCGCCAGTTGTTTCGGCTGGTTGACTTCCCAGTCCTTCTGCGGCGCGAGACGAATGCGCGCGCCGTTCGCGCCGCCGCGCTTGTCGGAGCCACGGAACGTGGATGCCGAGGCCCAGGCGGTGGAGACGAGCTGCGAGATGGACAGTCCCGATGTGGCGATCTTCGCTTTCAGGGAGGCGATCTCTTTCTCGCCAATCAATTTGTGATTCACCGCGGGAATCGGGTCCTGCCAGATGAGATCCTCCTTCGGGACTTCCGGCCCGAGATAACGCGCACGCGGCCCCATGTCGCGGTGCGTGAGCTTGAACCACGCGCGGGCAAAGGCGGCGGCGAACTGCTTCGGGTTCTTCAGGAAGCGCCGCGAAATCTTCTCGTAAGCCGGGTCGAACCGCAAAGCGAGGTCCGTGGTCAGCATGGACGGCGCGATCTTCTTCGAAGCGTCATACGCATGCGGCACGGTGCCATTGCCTGCGCCATTTTTCGGACGCCACTGCTGTGCACCGGCGGGACTCTTGGTGAGTTCCCATTCGTAGCCGAACAGGTTCTCAAAGAAACTATTGCTCCACTTTGTCGGCGTGTTGCTCCAGGTGACTTCAAGACCGCTGGTGATGGCGTCGCCGCCTTTGCCGGTGCCAAAGCTGCTCTTCCAGCCCAAGCCTTGTTCCTCAAGGCCGGCAGTCTCCGGCTCAGGCCCCACATGTTTCGCGTCTCCCGCCCCGTGCGTTTTGCCGAAGCTGTGACCGCCCGCGATCAACGCGACGGTTTCTTCGTCGTTCATCGCCATGCGGCCGAAGGTGTCGCGGATATCGTAGGCCGCCTTGAGCGGGTCGGGGTTGCCGTCCGGACCTTCGGGATTGACGTAGATCAAACCCATCTGCACGGCGGCGAGCGGGTTCTCGAGATCGCGCGAGTGAGGCACTTCGCTGTCGTCGTCCTTCACGAGCACGCCGTGGCTTTCCTCGACGCCGGGCGATCCTTTGGAGTAGCGGATATCGCCGCCCAGCCACGTCGTTTCGCGGCCCCAATAGACATCGTGATCCGGCTCCCAAGTGTCCTCGCGCCCACCGCCAAAACCGAACGTTTTGAAGCCCATCGTTTCGAGCGCGACGTTCCCGGTGAGGATCATGAGGTCGGCCCACGAAATCTTCCGGCCATACTTCTGTTTGATGGGCCAGAGCAGGCGACGAGCCTTGTCCAAGCTCACGTTATCCGGCCAGCTATTGAGTGGTGCGAAGCGCTGCTGACCCCGACCGCCGCCGCCACGGCCGTCACCGGTGCGATAGGTGCCAGCGCTATGCCACGCCATGCGAATGAACAAACCGCCGTAGTGGCCGAAGTCCGCCGGCCACCAGTCCTGCGAGTCAGTCATCAGTGCCGCGAGATCTTTCTTCACCGCCGCGAGATCTAGGCTCTTGAACTCCTTCGCGTAATGGAAGCCCTTGCCCATGGGATCGGACTTCAACGAATGCTGATGCAGCAATTCGACCTTCAACTGGTTCGGCCACCAGTCGCGGTTGGTCGTGCCGCTGCCGGCGGCGTGATGGAATGGGCACTTGGCTTCGGTTGTCATGGTTTTTCTCTTTGGATGGGGTGAAAGAAGGTGATCGATCGAGGCTTTAGGAAGACGCACCTGGGCGCAAGCTGTGAGACGATTTTTGATCGGAATTTTCCGTTCGTCCATTTGCACCCTGCCTGTCCATCAAATCGGGGAAACTCTACCCGACGACCGCTAGACAGCCGGGGCGCCCCGCCTACTTTCCGCGCCTCATGACCCGATTCGTCGCCGCCTTCCTCGCCCTCGTCTGCGCCGCGGCCGCCGCGCCGGCGCAGGATCCGCTCACGCAAGCGCCGTCGAGCATGCGACCGCCCGACCCCATCCCGACCAGCGGCGAATACGTGATCGTGATCGGCGGCGTGTCGCTGATGATGTGGGAGAAATACAAAGCCAACCCGCACGACAACTGGTGGGCGAACTTCGTGCGCGCCGGCCGCATCCGCACCCAGCAGATCCGCGCCGTCGCGCCGGAGCTGCCGGTCACGTGGTTCGTTTACAGGCCGAGCTACGCGGCCCGCTCGAAGGTCGAAGGCCGCGATCTCATTCCGTTCATCGACAGCGTCGGCCAGACGTTCAACTTCAAGGTCGTCTATTTCGACAAGACCTCGCAGGTGCTCGACTACCTCAACAACGGCACCCCGCAACGCCCTCGCAGCCAGGTGAAAGTCTGTGGCTTCGAGTTCTTCGGCCACTCGAACAAGGCGGCGTTCATGTTCGACTACTCCAACAACCTCGACTCCGGCTCGAAATGCTGGCTCCACGAAAAGGAACTCAAACAGATCAGCCGCGGCATTTTCACCCGCGACGCCTTCATCAAGAGCTGGGGCTGCTACAGCGGCGAGCTCTTCGTGAAGAGCTGGAACAAATCCACCGGCACGCGCATGTGGGGCGCCATCGGCAAGACCCAATACATGACCGATGAACTGCCCACGCTCGTGAAGGACGGCGCGCGCTGGGTGCGCTGAACCGCGGCCGCCGGCGCCATGGCCTTCTGCTTCCACGTCGGCGAATCCGTCCGCGACGGCGTGCGCCGGATCGGCCTCGAGCAGATCGACTCCGTGCTCGCCGACCTGCGCGCTGGGATGATTGCGCCACGCATCCACGACACGCGAAAGCGATGCAAGATGCTGCGCGCACTTCTGCACCTCGTCCGCGGTGGACTCGACTCTAAGACACGCCGCGCCGCGATCACGCGCTGGCGCGAGGTCGCCCGCTCGCTCGGCCGCGTGCGCGACGCTTCAGTGCGGCTCGACACCTTCCGCAAGACCATCTCGCGCCCGAACTCCTGCCGCGATCTCGCCCGCCGGCTCGAAACCGATGCCGAAGCCGCGACGCACGCGAACCTGAACGCGGTCGTGCTCACGCGACTCACCGCGCGAGTCGCCGCCGGCCAACGCGCGTGGGCCCGGCTGCCGCTCCAGCATCACGGCTGGCGCATGCTCGAACCTGGCCTGCGCGACAGCTATCGCGAGGCGCGCGAGGCGCTCCACGCCATCCGCGACGACTCACCCGACGAACTCATCCACGAGCTACGCAAGCGCGTGAAGACGCTATGGTATCACATCCGCCTGCTCGGAAAGGCCCGCCCAAAAAAGCTCAAGCCGCTGGCTGCTGCGCTGGAGCGGATCAGCGAAATGCTCGGAGAGGATCACGACCTCGCGATGCTACGCGACTACGCGCTCGAAGATGCAGGCCACAACCTCGACGTGCTCGATCCGCTCATCGTCCACAGGCGTCGCAAGCTGCAGCGCAAAGCCCGCGCCCTCGCCCAACCGCTCTTCAAGCAGCGCCCGCGCGAATTCACCGACCGGCTCAAGACGTGGTGGCAGGCTTGGCGCGCGTGAGCGGCTACAGATCCACGCCCGCTGCTTCCGTATCCTTCTCCGTCGCGAGCTGTTTGAAGGCGAGCCGCGCGGCGATCTCCATCAGCTCCGACTTCTCCTCGCTCGTCCAATCGTGCGCCTCCGCCTTCGCGACACCGAGCACGCCGCACAGTTCGCCATCCACGAGCATCGGCACGGCGACCGCGCCTTCCATCCCCGTCGTCTTCGCCGCCGGGCGAGCCTGTCCGCTCGTGTCGGTCTGCAAATTGCAAAGCGTCACCGGCACACACCGCTCCGCCGCGAGCCCAGCGATCCCTTTTCCGATCGGCACCATTTCGATCACCGGCAGCAGCGGCGCGGGCATATTCACGTGCGCCGCGAGCCGCAGCACGCCGTCGCGCAGCACGTGGACCGTGCCCGTCTGGCAGCCGAAATGCGCGAGCGCGACGTGCAGCACGGCGTCGGCGGGATCGAGTTGTTCGAGAGCGGTGGAGAGCGATTCGGGAAGCATGGCTTTCTTGTAGCGGGTCGCGGTGCGCGTGGCTACATCCGCGCATGGCCGCCAACCGCCTCACGCCGATCCTCGAACAAAAGCAGCGCGAAGTCGCGAAGCTGCTCCCGCGCCTCGAACACCTGCGCGCCGCCGCGCTTCTGCGCGATGAGTTTCGCGGGTTCGCCGCCGCGCTCGATCTCGGCAAAGACGCGCTCAGCCTCATCGCCGAGGTGAAGAAAGCCTCGCCCAGCGCGGGTATCATCGCGTCCGACTTCGACCCCGTGATGATCGCGCAGGAATACGAAGCTGCCGGCGCGCACGCCGTCTCGGTGCTCACCGACGAGCAGTTTTTCAAAGGCCACCTCAGCTACCTCACGCAGGTGCGCCGCGCTATCGACCTGCCGTGCCTGCGCAAGGACTTCATCATCCACGAAGTGCAGATCTTCGAAGCCAGCGTCGCCGGTGCCGACGCCGTGCTGCTCATCGTCGCCGCGCTCGACGACACGCAACTCCGCTACCTTTCCGATGTCGCCACGACGTGCCAGCTCGACGTGCTCGTGGAAGTCCACGACCTCGCCGAACTCGACCGCGCGCTCGACCTCGACGCGAAGCTCATCGGCATCAACAACCGGAATCTCACCACCTTCGAGGTCGATCTCGAGACCACCGCCCGCCTCGCCGAGGAAGTGCCCGACGACGTGATCCTCGTCGCCGAGAGCGGTCTCAAGACCCGCGCCGACACCCAACGCGTCTTCGACGCCGGCGCGAACGCCATCCTCGTCGGCGAAGCCCTCATGCGCACGGGCAATGTCGCCGCGCAGGTGGCTGAATTGCTCGGCGTGAAGGTGGGCGGTTAGTCGATCCAGCCCTTGCGATACGTCTTCTTCACGTAGGCATTCGCCTCGGGGAGATTCGTCACGCGGCCCTTCTTCGCGTCCCACTCGATCTTCTTCCCCGGGCCGACGCGCGCGGCGAGGTGGCCGATGAGCACCATCTCGGTGAGGCCACACGACTTCGCCACGAAGTCGCTTCCCGCCTTCGGCCCGCCTTTGCACGCGGCGATGAATTCCTCGTAGTGCCCCGGGCTACGAGGGAGCGTTTTCTCCGGTGCCTTGAAGTCAGTCATTTTTGCCGCAGGCAGCAGCGTCGGCGGGTTATCCTTCCCGTCGTAGTCGTCGAAGAGGATGCCTTTCTCGCCGATGAAGAGGCTGCCGTTTTGCGTCGGCTTGCCGTTCCTTGCACTGAGTGGGATCTCGCCGCCGAACTTTTCCGGCGAGGGCAGATTTCCACCATCGTGCCAGGTGAGCGTGAGCGCCGGATTGTCGAAAGTGAGCTTGATCCGCGACTTCGTCGGCGGGCTGTCCTTGGTCGCGCCTTCTTCCTCGAGGCACTCCGCGGTGGTCGGCGCGCCGAGGCCGAGCGCGGTGAAGGGCCAGTTCATGATGTGGCAGCCCATGTCGCCGAATGCGCCCGTGCCGAAATCCCAAAAGCCGCGCCACTTGAACGGATGGCAGTCCTTGAAATACGGCCGCTGCGCAGCGGGTCCGAGCCACAAGTCCCAGTCGAGCGTCTCGGGGATCGCGTCCGCCGTCGTCGGCCACGTGATTCCTTGCGGCCAGCTCGGACGGTTCGACCAGGAATGCACCTCGGTCACCTTGCCGATCACACCCGCGCGGATCCACTCGGTCGTCAGCCGTAGATCTTCGCTGGCGTTGCCTTGATTGCCCATCTGCGTTGCCACGCCGGCTTCCTTCGCGAGGCGCTTGATCTCTCGCGCCTCCCAGATCGTGTGCGTGAGCGGCTTCTCGCAATAGACGTGCTTCTTCGCCTTGAGCGCGCGCAGCGTCGCGGGGAAGTGATGATGATCCGGCGTGCTCACCACGACCGCGTCGTAGTCGCTGCTCTTGAGCGCATCGAACATCTTCCGGTAATCGCTGAAGGTCTTCGCGCCCGGATGCTTCGCCGCCACGTCCGCGAGCTTCGCCGAATCCACGTCGCAGAGCGCGACCACATTTTCGCTCTCCAGCGATTTCATGTTCGAGCCGCCTTTCCCCGCTACGCCGATGAAGGCGAGGTTGAGCTTCGAGTTCGACGACTGCGCCCGCAGGAAGGCCGGCGCGACGTAGATGCCGGCGGCAAGCGTGCTGGAGAGGCGGAGGAAGTGGCGGCGGGACGTGCGTGAGTGGGGCATGGTGCGAGGGAGAATCCCGCATCGACTCGCGCCTTAGCGAGCCGTCGATTCAGCCGTCGATTCAAACGGTGCGCCGCCGTCGCAGCCCCAGCACGCCCACGAATCCCGCCAGCGCCAGCGCACCCGCGCCCGGCTCGGGCACGACCGTGGTCAGCGTCACGTCGTGACCATCGAGTCCGCCCGCGTAGCTAATGCGGAAGAAGTTCGGCGCGAGTTCCACCACGAAGCCCTCGGGATAGCCCTCGAAGAATCCGCTCACGGTCGCGCCCACGCCTGCGTCGATGAGCGTGAACGGGGTGCCGAGCGGCAAGAGCGTGGGAGCCAAGTCGATCACATCCAGAAACGCCACGCCACTGCCGAGCGTGAGGCCCGAATTCACGACCACGTGGTCGGTCGTCTGCGTGCTCGTATCGAAGTCGAGTCCGACAGTGGCGTCGCTGAGCAACGACAACGAGCTGACGGTGAGGGTGCTTATGACCGTGTCCGAAGGAAACAGCCCGGCGTCGTCGCCAGAGCCATCGCCAATCACCACGTCCTTGAGCGTTGAGAGGTCAGTAAACGTCAGGATCCCCGCGTTCACGGTCGCGTCCACGTTCGCGAAGCTGCCGTTGAGTTCGACGGTCGGCCCATTGATGAAAAACGGCTCAGCGACGGCGTTGGTGGCGCCGTTGAAAATGATCGTGCCGTTGCCAGCGAAATTCAGCCCGGTCGAGATGCCGGTGCCCGTCGAGGCCACGAAGCTTCCGTCAATGATCAGATCGGTGCTCGTCTCGACATTGATTTGATGCCTGAAATTCGCGCCGGTTGGCTTGAAGAGGGAAATGTCGCCAAGGAACTCCGCGCCGTTGCCGGTGAAGCGCACGGGCAGCGATTCCTGCGCGCCGATTGAGAGATTCACACCCGCTGGGAAAGCATCCGCGCCGGTGAGGGGACCGCTGAACTTGAGCGTGCCCGCGTTGAGTTGCAGCTCCGTCGTGCCCAGCGCGTTCTTGTTCGTGACTTCGAGCGTGCCGCCATTGGTGGGCGCGAGCGCATCCGCGATGCCGAGTCGGATGCCGAGGAAACCGCTGTTGTTGCCTTCCAACCGCAACGTGCCGCCGCCGAGCTTGACCAACTTGCCGGTCGTTCCGCTGCCGGTGATATTTCCGCTGATGGTGAAGTCCGGCGTGCCAGTGCCGTCGGACACCGTGACATTGCGCGTGGCACCGCCGATCGCGCCGTAATCGACGTTCGCAAGGATCGTGGCCGTGCCGCTCGTGTGCGTGGTGGCGAGATCGCCGCCGAGGGAAATCGGGCTGAAGACCGACACGGGGCCGCTGAAGTTCAGCGCGTTGGCCGTGAACACCGACCCCGTCGAGAGGAAGGCTCCATCTCCCGCGAAGGTGAGCGTGCCGAAGTTCGCAGTGTGGGCAATTTGAAGAGCGGCGCTGCCGGAAAGATCGATCGTGCCCGAGCCGCTGAAGTCGCGCCCCGAGTCGAGGACGACAACGCCGATCGCCTTCAACGTGCCGCCCGCGAGCACGACATCGTTGTTCGTATTTCCCAGCGCGGTGTCCGCTGCGATCGCGAGCGTGCCGGCGGAGACAGTCACGTTGCCGGTGAATCCGTTCGCGCCCGAGAGCGTGAGCGTCGCCGGGCCCGTCTTTGTCAGCCCGCTCGTGCCGTCGATGCCCGCGGAGATTTCCGCCGATCCATTCACGGTGATCGTGTTGTTCGTCCCGAGCGTGAGTTTGTCCGCCGCCGAGTCGCTCTTCACGAGGTAGCCCGTCGTCTCGAACTTGATGCCCGCAGTGCCGCCGAAGACGGCCGCGTTCGCGCTAGTGAAAGTCTGCGTGGCGCCGCTGCCGTCGCTGAGTGAGTTCCAGTTGGGCGTGCCGGTGTCCCAAAATCCGGTGCCGCCCACGCCGGGGCCGCCATTCGCGTCCCAGAAGAGCGTCGGCGCTCCGCCGCCGAAGCTCGACAGAGTGATGTTATCCAGCGCGAGTTCGTCGCGACTGCCGGCACCGCCCACATCAGCACTGCTCCATCGGAGGTAATAAAATCCGCCGGCTGGGATCGTGACGCTGTTGAGCGTGATCGACCGCGTATTCAAAACGAAAGTCGGCGAGGGATCCGCAGCCACGAGCGAGGTGAAGTCCAGCGTCGGCTGGGCGTTGTAAACGGTGTTGTCTGCTGAGTCCGAAAAGTTGAACGAACTGGAGCGTCCTTGATCGTTGCGGACATGAATCTCGTAAGACAGCGTGAACCCCACGATCGGAGTCGCGGTGGCATTCTGGATCCTGAGCGTGAGCGTCCCCGGATTGAAGTCCGCGGCGATGGGCTGAATTCCGATCGCGCTTCCGATAATGCTTCCGCCGGTGAATGCATAAAGGCCACCGGTCGTCACGTTATCCACGGAGCTGCCGCGCGCGTAGTCCCCGGTCGTGAAGGTCCCGCCGAACGCGAGATTTCCGTCGCTGAATCCGGTCACAGCCCATGCATCCGAATCCAATTGGCCGACCGTCGGAGCAGGCTGGAAACCGGTTCCGGTGAAAGTCCCGCTGTTCGCCCCAGCGACGCTCGTATCGAAATCGATCGTGAATGTGCTGGAAAGGTTATCGATCGCGAGTTGCCCGTGACCGCGCTCCGCGAACGCTCCCAGCACCATCGCCGCGATGCTCGCCGCCAGCACCACGCTCACTCGCTTTCCAGCACCACGACATTTGATTCGCTGCGACATAAATTTCTTCCGAGTCACTCGTCCCGCCCGGTCCCGGCGGCGACTCGTTTTAGTCCGCCGGCACGGTCTTGCGGGATAAGACCGCAGCCGCGCGAAGGCAAGCCGGAGTTGCCTGACGATTGGGTGACGAGCCCTCACCGACCACCCCAGCGCGCCGGCTACACGCCGTCGCGCGTGAGTTGGCCGTTGAGCGTGCGCATCACGCCGCGCGGGTTTTCGCTGCGCAACTCGGCCGGGAGAAGGTCGGCGGGAAAGCTCTGGTAGCACACGGGGCGGCTCCAGCGCTGGATCGCCGCGGTGCCGACGCTCGTGAAACGCGCATCGGTCGTCGCCGGATACGGGCCGCCGTGATGCATCGACGGGCAGACCTCCACGCCCGTGGGGAAACCGTTGATGATGAGCCGGCCGGCCTTGCGCTCGAGGATGTGCAGGAGGTCGCTCGCTTCGGCGAGGTCGGCGGGCGTGGCGTGGAAGGTGGCGGTGAGCTGGCCGTCGAGCGACTTCAGCGCAGCCTCGAGCTCGGCAAAGCTGCGTGCGCTCACGAGCAGTGTGAACGGGCCGAAGATTTCCTCGTGCAGCGCGCGCTTGGCCAGGAAGTCCTCCACGTCGGTCGCGAACACGGTCGGCTCGCCCTGCGTCTTGGCCGCGTCGGGCTCCGTATCGGACTCGGCCACGCGGACGACGCCGGGCACTTTTTCCATCGCATCGACGCCATCATGAAATGCGCGGCAGATGCCGGGGTGCAGCATCGTGCCGGGCGCGGCGGCGCGCATCGCGGCGGCGAAGTCTTCGCCGAACTTCTCGAACTCCGGCGAGCCGATGCCGAAGACGAGGCCCGGCTTCGTGCAAAACTGCCCGACGCCCATCGTGACCGACGTTCGCAGGCCTTGCGCGATCTGCTCGCCGCGTTCACGCAGCGCGCCGGGGAGGATGATGAGCGGGTTCAGGCTGCTCATTTCGGCGAAGACGGGGATCGGCTCCGGACGCGCGTTCGCGGCGTCGAAAAGCGCGCGGCCCGCGACGCGCGAGCCGGTGAAGCCCGCGGCGCGCGCGAGCGGATGTTTCACGAGCGCGATGCCGATCTCCGAGCCGGCGCCGTGGAGCATCGAGAAGACGCCGTGCGGCACGCCGCATTTCTCCACCGCACGACCGATCGCGCCGGCGACGAGTTCGCTCGTGCCGGGATGAGCGCGGTGCGCTTTCACGATCACGGGGCAGCCGGCGGCGAGTGCGCTGGCGGTGTCGCCACCGGCGACGGAGAAGGCGAGCGGGAAGTTCGACGAGCCGAAAACGATGACGGGCCCGAGCGGCGCGAGCATCCGGCGAATGTCGGCTTTCGGCACGGGCGTGCGCTCCGGCTGCGCGGTGTCGATGCGCGCATCCACCCACGAACCTTCGCGCACGAGCGCGGCAAACATTTTCAACTGCCCGCACGTGCGCCCGCGCTCGCCGGTGAGCCGATCGAGCGGCAAGCCGGTCTCGTGGTGGCAGCGCTGGAGCAGGTCGTCGCCGAGCGCGAGGATCTCGTCGGCGATCGCTTCGAGAAAGGCGGCGCGGGTCTCCGCGCTGGATTTGCGATAGAGCGCGAAGGCTTCCTCCGCCTGCCAGAGCGCCTGGTCCACGTCCTCGAGCGCGCACTCGTGGAAGGCGGGTTCCATGGGGCGCGAGTCGAGCGGCGAGATTGGGTGGAAGGTGCGGCTGCTGCTCGCGGCGAGCTGGCCGGCGACGAGTGAGTGTCCGTGGAGTGTCATGGTTTAAGCGATGGTGTTGATGAGCGTGCCGAGTCCGTCGATGGCGATCCGCACTTCATCGCCATGCGCGAGGGTGAAGTCGTTCGGCGGCACGGTGCCGGTGCCGGTAAGCAGATACGCACCGGTGGGAAAGTCGTTGTCGCGATAGAGCCACGCGGCGAGTTCGGGGAGCTGGCGCTTCATCTGCGCGAGCGAAGTCGCGCCGGTGAAGACGCTGGCGCCGTCGCGCACGATCTCGATGCGGATCGCGGTCTCGCGCGGGAGCGGCTCGCGCACGACGAGGCCGGGGCCGAGGCCGCAGCAGGCGCGATAGACTTTCGCCTGCGGGAGATAGAGCGGGTTCTCGCCTTCGATGTCGCGGCTGCTCATGTCGTTGCCGATCGTGTAGCCGAAGATTGCGCCGCGGGAGTTGATCGCGAGCGTCAGCTCGGGCTCGGGCACGTTCCACTTCGAGTCTTCGCGGATACGCACCGAGCCGCCGCTGCCGACGACGCGATGCGGCGTGGCCTTGAAGAAAATCTCCGGCCGATCGGCGTCATACACGCGGTCGTAAAACGTGCCGCCACCCGCGTCTTTCGACTCCTCGATCCGTGCGTCGCGGCTGCGCAGATACGTGACGCCCGCAGCCCAGACTTCCTGCGTGCCAATCGGCGCAAGCCACGGCTGTGCGAGCGTCGGCGTGCCGTGCGTGAGCGCGTCTTCGAGGAAGGTAGCGGGGTTTTCCTGCGTGAAGACGGCGTCGAAATCGAGGCCGGCGAGGCGGAAGAAATCTTCACCGCGCTGGGCGACGAGCGCATCGGCGGTGCGGTAGAGCGTGAGCGGCGGGAGAGTCATCGCGGCGACTCTGCGGAGCGCCGCCGGGCGCGGCAAGTCTCGCCTTGCGCGGTGGTGGTCGCCTCCTACCATCCGCGCCCCAATGCTCCGCGCTGCCGCCATCGCACTCGCTCTCGCTTTCGCCGCGCACGCGGCGGAGAAAGACGAGCTGCCACTCGCGGATCCGAGCGCGAACAAGCTGACGTCCGAAGAGGTCGCGCAGGGGTGGAGGCTGCTTTTCGACGGCAAGGCGCTGACGGGATTGCGCAGCCTCAAGAGCACGGACCCGCTCAAGAACGGCTGGAAGATCGAACGCGGCCAGCTCGTGCTGCCGAAGGACGTGAAGAACTCCGGCAAGGTGACCGGTGGCGATCTCGTGGCGATGCTGGCTTACGACGACTTCGAGTTCCGGTTCGATTTCCGGCTCGCGACGTCGGGGGACAGCGGCGTGGTGTATTTCGCGCGCGGCGGTGGGCAGAAAGTGGCGGGGCACGAGTTTCAGATCATCGACGACGTGCATCATCCCGACGGGCTGCGGGGCGGCGATCTCAAGCGCACCGGCGCGCTCTATGGATTGCTGCCGCGGCTGTCGGGCACGTCGATCCGCATGGCGCAGCGCTGGAATGAAGAGCACTGGAACCAGGGCATCCTCGTGGTGCAGGGCGCACACGTGGAGCATTGGCTGAACGAGCGGAAGGCGCTCGAATACGATCTCGGCGCTGACTTCACGCGGCGCATCGCCGCGGCGAAGGTGAAGACGCCGCCCGGCGTGGGCACGAAGATCAAATCGCCGATCGTGCTGCTCGATCAGGGCGAGGAAGTCGCGTTCGTGAACTTGAAACTTCGCCCGCTCCCGCCGAAGCCGGACTTCGACCCGCCACCCACTTCGGCAGCGGCGGCATCTTCACCCAACCGCTAACTCCCACCCGTATGAAATCTCTCGCCTTCCTCCTCTCCATCCTCGCCCTCGCCGCGCACGCGGAACCAAACACGCTCACCGACGCCGAGAAGTCCGCGGGCTGGCGGTTGCTCTTCGACGGCAAGACGACCGATGGCTGGGTCGCGAGCGGGAAGGATTCGTTTCCCAGCGACGGCTGGTCGGTCGAAGACGGCGCGCTCGTGGTGAAGGCTGGGCCGGGCGGCGGCGACATCGTGACGAAGGATTCGTTCAGCGACTTCGAGCTCACGTGGGAGTGGAAGGTTGAGTTCGGCGCGAACTCGGGTCTCAAATACAACCTGCCCGATGCGAAGAAGGCGGTCGGCTTCGAGTATCAGCTCATCGACGACGAGCATCACCCCGATGGCGTGAAAGGCGGCCGCCTTCACCAGACCGGCTCGCTCTACGACGCGATCGAACCCGCCGCGGACAAGAAAGTGAACCCGCCGGGCGAATGGAACAGCAGCCGGATCGTGGTGAAGGGCAACCACGTCGAGCACTGGCTCAACGGAGCGAAGACCGTCGAGTTCGAGCTCGGCAGCGAGGCGCTGATGGCGCTGAAGGCGAAGAGCAAATTCAAGAACGCCGCGGGCTGGGGCGAGAAGACCAGCTCCCCGATCCTGCTCCAGGATCACGGCGACGGCGCGTCGTTCCGCTCGATCAAGATCCGCACGCAGTAGCGCGAGATCTGGTAGGAATCGCTGTCCTCAGCGGTTCAAAAAGCGCGGGCCGCTCAGTTCACCGCGCCCTGCTTTTCGACCACGCTCATCACGACGTTGTAGATTTCCGATGGTCCGAGCGTCTTGCTCACGTAGGCGTTCGCCCCAGCGGTGCGTGCTTTCTGCATCGCGTCGTCATCGTAACCGAGCCCGGTGAACATCACGATCGGCAGCGTGGCATGCTTTTCCCGGATCATCGAGGTCAGCGTGAGGCCATCCACCTTCGGCAGCCCGATATCGAGGATGATGGCGTCGCACGGATTCTTTTCGAGCCATCCCTCGAGCTTCAAGCCATCCGTGAGCGACGCTACCGTGTGACCCTTGTCACGGAAGAAGGTCGTCAGAAATCGGTTCAGGAGACGGTTATCATCGACGAGGAGGACATTCATGGAGAGTGGGCTGAGGTTGCGCCTGTTGAAGCACCGCGTGTGCCTCTATTCCCGCGGATTTTCCGCCCTGTCGTCGCGACTCCGATTCAGCCGTAGAGCGGCAGCGGCGCGAGCGGGAAGTCGGGAAACACCTTCGCAAAATCCTCCGTTCGCCCGCCGTGGCGCACGAGCACCGGTGCGAGGACGTTGCGGTAGTTGTTCAGCACCGGCAGGTCTTCGTAGCTGCTGCCCACGCCGCGCGGCTCGAGCTGGCCGAGGCCGCGCCACTCGCCGTGGAAGCGCCCGCCCTTCACCCCGCCGCCGAGCACAAACATCGCCCCGCCGCGGCCGTGGTCGGTGCCGAAGGCGGAGTTCTCCTGCACCGTGCGGCCGAACTCGGTCATCACGACGATCGTCACCGTCTTCATCCGCTCGCCGAGATCCTGGCGGAAAGATGCGAGCCCAGTCGCGAGTCGGGTCGTGAGCGATCCGAGGAGCGTCTCCTGCGTGAAGTGCGAGTCCCACCCGTCGAGGTCGATCGATGCAGCTTCGAGGCCCACGTCGGCTTTGATGAGCTGCGCGAGCTGCTGCAGGCCGGTGGAAAATTCGTCCGTCGCGTAAGTCGCGCCGTAAGCCGGCACGTATTTCTCGCTGCGCATCGCGTCGATGCGCCGGATCGCGTCGAAGGTGTCGCGCGCAGCGGTGCCGAGTTGGCCGGACTCCATCGCGTAGAGCCGCTCGAGCTGGTTGCGCACACCGACGGATTTTCCGCCGAGCGCGAAGTCGTTGAGCGACTGCATCACCGTCACGCTCGGCGCGCCGAGCAGGCACTCCGGCAGCGCTTTGCCCACCGCCACGCACGCGAGCGCGCCGCTGAGCGCAGGCCGTGTGCGCAGGAAGCGCCCGAGCCACCCGCCCGCCACCAGCCCGCCGTGCTCCATCAAATCCTGCGCCTCGAAGTGCGAGCGTGTCGGGTCTTCGCTGCCGCACGCGTGGACGATCGCGAGGTCGCCGTCCTTCCACGCGGCTTCGAGCGGGCGCAGGTTCGGGTGCAGTCCGAAGCGATCATCGAGCCGCACAGCCACGTCCTTCTTGATCCCGAGCCGCGGCCGCGCGCGGTAATAATGGTCGTCCTCGATCGGCGGCACGAGCGCGAGCCCATCGGCTCCGCCGCGCTGAAAGACGACGATGAGCGTGCGGCGTCCGTCGCGATTCCCGGTGATGATGGCTTGAGGCGTGGCCATGGTCAGCAGCGTTGGAAAGCGGGCGAGGCGATCACCACCGCGAGGTCGCCCGCTTCGCGGAAAGCCGCGCGCTCATCCTCGCTCGGGAGCCGCCCGAGCAGTGTCGCGACGAGTTCATCCATGCCCACCTTGCGCACGAGTTCCGCGCGGGAGACGCGCGTGCCATTGATCTTGTTGTCCATCAGCGCGCCCGCGAAATTCCAGCGCCAGAGCAGCGTGGATTTCCAATGCGTCGCCTCCTCGGGGTAGCCGTCCGGAGTCGGATAGCGGAACGGCGCGTGGCCCATCCGCTGGAGGAACTCGATGAGCTGCTTCGATGCGTCGGTCTCCGCGTTCGTCGCGCGGATGGCCGAGACGACGAAGTGGAACGGTCGCTTGAACTTCGCCGAGCGCGTCTCCGGCGCCCAAAATTCCGACGTCGCGAAAAGCGCGCGCAGTGTGGTGCGGATGTCGCCCTTCGATTCGGTGAACGCCCTCGCGGTCGCGTCGATCGCTTCCTGAGGCGGCTCGTCGGCGATGAAACGCCGGCACAATTTCCATGCAATGTAAGTCGCCGTGCTCGGATGCGACGCGACGATCTCCAGCACGCGGTCGAGATCGCCCGCGCCGAAGCCGGCGGGGATGTCCACACCGAGCACGCGCTTCGGGCCATCGTCGTGCGCGTATTTTTTGAACTCCACCCGGCCTTTGAAAAACTTCTTCTTCTCCCGCACCGTCCAGCCCGTGAGGCAGCGCGCGACCTCCATCACGTCCTGCTGCGTGTAGCCGCCGTGGACGCCGAGCGTGTGCAGCTCCATCAGCTCGCGCGCGTAGTTCTCGTTCGGCTTGTCCTCGGGTTTGCTGCGGCGGTTCGCGCGGCCGTCGAGATACCACAGCATCGCCGGGCTCACCGCGCTCGCGCGGAGCATCTCGCGGAAATTCCCGAGCGCGTGCGCGCGGATCACGTCGCGATCGTCGGCGGCCTTCAGCCACTTACAGTCGCCCTTCGAGGGGTCGATGTTGAAGTGATCGGACCAGAACTGAACCATCACCTCATAAAGCTGCCGCTCGCTCAGCACCGCGCGCAGGATCGTCGCCCGCGTGAGGTCGCTGAGCAGCACCTTGTCCTTCCATTCGTAGAGATCGCCGACGCGCGCGCCGCGATCCTTCAGCGCCGGGAAGAGCATCTGGAGCGGATCGTTCTCGTCCTTCCCTCGCGGGAAAATCGTGCTCTCCGGATCGGCGAGCGACCCGAACTCGTGCCGGATCACGCGCTCGCAAAGCCGGTCGCCAATCTTCTCCGGCGCGAGTTGCTCCTCGATGAACAACTTCGCGCCGAGCCTCGCCACGCGCGCGTAATCGCCGGGCCGCGGGCCGAACGTCAGCCGCGCGAGCACATGGGAGGCGTCGTCGATCGTCGCGCTGGCCGGCGCGGTGAACGGGCCATCGAGGTCCGCCGCCGTCGGCTTGCCGAGCGCGCGGCGAAAGTCGTTCCGGATCTGCTTCGGCGACTTCCCGCATCCTGCGAGTGCCGCCGCGGCACCCGTCACCGCCATGAAGGCGCGACGCTTCATCGCGCGGCAGGTTCAGCCGTCGGCACTGCCACCGGCTCGCTCACGTCGAGCTTCACCCGCTTCGGCCACGCCAGCAGAAACGCGCCGAAGCCCGCGGCGAAGCTCCATACCATCACGAGCCAGCCGACGAAGGGCAGCACGAAGGTCAGCGCCAGCACGATCCCGCCGCGCAGCACGCGCCGCCACGGCTCGGCTTCGTCGCGCGCCGACTTCAGCCCCGCGCCGACGCGCAGCGCCAGGCCGCTCGACCCCGCGAGCGCGATCAACGCGGAGAGGATGATGACGAAAATGCCGACGAACTTCAGCGCGGCGTTCGGCGCCTTGCTGCTGATCAGCGTGCCGATGAAAAGCGTCGGGCCCCACACCGCCAGCCCGAGCAGCGTGGCTTTCACCGGCGAAGCCGATAGCCGCTCCGCACATCGCTCCGTCAGCCGCGGGAAAAGCCCGGCGGTCGCGAGCCAGTAGGCCACATACACGATGATGAAGCCGAGGATGACGAAGAGGAACGTGAAGACGTCGGCGAGATTCATAATGGGAGTGAGTAGGCAGCGCGCCAGACGCGCCGCGCTGCGGTGCGGTTACAAACGTCCATCCACCCCGCTGGAAATCACGCCATGATCTCCTTCACCACGCGCCCATGCACGTCGGTGAGGCGGAAGTCGCGGCCGGCGTAGCGGTAGGTGAGCTTCTCGTGATCGAGGCCGAGCAGCGAAAGCATCGTCGCGTGCAGGTCGTGGACGTGGACTTTTCCCTCGACCGCCTGGTAGCCGTAGTCGTCGGTTGCACCGTGCGCGAGGCCGCCCTTCACGCCGCCGCCGGCCATCCACATCGTGTAGCCTTTCGCGTTGTGATCGCGCCCGTCGGGGCGCCGGCCATCCGGAGTGCGGCCAAACTCGCCGCCCCACAGCACGAGCGTGTCCTTCAGCAGCCCGCGCTCGCGCAGGTCAGTGAGCAGCGCGGCGATCGGCTGGTCGGTCGCGGCGCAGTTCTGCTTCAGCTTCGAGGTAAGCTGCTGATGCTGATCCCAGCCGGCGTGGCAGACCTCGATGTAGCGCACGCCGGCCTCGGCGAAGCGCCGCGCCATGAGGCACTGCTTGCCGAAGTCGTCGGTCGTCTTGTTGCCGATGCCATACATCGCCTTGGTCGCCGCGCTCTCGCTGGCGAGGTCCATGACTTTTGGAATCTCTCCCTGCATCCGGAACGCGAGTTCGAACGACTCGATCACGCCTTCGACTTCCGGGTTCGCGCCGCCCTGCGCGACGAGCTCGCGATTCATCGCCTGCACGAGGTCGAGCTGCTTGCGCTGCAGGCCGGTCGGCAGGTCTTCGTTTTTGAGGTTGCCGATCGACGCGTCGCCCACATCCGCGCGCTGCTGGCCGATGCGCGTGCCTTGATAGATCGCAGGCAGGAACGAACTGCCGAAAAGCTGCGAGCCGCCGAGTTGGAGCGGCGGGCTGATCGTGATGAAGCCGGGCAGGTTCTGGTTCTCCGTGCCGAGCCCGTAGAGCGCCCACGCGCCCATGCTCGGGCGGACGAATTGCGAGCTGCCCGTGTGGAGCTGCACGAAGGCCTGCGGGTGATTCGGGATATCCGTGTTCATCCCGTGCAGCAGGCACATTTCGTCCGCGTGCTCGGCCACTTTCGGAAACAGCTCGCTGATCCACAGCCCGCTCTGCCCGCGCTGCTCGAACTTGAACGGCGAGCCGAACAGCTTGGCCCCTCCACCCTTCGCCACGCCGGGCTTGCCGCTGTCTTCGCTGAGCTTCGGCTTGTAGTCGAAAGTATCCTGGTGCGCCGGCCCGCCTTGCATCGCGAGGAAGATCACGCGCTTGGCCTTCGCGGGAAAATGCGGTGCGCGCGGGAGGAGCGGGTTACGCGAATCGGCGGCAGCTTGCGCGGTCGCGAGGCCCTTGAAGGCGAGCCAGCCGAAACCGGCGGAGACGGTGCGCAGGAGTTCGCGGCGAGTGAGGGCGCTCGGCGTGATGCCGGAGCATTCGTAGGGACGATTCGTGTTCATGAGTTTAGCGGAGGTAACGG
Organism: Verrucomicrobiota bacterium; assembly: GCA_009885995.1. Lineage (GTDB taxonomy): Bacteria > Verrucomicrobiota > Verrucomicrobiia > Chthoniobacterales > Chthoniobacteraceae > VFJQ01. Next base: position 32,279 of record VFJQ01000014.1, read on the forward strand.
AATTCAGCGCACGCGAAGAGCGCATGGCAGAAGGTGGTCCACGCCAGCTCGCTCGCCTTGTCCTTGTCGCCGCCCTTCACGGAGACGAGGCCGCGCGCTTCGTCGAGCAGGTAGTGCTGCGCGCGCTCGATCTCCGGCGGCGTGGCGGCGCGGCCGAGCGCGAGCTGGTAGGCGAGGTCGATACGTTCCGCGTGGTCGAGCGGCTGCGCGAGCACACGCTTCGCGAGCGCGGCAGCCTGCTCGCGGACGAAGGTGTTGTTCATCAGGTAGAGCGCCTGCGACGGCACATTCGTCACGTCGCGCGCGGCGACGACGAGGCTCGGCTCGGCGAAGTCGAAGAGGTCGAGCACCTCGGGCACGCAGTCGCGCACGATGGGCAGATACGCGCTGCGCTTGCTCGACTGATACTCCGTGAACGACTCGGGCTTCACGCCGCGGCCGATGTAGGCATCACCCTTCAGCGCGACGAAAGAACTCGGGTCGGGCGTGAGGTCGAGCTTGCCGCTCGCGGCGAGCATCGCGTCGCGAATCGCCTCCGCATCGAGCCGGCGCGGGGCCTGGCGCCAGATGAGGCGGTTGTCGGGATCGACTTCGTTCGCGGCGGAATCGTGCGCGCTGCCGAGCTGATACGCGCGGCTCGTCACGATCGAGCGGACGAGCTGCTTCACGCTCCAGCCTTGCTCCATGAACTTCACCGCGAGCGTGTCGAGCAGCGCGGGGTTGCCCGGCTTCTCGCCGGTCGCGCCGAAATTATCCGGCGTGCGCACGAGGCCCTGGCCGAAGAGGTGCGACCACACGCGGTTCACCATCACCCGCGCGGTCTGCGGGTTGTCGCGCGAGGTGAGCCAGTCGGCGAGTTCGACGCGCCCGCTGGCGTTCGCGGGAATGACGGGCGGCGTCTTCGTCGAGAGCACCTGCACAAAGCCGCGCGGCACCGTGTCCGTCGGCTGATCCACCTCGCCGCGCGTGAGGATCCGCGCGTCGGTCGGCGAACCTTCCTGCACGCCCATGCACTGCGGCGCGCCGGTCTTCGGTCCGGCTCCCTTCATCATCGCGTAGGCACCCTTGCGTTTGTTGGCCTTCGTCGGCGGGGCGAGCGGCGCGCTGAATTTTTCTGTGAACCGCTTCGCCAACTGCTCTTTCTGCGCCGTCGAGAGGTTCGCGAATCTCGCAGCCCGCTTCGGATCCGCCGCCATCATCTTCGCGAGCCGCGCATCGAGGTCTGTGACCGAAGGCGCCGCCGGCTTGGACTCCGGTGTCGCCGCGGACGCCGCGGGCGCCGGCCCGAGCGGGATCAGCGCGCTCGCGTTCCGGTTCTTCCCGCCGAGATTGTCGGTGCCGTAGAGCGTCTGCGTGCTGCGGAAGATGCCCGCCACCGCGTAGTAATCGGCCTGCCGGATGGGATCGAACTTGTGATCGTGGCAGCGCGCGCAGGCGACGGTGACGCCGAGCACGGCTTTGCTCATCACGTCGATCTGCTCGTCGATCAGGTCCATGCGAAACTGCTCGCGGTTCTTTTCGTTGATGCTCTTCGGGCCCAGCGCGAGGAAACCGGTCGCGATCTTCAGCGCGTCGCGCGCGGCGTCGTTCGCGGCGGGCAGCAGGTCGCCGGCGATCTGCTCGCGGATAAATTGATCGTAGGGCTTGTCTGCGTTCATCGCGGCGATCACCCAGTCGCGATACCGCCACGCCTCGGGGAAGGTGAAATTGCGCTCCTTGCCCGTGCTCTCAGCATAGCGCGCGATATCGAGCCAGTGCCGGCCCCAGCGTTCGCCGAACTGCGGCGACGCGAGCAGCCGATCCACGACGGCTTCGACCGCCTTCGCCTGATCCCGAGCTGCCGCCACGACGAAAGCTCCCACTTCCTCCGGCGTGGGCGGCAGCCCGATGAGATCAAAGTAAAGTCGCCGCACGAGCGCGCGCGGCTCGGCGTCGGCGACGGGCTTGAGCTTCTTCTCCTCGATGCCGGCGAGGAGGAAGCGGTCGATGTCCGTGCGCGGCCAGACGGTGTCTTTCACAGCGGGCGCAGCGACGGCTTTCGGCGGCTGGAAGGCCCAGAACTGGCGGCCTTTCTCGATGTCGATCGGCGGCTTCACGGCCTTCGCCGTTCTCGCGTCGCCTTCGCGCGGATCGGGCACGCCCATCGCGACCCACTTCTCAAAATCTGCGATCACGTCCGCGGGGAGTTGCTCCTTCGGCGGCATCTGCGTGTCCTTGTCCACCCACTTCAGTGACTTGATGAGCGCCGAGTTCTTCGGGTCGCCGGGGACGACGACGGCGCCGTTGTCGCCGCCCGCGAGCACACCCGCGCGGGTGTCGAGCAGCAGGCCACCCTTGATCTTCTCGGAGTCGGCGGCGTGGCACTTGTAGCATTTGTTCGCGAGCACGGGGCGGATGCGCTGCTCGAAGAAATCGAGCTGCGCCGCGGCGGGCGCGGCCTTCGGCACGAGGGCGGCGGCGGCGAGGTTTGCGAGAGCGAAAGGTGCGGCGAGGAGAAGGCGCATGGTCAGTAAGGAAACAGCAGCTCAACCCAAGTTTCGGACAAGGGACTCGCCGCGCGCGCCCACCCATCCCGGTAAGTTCCCGGCCGAGGAAACTGCGCGACTTGCCCGGCGCTGGCGGGTTGTCTTCCCGCCATGAAAACCCTCCTCGCCTTCCTCCTCGCCGCGATGCCGCTGCTCGCGCAGTCGCCCGAGCAGCTCGAACAACTGCTCAAGCGCTTCCCCGACGCGGACGCGAACAAGGACGGCAAGCTCATGCTCGAAGAAGCGCGCGCGTATCGCGAGAAGATGCAGAAGGAGCGCCCGACGAATCAGCGCGCCCAGGCGCCCACACCGACGCAGGCGAACGTCCACTACGGCGAGCACGAGCGGCAGGTGCTCGATTTCTGGAAGGCCGACTCGGAGAAGCCGACGCCGGTGCTCGTCTTCATCCACGGCGGCGGCTTCGTGGCCGGCAGCAAAGACGGCGTGAACCCCGGCACGATCACCGCGTGCAAGGCTGCGGGCATCTCCTTCGCGAGCATCAACTACCGCTACACCACGCAAGCCCCCTACCCCGCGCCGATGCTCGACGGCGGGCGCGCGATCCAATTCCTCCGCAGCAAAGCCGCCGAGTGGAACATCGACCCGAAGCGCATCGGCGCGTTCGGCGGTTCGGCGGGCGCGGGCATCTCGATGTGGCTCGCCTTCCACGACGACCTCGCGAAGCCCGACAGCAGCGACCCCGTCGAGCGGCAGTCGAGCCGGCTCACGTGCGCGGGTTCGCTCGGCGGACAGTCCAGTTACGACCCGCTGCAAATCAAAGAGTGGCTCGGCGGCCACGCGTGGGAGCATCCGGCGTTCATCCCGTTCTACGCGGTGAAGTCGGCGGACGAGTTCAGCAAGCCCGAGGTCCGCAAGCTCGCCTTCGACGCCTCGGTCATCAATCACCTCACCAAGGACGACGCGCCCGTGTTCATGTTTTACAGCGAAGCCGATCAGCCGCTCTCCGACGACGGCAAGCCGGGGCAGGGCATCCATCATCCGAAGTTCGGCCACATCTTGAAGGAGAAGATGGACGCGCTCGGCATCGAGGCCGTCTATCGCCACGCCGCCGACGGCAAACAGCCGAGCGGGATGGATGAGATGACACAGTGGCTGATCAAACACCTGACCGCGCCGGCGAAATAGATCGTTGTCCGAAAACGGCGGGGGAGCGTGATTAAACTGGTGATGAAACTACTCACCATCCTCCTCACCCTCGGTCTCGCTCTCACTGCACCCTCTTTCGCCGCCGACAAAGCCGCGAAGAAGGAAGGCAAAGGCGGACACAAAGAAGTCGGCGAAGCTCTCAAGGCCGCGGACAAGAACGGCAATCACATCATCGACGCGGACGAAGTCGCTTCGCTCAACGAAGCGATCGCCAAGGCCGGCCCTGACAGCGGTCTGAAGCACCTCGCCAAGGCCGGCGACGGCAAGCTCACCGACGACGACGTGAAAGCCATCAACGAACGCATGGCCAAGCGCGGCGAAGGGAAGAAAAAGAAAAACCCGTAACCGCCCATGTCCGAATCCGCCGACGCTTCGCTCGACCAGCAGAAGCAACTGATGCTGCTCATGACGCAGCATCAGCGGCGGATTTTCGGCTACATCCACACGCTCGTGCCGAGGCGGGCCGACGCGGAGGACATCCTCCAGGAGACGAGCCTGGTGATCGTGGAGAAGTTTTCCGAGTTCAAGCCGGGGACCGATTTCGTGGCGTGGGCGTGCCAGATCGCGTGGTGGCGCGTGCGCGCGGCGCGGCAGAAGTTTGCGCGATCGAAGGTGGTCTTTGACGACGACGTGCTCGACTCCGTGGCGCACACCGCCGCGACCATGCACGCCGAGGTCAGCGACCGCCACGAGGCGCTCGCGCGCTGCCTCCAGCGGCTGCACCCGCGCGACCGCGAGCTGCTACTCACCCGTTACGAACCCGGCGCTCGCGTCGAGGAAGCCGCCGAGCGCAGCGGCCGCTCGCTCGAAGCTGCCTACAAGGCGCTCGCGCGGCTGCGCAAGCTGCTCTTCGACTGCGTGACCAACCAACTCGCCACCACCACGCCATGACCGACGCCGAGACTCTCGAACTCACCGAGCTCTGCAACGCGCTCGCCGACGACCGCCTCACCGAAGCGCAGCGCGTGCAACTCAACGAACGGCTCGCCGCTTCGGAGGAAGCGCGGGTTTTCTACGTCCGCTTCGCCGGCATGAATGCGAGCCTGTGCGACTACTCTTCCGAGTTGCAAGCCGACGCGCCCGCGCCGCCGAAGCCGAAGATCATCCGTCACCCGATGGCGTGGTGGGCGGGCATCGGCGCGATCGCTGCGAGCCTCGTCGCGGCTTTCGTCCTGCACGAGAAGCCGGCGGTCGATCCGGCGCCATCGGTCGCCTGGCTCACGGGCTCGAAGGACGCGCAGTGGAATGGCTCGGGTGGCCCGCAGCCGGGCGACTCGCTTGAGCGTGGACAACGGCTGGATCTTCAGAGCGGCCTCGCGGAGGTGACCTTCGACAGCGGCGCGCGCGTCGTGCTCGAAGGCCCGACTTCGCTCGAAGTGGAGTCGGCTTGGGCTGCGTCGCTCAAGTCCGGCGTCCTCACCACCAGCACGCCGAGCGAGGCCGCGGGCTTCCGCGTCGCGAATACGGCGGTGGCCGTCACAAATCTAGGTGGCGACGTGCGCATCGAGACCGACCACACCGGCGGCGCTGAAGTCGTCGCGCTCAATGGCAGCGCAGAAACCGCCGCGCCCGGGCGCGCGGAGAAGGTGTTACTCAAGAGCAAGCAGGCCCGCCACTTCACCGGCGGCGGCGCGATGCCGGTCGCCGATCTCGACAAGAAACTCTCGCGCTTCGCCCAGCGTGCCGGCTTGGAACGGAAGGGCCGCCCCGTGAAGCTCACGCAAGGCTCCAACGCGCGCACCGTCGCGTTCTGGGTGCGCATCGCGAAGGACGCCACGCCCGGCCAGCAGGCGGAGATCGCCGGCTTCGGTCGCCAGAAATCCAACCCGCTGCGCGTCGCCTGGAACACCACGCCCGAGCACGGCCTGCTCGGCGCGCTCCGCACGGAGCTCGCCGGCGAATCGATCGTCGGCCGCACTTCACTGCGCGACGGCGAGTGGCATCACGTCGCGGTGATGATCGTCGGCGGGAAGAAAACGGGGCGCCTCGAACTCAAGCAATACGTCGATGGCCAACTCGAAGGCACGAAGATGCTCGCGCGAAAGAAGGTCGATGGGGGCGACGCGCGTGAGTTCGTGCACGCGGGCGATCCGATGGTCGGTGGCGAACTGGACAAGCTGATCTTCGCCGACCGTCCGCTGACGCCGTTCGAGCTGCGCACGCTCATCGACACCAACGCGCTCCCCGGCGGGGTGTAGCCGGGCTACGCCATGATCGCCTTCACCACGTTCCCCTCGACGTCGGTGAGCCGGAAGTCGCGCCCGGCGTAACGGAACGTCAGCTTCTCGTGGTCGAGCCCGAGCAGCGCGAGGATCGTCGCGTGCAGGTCGTGGATCGGCACTTTGTTCACGACAGCCTCGTAGCCGTAATCGTCGCTCTCGCCGTAGCTGAAGCCGCCCTTCACGCCGCCTCCGGCCATCCACAGCGTGAACGCCTTGTTGTTGTGATCGCGTCCGTCGCCGCCCTGCGCGTGCGGCGTGCGGCCGAACTCGCCGGACCAGACGACCAGCGTGTCCTTGAGCAAGCCACGCTGCTTGAGATCGGTGAGCAGGCCGGCGATCGGTTTGTCCACCGAGTTGCAGTTCGCGGCGAGGCCGGTGCTGAGGTTGAAGTGCTGGTCCCAATTTCCGTGGGTCACTTCCACAAAGCGCACGCCGGCCTCGATGAATTTGCGCGCGAGCAGGCATTTTCGGCCCATGTCGTCCGTGCCGCCGCTTGGAGCGAAATAGCTGCCCGATCCACTGCCGCCGCCGATGCCGTAGAGCTTCTTCGTCGCGTCGCTTTCCTTCGAGAGGTCCATCACCGCCGGCATCTGCGTCTGCATTTTGAAAGCGAGCTCGAACGACTCGATCACCCCTTCCACGTCGGGGTTGAAGCGGTCGCGCGCGAGCTTCTCGCGGTTGAGCGTCTGGATGAGTTCCAGCTCCGTCTTCTGCGCCGCGGGACTGAGCGAGGTTTCCAAATTGCGCACCTCGCTGTCGCCGAAACGCGGACCTTCCGCGCCGATCTTCGTGGCCTGATAGATCGCGGGGAGAAATGCGCTGCCGTAGTTCTGCGCGCCACCGACCTGGCTCGACGGAGCGATCGTGATGAAGCCCGGCAGGTTCTCATTCATCGAGCCGAGCCCGTAGAGCGTCCACGCGCCGAGCGACGGGCGGACGAACTGCGAGTTGCCCGTGTGCATCTTCACGAACGCCTGCGGATGCGCGGGAAGGTCGGTCTGCATCGAGCGGATGAGCGACATCTCGTCGGCATGCTTCGCGACCTCGGGGAAAAGATCCGAGATCATCAACCCGCTGTGCCCGCGCGGCTGGAACTTCCACTTCGAGCCGAGCAGCTTCGTGCCGGGCCGCTTGCCCGGCTTGTCGTTGTCCTTCGTGAGCTGCGGCTTGTAGTCGAAGGTATCGACGTGCGACGGCCCGCCGCGCATGCAGAGGAAGATCACGCGCTTCGCCCGCGGCGTGAAGTGCGGAGCCTTCGGAGCGAGCGGATTCTCCGCCACGCCGAGCGCACGCTGGACCTCGCCCGCGAAGGCAAGATAGCCGAAGCCGCAGGCGATGTTTTTCAGAAGGTCGCGGCGGGTAAACAGTGGCGTGATGTCTCCGCAGGAATGATCGGCGTTGTTCATGGTGGCAGGATTCGGGCGTTGAAACCGCCGCCGTTGGAAAAGGTTGCGCCCAGAAAACCGGTGGACGAATCCCCAGCCTGCGCCAGCATCGGCGGCCTTGAAAGTTCACCCAAATGTCGCCGAAGCCGTCGTCGAGGCGCTGCTCGATATCTTCAAACAGCAGCGCTACGCCGACCGTGTGATCGAGAGCTCGCTCAAGAGCCACACCAAGTGGGGCTCGCGCGACCGCCGCTTCGTCGCCGAAACCGTTTACGAGCTCGTGCGCTGGTGGCGCAGCTACTGGTATCTCGCCGGCTTGCCGGCGGCAGACTGCCTCGTGCCGGAAAAAATCTCACCGCGACGCGCCTGGCGCGTCTTTGCAGTCTATATGTGGAAGCTCGACCGCGAGTTCCCGGACATGCGGGAATGCGAAGGCATCGATACCCGCGAACTCGGCCAGCGGCTCAGCGCAAATCCACCGCTGGCGATCCGCGCAGCGATCCCCGATTGGCTGCACGAAACATGCACCGCGGAACTCGGCGACGCGTGGCCGCCGCTACTCGACAAGCTCAACGAACCCGCGGACGTCTTCCTCCGCGCCAATACACTCAAGATCACCGCAGCCGAACTCATCCCGAAACTCGGCGAGGAGCAGATCGACGCGGATGAAGTCGCGGGCCTTCCCGACACGCTCCGCCTCCGGGAGCGCCGGAACGTTCTTAACACCAAGGCGTTTCACGCCGGCCTCTTCGAAGTCCAGGACGCCGGCTCGCAGCGCATCGCACCGCTGCTCGAAGCCGCGCCCGGCATGCGCGTGATCGACGCCTGCGCGGGCGCCGGCGGCAAGACGCTGCACCTCGCCGCGCTGATGAAGAACAAGGGCCGGATCATCGCGCTCGACGTGCATCAGTGGAAGCTCGACGAACTCCGCCGCCGCGCCGCGCGCAACGGCGCCGACACGATCGTGACGCGACTGATCGAGGACGCAAAATCCATCAAGCGCATGGAGGCTGACGCCGACCGTGTGCTGCTCGACGTGCCGTGCTCCGGCCTCGGCGTGCTGCGCCGCGCTCCGGACACGAAATGGAAGCTGAAGCCCCAGGAACTCGATCGCCTCCGCGCCACACAAGCCGACATCCTGCGCCGCTATTCGAAGATGGTGAAACCCGGCGGAAAGCTCGTCTATGCCACGTGCAGCATCCTCCCGAGCGAGAATGAAAAGCAGGTCCAGTCTTTCCTCACCGATGCCGGCCCAGCATGGCAACTCGACACCGAACTCACGCTCCGGCCCGACCTCGGAAACACCGACGGCTTCTACGCCGCGCGCTTGGTGCGCGTGAGCTGAGTTACCACTTCGCGAGCTGCTCGGGGAAGCGGCAGCGGATGCAATCGCTCGCGTCGTGCTGGCAGAAGTCCTCGTAGATTTGCAGCAACCCCTGCTGGATCGCGGCGGAGCGCAGCAATGACGCAGCACGCGCACTGTCCGGGCCGAAGAGGCGCAGCGCAGCGATCTCGACGCGACGGTTCGAGAGCGTCGCGGGGAGGTTTTTGAAGCCGAGCCAGCGCGACGAGTCCTCGGCGAAAGCGAGCGGGTAGAACACGTTTGCGAGCATCTCCGTCACGCGCGTTTCGCCGACGAGCGCCATCCGCTTCGCCGATGCCTTCGACGTGAGCGTGTAGTGGAAATCCCAGAACTCGTCCGAGAGCGTCGCAAAGAAATCCGTGATGCCCGCCGGGTCGCAGCGCTGCCGCAGCGCGCGGATTTTCGTCCAGTGGCGGACGATCTGGGCGAGCGCGGCGAGGCGGCGCTGCGGGTGGTTCAGCGGGCGTTGCCCACCCAGCTTCCACAGGTCCGCGGGAACGGTGAGGCGCTCGAACTCCGCACGCTGCGCCCACCAGCCCGACCACATCCCGCGCAGATACTCGCGGCTTTCCGGTGGAAACTCGCGCGTCGGCAGGAAGCCGGCGACGCCGAAGATCAGCGCATCCGCGCCGGCCTTCGCGCCGCGCAGCAGCTTCAGCGGAAGCCGCTGAGCGAGGAGGGTGAATGGCAGCTTGTTGCTCTTGTAGCCGAGTGTCGTCGCGAGCGCCTGGTAGAGCGCATCGTCGGCGCCATGAATCTCGCCGAGCCGCGCGAGCGCCGCGGCCTTGCGCTTGAGCCGGTGCTCTGCGGCGCCGAGGAGGACTTCGCGCACCTTCTCCTCGGGCAGCTCGCGGAGCGGCGCGACGCACCGGCCGGGCTTCGCCTCGGGCTGTGGGTTCGGCGGTTCGTCGGTGAGGCTGGAAACATCGAGCAACACCTGCGGCACGAGCCGGTGCGCACGGGTGCGGGTGAAGAACTCGCTGCCGCCGCGCTCGGTGAAAACGTGCAACACCGCTGACTCGAACGCCGGATTCTCCGCGTGGCCGTGCCGCTCCCAATCGCGCACGTCCGTGTCCAGCTCGATGCACCCGCGCACCGGCTCCGCGCCGTCGATCGCCACGGCGGCCTCGACGAAATCGGGACCGGCCTCGCGATTCCAGACGCCGAATTGGACGACGCTCACGCGGCGCCCATCGGTGGCCGTGAACTCCCGCCCAAAGTCACCCGCAAACCAGTGCGCTTGCATCTCGTGTTCGCTGAATTTGCGCGGCACGCGCAGCAGCGACTCCTCGCGCGTCCGCGATGTCAGCAATTCCGAGTAGCGGCTTCCCGCGCTCACGGCTGCAAGCCTGCCGTTGTCTCGGCGAGTTGCGCTGCGAGTCCGCGCAGCACTTCGGCACCGGGCGCGGCGGGAAACTGCGCGCTCCGCTTTCTCGCGAGCATCTCTGCATCCTGCGGGCGCTTGAGGGAGCGGAGCTGGAAGAACTGATGGATCGTCGCGCGCAGGATATCCGCGGGCTCGCGATACAGCCCGGCGGCGTCCTCAAAAGTATGCTGCGCGTCGCCGATTCGGTCGGCGGTGAGTTGCAGCAAGCCGAGCCCTTCGAGGATGGCCCCGCTCTTGAACTGCTTCGCCAGCTTTCGCAGTTCCTTCGCACCTTCCTCCGGTCCGCGATCGAACCACACCTGCGCGCCGAGCCGATACGCTTCCCACTCGTCGCGCGGCGAGTCGCCGGTCGCGGCCAGTCCTTCCGGGAACGGCCGATACAACGGATCGCCGACGAAAGTCGTCATCCACGAGAGCATCCGCTGCGACATGTAAGCGCTCTCCGCGAACGTGAAGCCGGCGCGGAGGCGGTCGGCGAACACGTCGAGACTCGGCGTGAATCCGAGGAACGGCTCATATACGTTGCCGATCGTCGCCGCCGCGCCGGCAGCGAGCAGCGGGCCGCACCAGTTCCGCCGCGGATCGCGCAGCGTGGCCCCGCTGAACGAGTGCAAGTGCACCGCGACCGCGCCGGGCTCGAACCGGAAATCCGACCGCACGAACGGCCCCGCCACATTCTCCGCATACCAGCCGAGATAGAGGGCCGCGTGCGTCATCGGATACGACTCTGGATAAAGCCCAGCACCCGTATCCATCACCACGGGCATCCCCTTGCGGCGCGTGGTCGTCGCGGCGTTGAGCAGCCATTTGTCGCCTTCGATGAGCTGTGGATCGGCCGTCCCGCGCGCGTCGATGTAGGCGATCCCGCGTAGCCCGCTCTGCTCAGCCGCGAGCGAATCGTCGATCATCCGCCGCACCAATGCGGGCGTCGGAGCATCGAGCCGGCAGACGAGCAGCAGCGACGGGATGCCGCTCTCGCGCATCCGCTGATAGCTGCGGAAATACGGGTTGTTCAGCCCGCCGGAGATGCGGCGCGAAAAGACGCCGAGCACCGCGAGTTCCGAATCCACCGCCGCCTCGTTGTGCGCCACCACCTGCGGCGGTCCGTCCTTTTTGTCGCCCTCGTAGGGCTCGGACTGCGGCGCGATCTTCAGCGGGATGCCGCGGATCAGCGCGACGAAACGGATGCGACTCGACTCGACTCGGCCGCGCGAACTGCCCGCGGCGCGCAGCTTCCACCACTTCCTTTTCTCGAACACGGCACGCAGCGGATCGGCGATGTCGCGATCGAACTCCGCGCGAGTGACCTCCTCATTCATCGAGCACTTCAGCCCGACGATGTTTTCCTCCGCGATCCCACGCTTCTCCGCGTAGTAGCGCGCGAGCTCGCGCGAATCGTGATCGGTCTCGTTGAAGACAACGATCGTCGAAGCCGATTCGGGCACGACCGTCGCAGCGCGCCCCGCAGCCAGCATGAATGCAAACAGCGCAGCCGCGAACCTCATGGCTCCAGCCTCAACCCATCGAAGGCGATGCGCACGCCGGGCGGCAGCGCGGCCTCGGTCTCGGCGTGCGCGAGTTCGTGGCAGAGATGCGTGAACCAAGTCTGGCCCGCCTGCACCTGCGCGACCACGGCGAGCGCTTCCTCGACGTTCATGTGCGTCGGGTGTGGTTTGTGGCGGAGCGCATCCACGATGAGATGCCGCACGCCGCGGATGCGTTCAATCACCGGCTCCGGCACCGCTTTGCAGTCGCTGATGTAAGCCGCCAGCTTTTCGCCGCGCCGCGTGAAGAGGTAGCCGAAGACGGTCGTGCGTCCGTGCGGCACCGGCAGCGGCGTCAGCTCCGTCTCACCGAGCGCGAACGGCTCCGCAACCACATGCGGCTCGGGATGCAGGTAGCCGGGGAAGCGATTCTCGCCGTTGAACGCGAACACGAATACGCGCCGCAGATCGTCCATCGTCTCCGCCGACGCATAGACCGGCAGCAACCGCTGATGCCAGAAAAACGGCCGCAGATCGTCAAAGCCCATGACGTGATCCGTGTGCGCGTGGGTAAAGACGACCGCATCCATCCGGCGCACGTTTTCGCGCAGGCACTGCGTGCGGAAGTCCGGCCCGGTATCCACGACGAACGCGCACTCCGGCGTCTCCACGTAGATCGACGCGCGCGTGCGCTGGTCGCGCGGATCGTCCGAGCGACACGTCGCGCAGTCGCACGCGATCACGGGCACGCCTTGCGAAGTGCCGGTGCCGAGAAATGTGATCGTGAGGTCGCCCATCGTGATGCGTCGGATTGAAAGCCGCGCGGACGCTCCCATACTCCGCGCCGTGCCCGCAACCCTTTCATCCCTCCGCATCCGCAACCTCGCACTCGTCGATGAACTCGAATGGTCGCTCGCGCCCGGCTGCACCGCGATCACCGGCGAGACCGGTTCAGGCAAATCGATCATCGTCGGCGCGCTCAAGCTCGTGCTCGGCGAACGCGCGGACAAGACGCTGATCCGCACCGGCGCGGAGAGCTGCACGGTCGAGGCGGTCTTCGTGGTGAAGGACGCACGCGCGCTGAACGCCACGCTCGAAGAGCAGGGCGTCGAGCCGTGCGAAGACGGGCAGCTCCTGCTCAAGCGCGTCTTCACCGCCGCGGGCGCGAACCGGCAATTCATCAACGGCAGCCCGACCACGCTCTCCGTGCTCAAAGACCTCGGCGACGGCCTCGTCGATCTGCACGGCCCGCATGATCACCAGTCGCTCCTCTCGATCGAGAAACAGCTCGCGCTCCTCGACGCCTACGCCGGCGCGGAGACGCTCGTCGCCGAATATTCCGCCGCGTGGCGCGCGCTGAATCAACTCACCGCCGAGCGCGACGACCTCGCCGCGAGCGAAGCCTCCGTCGAACGCGAACTCGACCTGCTGCGGCACCAGGTCCGCGAGATCGACGCCGCGCAGCTTCGCCCCGACGAGGAGGAGGAAGTCAGCGCGCGCTACGCCGTCGCGTCGAACGCGCGCCGCCTGCTGGAGCTCTCCGGTGCCGCGCTCGGCCGCCTCACCGAGGCCGACGACGCCGTGCTTTCCCGCCTCGGCGAGCTCGGCAAGCTCCTGCGCGATCTCGAACGCATCGACCCCGCCGCGGCGCGCTTCACTGATGCCCTCACGCGCGGCACCGCCGAACTCGACGACCTCGCCTCCAGCCTCCAGCGCTACGCCGACGATCTCGACCTCGAACCCGGCGAGCTCGCCACTCTCGAAGAACGCGTCTCCCTCTTCGAGACGCTCAAACGCAAATACGGCCCCACGCTCGCCGCCGTGCTCGACTTCCACGCCACCGCCGCCGCGCGGCTCAGCAAGATCGAAGGCCGCAGCGAAGAGCTCGCACGCCTCGACCGCGAGATCGCCTCCGCACGCAAAACCCTCTCCGACCTCGCCGCGAAACTCAGCGCGAAACGCAAAGCCGCCGCACCCAAGCTCGCCGAGAGCGTGACCGCGCACCTGCGCGACCTCGGCTTTGCACGCAGCGAATTTTCCACGCAGCTCACCGCCCTGCCCACCCCCGGCCCGCGCGGCGCCGAGAGCGCTGAGTTCCTCTTCGCTCCGAACCCCGGCGAGCCCGCCAAGCCTCTCCGCGCCGTGGCCTCCAGCGGTGAAATCTCCCGCGTGATGCTCGCCGTGAAAACCACGCTCGCCGCGCAGGACACCGTCGCGCTGCTCGTCTTCGACGAGATCGACGCGAACGTCGGCGGCGAGATCGCCCACGCCGTCGGCGCAAAGATGGCGGGCCTCGGCGAGCGCCACCAGGTGCTCTGCATCACGCACCTCCCGCAAGTCGCCGCCGCCGCCGCCGCACAGTTCGTGGTGACGAAGGAGTTCGTCAGCGAACGCACCGTCTCCCGCCTCACCGAAGTGAGTGGCAAAGCACGCGTCGAGGAAATCGCCCGGATGCTCGGCGGCAAGACCGACAGCGCCCTCACCCACGCGCGCACGTTGCTGAAGCGCTGAGATCTTACGACACTCCGCGGTCCCAGCGATTGCCAAGATAGCCGCCGAGGACGACTGCACCGCCGGCCAGCATCCAACGGAGCGGCACTTGGGAAACCGTTTCGAGAATGAACCAAGCCAGCCCAATGCCGGCGAAGAAGCACACGACGAATCGCCAGTCGGCAAACAAGTAGATGAATTCCATGATCAGACTCCCGAAGACTTCGATGATGCGCAAAGGATCAAGCATGAGGGTGATGATGGCGTCTCCAGCGGAATTGGTCCCGCCTTTTTGCGTATCCGGAGTGTGCAGTTGATTGAAGCTCCACACCCTTCGCGCTATCGACCACACCGTGAAATACCTCACCTTCTTCGCCACGCTTTTCCCTCTGCTCACCTCGGCAGCCCCGCTGCCCTTCGATACTGCCTTCAAGGGCCGGTCGAAGTTCGACGCGCTCGTGGCGCAGGCGGACCAGTGGAAAGGGCTGCCGATCGGCGAGCGCACGGGGGCGGTGGGCAAGGCGATGACGGGCACGGCTTACAAATACCACACGCTGGAGATCGACGACCGGATCGAGGCGCCGTCGGCCAATCTGCTCGCGATGGATTGCTGGACGTTCTTCGAGCAGGCGCTCGCCTTCGCCCGGATGCTCGGCGAGCCGCGCGAGCAGTGGACGCCGCAGACCTTCCTCAAATACATCGAGATGGACCGCTACCGCGGCGGCGATTGCGACGGCACGTATCTCTCGCGGCTGCACTATCTCGAGGAATGGATCGTGGATAATGCGCGCCGCGGCCTCGTGCAGAACATCACCGGTTCGCTCGGCGGCAAGCGCGTGAGCGTGACCGCACGGGAGATGACGGTGAACTGGCGCAGCTACCGCTACATGAAGGCGAACCCCGGCTTGCGCAGCGGCATCCACGCGATGGAGGAGCGCGTCGAGGACATCGGCATGACCATGCTCGCGAAGAGCAAAGTGGCGGGCATCGAGGGCAAGCTGAAGAGCGGAGACATCATCTGCATCGCGACGCGCGATGCCGGCGGCTACGGCACTTCGCACGTCGGGCTGGCGTATCGCGGCAGCGATGGTGTGCTCCGCTTCATGCACGCCTCGGCCCCGCGAAATCACGGCAAGGTCGTCATCGACTCGCGCCTGAGCGAATACCTGAACCGCTTCCGCTCGATCGCCGGCATCATGGTCGCGCGCCCGCTGAAGTAGCCCGTGTAGCGTCGGCTCTCTGAGCCGATCTCCGGCGAGCCAGCGGCGCTCTCGGCTCAGAGAGCCGACACTACACCCGCCGCTCGACAAACCGAGCGGCTGTAGGGCAGGTGCCCCGCCTGCCGTGGGAGGAAGGCGGTGGCAAGCGGAGCGCTTGCCCTACAGGCCATTTGATTGGTTACTTGCCGCATGGCCAACGCACTCGTCATCGGCATGGGCGGAGTCGGTTCCGTCATCGGGCAAAAGCTCCACGGCTACTCGTGCTTCGAGCGCATCGTCCTCGCCGATGTGGACACCACGCACGCGCAGCGGCTCGACGCGAAGACGAAGAATAGCCGCTTCGAGGTCGCGCAGATCAATGCCACCGACACCGCGCGCCTCGCCGAGTTGATGCGCGACCGCCAGATCGCCGTGACGCTCAACGCCTGCACCTGGCAGGCCAACCACAGCGTCCTCGCCGCGTGCGCCGAGGCCGGCTCGCACTACCTCGACATGGCCGCCGACATCTTCTCCCCGCGCGGCGTGAAGAAGCCCTCGAAGAACAGCTACGAGGCCGAGATCGAGGAGTTCGACGCGCGCTTCCGCGAGAAGAACATCGCCGCGATCCTCTGCATGGGCTGCGACCCCGGCGCCGTGAATGTCTTCGCGCGCTGGGCCATGGACCGCCTCGACACCGCAGAGTCCATCCGCGTGATGGACGCCGACAACGCCGAGGTGCGCGGCTACCGCTTCGCCGTGCTCTTCTCGCCCGAGACGCTCTTCGAGGAGCTGGGCGCGATGCCTTACTACGTGAAGGACGGCCGCGTCATGTCGGGCAAGCCGCTCGAAACGGAAGTCGAGTGGTTCCGCTTTCCGCCGCCGCTCGGGCTCATGAAAACCTACGCCGTCGCGCACGAGGAAGGCGTCTCGCTCGGCCAGTATCGGCCCTTCACCGAGAAAGGCGTGCGCTACTCGGTCTTCAAATACACGCTCAGCGACAAAGTCGTCGGCATCGCCAAGAGCCTCGCGCTGCTCGACCTCGACACGTGGAAGAAAGTGAAGGTCGATGGCTGCGAAGTCAGCCCCGTGCGCGTGGCCTGCGCGAACCTTCCCAAGCCCGCCTCGCTCGGCTCGAACATCGAGGGCGTCTCCTGCGTCGGCACCGAGGTCATCGGCACGAAGGACGGCAAGCGCGTCGAGTATTTCGTCTATACGATGGACGACCACCGCTCGACCTACGAGCACCTCGGCTACTCGCTCACCGTCGTGCAAACCGGCATCCCGCCCGCCCTCGCCGCGCGCCTGCTCGTCGAAGGCCAGATCAAGGAACGCGGCGTGATGATGCCCGAAGCCCTCGACCCCGAGCCGCTGATGAACAACTTCGCCAAGGAAGGGCTGAAGATTTTCGTCGAGAAGCGCGAGGTCAGCGAGTTGTAGCGCGGAACGCCCCCGGCGGCAGACCCGTGAGCCGGCGAAAGTGCCGCGTGAACGCGCTCTGGTCGCAGAAGCCCGTGCTCAGCGCGATGTCGGCGAGCGAGTCGTCCGTCGTGGCGAGAAGGTGGAGCGCTTCGTCGAGCCGCACCTTCAGCGCGAGCTGGCGCGGCGTGAGATGGAAGACGCGATGCACGAGCCGCGAAAACTTCGCGGGCGAGAGATCGCTGAGCGCCGCGAGTTCCTCGATGCCAGGCGGATCGGCAATGCGCTCCTGCAGCGCATCGAGCGCGCGGGCGAGTTCGGGGAAGCCGCGGCCCGCGCTGCTCTCGACATCGCGAGAGAGCCCCATCACCGCGGCGACTTCGCCGGTTGCCTGATCGCGGACAGGATACTTGTTCGTGAGGCACCAACCGCGGCGGCGGTTCGGATAGAGGTGCAACTCGAGCTGATCGAGCACCGCCTTCCCGGTCTGCACGACGCGCTGGTCCTGCCGCTCGTAGCGCGCGGCGAGCGGCGCAGGAAAAAGATCGGACGGGCGCTTGCCGAGCAGCTCCGCCTTGTCCGCAAAGCCGCAGCGCTCGGCGAGCGTGCGGTTCACCGTGAGGTAACGCCCCGCGCGATCCTTGATGAAGAAGACGACGTTCGGCAGGTCGTCGAACATCCGCTCCAGCGGCAGGTCGAGCGAGGCGAGTGAGAGCGGCTTCATCGCCGCCTACGCGTAGCGATCGGGCGAGAGCAGTGCGAGGTCGAAGCGCGGCGGTTCGCCACTCGCGAGTTGCGCGACGAGTTCGCCGGTGACCGGCGCGAGGCTGAGGCCCATCATCGCATGACCGGTGGCGACGATGAGATTCTCCGCCACGCGAGTGCGGCCGAGGTAGGGCAGGCCGTCCGGCGAGCAAGGGCGCAGGCCACACCACGGCTGGATACCCTCGAAATGCTCGGGCTCGAACCGCGGGTAGTAGCGCGGCAGTGCCTTCACGATCCCCGCCACGCGGCGTGGCGAGATGCATTCGTTAAAGCCCGCGATCTCCATCGTGCCACCGACCCGCAGCGCGCCTCCCATCGGCGTCACTGCCACGCGGGCCTCGGTAAGGATGGAGCAAATCTGCGGCAACTCGACCGGCTGCGGGAGCGTGAGGCTGTAGCCCTTGCCCGCTTGCATCGGCAACCGCAGCCCAAGCTCGCGCACGAGCGCGGAGGACCAGACACCGCCAGCGAGCACGAACTTATCGCCCTCGATTTCACCGCTCGTCGTCTTCACCGCGACGAGCCGCGCGCCCTCGCGCCGCCAGCCGGTCACCTCCGCATCAAGCATCCGCCCAACACGCCGCTCCATCGCCGCGACGTAGCGCTCGGGCTGGAGGTGGCAGTCGCGGGAGAAATGGACGCTGCCCGCGATGTCCATCGTGACGTGCGGATCGAGCGCGGCGGACTGCTTCGCATCGAGCACCTCCGCCGGCACGCCGAGCGCGCGCGCCTGCGCCGCGGTGCGCGCTTCCTCGTCGAGCGCGTGCTGCGTCTTGCAGAGCATGAGCAGTCCCTTCCGCACGAGCCCGCACTCCTCGCCGATCTGCTCGTAAGCCGCGCGGCTCGCAAGGTGCAGGTCGCGCAGCAGCGGCGCCGCGCGCTCGACGTGTTCACGCGTGCTCGCGCGCCAGAAACGCCACGCCCACGCGAGCAGCTCCCAGTCGAGCCTCGGCTGAATGTAGAACGGCGACTCGGGATTCCACATCCACTTCAACCCAAGTGCGACCATGCCCGGCGCGGCGAGCGGGATAAAGTGGCTCGGCACGATCATCCCCGCGTTCCCCAGCGACGCGCCGCGCCGCTCGCGCGCCTTCTCGATCACCGTGACGCGATGCCCGCGCCGCGCGCACTCGCACGCCGCGCTCAGCCCGATCACTCCCCCGCCGACGATGACGACGTGCTTCATCCAACCACCACCACCGGCTCGCCGAGCACGTCCATCTTCGGGCGGATGCCGAGGCCGGGCGCTGTGCTGGCGGACATGAAACCATTCACGCGCTTCGGCGCGCCCTCGGCGGTGGAGACGGTGACGTAGCTGTTGAAGTCGGTGCTCGTGAAACGGAACTCCTCAGGCGTGCTGTGGGCGAGATGCGCGATGGCGGCAGTCGTGATGTCGCCGCCCCACGAATCCTCAAGCGTCATCGCGATGCCCATGCTCACGCACAGATCGCGCACCTGCCGCGTCTTCGTCAGGCCACCGAGCTTGCTAATCTTCAGGTTCACCACGTCCATCGCGAGGTCGGCCTTGGCGCGCAGGAGCATGTCGATGCCGTCCACGTTTTCATCGAGCACGAAGGGATGGTCGGTGTGGCGCCGGACCGCGAGGCATTCCTCGTAGCTGAGGCACGGCTGCTCGATGTAAACGTCCACGTCGCGCACGGCGCGGACCACGCGCATCGCCTCGTGCTGCGTCCAGCCGGTGTTCGCATCGGCCACGAGTCGATCGCCGGGCGCGAGCATCGCGCGGACGGCGCGGATGCGCTCGATGTCTGTGTCCGGATCGCCGCCGACCTTGAGTTGGAAGCGCGTGTAACCATCCGCGCGATAACTCGCGACCTTCTTCGCCATCGCCTCGGGCTCTTCCTGCGAGATGGCGCGGTAAAGCCGCACGCTCTCGCCGAAGCGCCCGCCCATCAGCACGCACACGGGCAGCGCGGCCGCCTGACCGAGGATGTCCCAGCACGCGATGTCGATGCCGCTCTTCACGTAGGGATGGCCCTTGAGCGCGGCGTCCATGCGATGATTGAGCTTCGCGAGTTCGCGCGGATCGAAGCCGAGCAGGTGCGGGCCGAGTTCGCGAAGGCCGGCGCGCACGCCTTCCGCATACGCCGGCAGATAGAACGGCCCGAGCGGACACACCTCACCGTGGCCGACAATGCCGGCATCCGTCTCGACACGCACGATGGTGCTGTCAAAGACGCTGACCGACTTGCCGCCGGACCATTTGTATGTGCCCTCGTGCAGAGGCAGTGCGACGCGGTAGGCGAGGATGCGGGTAATCTTCATTTCGCTCCCGGCTTCGCGGATTTCGCCGGTGCCTTCTTCCCGGCACCGGGGCTCGCCTTGAAAGTCGGATCGTCCTGCTTGCCGAACTTTGCGCGGCGATCGCGCTCATGGCGCTCGGTGCTGGCGAATGTGCCTTCGCGCGCGGGCTCGTGCGCCTTCGTCGCGAGCGCGGTGAGC
This sequence comes from Verrucomicrobiota bacterium, assembly GCA_009885995.1. Classification (GTDB taxonomy): domain Bacteria; phylum Verrucomicrobiota; class Verrucomicrobiia; order Chthoniobacterales; family Chthoniobacteraceae; genus VFJQ01. The sequence goes on from VFJQ01000014.1 coordinate 52,145, forward strand.
TTCGCGAGAACGTCGGGCTTTGCGTCCGCGAGGTTCTTCGATTCGCTCGGGTCGGCGGCGAGATCGTAGAGTTCCCATGCCGCGTTCGGCTTCGGCTTCACCGCGCGCCATGTGCCCTGGCGGATCGCGGTCCAGCCGCTGATCTCCCAATAGAGATACTCGTGCTGCGCCTGTTTGCGGCCCGCGGCGGATTCACCAATCAGCTCCGGCAGGATCGAGAGCCCGTCCACATCCGCGGGAGCGGTCGCGCCGGCGACTTCGGCGATCGTCGGCAGCATGTCGGGGAAGTAGCCGAGGTAATCGCTGACACGCCCCGGCACGATCTTCCCCGGCCAGCGCGCGATGAATGGAACGCGCAGCCCGCCTTCGTAAAGCGTGCCCTTCGTGCCGCGATACTCGACGCCGGTCCGCGGATGCTTGTTCGCGGAATGCACGCCGCGCGGATGCCCGGCAGACTTGAAGTAGTCGTTGCCGCCATTGTCGCCGCTGAAAAAGACGAGCGTGTTGTCATCGATCCCGAGTTCCTTGAGCAGCGCGAGAATTTCGCCGACCTGCCGGTCCATCATCGTGACCATCGCCGCGTAACGGCGCGCGTCCTCGGACCACGGCTTGTCTTTGTAGAGTGCCCACGCCGGGTCGCTGTCCGGGATGTTGAAATTGCCGTGCGGCGGCGTGTAGGGCAGGTAGGCGAAGAACGGCTCCTTGCTGTGCTCGCGGATGAACTTCACCGCGCCGTCGTGGATGACGTAGTGCGAATAAGTCTGCCCCGCGCTCCCGCCGCTATTGCCCGCCAGCGGCACCTCCTCGCTGTTTCGGATGAGATACGGCGGGTAGTAGGTGTGCGCGTGGACCTGATCGTAATAGCCGAGGAACGTGTCGAAGCCGTGCTTCTCCGGCACGCCGGTCGAGTCGCGCCCGCCGCAGCCCCACTTCCCAAAACCGCCGGTGGCGTAGCCGCGCTTTTTCAGCACCGACGCGATCGTCTCCTCCTCCGCCCGCAGCGGTGTGCCGCCGCCATTCGCGCGCACCGACGTGTGCCCGCTGTGCTTGCCCGTGAGGATGCAGCCGCGCGTCGGCGCGCAGACTGACGAGCCTGCGAATAGGTTGTTGAAGAGAATGCCATCCGCGGCCATGCGGTCGAGATTCGGGGTCTGGATGTTGCGCCCGCCCATGAAGCCCGGCTCGTAGTAACCGAGTTCGTCGGCCATGATGTAGATGACGTTCGGTCGCGGGCCGGGTTCGGCGGCGAAGACCGCGCCGACGATGGAGCACAGCAACGCTCCGAGGATGGATTTCATGTTCATGGATTTAGATTTGAGCGCATGAATTGACGGAATTGGAATCGATTGCCGCTCATCAATCAGTCCTTTCCGTGCGTCGCCTTGCTCCGTTCGAGCAACGCCTTCAACTCGCGCACAACCTCCGGCTGCTTGAAGTAGAGGTTGTTCGTTTCGCCGGGATCGGTGTCGAGATTGTAGAGCTGGCCGGGAGCGCTGGGCGCGGTGTCGGGCAGGGCGAAGGATTTCAGTTCACCTTTGTCGTAGTTGTTCCCGCCGGAGCCGCGATGATCGAGGTATTTCCAAGGCCCCCTGCGGATGGCGAGCGCGAGGCTGATCGTCTGGTGCAAGGTGTAGGGGCGGGCTGGCGCGCCACTCGTTTTTCCGAGCAGCACGGGGAGGAGATCGAAGCTGTCCTCGGCGGCATTGCCCGGCAGCGCGGCACCGGTCATCGCCGCGCACGTCGCCATGACATCGGTGAGGCAGACCGTCTGGTCGCTGGTGCTGCCGGCAGCGATTTTTCCCGGCCAGCGGACGATGAAGGGCACGCGATGGCCGCCCTCCCACTGGTCGCGTTTCACCCCGCGCCACGGCCGTGCGCCGTCGTGACCGTAGTCGGCGCGCATGTGGATGACGCTCGTCGTTTCCGGTCCGTTGTCGCTCGAGAGCATGACCACCGTGTTCTCCGCCATCCCGAGGCGTTCGAGCGTCTTCATCAGTTCGCCGACGATGGAGTCGAGCTCATGGATAAAATCCCCGTGCGGCCCAGCCTTCGTGCTGCCCTGAAACTGTTTTGCCGCAAACGAGGGCAGATGCGCGGCGTGCGTGGAATGCAGGAGGAAGAACGGTTTCTCCGGCTGGCTCTTCGCGTGTTGTTCAAGAAACTCCCGGCTCTTTTTCAGGAAGAGCAGATCCACTTCTTCGAGGTCAAAGTCCGGCGCGATCATGCCGGCGCGGTTATCGAAGGCATACGGATGCTTGGGCAGTTTCGACTTATCGAGCATCCCGGTGGGCGGCACCGGAATGCGATCGCCATCGATGAAAGCATAGAGGTAGTCCGTGCCTGGGCAGCACGCCGTGCCGAAGAACCGGTCGAAGCCGCGATGAATCGGCGCATCCGGAATGGCGCGCGAATAATCGATCATCTTCACGCCTTCGACGCCGCCCTTCGTGATGCGCTGCCCGTCCTTGTCGAAGAAACTCAGGCCGACATGCCACTTGCCCGTCATCGCCGTCGCGTATCCGCGCGCGCGGAGCATTTGCGGAAGCGTGAGTTGGTTCTTCTTGATGAGACACGGCCCGCCGACGCCAGCAAACACGCCGCGATAGTTGATCCGAAACGCCATCTCTCCCGTGAGCAAACTGTAGCGCGTGGGCGTGCAGACCGTGGACGGCGAATGCGCGTCGGTGAAGCGCATCCCGTCGCGAGCCAGCCGGTCGAGGTGCGGCGTGGGCACTTTCGATTCGGGATTGTAGCAGCCGACGTCGCCGTAGCCGAGGTCGTCGGCGAGGATCAACAGGATGTTGGGCTTTGCAACTCCGCCCCAGAGCGTGCCCAGCAGCGTGAACATCTCCGGGTCATGCTGATTCAGTTCGTCGCGGGTATAGGGAAAGAAATCGTTGCGCGTGAAGAACGCCTCGGTGGTCTCCGCAAAATACTCCTGCGGATTGGTCAGTGCGTAAGCGCGGTCCATGCGCTTGCGGCCCTCGGAATCCTGCCGCTCCACGCTCTCATACTTGCCGCCGGCTTTCGCTTTTTCGTAGGCGGCCTTGATGTCGGGATTGCCGAACCCCTTCGGCAAAAAGCGATCGTGGTAAGCGTGCGCCAGCTCGTGCAGCACGAAGTTTGGCATGCGGCGTGTCTCGGCCTCGAAGGTCGGAATGTTCGTGAACTCGACACCCTTCGCCATCACCGGGTCGCGTCCGTTGTCGCGCAGCCATCCGGCTCCCGGATGATACTCGGCGCGCGCACCCGCCTTCGGATACGCCGGCGAAAAATAGAGCGAAACTTTCTTTAGCTCGACCACCGCCGCCGCCGGCACGACGCGGATAATCTCGTCGAGCTGCGCCTTGAGCAGTTCGAGCGCGCGCGTCGTGGCGGGCTGATTCTCCGCAGTGAGCAGGGCGTTGTCGATGTGGAGCGTCCAGCCGCAGATTTCGCACGTGTCGCGCTTGCCGTCGCCGTTGGCGGCCTTGTCGCGCGCCTGTGCCTTGGCTTTGATTTCCGCCTTCGCCTTCGCCAGCCGCTCGGGCCACACGAAGGTCGGCGCCTTCGCCGGATCGTAGCCGGCCATGTGGCCGGTGAGGCGCGTCGCGGGCTTGGTGTATTTGATCACCGTGTCGCCGAAGACTTCGCGGCACAGCGCGGCGAGGCCGGGATCGTAGGCGAGCAGCTCCGCGCGCGTGTTCACGTGGTTGTGGTCGTGGTCGTTCTCGCGGTTGTCGTCGAACCACGACTGCACACCCTCGGCGAAATACTCGTGGTGATTCACGCTCGCATACTTGCCCTTCCACAGGCCGGCCTTCATCGCGGCGTCGTAGGCGGCCTTGAGCCGTGGGTCGAAGGTCGGATCGACGTTCACCATGCCGCGCAGGTGGATGTTGTGCGCGAACTCGTGGATGACGATGCACTCGGTCGAGTAGGGATCGCCGGGATAGCCGAGGACGTTTTCCTCCGCGCACGAGCAATACGGATCGGTGAGGCTGCCGCCCATGCCGCGCGCCCGCGCGTCGCGATAATCCTTCGGCGTGAGGTGCGCCCACTCCGGCAGGTCGGTGGTGTATTCGTTGTGCGCCATGATGCACATCCGCGCGCCGCTCTTGATCATCGCCGCGCGCACGTCGGGCCGCTGCGCGAGCATCAGGTCAGCGAGGAATGCGGCTTCCTTCAGCGCGTAGGGATTTACTTTCGCGGACGCGACGATGGGGAAGCCACCCGCGCTCACCGACTGCGTGTAGATCGCCGGCACGCCGCCGAAGCGGAAGCCCTGCACCGGCACTTCGCTCGTCACGAGTGCCTCCGTCTTGCTCTCGCGTCCGACGACCGCGAAGCGGTGCCCGATCGTGGTCGTGATGATCGTGTCCTTGCCCGGCGCGACCGAGCCATTCGCCACGCGCTCCGTCTCGCTCTTCAGCCAGAAAATGTCCGCGGGTTCGCTGGTGCCGTTGATGATTTGCAACCGAGGCCGCTCGGCGGCGAGCGCGTTGACCAGCAGGGTGGCGATGAGCAGGGCGATTTGTTTCATTGAGCAGGAGTTGGCCGTGTTTCCGCGGCGAGGAGGTGGCGCGCGAGAAACTCCATCCGCCGGCGGCTTCCATACGGCGTCTCCGCGGCACCGTGATCGACTCCGGCAATCGGCATGAACTCGAAATGCTTGCCCGCCTTTTGCAGCGCGCCGACGACCTGCATCGTGCTGGCCGGATCGACGTTGTGGTCGAGTTCGCCGACTATGAGCAGCAGATTGCCGCGGAGCTTCGCGGCGTCGGCGACGTTCGAGCTGCGCACGTAAGCATCGTCCACCGGCCAGCCCATCCACTGTTCGTTCCACCAGATCTTGTCCATCCGGTTGTCGTGGCAGCCGCAGTCGGCGACGGCCACTTTGTAAAAGTCACCGTGGTCGAGCAGGGCACGCATCGCATTCTGCCCGCCAGCACTGCCGCCGAAGATGCCGACGCGGGCGAGGTCCATCCACGGGCGCGTCGCCGCTGCGGCTTTGATCCACGCGATGCGATCGGGGAAGCCGGCATCGCGCAGGTTCTTCCAGCAAACGTCGTGGAATGCCTTGCCGCGATGATTCGTGCCCATGCCATCGAGCTTCACCACGATGAAGCCGAGCTCGGCGATCGCATGCAGCCGCGCGAGCGCAGTGAATTCCTTCGGAGCAAACGCGGAATGTGGCCCGGCGTAGATTTCCTCCACGACCGGATAACTCTTCGCCGGGTCGAAGCGCGATGGCTTGATGATCACGCCGTGGATGTCGGTCACGCCATCGCGGCCCTTGGCAACGAAACGCTCAGGCGTCGCCCAACCGCTCGCCAACAATGCGGCGGCGTCTGCGCGTTCGAGCTCGCAGACGAGCGAGCCGTCGTCGCTGCGGCGCAACTCGTGCACCTGCGGCTGATCGGCCCGCGACCAGGTGTCGGTGAAGAAGCGCCGATCCGGTGAGAACTTCACGGTGTGATTGCCGTCCCCCTCGGTCAGTTGACGGAAGTCGCTGCCGTCGAACTTCACGCGACAGAGATGCAAATGGTAGGGATCCTCGCCGGGCCTCAGACCGCTGGCGAGAAACCACACCTCGCGGCGCGATTCATCCACGTGCAACACATCGCGCACGACCCACGCGCCGCGCGTGACCCGATTCTTCACCGCGCCCGTCTTCGCATCGTAGAGCCAGAGATGGCACCAGCCATCGCGCTCGCTCATCCACAGCAGTTCGCCCGTCGCGGGCAGCCGGTGCCGCCACGTCTTCTGCGCGCGATCGATGAACGTGCGCGACGTTTCTTTCACCACCACACGGACCTCGGCCGTCTGCGCATTCACCGCGAGGATGCGGTAGAGCTGATGCGCGCGCTCGTTGTAGTCGAAGTAGAACTCGCGCCCATCCAGCACCCACTGGATGTCGAACCAGTCCGTGAGCGTGAAGGGATTCGGGAAGAGGTCGGCGGAAATCGCGCGCCAGTTGCCGCCAGCGTCGCCGATGCGGAAGAGCACGGGGAACGGCTTCGGCAGCGGATCGCCAGGCTTCACGTAGTCGAACTCGACGAGCTTCGGCTGCACCTGTCCTTTGGGGCTCGATTCGATGACTCCAACGCGCCGCTTCGGCACCGGCTCCGCAGCGTGAATCACGAACGTCGTCGAGTCCGGCGCCCAACTCGGCGTGTCTCGGTAGGGCGTCTTTTCCTCCAGCCCGGTGCGGATCGCTGCAACGCGCCCGGACTGCTCGTCGCGCACCATCATCACCCCCTGCTCGAGAAATGCCGTCCATCGTCCATCGGGGGAACGCCCCGCTGGCAGAGCCGGCTTTGGATCGGCGCGCTTTTTCCCGCGGCCATCGATGACGACGACCCGCTCGGTCGCGCTCGCTTCGACCGTGGCGAGATCGCCGGCGGTATCGGCAAGGAGCCAGCGGTGCCCTTCAAATGTGTGCTGCCGCCGTTCCGCACCGTTGGCGACGGGACCGTAGCTCACTCGCTTCCCGCCGCGATCCAGCCAAAAGAGCTGCACCTCATGGTCGAGCCGATTGACGAATGTAAGTCCGGACTCGGTGCCGGTCCGTTTCGTGGGACGCGCGTCGATTTCGAGAGTCGAAGTCTTGAGTGGCTCCTCCGGCGGCAGGCCAAGCTTGGTCAGTTCCGGCGCCGTGCGACGCGAACCGGTTTCAGCGTCGATGAGCACAAACTCCACCGTCTTCGCGTCGCGCTGCGTGCGATACCAGAACGACTTTCCTCCCGGCAACCAATGCGGTTCGATCTGCGCGCGCAGCACCTTGTTTTCGATCTGCTTCGGAAACGCGAGCGCCCGCTCGATGTCGGCGGAGAAGTCCACAGCCGGGAGCTGCTGCCCGAGCCCGCCGATCAAAGCAGCGAAGAGGAGACCGTTCGGATTCATTTGGTTTTGTTGCGCAGCCACTCGTCCACGCGCTGCTCGAGCAGCGAGAGCGGCAGCGCGCCGCCGAGCAGCACCACGTCGTGGAATTCCTTCACGTCGAACTTTCCGCCGAGCTGCTTCGTCGCGCGGGCGCGCAGCGCTTTGATCTTCAGCTCGCCGATCTTGTAAGCGAGCGCCTGGCCGGGCCACGAGATGTAGCGATCGACTTCGTTGACGATGTCCTGCTCGGACTTCGGCGCGTTGTCGCGGAAGAACGCGATGGCCTTTTTGCGATCCCAATGAAACGCGTGGATGCCCGTATCGACGACGAGTCGCACCGCGCGCCACATCTCGTAGGTGAGCTGGCCGAACTTGTCGTAAGGATCGTTGTAGAGCCCGAGTTCACTGCCGAGCGATTCCGCGTAGAGCGCCCAGCCCTCGACGTAGGCGGTGTATTCCCCGTGCTGGCGGAAGTGCGGCAACTCGCCCTGCTCCTGCGCGAGCGCGATCTGGAGGTGATGCCCCGGCACGCACTCGTGCAGCGAGAGCGCCATCATCTCCCAGCGCGGACGGCTCTCCGGTTTGTAGGTGTTCACGAAGTAGGTGCCCGCGCGCGAGCCGTCGGCGGCAGGCTGGCGGTAGTAGGCGGCGGTCGTGTCGGGCGCCATCTTCGCGGGGACCGGCTCGACGCCATACGGCAGGCGCGGGAACGTGCGGAAAAGTTTCACGAGCAGCGGGTCGATGCGCTTGGCCGTGGCTTGGTATTCGAGCAGCAGCTGCTTCTCGTCGGCGCAGTAGAAGCGCGGATCGGTGCGCAGGAACGCGAAGAACTCCGGCAGCGTGCCCGCGAAGCCGGCCTGCGTTTTCACCTTCTCCATCTCGCCGCGGATGCATGCGACTTCGCTCAGGCCGATGTCGTGGATCTGTTTCGGCGTGAGCGTCGTGGTGGTGAAAGTGCGCGCGACGTGAGCATACATCGCTTCTCCCTCGGGCAGCCGCCACGCGCCGATGCCGTCGAGGCACGCGGGCAGATAATCGCTCGTGAAGAACTTCTCGAATCGCTGAAACGCCGGCAGCACTGACTCGGCGACCGCCGTCTTCGCCGCGCTCGTGAGGCGCACGCGATCTTTGTCCCCGATGCCCGCCGCGAAGTGCAGCAGCGGCTTGAAAAACGAACTCTGCTCCGGCGTCGCGACGAGTTGCTTCGCGATCTGCCCCGGCAATCGCTGCATCGTCACCTTTGGCTGCACGAGCCCGCGTCGCACGCCTTCGCGCATGAGCGCGATGGTCTGATCCATGTAAGCGCCGAAGCCGCGCAGCCGCGCGATCCAGTCCTCGTAGTCCTTCACCGTTTCGAAGCGCAGCGCGTCGCCGAGTTCGTCCTCGGTCTGGATACCGCTGCGCTGATCGAGCGGGATCAGGTAGCGACCGAAGCGGAAGCCCTCGACGGACCGTTCGTAGTTCAGCCGGAACATGTCGAAGTTGAGCTGCTCCGCCGGCGGCAGCGCGTCGCGGCGGATCGCGGTGAGTTGTTCGAGCACCTGCTTGTCGCGTGCGTGCTCGCGCTCGATGGCGGCGAGGCTCATGTCGGGCCAGCGATCGTTCCAGCGCCGGTCGCCGAGCTGCGAAGCCCAGGTCGGCGAAGTCTCCATCGTGTGCTCCCATTCGGCGTCGAAGAGCGCGTGGAGCCTTTGCGCGTCGTCGGCGGAGGCCGATAGGACTAATGCGACGAATAGGACGAATGGTTTCATGGGAGAATGCCTGAGCGATACGGGTCGTGTTCGTCGAAGACGAGCGCGGTTTCGGCGGTGATGTAGGCGGTGCCGGTGATCGTCGGCTCGATGATGCCGCGCGCGCGATCGAGCCAGCGGTAGCGCGCGGTGAACTCGCTGCCGATGATGCTCTCCTGCACGAGCGTCGCGCCTTCCGCGAGCCTTCCATCGGCGGCGAGGCACGCGAGCCGCGCGCTCGTGCCGGTGCCGCACGGCGAGCGGTCGTAGGCTTTGCCGGGGCAGAGCACGAAGTTACGCGCGCCGTCGTAGAGGATGACGTGATCGACCTCGGGGAAGCCGCCCGCATTCACCGCGCGCCGCGCGCGCCACGCGAAGTCGGTGAGCGCATCCACGTTCGCGCGGTGGAGCTGCTGGCCGTGGTCGTCGATGAGGAAGAACCAGTTCCCGCCATAAGCCACGTCGCCGGTGAAGCCGCCGGTGTTCACCGCCTTCGCCTTGCGATGCGACGGCACATTCACGATCGAGACGGAGCCGTCAGCGTGGAGCGTCGCCGTGACGACGCCGACCGCCGTCTCGATCCGATGTTCGCCCGGCGCGATCCGTCCGAGGTGCGCGAGCGTGACAACGAGACCGATTGCGCCGTGGCCGCACATCCCGAGGCAGCAGGCGTTGTCGAAGAAGATCACGCCCGTCGGTTCGATGAGCAACGCCCCGACGAGAACGTCCGAGCCGCGCGGTTCGGCGAGGACGGCGCGGCGGAAGTCGTCGTGCCGTTCGCGGAAGATCGCGAGCTTCTCCGCGACACTCCCGCCGCCGAGATCCGGCCCGCCCGCGATCACGACGCGCGTCGGCTCGCCGGCGGTGTGGGAGTCGATGACTTGAACGCGCTTCACTTTCGCTTCGGAACTTTCGGCGCGGTGGCGATGGTTTCGTGGATGACCTTGAGCACGGTCTTGCGCTCCGCACCGGTGAGCGGCAGGCGCGGAGCGCGCGTCCACTCGCGACCGAGGCCGCACTCCTGCACGGCGAGCTTGATGTATTGCACGAACTTCACGTGGACATCGAGGTGCATGAGCGGCGTGAACCAGCGATAGACCTCGCGCGCTTTCTCCCACTCGCCGCGCTGCATCAACTCCCACAGCCACTGGTTGTGCGCGGGCAGCGCGATGCCGGCGCCGGCGACCCAGCCGTCGATGCCGAGCACGGCGCTCTCGAGCACGAGATCATCGACGCCGGTGAAGAGCGCGTAGCGGTCGCCGACGACGCGGCGCAGGTCGGTGAGGCGCCGCGTGTCGCCGCTGCTCTCCTTGATCGCGACGAAGTTCTTCACGCTCGCGAGCCGTGCGAACATCTCGGGCGTCACCTCGTTCGCGTAGCTGATCGGGTTGTTGTAGATCATCAGCGGCAGCGCGGTCGCCTTCGCGACGGTGCGGAAATGCGCGAGGCGCTCCTCGGGATCGGGCGAGCGATAGCTCATCGGCGGCAGCACCATCGCGCCGTCGGCGCCGAGCTTCTCGCAGTCGCGCACGTAGCGCGCGGCCTCGGCGGTCGCGGCTTCGGCCACACCGCTGAGCACGGGCACGCGACCCTTCACATCTGCGATCATCTCGCGCATCACGAGCCGCTTCTCATCGCCGGTGAGCGTCTGGTTTTCGCCGAGCGAACCGAGGAAGACGATGCCGGTGATGCCGCTCGCGATGAGCGCGTCGGTGTGGCGGGCGGTCGCTTCGAGATCGAGCGAGCCGTCCTTGTGCATCTGCGTGGTGATGGCGGGGAATACGCCGCGCCAGGCGTGAGGAGATTTCTTCATCCTTCGTAGGTTAAACACGCGCGAAGGCGGCATCTTGTCTGAATCCGCTCGGCGGGACGGGAAAATCAGACAAGCAAACCGGGGTGGCGCGGGCATGATGCGGCCATGTCCCTCTCCACGCCGAACCATCTCGCCAGCGCGCGCGTCGCGCTGGCGGTCGCGGTCGCGTGTGTATCGACCGGCGCGATCTTCGCGCGGGTGGCGGAGTGCCCCGCGCTCGCGATTGCGGCGTGGCGGATGACCTTCGCGACAGCGCTCGTCTCACTCGCGCTGGTGCGCTGGTGGCCGGAGTTGCGTGCGTTGAAGCGGCGCGACTTCGCGCTCGGCGGGGCTGCGGGGCTGTGCCTCGCGATTCATTTCGCCACGTGGATTTCCTCGCTCGAATACACCACCGTCGCGAGCAGCACGGTGCTCGTGAACACCATGCCGCTCTGGGTCGCGCTGCTCTCTCGATTCATCACCCGCGAATCCATCAGCCGCCGCGCGTGGGCCGGCATCGCGCTCAGCTTCGTCGGAGCGGCGATCATCGCGGGCAGCGACTTCCGCATCGGAGGCCCGGCGCTGCTCGGCGACGCGCTCGCCCTCGTGGGCGGGCTCGCTGCCGCGATCTATCTGCTGCTCGGGCGGCAACTGCGCGCGCACCTTTCGCTGCCAAGCTACTGCGCACTCACCTACGGCGCGGCGACGTGCGCGCTGTGGCTCATCGTCGCCATCGCCGGCACGCAGGCGTCCGGCTTCTCCGGCAGAACGTGGGGCGCGATCGCCGGCATGGCGGTGGTCGCGCAGATCGGCGGGCACACGCTTTACAATTGGTCGCTCAAGCACCTCTCCACGAGCGCGGTCGCGGTCGCGCTGCTCGGCGAGCCGATCGGCAGCTCGCTGCTCGCGTGGCGGCTCTTCGGCGAAGTGCCGCCGCCCGCGAGCCTCGGCGGCGCGGCGCTCGTGCTGTTCGGGATTTATTTTGCCGCGACTGCGAGCACGCACCGTCCTTCCGGGGAGTATGCAGCGGACGAACGCGCGTCGATGTAGGCGGCCCGCCATGCGCATCCTTCTCGCTCTCGTCCTCGCCTTCACCATCACGCGCGCCGCCGACCGTCCGCCGAACGTGATCTTCATCATGGCCGACGATCTCGGCTTCTCCGACCTCGGCTGCTACGGCTCGGAAATCGCGACGCCGAATCTCGACGGGCTCGCGAAGGACGGGCTGCGCTTCACGCAATTCTACAACACGGCGCGCTGCTGGCCTTCGCGCTCCGTGCTGCTCTCGGGTTACTACGCGCAGGCGATCCGGCGCGACACGGTCGAGGGCGTGCAGAGCGGTGGAAAAGGCGTGCGGCCCGCGTGGGCGCGGCTGCTGCCGGAGATGCTGAAGACGCAGGGCTATCGCTCGTATCACTCCGGCAAGTGGCACGTGGACGGCAAGCCGATGGAGTGCGGCTTCGATCACAGCTACGAGATCGGCGGCGGGCAGAACAATCACTTCAAGGCCGGCGGCAACACCGAGGACGGCGTGCAAGTGCCGCAGACGGACGACTACTACTCGAGCACGGCGACGGCGGAGCACGCCATCAAGTGCCTCAAGGAACACGCGGAGAAATACGCGGACCGCCCGTTTTTCCACTACCTCGCCTTCATCGCGCCGCACTTCCCACTGCACGCGCCGGCGGAGGACGTGGCGAAGTATCGGGAGCGCTACAAGGACGGATGGAACGCGCTGCAAGCCGAGCGTTACAAGCGCCTGCTCGACCTGCGCATCGTCACGAACCCGCTACCCGCGATGGAGCGTGAAGTGGGACCGCCCTACGCCTTCCCCGATGCGATGACAAAGCTTGGAGCCGGCGAGATCAATCGCCCGCTGCCGTGGACAGAGCTGACGAGCGAGCAGCGCGATTTTCAGGCCGCGAAAATGGCTGTCCACGCCGCGATGATCGACCGCATGGACCAGGAGATCGGCCGCGTGCTCGCGCAGCTCAAGGCGATGGGGCAACTCGACAACACGATCGTTTTCTTCGCCTCCGACAATGGCGCGAGCGCCGAGATCATGGTGCGCGGCAGTGGACACGATCCATCCGCCGCGCCCGGTTCGGCGCAGACGTTTCTCTGCCTCGGCCCCGGTTGGTCGAGCAGTTCGAACACACCTTTCCGCCGTCACAAGACGTGGGTCCACGAAGGCGGCATCAGCACGCCGCTCATCGTGCATTGGCCGAAAGGCATCGCGGCGCGCGGCGAACTGCGGGCGAATCCCGGACACCTCGTGGATATCGTGCCGACCGTGCTCGAACTCGCCGGAGCGAAAGCTCCCGACTCACCCATGCCGCCGCACGGCAAGTCGCTCGTGCCCGCCTTCGCGAAGGACGGCGCGGTGAAGCACGACTTCCTGTGGTGGCAGCACGAGGGCAACCGCGCCGTGCGTATGGGAGACATGAAGCTCGTCGCCGCCGGCACCGACGCGGCGTGGGAGCTTTACGACCTCACCAAGGACCGCGGCGAAACAAAGAACCTCGCCGCTTCGCAACCCGACAAGGCGCGCGAGCTGGAGCAGGTATGGACGCGGCACTACGAGGAATTCCGCGCGCTCGCGCTCAAGGACGCGCCCCCGGCCGCGCCCGGCAAGCCTGGGAAAAAACGAAAGGGCGCAGATGAGTAGCGCGGCGAAAGCTCACGGCTGCCGCTATTCCCCTCCACTTCCATCGCCATGAAAATCCTCCGACTCCTCGCCCTCGCCGCCTTGCTGCTCGCCCGACTCACCACGCTCGACGCGGCGGAGCGCAAGCCGAACGTCGTGCTCATCCTCATCGACGACTTCGGCTACGAATGCGTCACGGCAAATGGCGGTGAAAGTTACAAGACACCCGTGATGGACCAGCTTGCGGCGACCGGCGTGCGCTTCGAGCAGTGCCACGCGCAGCCGCTCTGCACGCCGACGCGCGTCCAGTTGATGACCGGCATGAGCAACCGGCGGAACTACACGCACTTCGGCCATCTCGATCTGTCGCAGAAAACATTCGGCAACCTGCTCAAGGACGCGGGCTACGCGACGTGCATCACCGGGAAGTGGCAGCTCAGCAATGACTACGCGGGGCCGGCGCACTTCGGCTTCGACGAGTATTGCCTCTGGCAGCTCAACCGCCGCCCGGGTCGCTACAAAAACCCGGGGCTCGAAATCAACGGCCAGCAGCGCGACTACACGGCGAACGAATACGGTCCCGACATCGTGAGCGACTATGCGCTCGATTTCATCGCGAGGAAAAAGGACGCGCCGTTCTTTCTCTACTATCCGATGATGCTCACGCACTCGCCTTACGACCCGTCGCCCGACAGCGACGACTATCTGGCGGACAAGCCGAACAAGGCCCGCGACAAGGCAAGCGGCCACTTCGCCGACATGGTGGCCTACGCGGACAAACTCATCGGCAAACTCGTCGCGAAGCTCGACGAGCTGAAGCTGCGCGATGACACGCTGATCCTCATCCTCGGCGACAACGGCACCGGGCGCGGCACGCCGTCGAAATTCCAAGGCCGCGACGTGGTCGGCGGCAAAGGCACGACAACGACGTGGGGCACGCACGTGCCCGGCATCGGAAATTGGTCCGGTCACTTCGCAAGCGGGAAGGTTTGCGCCGACTTGATCGACGCGACGGATTTCCTCCCAACGATCTGCGACGCGACGGCGACAAAAATCCCAGCGGAGCTCGACGGCCGGACTTTTCTCCCGCAACTGCGCGGCGAGAAGGGCACGCCGCGCGAGTGGCTTTACGCATGGTATAACCCGAGCGGCGGCCCGACAGCGAAAGGGGAGTTCGCACACGACGCGCAGTTCAAGCTCTACGCCGACGGAAAGTTTTTCGACGTGGCGAAGGACGGCACCGAGAAGTCGCCGCTCGACGACGACGCGTTGAGCACCGACGCGAAAGCCGCGAAGGCGAAGCTGCAAGCGGCGCTCGCGCAGTTCGCGGGACCGCGCCCGGCGGAGTTTGCGAAGCAGGGCAAAGCCTTCGGCGGCGAAGACGCGCCTGCCGCGCCCGGCGCACCGAAAAGGAAAAAGAAAGCCAAGTGACCATGATCTCCCGTCGGCGTTTCCTCACCCGTCTCTCCAGTGCGCTCGTGGTCGGCTCGGCGAGCCGCGCTGAACCGATCGCCGAGGGCCTGCGCGTCTTCACGTGCGGGCACAGCTTCCACGTGTGGGTCGTGCGGATGCTCGCGGACATGGCGGAGAAGGCCGGTATCAAAAACCACCGCGTCGCCGGCGTGTCGTCGATCGGCGGATCGCGCGTGAGCCAGCACTGGGACGTGCCGGAGGAAAAGAACGCCGCGCGCAAGACGCTCGCGGCGGGCGAAGTCGATGTGCTCACGCTTTCGCCGATCTGGCTCCCCGACGAGGGAATCGAAAACTTCGCGAAGCTCGGCGTCGCGCATAACCCGGATCTCCGCATCACCGTGCAGGAGTTCTGGCTGCCGAACGACACTTACAATCCCGTCTATCCGCTCGAGACGCGCAAGGTCGTCGATCACAACGCGACCGACCTGGCTGAACTGCGCAAGCAGAACGACGCCTACCGGCGCGACATCGAAGAGCACGTGCGCGAGATCAACCAGCGGCTCGGCAAGGACGCACTCGTCGTCGTGCCGGTCGGCGAGGCGTCGATCGCGCTGCGGGAAAAAATCATCACGGGCAAGGTGCGGAGCTTGAAAGTGCAGTGGCGGCTCTTCGCCGACATGTGGGGCCACCCGACGCCGCCGCTCAAGGTGCTCGCCGCGTATTGCCACTTCGCGGTGATCTATCGTCGCAGCCCCGTGGGCCTGCCGATGCCCGAGGAGTTCGAGCAGAACCGCGAGTTCGCGAACCCGGAACTCAACCGCCTGCTGCAAGAACTCGCGTGGGACGCCGTCATCCACAACCCGATGACTGGCCTGAAGGCATGATCCGCTTCCTCCTTTTCGCGCTCTTTTGTGGCCAACTCGCCGCCGCGCCGAACATCGTGATCATCCTCGCCGACGATCTCGGCTACGGCGATCTCGCGTGCTACGGGAATGCAAAGATCAAGACGCCGAACCTCGACCGCATGGCGGCGGAAGGCGCGAAGCTCACGCAGTTCAACTGCCCGGCGTCATTCTGCGCGCCGACGCGCGCGTCGCTGATGACGGGGCGATATCCCTTCCGCTGCGGCATGACCTCGAACCCTGCGCCCGACGGCGGGCCGGACGCGGACGGGCTGCACCTGCCGGAGGGCGAGGTCACGCTCGCGCAGGTGCTCAAGCAGGCGGGCTACGCGACGGGCATGATCGGCAAGTGGCACCTCGGCCATGCGAAGCCCGAGTGGCTGCCGACGCACCGCGGCTTCGACGAATACTTCGGCATCCCCTACTCGAACGACATGAGGCCCGTGCAGCTCGTCGAGGGCGACCGGCGCGTCGAATACCCCGTCGTGCAGGCCACGCTCACGCAGCGCTACACGACGCGCGCGCTCGACTTCATCGAGCGAAACAAGGCGCACCCGTTCTTCCTCTACCTGCCGCACGCGATGCCGCACAAACCGCTCGCCGCGTCCGAGGACTTCTACAAAAAAAGCAGCGCGGGCCTCTACGGCGACGCCGTCGCGGAACTGGACTGGAGCGTCGGCGAAGTGCTTGCGAAGCTGAAGGCGCTCGGGCTCGACGGGAACACGCTCGTGATGTTCACGAGCGACAATGGCGCGACCTTCGGCGGCAGCACGGGCGGCCTGCGCGGGATGAAGGGCAGCACCTACGAAGGCGGCTACCGCGTGCCGTGCATCGCGCGCTGGCCGGGAAAAATCCCCGCCGCACACGTGAGCGCGCAGCCGGCAGTGATGATGGATCTTTTCGCGACCGCGCTGAATGCCGCTGGCACCTCGACCGATCGCATGATCGACGGGCGCGACATCATGCCATTGTTCACGAGCGATGCGCCGAGCCCGCACGAAGTCATCGTCGGCCACCAAGCCGCAAAGCTCGCGACCGTGCGCGATGCGCGCTGGAAGCTGCACGTGCTCAAGCCGGGCATCGGCCTCGTCGCCAGCTACAAACCCGGCGATCACTGGACCGACCCACGTGCGCCCGACGGTGTGACGATCCTCGCGCCCTACGAGCAAGCGACGCCGGAGCAAATGCCCGGTCTCACCACCGGTGATGCGCCGAAACCGATGCAGCTTTTCGATCTGCAAAACGATCCGGCCGAGCAGCACGACGTGGCCGCGCAGCACGCAGACATCGTCGCGCGGCTCAAGAAAGCCTTCGACGAAATGAACGCGCAACCGCGCGAGCATCCCGAGCAATCCCCCGCGCGGGTGAATCCAAAAGCCACCAAGTAATATGATCCGCTCCACCATTCTCCTCGCCACGCTCGCGCTCAGCACCATCGCTTGCGCGCAACGCACGCCGCTTCCCACCGAACTGCCCGACACGTTGAAGGCGGAGTTCGACATCGCCTACGGCAGGACGCCCGAGCAGGAACTGAAGCTCGACATCTACCGTCCGAAGGTCGGCGACAAGCTGCCTACGTGCGTGCTCGTCCACGGCGGCGGCTGGACGGGCGGCAACAAGGAGAAATTCCGCCCGCTCGCCATCGCGCTCGCGGAGAAGGGCTACGTCGTCGCGAATATCGAATACCGGCTCGCGCCCGCGGCGAAGTATCCCGCCGGCGTGCAGGATTGCAGTCTCGCGGTGCGCTGGGTGCGCGCGAATGCACAGCGCCTCGGCGCCGATCCCGCCCGCATCGGCGCATGGGGCGGCAGCGCGGGCGGGCATCTCGTCGGGTTGCTCGCTGCGGCGCCGGAGCGCTTCCTCACCGCCGAGTTGAATGACGTGTCCGCCGCGGTGCAGGCGACGTGCATCATGGCGGGGCCGACCGACCTCACGAACGAGAAGTTCGTCGAGGCGCTGCGCCGGGCGAAGGAGAAGAGCAACAGCTTCGAATGGTTCGGCAAACTCTACGACGACGCGCCCGATCTCTATCGCGAGGCATCGCCGATCACCCACTTTACGAAGACGACCGGCCCCGTCCTTTTCCTCACGGGCGACCTCGACAATCCCGATCGCGACGCCGCCGGCATGTCGAAACTCAAGTCGCTCGGCGTGCCGACGAAGCAAGTCATCCTCAAGGACGCGAAGCACGGCTGCTGGATGCAGCGCCCGTGGTTCGAGCAGTGCGTGGATGCGGTGGATGCGTGGTTCCGCGAGCAGTTGAAGTAATTCGGTCAATTCATGAATCTCCGGCATCTCGTGCTTTGCGCCTTCACCGCGTCCGGTCTCGCTCTGCGCGCGGCTGAAGTTTCCGTCGCCGACTATCCCACCATTCACGCCGCCATCGCGGCGAATCCCGGGCGCATGATCTATGTGCCGGCAGGCGATCACGTCATCACGGCGAAGATCCAGTTGCACACGAACCATGCGGGCTTGTTCGGACCGGGGCGCATCGTGCAGGCGAACGCCGACGCACCGATCATCGAGATCGAACGCGTGGCGGATGTGCGCGTGCGTGATCTCACTCTCACGCGGGCCGAAGGGAACATGGACACACGCATGGAAGGAATCGTTGCGATCCAGTGCGCGGGCTTGCGGATCGATGACGTGCGTGTCGTGGACAACCACTCGCCTGCCGCCGCCATCGCGCTGCGGGAGTGTCGCGACTGCGAAGTGCGCGGTTGCGTGATCGAAAATTACGCACGCGTCTCGGTGGACGATCGCACGGCCAGCAAGAACTACGGCTACGCGTTCAACTGTATCGACGGCTCGGGCATCGTCGTTAGCCACAGCGTTGGCACGCTGATCCAAGGTAGCCGCGTGATCGAAAACCGGCTGCTGCCGACGCCGGAGAACCAGCAGAAATTTTCGCTCGGCAAGTTCGTGAAGAAGAACACGGAGAAAGGCCTGCTGATGAACCAGCAGACGTGGGACGCGGAGGTCGTGGAGAACTGGCACCAAGGCTCGGCCATCGTCGTCACGGGGCCGGAGACGAGCGACTACACACGCATCCTCGGCAACACCATCGAGAACGCCGGGCAGGGCATCGACATCCACGCCGACCACGTGACGCTCTCGCAGAACATCGTGAACAACGCCTTCATCGGCATGAAAGCGATGCACGGCTCCCGCAACGTCATCATCACCGGCAACCAGTTTTCCAAAAACGACCTGTGGGCGATCGGCCTCATGCCCGGCGCGGCGGCGCACCCGGCGATCGACGGGAAGCCCGAGACTGCGAACGCCGACGGCGGCTCCATCGTCGCGAACAACATCGTCTCCGACTTCGGCCACGGGAACGCGCATTGGATCTGGGGCAATGAACGCTCGCCATTCAAGTTCGACTCCGGGCAGGAACCCGACGACCCGCCACTCACCGACGTCGTAGTCCAGGGCAACGTCGTCCATTGCGTGGGTGCACCGCGTTACAAGTATGCCGTCATCATCGGTGGCGGGCCGAACACGCCGCGCAGGCTGCGCTTTTCAAACAACCTCTTCCCCCCGGGCACGGCGGGCATCGCCAACAAGGAACTCGAACCGTAGCAGCGCGTGAAACTCCAGCGCCTTCAGCCGCACCAGAATGACGAGCTCGCAAGGCTCATCCACACATCGCTCGATACGTGGCACCGCACGCGGCTGAACTCGGACCGCTTCGGCACCGCGTGGGAACCGTTTCGCACCACCGTCGAAGTCTACGAGTCACTCGATCCCGGCTGCTGCGTCGTCGCGATGGATGATGCGGGCGCGCTCATCGGCTCGGCGTTCTTTCACCCGCGCGAGACGCATGTCGGCGTCGGCGTCGTGAGCGTGCATCCGTCGGCGTTCGGTTGCGGCGTGGGGCGCGCGTTGATGGAGGAGATCATTCGCATCGCCGGTGACCAGCCGCTGCGGCTCGTCTCCAGCGCGATGAATCTCGATTCCTTCTCGCTCTACACGCGGCTCGGCTTCGTGCCGCAGGTGACGCTGCAAGCCGTCACGCTCGACGTGCCCGCCGACGGTCTGCCAGGCGCGAGCACGCGAATGCGCGCCGCCACGATCGCAGACGTGCCTGCGATTGCAGACTTCGAGTTGCGACTGAACGGCGTCCGCAAAGAGCAGGACTACCGCTTCTTCGCGGAAAACAAAACCGACGGCTGGCGGCTCGCGGTGATCGAAAAGGCGGACGGCGCACTCGCCGGTTTCCTCGCAGCGTCCACGCATGCCAGCGGCCCGCAACTCGGGCAAGGCGTCGCCGAAGACGAAGCGACGATGCAGGCGCTCGTGCATGAAATGTTGGACCGTCACTTTCGCGGCAAGCACGTCGTCTGGCTTCTGCCCGTCGGCTGCTCCGGCCTCGTGCGGCAGGCCTACGCGTGGGGCACGCGCAATCGCGAAACGCATCTCTTCAGCGTCCTCGGCGAAGCTCCACCAATGCACGGCATCACGCTGCCGACTTTCCTGCCTGAAAGTGGCTGACATGAATTCAATCCTCCGCCTTTTCCTCGTTGCGCTGATTGGGCAGTGCGTCACTCCGGCCAGTGCCGCCGGGCCCGTCCCGCGCATCTTGCTTCGCGAGGCGTTGCAGTTTGAAAACATCGGCGACAGCGGGCGCGTGCCGGGGACGCTGCGGCTGCTGCAACAGCATCTGCCCGACGCGGAGGTGACGCTCTGGCCGTGGCATCTGCACGAGCGCGAGCGGCTGTTGCTCCAGCGCACTTTCCCGAAGCTGCGCATCGTCGCAGGCGAGGTGGATGAGAAAGGTCACGCTTCCTCGCCCGGCCTCGCGCAGGCCTGGGCGGACGCGAACATCTTCATCTGCCCGTCGAAGAACGCCGCCACCTATCGCGCGTGGGCAGCCACGGGGCGGCCCTACGGTCTCTTCGGCGCTGCCTTCGATCCCATCAGCGACCGCCGCACGCGCGCGGACGGCGACACGCTCGACGAGTTGCGCACTGCCATCGAGCGCCTCCCGGCCGACAGCTTCGATCGCAAGTTTGGCTCCCGCGCCCTTTACGAACAGGCAGCGTTCATCTTCTGCCGCGACACGCTTTCGCTGCGCTATCTCCGCGCGCAGCAGTTGAAGACATCGGTGCTGGAGTTCGGGCCCGAGGGTGCTTTCGCCATCGGCGTGCGCGATGACGCTCGGGCGGAGCGCTGGCTGCGGCGCGTCGGCGTGGAGGATGGAGGCTTCATCTGCGTCATCCCGCGTCTGCGCTACACGCCCTACTACCGCGTGAACGATCTGCCGCGCGAGGAATCGGACTACGCGCTCGATGCGATCAATGCGCAACACGCCGAGCGCGATCACGCTCCGCTGCGCGAACTCATCACGCTCTGGGTGCGGCAGACGGGCAGGAAGGTCATCCTTTGCCCGGAGATGACTTACGAGATCGACGTGGCGCGGCAGCACCTGCTCGATCCGATGCCCGACGATGTGAAGAAGAACGTCATCTTGCGGGATTCGTTCTGGTTCGCCGACGAAGCCTGCGCCGTGTATGCGCGCGCCGTCGCGGTGATCAGCGCCGAATGTCACTCGCCGATCCTCGCGCTCGCGAATGGCACGCCCGCCTTCTACGTCCGCAATCCCGTGGACACGGTGAAGGGCGAGATGTTTCGCGACATCGGTCTGGGCGACTGGGTTTTTGAAAGCGGTCTCACCAGCGGCCAGGAGCTATGGAAGACGCTGCAACCGCTGCACGACGATCGCGCCGGCGCCCGGGCGCGCGTGCAGGCTGCCATGAGCAAAGTCACCGATCTCCAGCGTCGCATGGCACAAGCCATCGCCGATGCTGTCGCTGCGCACGCGAAGTAGAATCACCATCTTTCCATGAACCCAACACCCCTACTCGCGCTGCTCGCGCTCGTCTTCACCGCGCACGCCGCGAAGCCGCCGAACGTCATCTTCATCCTCACCGACGATCAGGGGTGGAACGACGCGCACTTCGCAGGGCATCCGTATGTGAAGACGCCGAACCTCGACAAGTTCGCGAGCCAGGGGACTTGGTTCCGGCAGTTCTACGTCGCGGCGACGGTGTGCTCGCCGAGCCGCACGGCATTCATGACTTCGCACTCGCCGGCGCGGCACCTCGTGCATGGGCACTTCGCCGATCACAAGGCGAACGCGGCGCGCTCGATGCCGGACTGGCTCGATCCGCAGGTGACGACGTTGCCGCGGCTGCTCCACGAGTCGGGCTACGCGACGGCGCACTTCGGCAAGTGGCACCTCGGCAATGGAACCGGCGCGCCGCCGCCGACCGACTACGGCTTCGATGTCTCGAAGACGGTGAACTCGAACGGACCGCAGCTCGGCGACGAGGCGAAGGAGCCTTACTTCCGCGCGAAATCGACGGGGCTGATCGTGGACGAGACGATCGCCTTCATCAAAGCGAACAAGGACCGGCCGTTCTACGCGAACGTGTGGACGCTCGTGCCGCACGCGCTGCTCAAGCCGACACCGGAGCAGCTCGCGGTGTATGAATCACTCGCACCGAGCGCGAACGATCCGGCGTTCGGTCCGTGGATGCGGAAGTATCTCGGTGACGCGAAAGATTTGCGCAGCCAGATGCAGGTCTTCTGCGCGTCGCTCACCGATCTCGACACGCAGCTCGGGCGGCTCTTCTCGGCGCTCGATGAGCTGAAGCTCGCGGACGACACGATCATCTTTTACTCGAGCGACAACGGCGCTGAGGACTACCGCATCGGCAACGCGTCGAACGCCGGCGTGGGCAACACCGGTCCGCTCCGCGCGCGCAAGCGGAGCATGTATGAAGGCGGCATCCGCACGTTCGGCCTGCTGCGCTGGCCGGGGCGCGTCGCGGCGGGGAAACGCGACGAGACGAGCGTGATCGGCGGCGTGGATTTCCTGCCGACGATCTGCAAGCTCACCGGCGTGAGCGTGCCCGCGAGCGTGCAGCCGGATGGCGAAGACGTGAGCGACATCTGGCTCGGACAATCGCGACCGCGCACGAAGCCGCTGCATTGGGAGTGGCTGTTCAACGTGCAGCACGCCGAGGACTACATGCCGCCGATGCTCGCGGTGCGCGATGGAGACTGGAAACTTTTCGTGAATCACAACGGCAGCGGTGCGCAGCTTTTCAACATCCCGAAGGACATCGGCGAGGAGCGCGATGTCGCGGGTGAGCAGCCCGAAGTCGTGAAGTCGCTGACGCAAAAGGCGCTCGCATGGGCGAAGGCCCTGCCGCCGAGCAAGGCGCGCGACGATGCCGACGCGACGGGCAAGCCGCAGGACAACGGACGCGGGAAAAAAACGCCGGACGCGCAAAAGCCCGGCAGCGACCGCGCCGCGATCTTCAAGCGCTGGGACAAGGACGCGGACGGCAAACTCTCCTTCGACGAATACAAAGCAGGGCTCGGGAAAAAGGAAGACGCCGGGCAACGCTTTAAGAATTTCGACAAAAACGGCGACGGTGTTTTAACCGCAGAAGAATTCATCGACGCCGGAAGACCCTAATCATGAAAACAACCACCCTCCTCGTCGCGCTGCTCGCGCTCGCCTTCACCACGCACGCCGCGAAGCCGCCGAACATCGTCTTCATCATGGCCGACGATCTCGGCTGGACCGACCTAGCGGTGCAGGGGTCGAAATATTACGAGACGCCGAACATCGACCGGCTCGCGGCGCAGGGCACGCGGCTGATGTCGCACCATCATTGCCAGAGTTGCCAGCCGACGCGCGCGGCGCTGATGAGCGGACGATACGGCGCGCGCACCGGCGTCTATACGGTCGGCGGCATCGGGCGCTTCGAGTGGGAGTCGCGGCCGCTGCGTCCGGTGGACAACGTGACCGCGCTGCCGCTCGACAAGATCACGATCGCGCAGTCGTTGAAGGCAGCGGGCTACGCGACGGGGATGTTCGGCAAGTGGCACCTCGGTGAGGATCCGCAGCATCACCCGGCGGCGGGCGGCTTCGACGAGGCGATCGTGTCGATGGGCAAGCACTTCGATTTCAACACGAAGCCGACGACGCCTTCCGCGAAGGGCACTTACCTCGCGGACTTTCTAACCGACAAGGCGGAGGACTTCATCCGGCGGCACAAGGACGATCCGTTCTTTTTGTATCTGCCGCACTTCGGCGTCCACTCGCCGCACCAGGCGAAGGCGGAGCTGACCGAGCATTTCACGCAGCGGGCGGGCATCACGACCCGACTTACGCCGCGATGATCGCGAGCGTGGATGAAAGCGTGGGCCGCGTGATGAAGCTGCTCGATGAACTCAAGCTCGCGGACAACACGGTGCTGATCTTCACGAGCGACAACGGCAGCGTCGGCGGCTACGAACGCGAGGGGATCAAGAAGACTGGCGATATCACCGACAACGCACCGCTGCGCAGCGGCAAGGGCAGCCTCTACGAAGGCGGCACGCGCGAGCCGTTCATCATCCGCTGGCCCGGCGTGACGAAAGCGGGCGCGCTGGCCGACGTGCCGACGATCCACGTCGATGTGTATCCCACCTTCCTCGAAATCGCCGGCGCGAAACCAGCCGCGAACTACACCCTCGACGGCGAGAGCCTCGTGCCGCTCTTCCGCGACACGAGTGCGAAGCTGAAACGCGACGCGATCTTCCAGCACTTCCCCGGCTACCTCGGCGCGGGACCCGGCCAGTGGCGCACCACGCCGGTCGGCACGGTGATCGCCGGTGATTGGAAGCTGATGGAGTTCTTCGAGGATCACCGCCTCGAGCTTTACAACCTGCGCGAAGACATCGGCGAGAAGACGAACCTCGCGACGCAGCAGCCCGGCAAGGCGAAGGAACTGCACGCGAGGATGCTCGCATGGCGCGAGGCGATCAAAGCGCCGATGCCGACGGCGAATACCGAGATCAAGTCCGAAGCGACGCCTGGTAAAGGCGCGGGCAAGCGGAAGAAAAAGACTCAGGAGTGACGCGCGCGGCCAGCGGCTATGGCGCGTGCATCTTTACCCTCGCGCAGCACGATGGTCGCTGGTGGTTCATCACGCCGGAGGGTGCGCCGTTCATTTCCATCGGGCTGAACCACATCGATCTGTCGCCGCTGCGCTACGCGGCGAACGGCGAGCGATGAGATGCGACAGCCCCGGCCTCACCGCCCGCTTTGCTGGCGCATGGACGACAGCTATGCCTACCGCGACGTTGGTGACTGGAGCCTCGGCGGCCACGCAAGCGTGCCAGCTCCTCTACGACCGGAAACCGATAGACAAGAAACACACTTCGTTTACCGCGTTGTCCAGCCATCCCCATCTTCCACCCCATGAAACGTTCCAACTTATTGTTCAGTCTTCTCGTCTGCACCGCGTCCTTGCAGGCGCAGGTGCCTGACCGCGCGGCTTACAAGTCTCCCTACTCGGTAAAGCTCTCCTTTGATGCAAAGGATCTCGCCGGTGACTTGTCTCAGGGGAAACGCGCCGATCCGAAGGAGCAGTCGAGCGTGGAGCACAAGGATTGGTATGATGAAGCGAATCAACGCCGCTGGGGCTACTGGGGTCCGCCGTCGCGGCACTACCCCGCGCCTCCCGGGCTCGCTGGACGCAAGGCGGAGTGGAAGCGCCAGCGCGTCATCGCCGCCGGGATGACGATGGTTGGGCACAGCTACCAACCGCATCACATTCCCGACTGGGATCCGCCAGCCGCATGGCCATCCAAACCCGACAAGAAGCGGCCGGTGGCGAAGGGGCTGGACTGCTCGAACTTTGTCTCCTTTGCCTACAACCTCGCGCTCGGCTTTAAGCTGCCCAGCGCCGTCGCCACGCTGGGCGCCATGACCGAAACGCCCGGACCAGGGGAAGGCCGCTCGACGCCCGTTCAACGCATCGAAGTGCCCAAAGACTACGCCGACTTCCCCAAGCTGCTGCGCACAGGGGATATCCTTTTCATGAAGAACAAAGACGGCGAAATCAGCCACGCGATCCTGTGGGTCGGCGAGATCGGCAGGTCGCCAGACAAGCAACCCCTGATCCTCGACAGCACCGGCGACAGCGGGATCGATGCGAATGGAAAGCAGATCCCCGACGGCATCTACCTCCGCGCTTTTCGTCCCACCGGCTTCTATTTCAAACAAGCCAGCCACGCCATTCGAGTGATCCCCGACGATGCCAAATGATCCAACGACTCCTTCGATGACTTCACGACCCCACCTCTCTCTTTTCCTCCTGCTGCTCATGCCCATCGGGCTCCTCGCCGAGGAGAAGCCTATTCGCGTCGCGATCTTCGATGGCGTTGGTGTTGGCCCGAGTGCCTTGCCGTTGATCGCTGCCATCGAAGAAGCCAAGGACCATCCGTTTCAGGTATCCAGAATTACGGCGCCGGAGATTCAGGCAGGCAAGCTGGCCGATGTGGATGTGCTAGTGCATCCCGGCGGCAGTGGTGGCGGCCAAGGGAAAGCTCTCGGTGAAAATGGACGCAAGGCTGTGAGGGAGTTTGTTCATCGAGGCGGCGGCTATCTGGGCGTCTGCGGCGGTGCCTACCTCGCGACGAATGACTACGAGTGGTCGCTGAATCTGATCGACGCCAAGGTCGTGGATAAACGCCACTGGGCACGGGGCATCGGCGATGTGCAGTTGCAGCTCTCGCCCGCAGGTTCTGCGCTCTTTGGTCACCCCGAGCCCGAGCTGTTCATCCACTACGCCCAAGGCCCATTGCTGGCCCGGCCCGAGTGGGACAATCCAGACGTTCCGAATTATGAAAGCCTGGCCGTTTTCAAAACAGAGATCGCCTTGAAAGGCGCACCTGAAGGCGTGATGGCGCGGACCTCAGCGGCCGTTCGTGCTCAGTATGGAAGTGGCCGGGTCTTTTGCTTCAGCCCGCATCCGGAACTGACCGAAGGCCTGCACCATCTGATCCCGCTCACGGTTCGATGGGCCGCCGGGAAGGAATGATGGGCAAAGGTATCGGAGAAATGGAAACGCGTCGTTTGATCTCGGAAGCGGACTTTCTCACGCAGCGCAAATGATGCGGCGACGTGATACGCGCGGTGCTCGATGGGAAGCCGGTCGGCTTTCTCCAGTCGCCGGGCATAGCGCACGAGACGAAGAGCAGCTTCCGCTTCACGGTGAACGGGCCGGGCGTGCTCTTCGACGACGTGCGGATCTGGCAGGCGCGGTGAGTTGACCCGCACAAACGGGGTGATTGTCGCGCGGCGGCGTTGATGCATGATGCGCGAACTTCCCGATGAAACACACATCCTCCACCCTCCCCGTCGTCACGCGCCGCAGCTTCCTCGCCACCGGCGCCGTGCTCACCACCGGCATCGCTTCGCTCTCGCGGCTCGCGCGCGCGCAGACGAACAAGAACAGCAAGCTGCGCATCTTCCACATCGGCGTCGGCGGCGTCGCGGCGATGCAGCGGAAGGGATTGAAGGATCATCCGATGGTCGAGTTCGCTGGGTTCTGCGATGTGGACCGGCGTGAACTCGACAAGATCGTGAAGGAGTTTCCGAACGCGTGGACCGAAACCGACTACCGCGAGGCGTTCGCGAAACGCGCGGATCAGTTCGATGCGGTGATCGTCGATACGCCGGACTTTCACCACGCGCCGATGATGCTCACGGCGCTGAAGCATCACAAACATCTCTTCGGCCAGAAGCCGCTCGTGCAGCAACTCGACGAGCTGCGAATGATCCGGGACGCACTCGCGGCGCGGCCGAAGGTCATCACGCAGATGGGGAATCAGCGCGCATGCAAGGAAGGCCGGATGCAGTCCGTGGAAATCCTGCGCACGAACCAGCTCGGGCGTCCGGTCGAGGCGCATGTGTGGACCGGCATGGTCGAGCGCGGCACTTACTTCACCGAGCCGTGGAGCGACTACACGCCGGCGAAGCCGGTGCCGCCGGAGCTTGACTGGAACTTGTGGCGCGGCCCGCTCACGAGCGAGCTGCCTTACAGCGACGACCTCGCGCCGAAGCGCTGGCGCGCGTTTTGGGAAACCGGCGGCGGGCAGCTCGCGGACTGGGGCTGCCATCTGCTCGATCTGCTCTACTTCGCCTACGATCTGCCGTCGCCGGAAGCGGTGCAGACGCACACGCCTCGCGCGGCGACGACCGGCCACACGGCGCACAACCTGAGCACGCTCACGTTCCCCGGCGGCGGCAAGTTTGCGCGGGAGAAATTCGTCGTTCACTACAACGACAACGGCATGATGCCCTCCTTCGCCGCGCTCGGTCTGCCGGAAACGAAGGTCGGCCCGAATCACACGATGGTCGTGTGCGAGGGCGGCACGCTGCTGCTCCAGGCCGACGGCAAAATCACGATCTTCCGCAAGGGCAAGGTCGTGGCCGACGAACCGCTGCCGAAGGTCGAGCCGCGCGACCACTGGAAGGACTGGGCGGACAACTGCCTCGGTGCAAACAAGCCGCTGTGGACGCCGCTCACGATCGGCTGGCGCATCACCGAGCCCGCGTTGCTCGCGGTGAAAGCCACGCGCTATCCGGGCGAGGAATTGCGCTGGGACAGCAAGACATGCCGCTTCACCAATCACGACAAGGCGAACAACGAGATCGTCTCGCGCAAGTATCGCCCCGGCTTCGAACCGCCCACGGTCGCGTGATGCGTCTCGTCATTTTCCTCCTCGTCGCCGGCGCGTTCTCCGCGCGCGCGGCGGAACCGGAGCGAAGCGGAGATAGCCGAAGGCAAAAGCTGAACGTGCTGTTCTTCGCCGTGGACGATCTGCGTCCGGAGTTCGGTGCCTACGGCGCGGGCTACATTCACTCACCGAATCTCGACCGGCTCGCGCAGCGCGGCGTGACATTCACGCGCGCGTATTGCCAGCAGGCCGTCTGTTCGCCGTCGCGCTCGAGCCTGCTCACCGGCACGCGGCCCGATACGACGAAGGTGTGGGATCTCGTCACGCACTTTCGCAAGGCGATCCCCGATGTGGTGACGCTGCCGGAGCACTTCAAGCAGAACGGCTACTTTGTGCAGGGCATGGGCAAGCTCTTCCACGGCGGCTTCGATGATCCGCAATCGTGGTCGGTGCCGTGGCAGTCGCCGAAGACGGGGCACGGCGCTTACGGCCTGCCGGAGAGCAACGCGATCGTGAAAGCAAAGGTCGAGGCGTCGAAGGATGCGCCGCCGAAAAAAGGCGGCGGCAAGGTGCGCAATTACGGCCCGGCGTTCGAGAGTTCCGACGTGCCTGACAACACCTTCCACGACGGCGCTCTCGCCGACATGGCCGTGAGCGCGCTGCGTGAGTGCGCGAAGAAGGATCAGCCGTTCTGGCTCGGCGTGGGTTTCATCCGGCCGCACCTGCCGTTCGTCTCGCCGAAGAAATATTGGGATCTCTACGACCCGGCGAAAATCGCGCTCGCGCCGAATCCCTTCCCGCCGAAAGGCGCGCCCGACTACGCGGTGGTGCCCGGCGGCGAGATCCGCAGCTATCACGGCATCCCCGCCGGGCCGATCCCCGACGATCTCGCGCGCCAGCTCAAGCACGGCTACTACGCCGCGATCAGCTACATGGACGCGCAACTCGGCCGCGTGCTCGACGAACTAGACCGCCTCGGCCTCGCGGAGAAAACGATCGTCGTGTTGTGGGGTGACCACGGCTGGAAGCTGGGCGAGCACGGCGGCTGGTGCAAACACAGCAACGTCGAGAACGACACCAACGCGCCGCTGCTCATCGCCGCGGCGGGATTGAAGACCGCGGGCCAGCGCACCGACGCGCTCGCGGAGTTCGTCGATGTCTATCCTACGCTCGCGGAGCTCTGCGGACTCCCTCTTCCGAAACATCTCGAAGGCACCAGCCTCGCGCCCGTGTTGCGCGATCCGTCGCAGTCCGTGAAGTCCGCCGCGTTCAGCCAATATCCGCGCGATGTGAACGGCCAGAAACTCATGGGCTACTCGATGCGCACCGATCGCTACCGCTTCACGCGCTGGGTGCAGAAAGCCGATCACACGAAAGTCGAAGCCGTCGAACTCTACGACGAGCAGACCGACCCTCAGGAAAACGTGAACATCGCCAACGATCCGAAGAACGCCGATCTCGTCACGAGGCTGACCGCGCAATGTCTCAAGGGCTGGCAGGGCGCGAAGAAGTAACGCGCGATCGCGTCGATGCGCGGCAGCATATGAGGATTTGCTTCGGAGAATCGCTGTGGAAGTCGCTTTCGTCGTAGTCGCCGAAGCGGCGCGCGACTTCGAGGCCGTTCAGCTTGCACAGCGCGAGCATCTCGGCGGGGAAGCAACAGCGCATGTTCACGCTCTTCGTGCGCAGCAGCGTGCCGTCGCGCAGGTAGAAAAGATCGAAGTGCAGCACCTGGGCCGCTGCGTGGTAGGAACTCGCCGCCTCGACGAGAATGGTGCTGCCGTCGGGCGTGGCGAATGTCTTGTGCAGATAGCGCGTAGCGGTGGTGCGGGCGAGCTTCGTGAGGTTGGGGTTGAAGATGTCGAGGATGAGGCAGCCGTCCGCCCGAAGCGCGTGGCGGGCAGAGCGGAGGAAGGAGCAGAGGGAATCCACGTCGAGCAGATGCTGCATGGCGTTCGTCGCGGAGAAGATAAACGCGAACTTGCGACGCAGATGCATCTCGCGGCAGTCTTGCTCCAGCCACTCGATGCGTAATCCGGCGGCGGCGGCCTTGCGGCGTGCGAGGTCGAGCATCGGGCGAGAGAGGTCGAGGCCCGTCACCTCGTGTCCGTCGCGGGCGATGGGCAGCGTGAGACGTCCAGTTCCGCACGCGACTTCGAGCACCGGGCTGCCGAAACGCCGCGCGTATTCGCGGAAGAATGGAATCTCCGCATCGCGCGCGGCGAACTCCGCATCGTAGAACTCGGCGTCTTCGTAAAGGTCGAGGCAGTCGGGCGGCGTCATCGGGCGTAGGCGAGGCTGCTGAGAATGGTGATGTCTTCACACGCGGAGCCAAAGGCGGTGGCGGGGATGCCGAGGATGTTGTGGGTTCGGAGCAGTTCGCTCCAGTGTGCGGCGACGGGCGTGAAATAGCCGGATGCGTCGGCGGGCGGCGGGACGATGATTTTCCGAGGCATCGCGGCGCGCATCTGTTGCCTGGCTTCATCGAGGATGGTGGCGACGGCGGCGGGCATCGCGGCATGCCGCGAAAGGAGTTCGCGGGCGCGAGCGAGATTCTCCTGCGGTGGCGGTGAAGCACGAAAGACCGGCGTGAGCGCGGCGGCGTCGCACTCCGGCACAAGCGCGATGCCGAAAAGGCGCGGGTGCAGCCAGCCTTTCGTCAGCGAGTGCAGCAGGAGGCACTGGCCCGTCGCGACTAGGCGCAGCGTCGTGGCGTCAAAGTGTTTGGAGAATGCATAGACGGTGTCGAGCAGCAGGCGGCGGCGCGGACTGGTGGCGAGCCATGCCTCGAGCGCGGCGCTGTCGCGCGCGTCGAGCCAGCGCCCAAGCGGCTTCAGCGGGTTCGTCACGACGAGCAGTTCGGTGCCATCGGCGGGGGCGGCCTCCGGCCACACCGGCACGGGCAGCGTGGGGAACTCGTGCGGCGCGAGGCCGGCGGCACGGGCGAGTTCGCCATAGACGGGGTAGTTGTCCGCAGGCAGCCAGAGCCGCGCATTTTCCGCAGCGTAGTGGCGGAAGAGCAGCGCGAGGCTGTCGCGCACGCCGCACGAGATGAGCGAGCGGCGCGAGGTCTCCGGCGAAAAGTCGAACCGTTCACACCACTGGCTCGCGACGTGGCAGCGATGCACCGGCGCAACCGGCGCGGATGCCGGCGGTGGCGCGAGCCGGGCGAGGGCACGGTAGAGATTCGTCTCCGCGCAGTCGCGCACGTCGCCGTGCTCGCGCAGGAACTTTTCGCGGACCTGCTGGAAGCCGGCGAAGTTCATACGGCGATTTCGCTTTCGCGGTCTTCGAGCGAGACGAGGCAGCGCCCGTCGGCCATGAGGTTCCAGCTTCGCGCGATGCCGTGCGTCCTTTCCCAAAACAAACCCGGCTCGGCGTAGGCGGCGACGGCGATCTCGCGCCTACCGATTTCGCCGCGGAAAATCGGCGCGCCCCACGGCAGTCGCGCGCATTCGCGGAAGCCGTGCGCGGCGGCAAACTCCGTGACGAGCGAGAGCGGCACCTGATGCTGCGCGGCCCATTCGTTCACGGCGCGGGAGTGATAGACCGACTCGCGGCTCGTGGAGACGTAGAGTTCCTTGAAACAAATCTCCCGCACGCCAAGTGCCGCCGCCCACGCGACGTAGTCCCGCACGCCCGCCCCGTCTTCGATGCCGCCGCGCTGGAGCACGCAGGTGAAACGGAACGCGAGCTGCGGAAACGCGCCGCGATGCGCGCGCCACGTTTCCGCGAGCCGCGCGGATTGCGTTTCGAGCCGCATCACGGCGGCGTTGCGCGCTTCGTCGTGGTGGTGGCGCGAGACGTTTAGCACCGCCAGCCCCGCGGCAGCGAGGCCCGCGAGGGATTCGGCACGCCGCGTGCCGTCCATGTGTGCGTGGCGGTAGCCGTTCGTGATGAGCACGACTTTCCGAAACTCCCGCGCGCACGCCGCGACCAGCTCGCGCAGCGGCTCCTCGCGCAGCAGCCCCGGCTCGCCACCACCCGTGATGACCGCACGCTCCGCGCCGCGCGCGCGACCCGCACGCATCACGTTCGCTACGCGCACAACGTCCACTTTCCCCTGTTCCTGCTCCGCCGACACCGAGGCCTCAGAAAAACAAAACGGGCACGCCGCCTGGCATCCGCGCGCAATGGGCAGCACCGACACGGTGCGCGGTCGCAGCCCGTCGTAGGGCAGCAGTTCCGCGCGCAGCAGCCGCAGCGAATCGGCGGCGGCGTCCTCCAGCAAGACGGGCGTCGCCGAGACCGCGCCGTCGCGCCCGGCGACATCGCACACGCTGTCGAGCGGCAACTCACCGTGCGGCCACACGCGCCCGAGGCCGTTGCGTTCGTTCGACAGGAGCGCGCCCGACGGCAGGCTCGCGCGCAGGGCGATGAGGCGATTGCCGACGATGCCGAGTCTGTCGAGCAGCGGCGCGGCTTTGCGCACACCGATGCCGAGTTCATCCGCGCGCAGCACAAAGAAACGATCGGGGAACGTGCTCTCCGGGATGCCCGACTTCGCATACACGCGCCGATACTTGTCGTAGCCACGCGCGAAGTTCGAAAGGACGGTGACGTGATAGACGGTTTCGTTCATGCGTGAGGTCAATACGGCGGGAACAGGCGGCGAAAACCGTGCGCGAGGACGATGAGAAGGAAGACCATGTTTCGCACGAAACGAGCGGGCCAGAACAACGACGGGCACGCGCGTCTTTCAACGAGCGCCTTTGCCGCGCCGTCGATCTTCTGCAGCGAGAGCGGAAAATCGTGGATGCTGCTTTTCCAAGGCGCCGGGATGGCGTTCGCGCCGAGCCCGGCGCCGGCGAGGCCGCCGACGATCGCTCCGACCGTGTCGGTGTCGCCGCCACAATCGAGCGCGGACGTGAGGGCCGCCGCGAAGTCGCCGGGGTGGCGCAGCCATGCAAAGAGCGCGACCGGGACGGTGTGAAATGCGTAGCCCGTCACACCGCGTCCGAGGCCGAGCGCATTCGCGAGGTCCGCCGCAGAGGCGCTGGCGGCGAGGTGCTCGCGGAGCAGTTCAACCGTGAGGCCCCACTCTGGCTCGCTGCTGAAAGACGGCAGCGAGCCAAGGAACTCATCTCGGTTTTCGCCGCTCGCCGCACACGCCGCCGCCGCCGCGACAGCCTGGGCGGCGGCCTCGGCTTTCGGGTCGGTGTGTGTGATGCGTGTGGCGGCGCGGACGAACTCGGTGCGTTTCGCCGCGTCTTCGCGGAAGAACACGCCGATGAGCGCGCTCCGCATCGCGGGCCCGTTCCCGGCGGAGAAGACGCCGCTTTGCGAGGGCGGAAAACCGAGCCACAGCTTGATGCACGCTTTCGCTGTCGCGAGTCCCACGCCGGCGGGCAGCGCGAGAAACCACCAGCGCAGCCGATTCGCAAGCGCGCGCTGGAAAAGCGCCGCATTATCCGGGTGCTCCGCGAGCGCCTGCGCGACGGCAAACGTGTGTTCCGTGTCGTCGCTCAACATCCCGCGTCCGAAAATGAGCCGCATCCGCAAGTCGCCATTCCAAAGACGCCGGATGCGCGCAGGCCCGATTCCTTCGGCGGGCAGGCCCAGCGCGTCGCCGACGGCGGTGCCGATGAGGGTGCCGCGCAAGCTCTCGATGAGTGTCGGGGAGGTGCCGGCAGCAGTCATAGCTCGAAGTGGAACCCGCGCCTAGCGAGCCGCGCGTATTTCTCCGGGTCGAAGCGGAAGAGTTGCGCGGGGCGGTGGGCGCCGGCCATGTGGGTTTCGCGCAGCGGAACGAGCAGCCCGAGGTCGAGGACACGCTTGCGGAAGTTGCGCTTGTCGAGCGTGACGCCGAGGACGGCTTCGTAGAGGTGCTGGAGCTGCGAGAGGGTGAACTTTTCCGGCAGCAGCTCGAAACCGATGGGCTGCCAGCGCAGCTTGCCGCGCAGGCGGGCGAGGGCGAGGGCGAGAATCCCGGCGTGGTCGAAGGCGGGCCGTGGCGGCTTCGAGATCGGAAACCAGCGGGCGTCGGCGGCGTCGGTGGCGGCGCGAGTGTGGGCGCCGGCGAGTTTCACAAGGGCGTAGTAAGCGACGCTGACGACGCGCTCGCGCGGATCGCGCTTCACGGCGCCGAAGGTGTAGAGCTGCTCGAGAAAGACATTCGTGAGGCCGGTTTCCTCGGCGAGTTCGCGGCGCGCGGCGTCATCGAGCGTCTCGTCCACGCGGACGAAGCCACCCGGCAGCGCCCAGCGGCCCTTGAACGGAGCGAGACCGCGTTGGATGAGCAGGACTTTCAGCT
This sequence comes from Verrucomicrobiota bacterium, assembly GCA_009885995.1. Classification (GTDB taxonomy): domain Bacteria; phylum Verrucomicrobiota; class Verrucomicrobiia; order Chthoniobacterales; family Chthoniobacteraceae; genus VFJQ01. Next base: position 86,274 of record VFJQ01000014.1, read on the forward strand.
CGGCCTCGTCGAACCCAAAGACGACGCAGTCCACGGTGAGCGCGGCGCGGGGGTAGGCGTAAGTGGAAGGCCGGGACATGAGGAACCGCTTCGTGTTGAATCTACACTTTGTCAAACCAGCATTCCGGCACGGTTACCCGTGGACAAGGCGGAGGTGTAGGTCCGAAAGTCGCGCGGAGCTGTTATCACCTCCCCATGCAATCCCTCCTTACCGTTTTGGTCGCGTTGCTCGTCGCCGGACAACTCGCCGCCGCCGAGCGCAAGCCGAACATCCTAGTCATCGTCGGAGACGACATGGGCTACAACGATATCGGCTTTCACAAGTGCCCCGACATCCCGACGCCGAACCTCGACGCGCTCGCCGCGGCGGGCGTGCGCTTCACGAATGGCTACGTGAGCGGGCCGTATTGTTCGCCGACGCGCGCGGGGCTGCTCACGGGGCGTTACCAGACGCGGTTTGGACACGAGTTTAATTCGGGCGGCGCGGGAGGTGGGCTGCCGGTGACGGAGACGACGCTCGCCGATCATCTCAAGACCGCGGGCTACGCGACGGGCGCGATCGGGAAGTGGCACCTCGGTGCCAGTCAGCTGATGCATCCGCAAAAGCGCGGCTTCGACGAGTTCTTCGGCTTCCTCGGCGGCTCGCACAGTTACTTCGATGCGGGTGGCATCCTGCGCGGCACCGAGCCAATCAAGGAACTCGACTACACGACCGATGCGTTCGGGCGCGAGGCGGTGGCGTTCATCGACAGGCACAAAGCGGCGCCGTGGTTTTTGTATCTCGCCTTCAATGCCGTCCACACGCCGATGCACGCGACGGACGACCGCGTCGCGAAGTTTCCGAACGTCGAGGACAAGCGCCGCCGCACCTACGACGCGATGATGCTCGCGATGGACGAAGCCCTCGGCAAAGTGCGCGCGAAGCTCACTGACGCCGGGCTGGAGAAGGACACGCTCGTCACCTTTATGAGCGACAACGGTGGCCCGACGATGGTCGGCGTGACGGTGAACGGCTCGCGCAACGACCCACTGCGTGGCAGCAAACGCACCACGCTCGAAGGCGGCGTGCGCGTGCCCTTTGTCGTCGCTTGGCCGGGCCACGTGAAGCCGGGCGTTTTCGAAAAGCCCGCGATCCAACTCGACCTACATGCCACCGCGCTCGCCGCGGCAGGCGTGGGCGCGAAGCCAGAGTGGAAACTCGAAGGCGTGAACCTGCTCCCCTTCCTCTCCGGCGAAAAATCCGGCGCGCCGCATGACGCGCTCTACTGGCGCTTCGGCGAGCAGATGGCGATCCGGGCGGGCGACTTCAAGCTCGTGCGCTACGACAGCAACGCCGACACGAACACCGGCCGGCACGAACCCGTGACCGTCGCAAAGCTCTACAACCTCGCGAGCGACATCCACGAAGACAAAGACCTCATCGCCACGCTGCCGGACAAGGCAAAGGAGCTGCAGGCGAAGTGGGACGAGTGGAACAAGGCGAACATCGCGCCCGGCGGCAAGGACGGTGGCGGCGACAGCGATGGCCCCGAGCCTGGCGCCTCGGAAAAGCCGCGGCGAAAGAAGAAAGCTGACAAATGAAACCGATGAAACATCTCCTCCTCACGCTCGCTCTCGCCGCCACCACAGCGCACGCCGCGCAGAAACCAAACGTCATCGTCTTCCTCGTCGATGATATGGGCTGGATGGACTGCGGCGCTTATGGCTCGAAATACTACGAGACGCCGAACATCGACCGCTTCGCCACGCGCGCGATGCGCTTCACCGATGCTTATGCGCAGCCGCTTTGTTCGCCGACGCGAGCGTCGCTGCTCACGGGGAAATACTCCGCACGCCACGGAATCACGAGCGCGACGGGGCATCAGCCCCCGCAGCCGGAGGGGCACCAGTTTTTGCGCGCCACGGCGCCGGCGAACCAGCCGATGCTCGTGCCGGACAGCAAGAACTTCATGGAGCCGTCGGAATACACGCTCGCGGAAGCGCTGCACGATGCGGGTTACCGCACGGCGCACCTCGGCAAGTGGCACCTCGGCCTCACACAACCGCACTGGCCGGAGCAGCAGGGATTCGATGTCGCGTTTCATTGCCATCCCGATCCGGGACCGCCGGGGAATTACTTCTCGCCTTACGGCGTCGTGGCCGATGGAAAGCCGGGCGGGAAAAACAAAGTCGGCACGATCACCGACGGCCCGGCGGGTGAATACATCGTCGATCGGCTCGCGGATGAGGCGGTGAAGTTCATCACCGAAAACAAGGACCGCCCGTTTTTCCTGAACCTCTGGAACTACGGCGTCCACGGGCCGTGGGGACACAAGGAGGAATACACGAAGCAGTTCGCGGCGAAGAAGGATCCGAGCGGCGCGCAGGGGAATCCGATCATGGCGTCGATGCTCAAGAGCGTGGACGAATGCTTCGGGCGCATCATCGAGTCGCTCGACCGGCTCGGGCTCGCGGAGAATACGATCATCGTCTTCAACTCCGACAACGGCGGCAACTCGCACAGCAATACGGGCGAAGGCGCCAAGGAGGAACGCAAAGCCGCGAAGGGCGACGACGCTGGCAGCGACTGGCGCAAGTGGGCGGGCAAACAACCGCCGACGATCAACACGCCGCTGCGCGACGGCAAAGGCACACTATACGAAGGCGGCACGCGCGTGCCGCTGATGTGGGCGTGGGCCGGGCACATCAAGCCCGGCACGACGAGCGCCGCTGTGGTCGGGCACATCGATCTTTATCCCACGCTGCTCGAACTCACCGGCACGCCGCGCCCAGCGCAGCAGAAGCTCGACGGCTCGAGCTACGCACGCGTGCTACGCGGCGAAGGCGGACTCGAGCGGAAAGCGTTCTTCAATTACTTCCCGCACGGCGCGAGCCCTGGCCGCGCGGGTGGCGTGTGGGCGCGCTCGGGCGAGTGGAAGTTGATCCGCTGGTTCGGCGCGACGGACGCGGAGCGCTATGAGTTCTACAACCTGCACGATGATCTCAGCGAAACGAAGAACCTCGCCGCCGCCGAGCCCGCGCGCGTGAAAGAGCTCGACGCGCTCATCGATGGATTTCTCGCCGACACAGGCGCGACTTATCCGCAGCCGAACCCCGCCTTCACCGCCAAACCCGCGCCCATCGCCAAGACGCTCGCGCCCGACGACGGCACCGGCCCGATCGCGGGCTGGAAGCTGCGCAGCGTGAAAGCGGAAACGACAACCGACGGCGTGCGCCTCACCGGCAGCGGGCGAAACGCCTTTCTCGGCACGGCGAAATACAAGTTCACCGGCGCAGGCGAGATGCATCTACGCGTTCGCGTGCCGGCAGGCGGTCCCGGCATGGTGCATTGGCGGCTCGCCGACGAGACAGAGTTCAAGGCGGAGCACGTGGCGAAGTTCGACATCTCCGCCAGCGGAGAATGGCAGGACATCGCGGTGAACGTGCCGGCGCAAGGCAGCGTCGCGCAACTGCGCGTGTATCTTCCCGCCGACAAGGGTCCGATCGAACTCAGCGCGCTGGACGCGCGCGCGGCTTCGGCTAAACCAGCCGGCAAGCCTCGCAAAAAATGATGAATCGTTTCCTCTCCGTCCTCCTCGTCCTCGCGTGTGCCGCGAGCGCGCAACCCGATCTCTCGCCTGAGCGCCTCGCGGGCTATCTCAAGCAGTTCCCCGACGCCGACACGAATAAGGACAGCCTGCTCTCGCTCGAGGAGGCGCGTGCTTACTACACGAAGCTGCGCGGGAAATCCGCGAAGCCGGTCGCTACGGGCGAGGCGCCCACTTTCGCCGACGTCCACTACGGCCCGCACGAACGCAACGTGCTCGACTTCTGGCAGGCGAAGACCGACGCGCCCACGCCGCTCGTCGTCTTCATCCACGGCGGCGGTTTCACTTCTGGCGATAAATCGAAAGTGCGCGGCGATGCGCTGGTGAAGCAGTGCCTCGATGCGGGCGTTTCCTTCGCCGCGATCAACTACCGCTACCGCACCACCACACCGCTGCAGGATGTGCTGCGCGATTGCGCGCGCGCGGTGCAGTTCCTCCGCAGCAAGTCCGGCGAGTGGCACCTCGACAAGGTGCGCATCGCGTCCTACGGCGGCTCGGCGGGCGCAGGCACTTCGCTCTGGCTCGCGTTTCACGATGATCTCGCCGATCCGAACAGCAGTGACCCCGTGCTGCGGGAGTCGTCGCGCATCGTGTGTGCGGGCGCGCTGAGCACGCAGTTTTCCTACGATGTGGTCGCGTGGGAGAAGCTCTTCGGCCCCGACATGAAGAAGTATATGAAACCGGAAGATGGCCCGGTGATGTATGGCTTGAAGACCGAGGAGGAGATGCGCGGCCCCGCCGGCGAGAAGGTGCGCGCTGACTGTGATATGTGCGGACTGATGGCCAAGGGCGCACCGCCTGTCTTCGTAAGCAACTCGATGCCGACGGGCGACATCAAGGATCGCGGCCACCTGCTGCACCACCCGAAACACGCCGAAGCGATCAAGCAGCGCGGCGATGAACTCGGTCTCGTCGTTGTCGCGTCGATCCCGGGGCTCGGCATCAAGCCGGGCGTGGATCAGCCGCAGGATTTGCGGGCGTTTCTCTTCAAATACCTCGGCGTCACCGCGCCGAAGTCCTGAGTCATGCGTGCGCTGTTCGGTCTCGCACTGGTTGCGTTTTGCGCCGCCGCCTTCGCGCGGCAGCCGAACATTCTACTCATTGTCAGCGACGACCAAGGCTACCCTGACCTCGGCTGCATCGGCACGAAGCCGGTCAAGACGCCGAACCTCGATCGCCTCGCGGCGGAAGGCGTGCGCGCGACGAGCTACTACGTGACGTGGCCGGCTTGCACGCCGTCGCGCGGCTCGATTCTCACCGGGCGCTACCCGCAGCGCAATGGGCTCTACGACATGGTCCGCAACGACATGGTCAACTACGGCTACCGCTACGGCGCGGAAGAATACGCGCTCTCGCCGGAGATGACGCTCGGGCTCGATCCGCGCGAGATCACGATCGGCGACGTTCTACGCCGCGCGGGCTACGCGACGGGCGTGGTGGGCAAATGGGACATGGGCCAGGCGAAGCGCTACCTGCCGCTCCAGCGCGGCTTCGACTTCTTCTACGGGCACGGGAACAACGGCATCGATTACTACACGCACGAGCGCTACGGCGTGCCGTCGCTCTTCCGCGGCAACAACCCTACGCAGGAAGACCGCGGCACATACGTCACCGATGTTTTCAAACGCGAGGCGCTCGCCTTCATCCGCACGAACGCCGCGAAACCGTGGTTCCTCTACCTCCCGTTCAACGCGCCGCACGGCGCGTCGTCGTTCGGTGGAAGCGGCGTCCCGCCGCTTCGCAGCGAGAGAAGCGGCGAGGGCGCCGCTTCCACCAAGCAAAACGTCGGCGTGCAGGTGCCGGAGAAATATGCGGCGCCATATCTCGCGCAGGGACTCCCGGAAAATCTCGCGCGCTACTACGGCGCGGTGACGTGCATGGATGAGGCGATCGGCGCGCTGCTCGACGACCTCAAAGCGCGCGGCCTCGAACGCGACACGCTCATCGTCTTCCACTCCGACAACGGCGGCAGCGGCAACGGCGACAACGCACCACTCCGCGGCAAGAAGAGCACGATGTGGGAAGGCGGGCTGCGCGTGCCCTTCGTCGCGCGCTGGCCGGGCAAGCTGCCTGCCGGGCGCGTGAGCGATGACTTTCTGACCGCGCTCGAACTGCTGCCGACTTTCGCCGCCGCCGCCGGCGCGAAGCTGCCGGACGTGAAGCTCGACGGCTTCGACGCACTGCCCGTGCTCGCGGGCGAGAAGCCGTCGCCGCGCGAGGAGATGTTTTGGCAACGGCGCGGTGATGTGGCGGCGCGCGTCGGGAAATGGAAGTGGGTGAGCGCAGGGAAGGGCGGCGGGCTTTTCGATCTTACGAAAGATCTCGGCGAGAAGACCGACCTCTCGCGCGAGCATCCCGACAACCTCGCACTCGTGAAGTCACGCTACGAGCAGTGGCGCAAGGCGATGGACGACGCCGAGCCGCGCGGGCCGTTCCGTGATTACTGATCGATGAAACAGCTCGTTCTGCTCCCGCTCGCCGTGTCGGCACTCGCCGCCGACACACCACGCTACGTCTCACCTGAATCCGCTGCCGGTCGCTCGCTCGCGGTCGTTGTCCCTGACCAGTCGCTGCTGCACACCGCACAGGTTTTCGGCGCGACGGCCGAGGCCGCTCTCGCCGCGCTGGGCGACGTCGGCCACGTGGTGAAGCTCAACGCTTACCTCCGCGACCCCGCGGGCGAATCGGCGCTACGCGCGGCGATAGCGAAACACTTCCCCGCGAACGCGCAGCCTGCGCTCACGTGTGTGGTCAGCGCGCTGCCGGAGGCTGGCGCGAACGTGGGGCTCGACGCGGTGGCGACGACGACGCGAGCCGGCACCGGCGTGCTGCCTGCGGGCGGCGTGGCTTACATCTCGGGGCAGGCGGAAAAGGGCGCGGACCTACGCGAATCCACGCGCAAGACGATGGAGAGCCTCGGCGCGACGCTGAAGTTCCTCGGTGTGGATTGGTCACACGCGGTGCAGCTCAAGGCATTCGTGCAGCCGATGTCAGAAGCGACGGCGGTGCGCGAAGAGATGGGCAGGTTCTTCGCCGGCGCTGCGGTGCCGCCTATCGTGCTCGTCGAGTGGATCAGCCCGAGCGTGCCGATCGAAATCGAACTGATCGCATCCGTGCCGGACGCGCCCGCACCGATCGAATTCCTCGCCCCGCCGGGGATGAAGGCCTCGCCGGTCTATTGCCGCGTTGCTCGCTTTGGCGCTGGGCCGCGCATCTACATCTCCGGGCTCAGCGCGCAGGGCGATGCCGCCACGCAGGTGCGCGAAGTCTTCGCGCAGCTCAAGACCGCGCTCGCCGCGACCGGCAGCGACCTGCGCCACCTCGCGAAGGCGACCTACTACGTGTCCGCGGACGACGTGAGCAAAGCGCTGAACGAACTGCGCCCGATCTACTACGATCCGCAACGCCCGCCCGCGGCGTCGAAGGCGATGGTGAAGTCCACTGGCTCCGGCTCGGCGACGCTCACGCTCGACATGATCGCCGTGCCCGCGCGCTGATCGCACCCACACCTGCCGCGGATTATTCGCGGAAGACGAGCGCGTCGCCAGACTGCGCAAGCCACGGCTGGAGAGCGGCCCGGGATTTGTCGAAGTGGAGGGCGAAGCAGTTGCCCAAGCGCGGCAGGATCTTGTTTCCGATGGCGCAGAGGAACTTTCCGATCGCGCCTCCGTGCCCGTAGAGATCCCACGCATACTCCACGTCCACCGCGACGGTATGAGCCGGGGCGAGGCACTTGAACACCTTCTCAAGTTCACCGGGCGCCCAGCGATAAACGAAGTTTGGAATGTGGGTGTTGTTCACGCCGCCTTCCTTGCCGCCGTGGGCGCGCACCGCCGAGAGTTCGTATTCCTCCGCGATCCCGGCACGCATCATCCAGCGCATCAGCCAATGATCCTGCGTCTCGCAAATCACGACCGAGCGGCGGCTGACGCGCGCCATTTCGTAAATGGCGAGGTGCGGCTTGTGCATGTGATGGAGCGCCGCCTCGATGAAGATCAAATCGAATGCGCCATCGGGATAAGGCAGCGCGCACGCATCCACCGGCTGGTCGCCCGAGAGGTTCGTGTGCAGCGTGTTCGCGAAGCCGAAGTCGCGGAACATCGCCTGCTCATACTCCGAGCTGGCGATGATCAGAACCCGGTCCTCCGTTATGATCTTCCCACTGCCGAGCAAGCGCGCGAGCAGCCCGTAAGTCGCTCGCGATAGTTTCACGGGATACTTCGCGCCGGCCTGGTCTTGGGTCGAAGGGATTGGCATGGGGGGCGACTTATGCAACTCGCCGGGCGATTGCTCAAGGTCGCGGTGCCGCGCTGGTTGCACCCGCACCTTCGACTGGTTGTCCCAAGAGGCACGATCGAGTGCTGTTACAGCCGCACTCATGAAACGCACATTCCTCCATCTCGCCCTGCTGCTCGCGCCTGTGCTCGCGATGGCGAAACCAAACGTCCTCATCTTGTATCTCGATGACATGGGCTGGGCGCAGCCCGGTTGCTACGGCGGAAAGCTCGCGCCGACTCCAAATATCGACGCGCTCGCGGCGGGCGGGGTGCGCTTCACCGATGGCTACTCGTCCGGCTGCGTGTGCTCGCCGGGGCGCGTGGGGCTGCTCACCGGGCGCTACCAGACGCGCACGGGGCACGACGCAAATCCGAACCGGCCGGGGCGCGATCTGCCGCTGAGCGAGACGACGATGGCGCAGCGGATGAAGGCGCTCGGCTACACGACGGGGATCGTCGGCAAGTGGCACCTTGGCGACAGCGCGCCGGAGTTCATGCCGGCGGCGCGCGGGTTCGATTTTTCCGTCGGCACCGTGGGCAATCTCGGCGAGGGCGGCGGGCCGTCGTTTTATCGTGGCAAGGAATTGCTGAAGGACTTGCCCGGCGCGCCGATCACGTCGCCGGTCTATGCGCGCGAGGCGGTCGGATTCATCGAGGCAAACAAGACGCAGCCGTGGTTCCTGCATCTCTCGTTCAACGCGGTGCATTCGCCCGTCGTCGCGTCGCCGCACTGGCTGGAGAAGTTCAAGCACCTCGATAAGCGCGAGCAAGCCTACGCGGCGCTCGCGGCGGAAGCGGACGAAGCCGTGGGCACGGTGATGGCGAAGTTGCGCGAGCTGAAGCAGGAGGAGAACACGCTCATCTTCCTCATCAGCGACAACGGCGGCGCTTCGCCGCAGGCGGAGATGGGCGGGCTGCGCGGGCACAAATGGTTCGTGTGGGAAGGTGGTGTGCGCGTCTCATGGATCGCCGCTTGGAAAGGCCGCATCGCCGGCGGCCGCGTATCTCACGAGCCGGTGATCCAGCTCGACGTGTTGCCTACCGCGCTCGCCGCGGCGGGCGGCGAAGTGAAGCCCGAGTGGCAGCTCGACGGCGCGAATCTTCTCCCGCTGCTCGAAGGCAAGACCGACAAGCTCTCGCCGCGCGCGCTCTACTTCCGCTTCGGCGTGCAATACGCCGTGCGCGAGGGCGACTGGAAACTCGTGAAGGCGAGCAAGGACATGACGCCGATGCTCGTGAACCTCGCGAACGATCTCGGCGAAAAGACCGACCTCACCGCGGAGCAGTCGGAGAAGGCCAAGGCGATGCAAAAGCTCTTCGACGATTGGAACGCGACGATGCAGCCGCCGCGCTGGGAAGATCAGCGCTGGAACGGCGATCCGCAGCGCAAGGGTGCGAAGCGCGCGAAGAAGAAGCCGTAACTGCCGCGCGCTCGGCGGCGTCTCCACGCGACGATGCTCCACCGCTTTTGCCTACCGCTTTGTCTTGGCTTCCTAACGTCATGCACCGCGCGCACGGAGCCGTCGTCCGAGGCGCTGCTCGCGGCCATGCAAAGCGGAGATCTCGCGGCGATCCGTGCGGCGGTCGCGGCGGGCCGCGCGGCACTCGGGGAAAAGGCGGGCGTTCCGGAGGTGGCGGACGAGTATCGCCGCGTGCCGGCGGACGCGACGCCGCTCACGCGCGCGGAGGCGCAGCGAGGATTCACGCCGCACTTCGCTGCGCTGGAAAAGCTGTGCTGGTGGAAGGTGGGCGCGGACCCGGCGACGTTCACCGCGCCGTTGCGCGCGCCGGCCTCGGTGCTCGCGGGCAATGTCGCGGCGGTGCGCGCCGGGCTCGACGGCGCGGAGCGCAGCCTCGCGCTGGCGCGGGACGCGGCGGCCTTCCTCATGTGGGCGCAGGAGCAGGCGGGCGCGGGCCTGTATCCCTTCCCAGCGGCGCGCGGCAAATCCGACGCGCGCGCGATGCAGGTGGCGACACGATTCCTCGCCCAAGCGGAAAAGGCGGGGCGGCTCGGTGACGTGGTGCGCAACGGTTGGGCCTTCGACGATCTCGGCGACGGCGGGTTGCAGTTCGACAACGGTGAGTGCGGAGTCGCGATGCTCGATCTCTACGAGGTGACGAAAGACGCGCGCTATCTCGACTCCGCGCGCCGCGCCGCCGACTGGGCCGCGGCGCGTCCGCTCTGCCCGAACTGGAACTACAACAGCTTCAGCGTGCGCCTGCTCGCCAAGGCCCACGCCGTCACGGGCGAGGCGCGGTATCTCGATGCCGCGCTGCGCAAAGCGCGCCTCGGTGTCATCCCCGGTCAACTCACGGATGGGCCGCGCGCGGGCCGCTGGCTCGATCCGCACAACGCGCGGCCCGCCTACCACTACATCATGCTCAGCGCGCTCGCGCAGCTCGCCGCCACGCTGCCGCGCGAGCACACGGATCGCGCGGAGATCGTGAGCGCGCTCGCGCTCGGGCTGAAGGCACGCAACGCCGAGATCGCGGCGCGCGGCGTGATGAACAAGGACAAGGCCATCGAAGCGCTGCTGCTCGTGAACGAGGTCTTCCATGACGACGCGGACTTCCTGCGCGCCACGCAATCGCGCGCCGCGCTCGAGGTGATCGTGCGACTGGTTTCCGCCGAAGCCCGCCGTGGCAAAGCCCCGCTCAGCCCCGGAGAAATGGGCCGCTTCCTCGCCTTCAGCGCCGCGCAGTAGCTGGGAATTCGCTGTCCGAAACTCCCTGCCAGTCGCGATTGTGCAGGAGTGAAATCGATCCTCTCCCTCTTCGCGTTCGTCCTCACCAGCGTCGCGGCTGACAAGCCCAACATCGTCTTTCTTTTCGCCGACGACTTCGGCTGGGGCGATCTCGCGTGCTACGGGCATCCGTATTCCAAGACGCCGAACCTCGACAAGCTCGCGAGCGAAGGCACGCGCTTCCTCCAGTGCTACGCGACGGGCGTGACGTGCTGCCCGAGCCGCACGGGATTCATGACCTCGAAGTTCCCCGCGACCTTCGCGAAGTATCCGGCGAATGGCGGCTTCGGCGAGCGCGTGACGATCACTGAGCTGCTGAAAAAGCAGGGCTACGCGACGGGGCACTTCGGCAAGTGGCACATCGGGCCGGACGCGAAGGACGGCACGTATGGCATCGACGCCGTCGGCTCCGACGACGAGGGCGGCGGGAAGAAAAAGCAGGCGGCGCGCGGGCGCGACGCGCACATCTACGACGACGCGATCGGCTTTATCGAGAGGCACAAGGGCGGGCCGTTTTACGTGAACGTGTGGGGGCACATCTCGCATCATCCGATCAATCCCCCGCCGGCGGTGCTCGATGCGTTCGGGCCGCTGCAAGTCGATGAGTCGAAGTTTCCGCCGGAGATGCGGGAGAAATTCGCGATGTGCAAAAAACTCGGCGGCGACGTGAGCGAGCACCTGCGCGCCTTCCTCGCCGACGTGAGGTCGATGGACGATGAAGTCGGGCGGCTCCTCAAGCGCCTCGACGAACTCGGCCTGCGCGAGAACACCATCGTTGTCTTCTCCAGCGACCAGGGCCCCGCGCCGCTGCGCGAAGACGCCGACGAACCGAAGAAGAAGCGCGAGAAGAAAAACAAAGGCGATGCTGAGCCCAGCGATGTGCGGCTGAACGCGATGGGCTTCTCCGGGCCGTTTCGCGGCGGCAAACACACGCAGTTCGAGGGCGGCGTGCGCATCCCCTTCATCGTGCGCTGGCCCGGCCAGGTGAAGGCGGGGCGCGTGGATGCGCAGTCGGTCATCAGCGGCGCCGACTGGCTGCCCACGCTCTGCGCGCTCACGAGCACGAAAATCGACGCGGCGAACTTCGATGGCGAAGACGCGTCGAAGGCTTGGCATGGCGCGGACTTCATGCGCACGAAGCCGCTGCTGTGGAAAACCAGCTCGGCGAAAAGCCCCGCTGCGATCCGCGACGGCCAGTGGAAGCTGCACTTTCCCATCAGCAAACGCGAAGACCTCGCGCTCTACGATCTCGCCGCCGATCCCGGCGAGAAAACCAATCTCGTCACGAAGCATCCCGACATCGTGAAGCAGCTCTCGGCGAAGCTGGAGGCGTGGCAGTCCACGCTGCCGAAGGAATACGAGAAGGCCGACGACAAGGACTGAGCCAAAACCACTTGTCCGAATTCCGCCCCTGAGCGCGGTTGATTGAGAATGAAAACGCTCCTCCTTTCCCTCATCGCGTTCGTCGCCGGCAGCGTCGCCGCCGACAAGCCGAACATCATCTTCATCCTCGCCGACGATCTCGGGATCGATGGCGTGAGTTGCTACGGCGCGGACAAGCACAAGACGCCGAACATCGACAAGCTCGCGGCGTCGGGCACGCGCTTCGAGACGTGCTACGCGGCGCCGCTGTGCGGGCCGTCGCGCTGTTTGCTGATGACGGGGCGCTACGCGTTCCGCACCGGCGGCATCACGAATGGCTCGTGGCGCGGCGATGGACCGGGAGCGAAATCGAAGGACGAGTGGTCGATCGCGAAGGTGCTCAAGCAGAGCGGCTACGTGACCGGCGAGTCGGGCAAGTGGCGGCAGGTCGGCGAGACGCCGCGCGATTGGGGCTTCGATGAATACTGCACGGACCCGACGGCGGGCGGCTGGTTTTGGAAGGACAGCTACGAGAAGAACGGCGAGCAGGTCAGCGCGCCCGGCTCCTACAACCCGGACATCATCCAAGCGTTCAGCATCGATTTCATCCAGCGGCATAAAGAGAAGCCGTTCTTCCTCTACTACGCGATGCACCTCGTTCACGGCCCGATCCTGCGCACGCCGGACAGCAAACCTGACACGAAGGAATTCTACGAAGACAACATCGCCTACATGGACAAGCAGGTCGGCGCGATCGTCGCCGAAGTGGAGAAGCTCGGCCTGCGCGAGAAGACGCTCATCGTCTTCACCGCCGACAATGGCACCGCGCTCACCTACCCGAGCACCATCGGCGGGCGGATGATCAACGGGAAGAAGGCGTCGATGCTCGAAGGCGGATCGCGCGTGCCCTACATCGCGAGCTGGCCGGGCGTGACGCCCGCGGGAAAGGTGAGCAAGGACATCGTGAGCTTCGCGGATCAATTGCCGACCCTCGCCGAACTCGGCGGCGCGAAGCTGCCCGAGGGAGCAAAGATCGATGGTATCAGCCTCGCGCCGCAGCTTCGCGGCGAGAAAGGCAAGCCGCGCGAGTGGGCCTACGTGCAGCTCGGCGCGAAGTGGTTCGTGCGCGAGCAGGGCTGGAAGATGAACGAGAGCGGCGAGCTGTTCGACATGAGCGATGCGCCCTTCGTGGAAAAGCCATTCGCGCCCGGGTCTGACACGGAAGCGAGCAAGTCCGCGCGTGCGCGTCTCACCGCGGTGCTCGCGGAACTCAATCCCGCCGGCGGCAAGACCGACGGCGCGGGGGGCGCGAAGCCGGGCAAGAAGCGGAAGAAGAAAGCTGCCAAATGAAACACGCCCTCCTTTTCCTCCTCGCCCTCGGCTTCTCAGTCCGCGCGGCAGACAGCCGAAGCGAAGCGAAGACAGCCGCAGGCAACCCGAACATCATCTTCATCCTCGCCGACGACATCGGACTGCCGGGATTCGGCGTCACGGGCGGCATCTACAAGACGCCGAACATCGACGCGCTCGCGGCGGGCGGGACGCGCTTCGAGTCTTGCTTCGCCGCACCGCTCTGTGCGCCGTCGCGCGCGATGCTGATGACCGGGCGTTACGCCTTCCGCACCGGCGTGAAGGACAACGGCTTCGGGGCGGCGGCGACGCCGGACAAGGACGGCTGTGTCGCGCAAGTCATGAAGCAGGCGGGCTACGCGACGGCGGTTGCGGGGAAGTGGCGGCAGCTCTCGTATTTCACGACGAAGGAAGACGGCGCGAAGTGGGGCTTCGATGAATTCCTCATCTGGGGCGCGGGTGAGCCGGAGGAAGGCGAAGCGAAGCATAAGAAGAAGGGCGCGGACGGCACGAAGGCGAAGCCGGATCGGTATTGGGATCCCGACTACAACTTGAACGGCAAGGCGCTCGCCGACTCGAAAGGCCAATACGGGCCGGACGTGTTGCAGGAGTTCGTGATCGACTTCATCCGCCGGAAAAAGGACGGGCCGTTCTTCGTCTATTATCCGACGCCGCTCATCCACGGGCCGATCCTGCGCACGCCCGACAGCAAGGCGACGGACGGCGCGAAGCAGAAGAGCAAAGGCAAGGGTGTGCCGGGGCTCGATTCGCTCTACGCGGATAACGTCGCGTATCTCGACAAGCTCGTCGGCCAGATCGCTGCCGAACTCGACAAGCTCAAGCTGCGCGAGAAAACGCTCATCGTCTTCACCGGCGACAACGGCAGCGTGCCGGTCGGCACCGTGAACGGCCGCGCGGTGGACGGACACAAGAGCCAGGTGAATGAAGGTGGCAGCCGCGTGCCGCTGATCGCGAACTGGCCCGGCACCACACCCGCCGGTGTCGTGAGCAAAGACCTCCGCGATTTCACGGACATGCTGCCGACCTTCGCCGCGCTCGCCGGCGTGCCCCTGTCGGCGACGCGGACGATCGACGGCCACAGCTTCTCGCCGCAGCTCCGCGGCGAGAAAGGTGAGCCGCGCGAATGGGCCTACGTGCAACTGCGCGACGATCGCTACGTGCGCAGCGACCGCTGGAAGCTCACTGGCAAGGGCGAGCTGTTCGACATGGGCGACGCGCCGTGGAAACAAATCCCCGCGGACCCGAATAATGCCGAGGCGAAGGCCGCGCGGGTGAAGTTGCAAAGCGCGCTCGACGGCCTGCACGACGACTCGACTTCCGCTCCGCCGGCCACGAAGAAGCGGAAGAAGAAAGCTGCCAAATGAAACACGCCCTCCTTTTCCTCCTCGCACTCATCTTCGCGGCTCACGCAGCCGAGAAGCCAAACATCATCGTCATCCTCAGCGACGACTACGGCTGGGGCAGCGTTGGCTGCTACGGCGCGAAAGGCGTGAAGACGCCGAATCTTGATCGACTCGCGCGCGAAGGGCGGCGCTTCACGAACGCGTATGCGCCGGGCTCGGTCTGCTCGCCGACGCGCTACGGGTTGATGACGGGGCGCTACTACTGGCGCACGAGCATCAAGGACGGCGAAGTGCTCGGCGGGAATGCGCCGCTGCACATCGAGACCACGCGGCTCACGCTCGGCTCGCTCTGCAAAGGCGCGGGCTATCGCACGGCGGCGTTCGGCAAGTGGCACCTCGGCATGGGCACAGAGGCGAAGCGCACGGACTGGAGTCCCTCGCTCGCGCCGGGTCCGCTTGAAGTCGGCTTCGGTTATTTCTTCGGGCTCGCGGCGAATCCGTGGAATGGACCGCACACCTTCATCGAGAATCACGAGGCGCTCGGCAAAGTGGCGGGGCAGCCAGTCACGATCAGCGGCAATCGCGAGAACGCGACGACGGCGGGCATCGTGGAGCCGTGGAAAGAAGATCACATCATGGAGACGCTCACGGGAAAAGTGACCGGCTGGATCGAAGCGAACGCGGCGCAGCCATTCTTCGTCTATTACGCGCCGAACGCGATCCACGAGCCGGTCGCGCCGAATCCGAAATTCACCGGCAGCCCCTACGGCAAATACGGCGACTTCATCGACGAACTCGACTGGAGTGTGGGCGAAGTGCTCGCGACGCTCGACAAGCTGAAGCTCGCCGACAAGACGCTCATCATCTTCTCCAGCGACAACGGCGGCGTGGTGAATGCGAATAGCGCGAACGCCAGCACGGCGATGAAAGCCGGCCTCGCGATCAACGGCCCGCTGCGCGGCGGCAAGCACGACGTATGGGAAGGCGGTTTCCGCGAGCCCTTCCTCGTGCGCTGGCCGGGCCGCGTGCCGGCGGGCACCGTGAGCGAACAAGTGATCTGCCTCACCGACGTGCTCGCCACGCTCGCGCACGTGATCGATGTGCCACTGCCGGGGGGCAACGCGGAGGACAGCTTCGACGTGCTGCGCGCCTTCACCGAAGAAAAGACAGGCGCACCCGTGCGAGATCACGTCGTGCTGCAAGCGGCGGATGCGACGTATGCGATCCGCATGGGCGACTGGAAACTCGTCGAGCGCACCGGCGCGCCGCCGATCACGCTACGCAACAAGAAGAAGGCCGAACTCACCGCGCGGAAGCACAAGGCATCCGCGCAGCACGATGAGCTGTTCAACGTGAAAGACGACGTGGCGGAGGCGAGCGATGCCTTCACCACCCACGCTGATCTCGTGGCGAAGATGAAGGAAAGACTCGCCGCCGCGCGCGACCAGGGTTTCACGCGGCCCGGCGCGAAGTAGGTAGCTACGCTTCGGGCCGGGCGCGGGTTGTCCCGGACGCCATGAAGCTCTCCCTCGCAACATCGCTATTCCTCTGCGCCACCGTGCTGGCTGCGGAGGAGGTCGTGCCGTTCAAGATCCACGTGGAGGACGCGGTGCTCGCCGACTTGCGCGAGCGGCTGGGGAAGACGCGATGGCCGGGGCAGATCGCGGATGCAGGGTGGGACTACGGCGTCGAGCGGGGATACGTGCAGCGGCTCGTCGAGTATTGGCGCAGTGGCTACGACTGGCGAAAACAGGAGGCGGCGCTGAATGCGCTACCGCAGTTCACGACGGAGATCGACGTTGTGCGCATCCACTTCGCGCACGTGCGCTCACCGCACGCGGATGCGCTGCCGCTGCTGCTCGTGCACGGCTGGCCGGGGTCGTTCTTCGAGTTTCAAAAGATCATCCCGATGCTCACCGAGCCGGAGAAGCACGGTGGGAAGGCGCAGGACGCGTTTCACGTCGTGGTGCCGTCGCTGCCGGGGTTTGGTTTCTCGGGCCAGCCGACCGAACGCGGGTGGAGCAGTCAGCGGATGGCGGAGACGCTCGCGAAGCTGATGGCGCGGCTCGGCTACACGCGTTACGGCGCGCAAGGCGGCGACTGGGGCGGCGGCATCGTGCGCTCGCTCGCGGGCGGCGATGGCGGACACTGCATCGGCGCGCATAGCAATTTCCCCGGCGGCAGCCAACCGACCGACGACCCGATGCGCGGCGTAACGGAGCAGGAGGTCGAGCGCTCGCGCAAGCGCAACGCCGAGCTCGCCGATCACAAGGCGTATGGAGCGATCCAAGGCACGCGCCCGCAGACGCTCGGCTATGCGCTGAACGATTCGCCCGCCGGGCTGGCGGCGTGGATCGTGGATAAATTCTGGGCGTGGAGCGATCACGGTGGCGACCTCGAGCGCAGCTTCACGAAGGACGAACTGCTCACGAACGTGATGGTCTATTGGGTCACGCAATCGATGCCGTCCGCCACGCGCATCTACTATGAGTCCCAGCACAACCAAGCGCGTCCGCCGTCGATGAGCGCGTGGCAGAACACAGGGAAGCCTGCGCCGATGGGTTACGCGCTTTTCCCAAAGGAGATCAACGTGCCGCCGCGCGCATGGGTCGAGCGTGCGCATGGCGGGCAGCTCTTCCACTGGACGGAGATGCCGCGCGGGGGGCATTTCGCGGCGATGGAGCAGCCACAGCTCCTCGCGGAAGACGTGCGCGCGTTCTTCCGCAAGGTGCGCTGAGGGCGGCGGGCGGTTTTCGAGGAAACCGCGCAAGCCTCAGAAACCAGCGGACATAGCGCGAAAAGCGGGCTTCTTCCCTCCACGCTTATGCGCCCCCGAAAACTCGCTCTGCTCTCTGCCGCGCTCCTGCTTGGACGCGTCGCGCTCGCCGTCCCCGGCACCGGACTGACCGGCCAATATTACGACACCGCGAGCTTCGGCACGCTGAAGACCACGCGCACGGATGCGGCGGTGGATTTCGCGTGGAGCACGGCGATCCCAGGCGGGACGACGATCACCAATGCGGACACGTTCAGCGTCGCGTGGGCCGGGCAGATCGAGCCGGAATTTTCGGAGACTTACACGTTTTACGTCACGGCGGATGACGGGGCGCGGCTGTGGGTGAACGATCAACTCCTCACGGCGCGCACGTTCGCGGCGGTGTCGCCGGAGATGCGCGGGCAGCTCAAGCTGAGCGCGGGGCAGAAGGTGAACGTGCGGCTGGAATACATCGAGCAGACGGGCTCGGCGGCGGTGCGGCTGGAGTGGTCGTCAGCATCGCGGGCGCGTGAGGTGATCCCGACGGCGCGACTGTATCCGGCGCGCGTGGAGAAGGCGGGCGGGTCGATCTTGAAGGAACACTGGAGCGGCATCGCGGGCAGCGCGATCAGCGCGCTCACGAGCAACGCGAACTACCCGAACAAGCCGAGCGGGCGCGAGGCGATCACGTCGTTCGAGTGCCTCGCGCAGAATTGGGCAGACAGCTACGGCACGCGTGTGACTGGCTTCCTCGTGCCGCCGGTGAGCGGCAGCTACACCTTCGCGGTGAGCGGCGATGACACGATGCAGCTTTTCCTCAGCACGGACGCGACGAGCGCGAACAAGGTGCAGATCGCGAACGTGGCGAGCGCGACGGGCTTCCGCGCGTGGGGCACGCCGTCGAGCGCGATCGCGCTCGTGCAGGGCGAGCGCTACTACGTCGAGATGCTGCACAAGGAGGACACCGGCACGGACCACTGGAGCGTCGGCTGGATGAAGCCGGGCGATGCCGCTTTCTCCGTGATCCCCGGTAGCGCGCTCGTGCAGCCGGGGCTCGCGACGGCGCAGCCCGCGGAGACGGCGCTGCTCAATACGATGGCGCAGACGCACCCGCGGATCTTCGCCACGGCGGAGCGCTTCGCGAAGCTGCGCGGGACGTGGCAGAGCGCGACGACGAGCCAGCCGAAGACGTGGGCGCAAAACGCGATCAACTCGGCGGACACGATCCTCACCGCGGCACCGGTCGCGTATTCGCAGGACGTGCGCGGCACGATCCTGAGCCAGGCGCGCACGGTCGTGGACCGGATGTATAAGCTCGGCCTCGCGTGGCAGCTCACGGGCGACGCGCAATATGCCGAGCGCGCGTGGACGGAGCTGAACACCGTCGCCGATAACACGCTCTTCCCCGACTGGCACCCCGCGCACTTCCTCGACACCGCGGAGATGACGCACGGCTGCGCGATCGGTTACGACTGGTTTTACAGCTACTGGACGCAGCCGCGGCGCGACACGATCCGCACGGCGATCATCAACAAGGGGCTCAACGCCGGCCTCACGCAATATACGAACAACGTCGGCTGGTCGCAGAGCACGGGGAACAACTGGAACCAGGTCTGCAACGGCGGCATGACCATCGGCGCACTCGCGGTGGGCACCGAGAGCGAGTCGCTCACCGAAAACATCCTCAACCGCGCGCTCAACTCGACGCGCCCGACGTGGAAGCATTTCACCACCGACAACGGCGCGTGGTATGAAGGTCCCGGCTACTGGGGATACACGATGGAATACGGCGTCCGCATGCTCGCCGCGCTCGAGTCAGTGCTCGGCAGTGACTTCGGCATCGGCGCCACGACGAATCTCTCCGAGGCGGGCTTTGCCTCCATCCACGCGGTCGGCACGTCGAACGTGATCTTCAACTTCGCCGACGCCGGCGCGGGCGGCGCGCAGCGCAACGCGGTGTTTCAGTGGATGGCCCGCCGGCACGGCCAGCCGCTCTACGACTGGTGGGAGAACCAAGGCAGCGGCGGTGCGCTCGACGCGCTGTGGTGGAATGACAGCGCATCTTCGCTGGTGAGCACGGGCGCGCAGCCTGACATGGCTTTCCACGGCGAGGCCGGCACCGCTTTCCAGCCGCAGGAAATGGTGACGATGCGCGGGAAGTGGAACGACTCACGCGCGACGTTCGTCGGCGGAAAAGGCGGCCACATGGGCGCGGATCACGGCAATCTCGATGCGGGCACGTTCGTGCTCGATGCGCTCGGCAAGCGCTGGTTCCACGAACTCGGCGGCGATAACTACGCGCTGCCCGGCTACTTCAGCAGCACGCCGAGCGCGGGCACGGATCGCTGGGATTACTACCGGATGCGGCCCGAGGGGCAGAACACGCTCACGATCAATCCGAGCGCGAACGCCGACATGGTGCTCAATGCCGTCGCGCCGCTCGCAGCATTTCAGTCGGAGCCCGGCGGCACGGGTTCGTTCGCGATCCACGACCTCACGCCGGTGTATTCGGGGATGACGAAGGTGTGGCGCGGCACGCGGCTCATGGGCGCGCGCAATCAAGTGCTCGTGCAGGACGAGATCCAGGCCGCGACGGGGAAAACGGTGTGGTGGTTCGCGCACTACACGAATCCCGCGACGACGGTGACGATCGAGCCCGGCGGCACGAGCGTGATGATGCAGCAAGGCGCGGAGCGGCTCTGGTGCAAGATCGTCAGCGGCGGCGGCACGTTCACGATCACGGACGCGGTGCCGCTGCCCACGTCGCCACAACTGCCGACGGCGCCCGATACGAACGGGCAGAATGCGAACACCGGCTACAAGAAGCTCGCGATCAATCTCACGGGCGTGACGAACACAACGCTCGCCGTGTGGTTCGTGCCGCTGAGCACCGGCGAAGTCGCGCCGACGACGCTGCCGACGATCAGCGCGCTGAATACGTGGAACCTCGCGGCTTCCAACGACGCGCCGATCACCCCGATCAGCGTCGCGACGGGCGACAACGAGAACGCGGTGGACATCGACCTGCGCGCCTACGTGACCGACGACGCCACGCCGTCCGCGCAGATGCTCTTCACCGTCAGCGGCGCGGTGAATGGAACGGTCGTCCTGCTCGCCGACGGCCACACCGCGCGCTTCACACCCACGCCTGGCTACACCGGTGTGCCGACGTTCAACTTCACCGCGACGGACACCGCCGCCGATCCGCGCGCGATCCTCACGTATGACTTCGACGCGCCCGACGCCTCGGCCGCGAACACCGTGCCCGATGTCTCCGGCCTCGGTCGCGACGGCACGCTCGACGCCATCGGCACCGGCGCAGCCACGCTCGTGAGCGACGTGCCCGCTGCGATCGGCCACGACGGGCGCAGCCTCGATCTCGTGGAGAATGGCGGCGCGAACGCCGCGCGGCTCAGCCGCACGATCGGGACGACGGAGCTGGATTGGAACGCGAGCGATTGGACAATCACCGGCTGGTTCAAGCGCCGCGACGCCACTAACGAGGACATGATCTGGCACCTCCACAACGGCGACGGCTACGGCAGCAGCGAGGAGTTTTACCTCATGGCGAATGGCGCGAGCAGTCTCACGCTGCACCACTATCCGGGGCCGGACGTGGCCATCGTGGGCACCGCTACGCCGGGCGTGTGGCATCACTTCGCGGTCGTGCGCAGCGGGACGACGCTCAGCCTTTACCTGAATGGCGCGCTCGTCGGCAGCGACTCGAGTTTCGCGCTCGCGATCAATCAAACGCACCCGCTCATCTTCGGCGGCCACACCGACGAGACCGCGACGTATGCGCCGCGCTGGTTCGATGGCGGGCTCGATGAACTCGCGGTCTTCAACGCCGCGCTTCTTCCGGCCGAGATCACCACGCTCGCGGGCGGGATGACCGTGCGGCACTTCGGCGGGCTCAGCGCCATGGGGACGATCTCGCTTTCCGCCGCAGCGGTGAACCACGTGTGGACCAGCACGAGCACCGGCGCGTGGAGCACGGGCGCGAACTGGCAAAGCAGCGCCGCGCCCGCGAGCACGCGCGGGGCGGCGGTGCAGTTCTTCACGGGCCAGACGCTCACCGGCGGCGCGATCACCGCGAACAACGATGTCGTCGCCGGCTTCCACATGAACAACCTCACGCTCGCCGGCACGAGCAGCGCGGCGACCACGACGACGATCACCGGCGGCGGCTTCAATCTGCTGAACAACGGCACGCTCCTGCCGACCGTGAACCTCAGCGCGGTCGCGGGCTCGGGCATGACTTACAACGTGAACGTGCCGCTCACGCTCGGCGCAGACACGACGTTCAACGCGACGGCAAGCGGCACGTTCGTCTTCACTGGCGACATTGGCGGCACGGGTGCGCTCACGCGGGCGAGCACGTCGAGCAAGCTCATCCTCGCGGGCACGAACACCTATACCGGCGACACGATCATCAGCGCGGGCACGCTGCAAATCGGCAACGACCTCGGGACCGGCACGCTCGGCAGCGGCGACGTGATCGACAACGGGCAACTCCGCTTCGACCGCATCGGGACGCTCGAAGTGCCGAACAGCATCGGCGGCACGGGCACGCTCTATATCGACTGCCCGATCAATGCGGGCACCATCGTGCTCAGCGGCACGAACACCTTCGATGGTGGTGTGACCGTGAACTCCGGCGCGCTACGCATCACCAACAGCACGGCGCTGGGCGACGGCACGAAGGCGATCACCCTGAACAATGGCTCGAACGGCGCGCCTCAACTCCGGCTCGATGGGAGCAGCAACCCGATCGAACTCGCCGCGGGCATCAGCCTCCTGACCAGCAACGACACCACCGGCGCGATCCTCAGCGAGGCTGGAAATAACGTCCTCGCCGGCCCGATCACCCTCACCGGCGGTGGCGGCGCCACGCGCATCTACGTCAGCGCGGACACGCTCACGCTTGATGGAAACATCGCGCCAAATACGACCAGCCGCACCTTGCGCCTCGGCGGCGCGGGCGCGGGCCTCGTGAATGGCGTCATCAGCAACGGCAGCGCAACCAACGTGCTCATCGACCTGAACAAGATCGACTCGGGAACGTGGACGCTCGCCGGCGCGAACACGCACTCCGGCACCACGACCATCAGCGCCGGCACGCTCGTCGTCGGACACCCGAGCGCGCTCGGCCACGGCGGCTCGACCTTCGGCAGCGCGACGGGCGGCACGTCGATCACAAGCGGTGCGACGCTCGATCTCTACGGACAGAGCGGGATCATCGAGGTGCTCACGATCCGCGGCATCGGCGTGGGTGGAAATGGCTCGCTGGTGAACAGCATTGGAATGACTGCGAACATCGCGGGCGGCATCGTGTCGTCGATCTCGACGACGGCAGGCGGCGTGCATAGCGCGGTGCCGAACGTCACGATCAGCGGCGGTGGTGGTGCGGACGCGACGGCCACGGCGACGCTCGGCGTGAGCGCGGCGAGCTTCACGATCGCGGGCGGGAACACGATCTATTCGGTCGCGCCCACCGTCACGATCAGCGGCGGTGGAGGCACGGGGGCGGCGGCTACGGCAAATCTCACGAGCGGAGTCGTGAGCAGCATCACGATCTCGAATGCCGGCACCGGCTACACAAGCGCACCGACGATCGCTTTCTCCGGCGGGACGATCACGACGGCAGGGACGAACCCGACCGGCACGGGCAACGCGACCAACTTCGTCGTCAGCGGCATCACCGTCACGAATCCCGGCAGCGGCTACACCAGCGCGCCGAGCGTGGCCTTCGATACTGGCACGGGCACGACGGCGACAGCGAATCTATCCGCGGTCATCATGGGTGCGAATTCCAGCATCGGCGGCAGCGGCGACATCGCGATCGATGCGCCAGTCTCCGGCAGCTTCGCGCTGACGAAGATCGGTGCGGGCACGCTCACGCTCAGCGCGGCGAATACCTACAACGGCAACACCACGGTCAGCACCGGCACGCTCGTCGTGAATGGCAGCCTCGCCGCGGGTGGCACGGCTACGGTCGCGAACGGCGCGACCCTCGCGGGCAGCGGCTCCATCGCGAAGAACACGACCATCAATGGCACTCATAAGCCCGGGGCTGGCGTGGGCGCGCAGAGCTTCGGAGGCTCAGTGACCTACGGCAGTGGGAGCCATATTGCGTGGGAACTCGGCGCGAACCTCGAAACCGGCGCTGGGATCGACTTCGACCAAGCCACTGCCACGGGCACCGTCGCCATCGCCACCACTGGCACCCAGCCTGCGCTCGACGTAGCACTCGACAGCGTGGGCAGCACCGTGAACTTCACCGATCCATTCTGGGCGAGCGGGCGCTCGTGGACCGTCGTGAGCGGGGCCTCGCGCACAGGCACCTTCGCGCTCGGCACGGTAAGCGCCGACAGCGCGAGCCACGCAGCGGCGGGCTGGGGCGCGTTCTCACTCCAGCACACCGCGACCGCGGTGAATCTCGTTTGGACACCCGCGGCGCCCTTCCAGCAATGGCAGGCGCTCAACTTCGGGACGAACTGGAACGTGCCGACGATCGCCGGCGACCTGGCGGACCCCGATGGCGACGGGCGCAAGAACCTGATCGAAGCCGCCGTCGGTGCGGACCCGAACACCAACGACCCTGCGGCGAACCCGAGCCTGAGCAATGTCGCCGGCCGGCTCACGCTGAACTTCTCCCGTGACAGCGCGCGCGCCGATCTCACCCTCACCGTGCGCGGCGGCGACACGCCCGGCACTTGGACCGATCTCGCACGCAGCACGGGCGGCGGACCCTTCGTGCCGCTCGTGGGCGGCGTGACGGTGAGCGAGACGGGCGCTGGCGCCATGAAGAGCGTGCAGATCGGCGATGCCTACCTGCTCACCGACCCCGCACACCCGCGGCGGTTTATGAAGCTGCAAGTGACGCGGCCGTAAGCCGTAAGCCGCACCTTGGTCTAGTAGCCGTGAGGGCGGGACTTCGCTGCGATCAACTAGCCATGAACCCCACCCGCCTCATCCTCGCCCTGCTTTGGCTCGGCTCCGTCGCATTCGCCGCGAAGCAGCCGAACATCCTCTTCATCCTCGCCGACGACCAGAGCACGAAGACGGTCGCGTGTTATCCCGAGGCGTGGCCGTGGGTGAAGACGCCGAACATCGACGCGCTTGCGGCGAGCGGCGTGCGTTTCCAAGGCGCGTATCTCGGCTCGTGGTGCATGCCTTCGCGCGCGGCGCTGCTCACGGGGCACTGGCCGCACGCGATCGAGTCGATGAGCATGGCGGGGAAATATCCGGGCAGCACTTACGATCCGCAGCAGTGCCCGTTTTGGCCGAAGACCTTCCGCGAGCACGGCTACACCACGGCGCAGATCGGCAAGTGGCACACGGGCGATGACGCGGGCTGGGGACGCGATTGGGATCACCAGATCGTGTGGAATCGCCCGAAGCACCAGGAGAACGCGGGCGCGTATTACGAGACGCAGATCCTCGCGATCGATGGCGTGGAGAAGACGGTCGAGGGCTACCCGGCGGACAATTACACGAAGTGGGCGGGCGAGTTCATCCGCGGCGAGCATCGCGACGCGCAGAAGCCGTGGTATCTCTGGCTCTGCTACGGGAGCGTGCATGGGCCGTCGAAACCGGCGGCGCGGCACAAGGGAACCTATGCCGGCAAGGAAGTGCCCGAGCCGGCGGACATCCTGCCGCCGCGGCCCGGCAAGCCGGATTATCTCAAGAAGACGCAAGCGTGGTCGCGCGCGGCCGATGGACGGATCATCGCGGGCAAGAGCGGTGAAGCGGTCGGCGATGAGGCGGGCAAAGGCGGGAAGGATTTCGCCGACTGGGTGCGGCAGGTGAATGAGTGCGTGCCCGCAGTGGATGAGGGCGTGGGCGAACTCATCAAGACGCTGCGCGAGACCGGGCAGCTCGAAAACACGCTCGTGATTTACTCCGCCGACCAGGGTTTCGCGATGGGCGAGCACGGCTTCCGCACGAAGGTCGCGCCTTACGACGCGAACTACCGCTCGCCGCTCATCGTCTCGATGCCCGGCACCGTCGCCGCTGGAAAATTCTGCCCGCAAAACGTCGGCAGTCCCGATCTCGTCGCGACGTTCTTCGCCTTCGCTGGCCTCGATCAGCCGTGGAAGATGCACGGTCGCGACCTCACCCCGCTGCTGCGCGATCCCGCCGCCGCGTGGCCTTACCCCTGCCTCTACGAACACACCGGCGAGCACTACGGCAGCGATGTGACGAAGATGCTGCGCGATAATCCGAAGGGCGCCATCCACAAGGCCGGCGTGCCGTGGTATGACGCCGTGGTCGCAGACGGCTGGAAATACATCCGCTACCTCCGCGGCACCGATGGCGAAGAACTCTACGATCTCCGCCACGACTCCGAAGAGCTGCACAACCTCGCGACCTCCCCCGAGCAGCACGAGCGACTGGAGAAGCTGCGCACCGCGCTCATCGCCGAGTTGCACCGCACCGAAGCGGCGTATGCGGACTCGCTGCCTTCCGCGGCTGGGCGCGATCGTTAGCCCGCCTCTACTTCCGGCCTTTATCGCGCGGTTGCGGGGTGCGGCGGACTGATGATTCGTGCGAACGCTTCGACGACTACGGCGTATGGCACGCGCTCTTGTTCCAGCCACAAACCCTCTGCGCTGAGTTGATTCAGAGCGGCACGTTCAGCGGTGGTAAGTCCAGGCACTTCGACATGGGCGAACTCCACCTTCACGGCCCACCGTCGGTGCGCTTCGAGCGTTGCGGAGTCCATCAATATGCTCTCGGTCTCCGGATACGCCGCGCGCAATCGTGCGAGGATCGCGAAACCGCGCGCATCCATATCTCCCCAATACAGGATCCGCGACTGCGCCAGCCACGGCGCGCTCGCGAGTAAGGCGGCGGCATCGCCGCTCCCGAGCACCGCCACGGCGTTCGGCAATGTTGGTAGGGCTAGAAAATTGCGCAGATTCTCGGTGATGATCGCGATCACGCTGCCGAGCGAGAGCGCGCGGAAAGTGGGTGCGGGTATGGCGAGATCGGCGACGGGGAAGCCGCGCACCGCTTGCAACGCCAGGTCGAGAAAACGCAGCCGCACGAGTGGCTCCTCCCAGCGCAAACCGTGGCGGGCCTCGAAACGCGGCGCGCTCTGATCGACGGCCTCCGGCTGCACTTGGAGAAGCAGCGCGTCGAGGATGGTGCGGTGCCGCTCGAAAAACTTCGTGTCCACGCCCTCGACGGGAAGCTGCCGGAGATACAGGCCGGAGCGCGGATTGGCGCGAAACCAAGCGACGACGCGCAGCAGCGCCGGCCAAAGGCTGTGGTGCTGGATGACGGCTGGCGCGTTGGCGGGCAGCCATGTTTCCAGCGCCTGACACTCCGCGCGGATAAGCGCGAGGTCCGCGCGGAAATTACGCACTTCATCCGTCTTTCCGAGTGCGCCAAGAAACGCTGTCTCGTGCGAAAAGCTCGCACGCTCCGGGCGCTCATGCGGGCCGAAGCGCGGGTCGTTCACGGTGCGCCATTCGACGGTGATATTTAACGTCGCAGCCGCCGCGCGAAACTCCGCCAGCTCGGTGGCGCGCTCCGCGTAGGTCTCGGCGCGGCGGGTTTTGCCGATGCGCAGTTCGACGGGAAAGAACGCAACGCCCTCGACGACCGAGCGCAGAAAATCTGCGTAGCGGCGCCGTGCCAGCGACAGCAATTGGTCGCGGCTAAACATTCGCCGGGGCCTGCTGGCGCGCGGTTTCGTATTGCGCGCGGGTGGCGCGGCGGACGCGCGACGCGTCGCCGTTTGGATTCACGGTGAGGTGAAAACTCTCGACGTATTTTTCGGCGATGCGCGCCTCCGCCTTCCACGGCGCGGCAAGCAGGAGTTGAAAGCCGAGCCGCTGGAAAAGCTCCAGTGCGCGGTGCGAATTTTGCGCGTCGGTGCGCGCAAAGACTTCATCTACCACGACGAGCCGCAGGCTATCTGCGCGGTCGGGATCATCCGCGAGGCCATATTGCGCGAGTAGCGAGGCCGCGAGGATGGTGAAGGCCATCTTCGCCTTCTGGCCGCCGGATTTCCCCGTCGAAGAATCCATGCTGTTCACCACCACGCCGTCGGATTTGCGGCGCTCGTTCACGCTGAATTCCAGCCACAGCCGACTGTCCGCCACACGCGCCATCCACTCCGGCTCCTGGCCGAAGCGCGTCACGATTTCGCGGATTTTCTTATACAGTTCGAGCCGCTGATTTTCGTCGGGATGCAGCCCCGCGCCGAGGCAGTCGCGCAGCCGTGCCTTGAAATCTCGGATACCCGCGTCCCGCGTATCGCGGCGGACGAGTTCTACGAAAGTCCCGTCGCCGTAGTCCAGCCCGTGTAGCGCCGCATTCACCTGCTCGATGCGCTCGCGGTGCGTCTTCACCTCCTCATTGAGCTTCGCCTCCAGTCCGCCAATGTTCTCGGTGAGATTCGTGTTCAGGAAATCGCGAAACCTCTCTTTGTGCTTCGGCAAATCCTCGCGCACGAGCTGATCGTGCAGCGCGACAAACTCCGCTGCGTATTCCGACTTCGCGCTCAGCGTCTTTCCTTCGTCAGGATATACGCCGAGGAACTTTTGCATCGGCGCAATCATCACCTTCTCCGCCTCGTTGATTTTCGCCGTGAAATTGCTCGCGCGCCCGCGCAGCGACTTGTCCACGCGCTCGCGCACTTCGCCAAGATTGAGATGCGTCAGCACCTCGCCGTTTTCCGTCTCGATGAAAGCGGACGCGAGCTCCGTGAAATCGCGCCGCGCCTCACGATCCAACCGCGCCTCCACGTCATCGAGCTTCGGACGGAACTCCGCGAGCTGTTCGCTCTTTTTTCCGCGCGTCGCCACCAAGCCATCCCGCTGGCCTTCGAGTTTCTTCAATTCGCCCTCCGCGTCGTTCAACTGCCTCTGCACCGCTTCTCGTTTCTTCGACGATCTTTCCAGGTCGGCGCGCTGCGTCGCGAGCTCCGCCAACCGCGCCTGCTCGGCGGAATAATCAATCGCCGCGAAGCCTTCCAGCGCACTCGCAGCCTCCACTTTCTGCGCGCGTTGCTGGAAAACCACGACTTCCGTCCGCGCTGTTTTCTCGATGGCTTGCGCGGCAGCCAGCGCCTTTGTGTCTTCGATGAGCTGCTGTTCAAGCGCCTGGATTTTCCGCTCCGGCGACCAGCCGAGCACGTAGTCGCGGCGTGAGCCGAGCGCGCGGCGGTCGTCTTTGACATGGCGCGTGCCATTGCGGATGAGGCCGTCTTTCGTCAGCCCGAAACGCTCGCGTTCCAGTTCCGCCGTATCGCGGCAGCAGACGTGCGAAAAACTCGCCTGCACCTCGCCCGCGACCCAGCGTGCCAGCGAATGCTCGTCACGAAAGTTCAGCCGCGCCGCCACGCTGCGCGCGTCCGCTTGCGCGAAGACGCGTGCGCCTTCCTGCGGCACGCGGTGAAAGAGCAGCCGCACTCCTTCGCCACCTGCATTGGTTAATCGGCGTCCGTTCACCCAACGCGCAACGCGCTGGTAGTGGCGCTCGGGCACGAGCAGCGACACCCCGAAATTGTGCAGCAGCCGCTCAATGGCCCCGCTCCAATCTTCCGCAAACTCCGGCTTCACTTCCATGAGTTCACCGGCGAACGGCAGATCATCCACCGCCACTCCCGTCGCGTCGCAGAGGACCGTGCGGATATGCTGGAGATAGCCGGGAATGAGCGCCTGCCGACCGCGTAGCGAATCCAGTTCGGCCTTCACCGCTGCCGCCTCGCGTTCGAGCGTCTTCGCTTTCACGCCAGCATCGTTCGCTTTCCCGTTTGCGCTTTCCTGCCACGAAGTCAGTTCGCCGCGTCGCTTCGCAAACTCGGTGCGCATAGCGATAAATGCCGCTTCGTTTCCAGGCACGTTACCGAACTCCTCCGCGCGCAGGAGTTCGGCGAGTTGCTGGTGATTCCGCTCTCGCTCTCCCACCCGCAGCCTCACTTTCTCCATCTCAAGTTCGAGCGTTTCAATAAGGCGGCTCGTTTCATCCGCATCGAGTTGCGCCTTGAGCAGGTCGCGTTTTGCCTGCGCCTCAGAGCGCCGCGCCTCCAATTCCGCCAGTGCCGCGTTCGCCGCCCCAAGCTCCAGCGCGCACTGGTCGAGATGCTCGCGCAGCAAATCCGCATGGCGCTGAAGATAGTAGTGCGGCAGCGCCGCTTGCAGCTTTTGCACCTCCGCCCGTTTGATCTCCAAATCCGCCACCTCGACATGCGCCGCGGCGACGGGCGCGAGCAGCGCGATTTGATTTTCCGCCCGCCCGATGTCGTTCCAGCAACTCTCCAAATCGCTAAAGCGTGGGACGACCTGCTTTTGGATGAACTCCTGCGCGCCGCCGTGCGTGAGCAGATTCCGCCGCAGGAAAACGCTCACGTCCGACACTTCCTTCACACCGATGGCCTGATTGAAAATCTCCAGCGCGCCTTCGCCGGGGATGCCCATGCGCGCGCAGAAATCCTCGCGATACGCCTTGTAGCTGTCACGCACGTCGAAGCCGCGCCGCTCCAGTTCCTTCTTCATCCCGCGTCCCGTTTCCAAGCCCTGCAAATGTTCCGCAATGCCCAGCTCGCCGCCGCCCACGAGATACACCGTCTTCTCCTCGCCGTTCGCTACCCACAGGATTTGCGCGAGCGTGAGCGCGGCCTGCTGGCGCGCATTGCGAAAGACGGCGAGCACGTAACTCGGTGTTTCCTCTTTTCGCAAAAACTTCATCTCCGTTTGCGCGTCGTCTTCATCGCGCTGCGTGGCCCACGCGCCGCGGATATAGGTCGTGAGCGTGCGATCTTTTCTTTTTTGCCCGCCCGCCGCGTCGTTGAAACTGTGATGCAGCGCCGCACGCGGTGCGAGCAGGGTGCGGAGCGCATCGACGGCGGTGGATTTGCCGCTGCCGTTTTCACCGACGAGCAAAGTCCAGCCACCCTCGGGCGCGAGCGCGTGGACATGGCCTTCGCCGAAGGTGCCCCAATTCGCCATCTCCAGCCGATGCAGCCGCCAGCCGCCCGGAGCATTGCCCGTGGCGCTGAAATCAAACTCCCGGCTCGGCATAACGTGTGAGCCGCTCCTTCACGGCTTCGAGTTCCCCCGCACCGAAACGCGCCTTGATGATCCGCCGCACCTCGAAAGTATCCGGCGCACTTGCACCGACGGCTTTGATGAAGCCCAGCCCGCGCAGTTGCTCGATGGCCGCATCCACGGACTTGAGATCGCGCACCTGATTGTTCGACTCGCGGAGAAATCCGCCCACGAGTTCCTGCAATTCGCGGCGCGTGCGGCGGAGCACGGTCTGATCGGCGGTCTGCGTGTCGAAGCGGTTCAGCTCATCGCGCAGGCAAACGAGTAGGAGCGTGGCGTCGTAGGTCAGCTTGGCCCGCCGCACGAGACGGGGCACGCGCTCGTCGGCGCGCGGTTCGAGCTGGCGGAGAAAGGCGAAGCCCTCCGGCGCATCGACGACGAGTTCGAGTCCGATCTGGCGGAAGTAGTCCGCGATTTCCGCCTCGTCGCGCAGCAGCGTTTCCCACAGCGCGCCGTCTTCGAGATAGAGAGGACCGCCGTGCAGATGCGCTTTCACAAACGACGATGCCGGGAACTGGAGAGGGGTGTCTTCCATGTGAAATCACGCCGCCTCGGCGCGGCAAAACATCACCCGCGGGAAACGCCAGCGCGCTCCGTCGCCGAGGTCGAGATCGTCGTGCTGATCGGGCGCGTGGTAGTGCGGCGGATGCGCGGCGAGGATGAGGTAGCCGAGCACTTCCAGCACGCCCTGCGTGGCGGGGAACCGCTCCAGCACTTCGGTAAGCAGCACGAAATCGCGGTTTTCCAAACACGCCGCCACATTCTCGCGCAGCGTCTCCAGCGCCAGCAACGGCAGCCTGCCCAGCCGCGCGAAGTCGCTCATGTCCGCATCCACCGGAGCCGCGCTCAGGCCCGCGTCGAGGGCGATGGCGTGGGGCTCATCCCAGAGCGGACGCGAGAGGCCGGGCCAGACTTCCGGCAATTCCTCCACATCGAAAAAATCCGCGCGCGGCGGCGGGCTTTCTTTCACGCGCAGCGCGAGCGTCTGGATTTCGCCGATGAGTTCCCGCACGCGCCGCCGCTCGGCGAGCCGCGCCGTTTCCATCGCCCGCCGGAGATTCGCCGTGAGCCGCTGCGTGGACGCGCCCACTTTCTCCTGCTCCGCGCGCAGCCGGGGGAAAAGGCGGCGCAGCAGCGGATCATCGCGCAACTCGGCGGCGAGCGCTGGAATTTGCAACGCGCGCTCGACCTGCTCCTCGAACTGCTCGCGCCGCGCCGGATCGAGCAGCAGCCGCACGAATCCGTAAAAGCTGCGTCCCTGCGGTGACTCGCGCACGCTATCGTGGGAATCGAGCACGCGCCCAACGATCTCTCCTTTCGTGCTGCCCTCCGCCGTCTGCCGTTCCACGACTTCCTGCGCCAGTCGGCGAAAATTTTCCTCCACCTGCCGGAAGTCGCTCACGAGTGTGCGCGCATCCTCCAGCACGCGCGCGTAGCGTTCATTCACCTGCCACGGCTCGAAAGTCCGCGGCTTCCCACCCGCCAGTAGGCGCGCGATTTCGTCGTCGAGTTTCGCGCGCTCGCCTTGGAGAAATTCGATCCGCGCTTGCGGGTCGTCGGAAGTCTGGCGCAGCAGTTCATCGATCTCGCTGAGAATCCCCTCCAGCCGCGACTCCGTGCCCACGAACGCCTGCCCGCGCAAAGACTCCAGCCACGCCAGCGCCTTCTCCGTCGCCGAGGTCAACTCACAAGCCGGCTCCATCCCACCGCCCGCATGAACCTTCCGCAGCCACGCGCGCTCCTCCGCGCACCATTCGTCGAGATACTCCCGCGCCGGGCGCTCCCATTGAAAACTCTCCACCTCGCGCCGCTCCGTCAACCAGCGCTCCAGCCTTGTTTTCAGCAACTCTTCCGGCACCGCCGTCTGCCCGCTTTCTTTGAAAGCCGTATGCAAAAAAGCGAGCGCGAACGCAGCTTGATCGGCCCGCAGCAACCGAGCTGCGGGATGTTTCAAGAGCAAGGACGCTTGTGCGAAGTCCACGAGCTGACTTCAGCTCTACGGAGTGAGAGCGTCTATACAAAAAATGCCAATGGATGCGTCGAAGGCGGCGGTGCGAGTTCATCCCGCCTCATTCCAGCACGCCTCGACCTGTGCGAGCACCGTGCGGAAGGGTGTGGTGGCGTAGCGGGCGAACTCGGGGCGCTTGGTGAGTTTGGCGCGGGTGGTGGCGGGGCTGGTGAGGCCGCAAAGGAAGCGCGTGAGTTGGCGCGGGGTGGTGAGCGAGGGGTGTTCCTCGAAGATGAGCGCGCGGATTTCTTCGGCGTCGGTTTCGGTGAAGGGCGGGATGGGGGTGGCGGGGAGTGCGACGACGCCGGCGGGTTCACCGGTGCGGCAGTAGTGGCAGTGGCCGCAGTTTTCGTCGGCGAGCGGTTCGCCGAAGTAGCCGAGCAGGCGGCGCGTGATGCAGCCGGAGGCGCTGGCGAAATCGAGGATCTGCGCGAGGCGCTGCGAGTCGCGGGCTTCGCGCTGCGCGAAGAGTTCGGCCTGGTGTGCGGCGACGGTCGCGGGGTCGCGTTGCGCGGCGTCGCCGCAGAGGCGGAAGCCGTGGCGCAGGCCGGCGGGCTTTTGCGTGATGGCGCCGGTTTCCTCCAGCCACGTGAGCGCTTTCACGATGCGGTCGCGCGGTTCGCCGAGTTGCTGCGCGGCGGCTTCGAGCGTGAGCGTGAGGTATTTCGGGCCGCGGCGTCCGGCGGCGAAGAGCGCGGAGAGGAAGCGGCGGCGGTCGTCGTTGAGCGGAGTGAGGATGGCGTCTTCGCTTTTCAAAAACTGCACCTGCGTGCTCTCGTAGAAGGCGCGCGTGGGGCGCAGGAGGCCGTCGAGTTCGAGATAGGTGATGACGGTCTCGACGACGAGCGGGCGGATGTCCGTCTCCTGGCTGAGGTCGTAGCGGCTCATATCGAACTCTTCGCCCGAGCCGAGCATCCGCCGCACGAGCGCTTCGACGGCGGCGGGCTCGGGCGTGTCGCCGAGCGTGAAGTTTTCCAGCGGCACGGCGTCGTCGGCGCAGGCGAGCAGTTCGCAGAGCGACGGCTCCCCGTCGCGGCCGGCGCGCCCGATTTCCTGCTGATAGTTTTCGAGCGTCTTCGGCAGGTTGAAATGGATCACGCTGCGGATGTCCGCCTTATCGATGCCCATGCCGAAGGCGATGGTCGCGACGATGACTTCGCACTCACCGCGCATGAATGCCTCCTGCGTCGCGTCGCGTTCCGCGGCGTCCATGCCCGCGTGATACGCGCGCGCCGCGAGGCCCGACACGGCGAGGTGCGCGGCTACGTCTTCGGCGGTCTTTTGAAACGTGACATAGACCACCGCGGGCCGGACCTTCGCGCTGGCGAGGCGCTTCGCGAGCAGCGCGAGCCGTTCGCGCGCGGCACACGGCGTCACGCGCAGGTGGAGGTTTTTCCGGCGGAAGGAAGTCTGCACGTGCCGCTCGCTCGCGATGCCGAACGCTTTGCAAATATCGCGCGCCACGTCGGGCGTCGCGGTGGCCGTGAGCGCGAGCACGGGGCGCAGCGCCAGTTCCTCGGCGAGGCGGGCGAGGCGCAGGTATTCGGGGCGGAAGTTGTGGCCCCACTCCGAGATGCAGTGCGCCTCATCGATCGCGAGCAGCGAGATCTTCACCCGCCGCAGCCGGTCGAGGAACGCTTCACCCGAGAGGCGCTCCGGCGCGACGTAGAGCAGCTTCAGCGTGCCCGCGCGCAGGCCGGCATACACGCGCTGCGTCTCCTCCGCGGTGAGGCTGGAGTCGAGCCGCGCCGCTGTGATGCCGCGCGCCCGTAGCGCATCGACCTGGTCTTTCATCAACGCGATGAGCGGCGAGATGACGAGCGCGGTCCCTTCGCGCAGCACCGCCGGGAGTTGGTAGCAGAGCGACTTCCCCGCGCCCGTGGGGAACAGCGCGAGTGCCGATTCGTCGTCGAGCAGCGCGCGGATCACATCTTCCTGCCCGGCGCGAAAAGCGTCGTGGCCGAAGTGCGTGCGGAGGGCGTTCAGCAAGTCCATGCCGGCGCTGATAGCGGTGCGTGTGAGCGTGAGCAAGCCGCGCACCGAACCGCGGCCCGTGCGGATTCGCTGGCAACCGCGCCCGGCGCGTGGCGTTTATGCATGTGCCATGAATCCAGCGTTCCGCCTTCTCGCCTTCGCCGTCACTTTCCACACCGTCCGCGCCGACGACTGGCCTCAGTGGCTCGGGCCGCAGCGCGATGGGGTTTGGCGGGAGACGGGGATTCTTTCAAAATTTCCCGCGGGCGGACCGCCGGTGCGGTGGCGCGCGGAGATCGGCGCGGGCTATAGCGGGCCGGCGGTCGCGGGCGGTCGCGTGTATTTGATGGATCGCAAGCTCGCGCCGGGGGCGACAAATCCGGGGAATCCATTCGCACGCACCGGGCAGATCCCCGGCAACGAGCGCGTGCTCTGCCTGAACGAGGCGGACGGGAAGATCGTGTGGCAGCACGAATACGACTGCCCTTACACCGTGAGCTACGCCGCCGGGCCGCGCGTGACGCCGCTCGTGAGCGGTGGGCGTGTGTGGACGGTCGGCACCGAGGGACACTTGTTCTGCTTCGACGCGGCGGACGGGCAGGTCGTGTGGTCGCGCGATTTCAAAAAGGACTTCGGCGCGAAGACGCCGGTGTGGGGTTTCGCGGGGCATCCGCTGCTCGATGGGAACAAACTCATCTGCCTCGTCGGCGGCGAAGGGAGTGTGGCGGTGGCGTTCGACAAGGACACCGGCAAGGAGCTGTGGCGGGCGCTGAGCGCGCGCGAGCCGGGGTATTGCCCGCCGACGATGATCGAAGTCGGCGGGAAGAAGCAGCTCATCGTGTGGCACCCCGAGGCGGTGAACGCGCTCGATCCCGAGTCGGGCAAGGTGCTGTGGACGCACCCGTGGGCGATCCGCTCGGGGCTGAGCCTCGCGCAGCCGCGGCAGGTGGGTGATCTGCTCTTCGTCACGGCATTCTATAATGGCGCGCGGCTTTTTCGCCTCGGCGGCACGGCACCGGAGGTGGTGTGGCAGACCGACAAGCCGAGCGAGAAGGAGACGCAGCACCTGAACTGCCTGATGAGCACGCCCGTCATCGCCGACGGCACGATCTACGGCGTGTGCAGCTATGGGCAGCTCCGCGGGCTGAAACTCGAGACCGGTGAGCGGCTGTGGGAGACGTTCGCGGCGACGAACCCGGAGGGGCCGACGCGCTGGGGCAATGCGTTCATCGTGAAGCAGGGCGACCGCTTCTTCCTCGCGAACGAGAAGGGCGACCTGATCATCGCGCGGCTCACGCCGAAGGGTTACGAGGAAGTCAGCCGCGCGCATTTGCTCGACCCGACGAACCACGACGCGCGGCGGCCCGTCGTGTGGTCGCACCCGGCTTTCGCGAACCGCTGCGTCTTCACGCGCAACGACCGCGAGCTCGTGTGTGCGTCGCTCGCGGCGGAGTGAGCAGTTTCCCTCATCCCGCGGAGCAGAAGAATCCAAGCAGGGAGGCTTGCAGGCGGCGGGTGAGGCACCTAAACGCAACGTCCCGCTTCGTTCTCCCAAACTCAACGCCACCTCAGCTCACTACTCATCATGCCTGAAAAAATCGGATTCGTCGGCGTCGGTCGCATGGGCGCAAACATGGCGCGCCGGCTCAAGGAAGTCGGATACCCCGTCACCGCCGTCTATGACGCGCGCCCCGCCGCCGCCTCGGAACTCGCGAAGGAACTCGGCGCGGAAGCATGCACGAAGCTCTCGCGCGTCACGGAACTAAGCGACGTCGTCATCACCGTCGTCACCGACGACAAGGCGCAGGTCGCCATCTTCACGAACAAGAAAGACAACCTGCTCCAGGGCGCGAAAGGCCGCGTGTTCATCAACTGCGCGACCATTTCGCCGAAGACGCACGTCGCGGTCGAGAAGCTCGCAAAGAAGGCGAAGGCCGCGAGCCTCGAGGCATGCATGGCGTCGTCGATCAACCAGGCGCGCGCGGGCACGCTCTACCTCATGTGCGGCGGCGAGAAAGCTGTGTTCGACAAAGTGAACAAGATCCTCGTCCAGCTCTCCGACGGCGGGAAGCTGCTGCGCCACATCGGCAAGGCCGGCCAGGCCGCGCAGGTGAAGGCGCTCGTGAACATGGTGATGAACATCAACACCGCCGGCCTCGCCGAAGGCCTCGGCCTCGGCGCTGCGCTGAAGCTCGACCTCAAGACGTTGATGGAAGTCTTCTCGCAGACCGGCGCGAACTCACGCGTGCTCGTCACCGACGGCGAAGACATGGTGAACCGCGATCACTCGTGCTTCTTCAGCGCCTCGCACGCCGCGAAGGACAGCGGCATCGCGCTCAGCCTCGCCAAGGAACAGAAACTCAACCTTCCGCTCGCCGCCGCCACCTTCGCCCAATACACGAAGCTGACGAAGGCCGGCCTTGGCGAACTCGACAAGAGCGGCATCGCCGAACTCACCTTCAAGGGCCGCGGCCCGAAGAAGAAAGTTAAGAAGTAAGCGCCCTATTTTGACCGCGCCACCCCGGCGCGGTCCGAAAACCAAAACCACAAACACCACACATCACATGAGCTCCTACGTCCCATTGATCAGCTCCGGCACCGCCGGCCCACTCGGCGTCCTTCACCTCCCACGCCTCTGGCTGAAAGTCTCCCTCGAAGCCGCCGGCAAACTCGCCCCCGGCTATCCCGGCATCGGCAAAGGCTACGACGCGATGACCTGCGGCGCCCTCGGCCTCAACGAAGATGCCGTGAAGAGCTACATCGCCAGCGCGAAGCCCACCTATCCGCAGTTTGAAGCGTGGGTGAAAGCGAACGGCACCTCGGTCACCGCCTCCGCCATCGCCGCGCACAACGCAGCCGTCACCGGCTACCTGCACGACGACGCGACGCGCCAGGGCATCCTCAGCGCCAATGGCCTGCCGGACGGCTCGCCGAAGGACGCCGTGAACCTCAACAACCTCGACGACTGGTTCGAATTCCACCAGGCGGTGCTGAAGTAACCGCGAGTCGAAGATTCGTTTCCGAAGCGCGTGCGGCCACCCGGTCGCACGCGCTTTTCGTTTTTGGCTCGGTTTGACCTGTCGGCACGGCAGCGAAGGTAGGGCGCGGTGTCCCCACCGCGCCGCGCACCGGATCGCGCGCTCCCTCCGGACCGCTGGGGACAGCGGTCCCTACCGATCCGGATCCAAGCCCCAGAAATCGAAAGCGCGCCGCCGGTTTCCCAGCGGCGCGCGATATTTCGACTCGATCGAAGAGCTCCGAATCAGTCCGGCTGCACCGTCACGCTGCCGCTCAGCGTGGGTCCGAAGAACTGACCGAGCGCGTTGTTGGATTTCTGTAGGAAGACTCCCTTGAACGCCGTCTTGCTCCCACCCGTCGGCGTGAAGTTGCCCGTGAACTTGCCCGTCTTGCTGGCGCCCGCGAGCGTGAGCGGCACAGGCGTGGTGGCGCTGAACTTGTTCGTCGTGGCCAGCGGACCGGTGAAGGCGAGCGGCGCGGCGAGATTGCCTCCAACCAGCGCGATTTCGGTCGCTCCGCTGTTCGCATCGAAGGCTGCATCGATGCGGGTATTCGCGCCCGGGACGGCGTAGAAGGACGCGACCAGATCGAGATCCGCGTTGACGCCGCTGAGGCCGAAGAACTTCTGGTTCGGCAAATTCGCGGGCTTGAACCACTTGATCGAACCGTCGGCGTCGGTCTGCGCCTGGTTGCGGAAACTCACCACGCCAGCGAGCGAGCCCTGCCCCTTGTAGAGCAGCGAATAGAACTGCACCTGACCGCTCTCCGCGATGAAGCCGGTGGCGGAAAACGCCGTCGAGTCAGCCAGCTGGCCGCCCTTGAGCGTGAACGTGCCGTTCGACTTCACCGTCAGCGTCGCCGTGCCGATGCCCTGCGGGATACCCGCCGCCGCACTCGTCGGCCGCAGCGCGAGCGTGAACGGCCCCGGCTGTGCATAGAGTCGCGTCCTGCCGTCGTAGAACGACGCCTCGCCCGCGAAGGTCGAGTCGAACGTGCCGTCATACACGTGGCCCGTGATCGCCTTGCCGCCCGCGCCGATCTGGATCGAGGCGGAAACCGGCGATGCGCCGCTGCGAGGCAGCGTGACGATGGCGTTGCCGAAGGGATCGAACGCGCCTTTGAAGCGTAGCACCTTGCCGCCCAGCGTGAGCTTGCCGCTGAAGGCTCCGGTCGCGCTCTCGATCATCGTGAGCAGGCCCGATTCGGCATGCACGCCGCCGGGGTTCACCAGTGCGGCGAAGGTCACGGCGTTCGGAGCAAACGGATCGTTGCTCGTCAGCGCCACGAGCGCGGTCGCAGCGCCGATCGTCGCACCTACGGACGGCACGCTCAGCGTCACGCTGAAGCTCTCGCCGAGCTCAAAGGCCGTGTCGTTGGTCACCGGCACGGTGATCGGCTTCGACGTTTCGCCGATGGCGAAGTTCAGCGTCCCGGACGTGGCAGTGTAGTCCTGCCCCGCCACCGCAGTGCCGTTGCTCGTCGCGTAGTTCACGCTCGCCGCGCCGACACCGCCGCCGGTGCGGGACACGGTGAGCATCACGCTCGTCGCGGCCTCGCCGACGGAATAGCTCGTCGGGCTGAAGTTGAACTCGCTGGCGGTGTCTTCGCTCGAAAGCCCGACGACCGCGGTCGCGGTGCCGATCGTTGCGCCGTTCGTCGCGCCGCTCAGCGTCACGTTGAAGGCTTCGCCGGCCTCGACAGCCGTGTCGTCGAGCACCGTCACGGTGATCGTTTTCGAGGTATCGCCGTTGGCGAAGTTCAGCGTGCCGGACGTGGTCGTGTAGTCCTGCCCCGCGAGCGCGGTTCCGCTGCTCGTCGCGTAGTTCACACTGACCGCGCCATCGATCCCGCCGCCACGGGCCACGGTGAGCACCACGGTCCCGGCAGTTTCGCTGACGGAATAGCCAGGCGGGTTGAAGGTGAACTCGCCCGGAGCGACCAGATTCCAGCTTAGCGTGACATCGCCCTGGCCTCCGGCGGACACACTATCCACCGCGATGCGATAGGCCGCGCCAGCCACAGCCGAGAAGCTGATCGAGCTACCGTCGCCGAAATCGCTATCCGAATCCAGCGCCGTGAGCGCGTTCACACTCGCCCCAGAATAGGCAGCAAGGGCGGTGGAAATGCTGCTGCCGGCGGTCTCAAACGTCACGATGCCGCCCGTGGGCGCCGTCCAGCGGAACCAGATCGAGTTCCCATTTCCGTCGCCGGCGTGATCGGGTTCACCGGGCTGGCTCGTCGCGCCGGAGTTGACGCCGAACGTGGTGCCAAAAGGTCCACTGATCGCGAGAGCATCGGCGAAGTTATCGTTCCCTACGATCGACTCGTCGTCCTGGATGACCAGCAGCACAACCTCGTCGGGCCCATAGGCAGTGATCGCTCCACCGGTCGGATCGCTGAGGATGACGCGCACCGATTCCCCGCCCTCGGTGAGCGCATCGTTGGCGATCGCCACATTGACCGTCTGACTCGCGACTCCGCTGGCAAAATTGACGACCGTATCCACCGCCGTGAAGTCGCTGCCCACCGTCGCAGTCTGCGCCACGGCACGGAAGCGAACCGACGCGGCGCCAGTCGTGCCATTGGTGCGCCGGATCGTGACGACCGCGGGGCCGCTGGCTTCGTTCACGCTGAGCGTGGCTTCGTCGAAGCTGAATAGCCCCGCGGCGGTGAAGTTGATAGTCAGTTCGAACTGCGAACCACTCTCGGCATTCACCGGCACAAAGTAAGTGGTGCCCGACGTGACCGCGAAGGAGCCGGAGGCGAGGAAGGTGACTTCACTCAAGGTGGCCAGCGTCGTGCCGGTGTAGGCGCTCGTGGAATGGGTCGCCGAGTTCAGCGAGAGCCGCGCGGCGCCGTTGCCGGGCGCGGTCCACTTATACCAGACCGATTGCTCAGGCAGTTCGCCGCCGACCGTGGGCTCACTCGCTTCGACCGTGGCGCCTTCCGTGAAGCCGGTGACGATCGGGTTGCTCCCCGTCAGCACCACGGCGTTCGCGAAGTTGTCGTTGGTTGGCGGCAGGATGTCGTCGTCGTCATCGAGGATCGTGACTGTCGCCAACAGCGGGTCGCTACCCGCCAACACGGCCCCGGTAGGATTAGTGAGGTCCACGGTGAAGGTTTCGTCACCCTCGCTGAACGCGTCATTGAGGATGTCGATCGTGATCGTCTGCGTCGCCTCCCCGGCTGCAAACGTGACCGTCCCAACCACGTCGGTATAATCCTCATCCGCGAACGCAAAGTCACCGGTCAGGCTATAATCCACCGTTGTCGTGCCCGTCGTGGAGCCGCTCCGAGTCAGGTTCACCACGAGTGTGTCGGCGGTCTCGGCCACGCTCAGCGGCGTGGTCGTGAAGCTAATGATGCTGCCCCCGGCGGCGGAGCCAAAGGTGAGCTCAAAGTCGCTCGGGCTGTATTCGATGAAACCAAAGCCGTCGTCCCCGCCGCGCTCAGTGATCGCGATGATGTAGGCCGTGTTCGGCGTCGTCAGGAACGACACTCCGTCGAATCCCTGCGCGACCTGCGTCAAGCCACCGAGCGTGGTGCCGGTATAGACCGTGACCGTCGGACCGAACATGCCGCTCGACCCGTTCAAGCCAAACGTCGCCACACGCGCGGCGCCCGCCGGGGAGGTCCACCCATACCACACGGAGAAGAACCCATGGTCAGGCTCGCCGACTTCGCTCCCCGCACCGGTGGTCGTGCCCAGTTGCGTGCCATTCGCGCCCAGCGCCAGCCGCGAGATGAAGTTGTCATTCGCCGGATCATCCTCGTCGTCGGTGATCGCCACATACGCCTCGGTGAACTCCCCGAGCACACCGCCGCTCGCATCCAGTAGGGTCAGGAGGAAACCCTCGTCTCCTTCCGACTCGGCGTCGTTGAGGATTGGGATGTTGACCGTCTTGGTCGCTTCGCCGGGATTGAAAATCACTGTCACGTCCACCGGCGTGTAGTCGTCGCCGCCCACGGCCAAGTCATCCGACGAGACCAGTCGCACCGAAGCCCCGCTGGCCAGTCCGCCCTGGCGGCTGATGGTCGCTTGATACACCGCCCCGGCGCCTTCCTTGACCAAGTAGGTCTGATCGCCAAACGAGATCAAGCCCCCTGTCGCAGTCGTCCAGGTCAGTTCCGTCGGGCCGCTCGTGCCACCCGCGACGTTGTCCAGACGCACATAGTAGCTCTGCCCGTCACCGCTTCGAAGGTCGCGCGAACTTGGAACGGATCGCCGAACTCATCGAAGCTCGTGTATGCGCTGGCGACCAATTGGAGCCCCGATGCGCTCGCGGTGAAGACATCCACCACCCAGTTCTCCGGGGAGCCATTCGGGTCCGCGATGAATTCTGCGGCACCGCCAACCGGAGGCGTCCAGCGATACCAAAGCGTCGCACCCGAACCCGACGTAATCGCCGGTTCCGTCGCTTCCGGGTCAGCGAGCGTATTGTCAGGCGCCACCGTGCCGAATACGCCGAAGATCTGCTGGGCGTTGGCAAAGTCGTCGTTCGCCGGATCGAACTCATCGTCGAAGATATTCACCTGCACCAGCGCCGTGCCGAGCAAGGCCCCGCCGGTCGCGTTCGAGAGCGTGACCACAAATCCCTCGGTGTCCTCCTGGTCCGGATCATTGAGGATCGGCACCGTGATCGTCTTCTCCGCCTGGCCGGCCAGGAACATCACCGTGCCCGTCGATGCCGTGAAATCATCTCCCGCGGTGGCTGAGGAGGGAAAACCGAATACTCCCTCAGTGTCCTCCGAGACCGTGTAGATCGCCGAGACCGTCCCATCGAGCCCGCCCGTGCGGCGCACCGTGATCGTCAGGTTCCCTCCCTTTTCATCCGCGACGAAGCGAATCGACGGCTCCAACAAGCCCGGGTCGATGAAATTCTGGAACCCGGCCAGCGACAGCACGCCATTCGTCGTCGTCGCCCAGGAGAGCGTGAAATCCGTGCCGCCCCCGCCCACCGCGATGTGATACGTCACCCCCGCCGTCACCGCCGCCGTCGCCGTCAGCCCGTAGGAAGGCCCCGACATCGCGACCTTGTTCCCGTAAGTCGTCCCACGGAAGATATCCACGAAGTGGCCAAAGTCCTCCGGCACGGTGAAGCGCACCACGCCCGTCGTCGGAGCCGTCCACCCGAACCAGATGACCCCCAC
Source organism: Verrucomicrobiota bacterium (assembly GCA_009885995.1). Lineage (GTDB taxonomy): Bacteria > Verrucomicrobiota > Verrucomicrobiia > Chthoniobacterales > Chthoniobacteraceae > VFJQ01. Next base: position 128,928 of record VFJQ01000014.1, read on the forward strand.
GCCGAAATCGTCCTCATACGGCCCTTCCGAGGTCGCACCCTCGTCGCTGGCGTCTCTGGAGCCTGTCGCACCGGTGATCGCCAGCGGACTCGCGAAGTCGTCACCGGGGATCTTGTCCTCGCTTTCGATGGCGACCGTCGCCTCGAAATCCCCCCCGAGCGCTCCAGGAACCGACGGATTGCTCAGCCGCACCAGGAAGGTCTCCTGGTCTGGCTCGTAGTTCGGGTCATTAATGATCGGCACGTTGATCGTCGCGCTCGTCTGGGCGTTGGCGAAGTTCAGGGTGCCACTCGTCGTCGTGAAATCGCTCCCTGGTGTAGCCGGAGCGAAACCGCCGCCATCGGTTGCGGTCGTGTAGTTCACGCTCAGCGGTCCGGTAGCACCGCCCGTCCGACGCACCGTTAGCACCGCCGGGCCCTCGGGCTCCAGCACGCCCACGAAGGTGTTCTCGAAATTCAGCACGCCTCGAGCTTCATCGCCGATGATCGTCACCGTCGCCGTCGCAGCCGCTCCGAGATCGGCTCCACCGGTCGGCGTGTTCAGCGTCACCGTGAAAGTTTCCGGGGTCTCGACCGTGGGGTCTTCGAGGATCGGGACGGTGAAAGTCTGGCTCGACACCCCAGGGCCGAACGAAACTGTGCTGCTGGTGGTCGTGTAATCGGACCCCGCTGCTGCCGAACCGGCCGAAGTCGAATAACTCGCGCCCACGGTGCCCGTCGTGCCACCGACTCGCTCCACGGTCAGCGTCACCGTGCCAGCGGTCTCATCCACGTCCACGGCGGACGGATTGAAGCTCAAAGTGCCGTTCGGATTGGGCAAATCCCACGTCAGAGCAAATGCCGCCTCGTTGCCCCCGAAATATCCCGTGTTCTGAATCCGATAGATCGTGCCAGCGGTCGCCGCGAAGGAGATTTCACCATAGCTTTGGCTCACCGTGGTGAGGTTGTTCACCGCCGTGCCGGTGTAGGCACCGATAAAGCATTGGAAGCCATTGTTGAAGGTCACGTTGCCGGTGCGCGGCGCCGTCCACGCATGCCAGACTGAGCTGTTTAGCGAATAGGGAGTGCCGAAGTAATTGATCACGTTCGGCTCACCACCCTGCATCGTGGCGTTGAAATTATTGCCGTTCACCGAGCCCACGCCGCCGGAGATCGACTGAGCGTTGGCGAAGTTGTCATTAGCCGGCGCCTGCGCAAAAGCTGCGCCGGAGAATACGCCGCAGATCGCGGCGACGATACTAACGAGGGTTGTTTTCATGGGTGTGGATTCGGTTGGTTTGATTGCTGGAAAAGTGATCGACGCGCGCCCGACTCACGTCGTGCGGGCTGGCCCGAGCGAACCTCCGCGGCTCGTCCGAGCTTCGTCCAATAGCCGCAACCCCACGCGTGAACCGCGCACGTCAGACACATTCGTTCTCGCAGTGAGGGTTCTCATTGGAGGGTTGTCGGCGCGCGTTGTGCATCATCGGAGAAGCCAAAGCCAAGAAGATTGTTACCTTTCTCTCCCAAGCTCCCGCCGCCCTTGGCACGCCGGCCCCGCCCTGCTACTCCACGCCCCCATGCCTTCCATCGCCACCAAGACCGGAGACGACGGCTCGACCGCGCTCATGTTCGGCCGCCGCGTGCCCAAGACCGACTCGCGCATCGCCGCCAATGGTGCCTGCGACGAGTTAAACGCCGCGCTCGGCCTCGTGCGCGCCTTTTGCCCCGAGCCACTCGTCACCGACGCCGTGCTGCCGATCCAAAAGGAACTCGTCGCCCTCATGGGCGAAATCGCCGTCGCTCCCGAGGACCACGAGCGTTACCGCGCGCAAGGCTACCCCGTCATCACCACCACGATGGCCGACGCACTCACCGCGCACATCGACGACCTCGAGAAGAACCACCACATCAGCTACGCCGGCTGGGCCACGCCCGGCGCCACCCCCGCCAGCGCCGTGCTCGACCTCGCCCGCACCGCCTGCCGCCGCGCCGAGCGCGCCGTGTGCGAATGCCGCGAGCGCGGCTTCCCCGTGAGCGACGAAACCGTCCGCTATCTCAACCGCCTCAGCGACCTCTGCTGGCTCTGGGCGCGCTTCGTCGAGACGAAGGCCGGCGCGGTCGGCTAGCTCGGCGTGAGTTTGTTGTCCTTGCCGATATTGTGCAGGTGCAGATTCCGGTGCGAGGTGAGGAGCGACGCGATCGCGCCGAGGATCAGCGGCGCCTTCCAGATGTGCGTCGTGTAGGCGAGATTCAGCCAGCCGCCCGCGATACTGAAATACCAGAACTGCACCGGCATCATCACGCGCCGGTGCTTCTCCGACGCGAGCCACTGCACGAGGAAGCGTGCGGAGAAGAGCCCCTGCGCGAGAAAGCCGAGCGCCGTCCACCACGGCGAATCGACCCACATGAAATCGAGCAGCGCGGCGAGGATGAAGGCTTGGATGAGCATCCGGCCCGTATCTCCCCCGCTCGCCAGCCGGGCAAGGGACAATCCCACGCCGCAGTGCGGAAAGGTGGCGCGGCGCATGGACTTCTGGCGTAATTGCCCGTGATGTCCGCACCCGATTTCACACCTCGCTTTCGCGTCGCTGTCACGGCGCTCGGCGTCGTGAGCCCGCTCGGCGTGGATGCGGTGGAAAACCTCGCCAGCCTTCGCTCCGGGCGCGATGCGGTGACGCCGGTGAGCGCGTTCGACGTATCGAAGTGCCGCGCGAAAACCGCCGGGCAGGTGCGCGCGGAGTGGACCTTCGCCGGCGCCGATCCGCGCTGGCACCGCGCGAGTCACTTCACCGCCGCGGCGATGCGCGAGGCGCAGCGCGGGGATGAAGCATTCGCGCCAGAGCTCGCGGTCATCGGCACGACCAGTGGCGGGATGAGCTTCGGCGAGCGGTATCACCGCGCGCAGATCGCCCGCGAACGCCCGCCCGAGCGCGCCGTGTGGCTGGCGAATTACATGCCGCAGAAAGCCGTGCTCGATGGCCTCGCCGCGTGCGGCTGGGCGGCCCCGATGCAGATCATCGCGAACGCCTGCGCCTCCGGCACCAACGCTGTCGGCCACGCCTTCCAGCTAGTCCGCGCCGGCCTCCACCGCGCCGTGCTCTGCGGTGGCTACGATACGATCTCCGAGCTCGTCTTCGTCGGCTTCGATTCGCTGCAGGCCGCCACGCCGGAGAAAGTCCGCCCCTTCGACAAAAACAGGACTGGCCTCGTGCTCGGTGAAGGCGCCGCGATGCTCACGCTGGAATCGTGGGACTCCGCCGAGCGCCGCGGCGCGCCCATCCTCGCGGAAGTGACCGGCTACGGCATCGCGACGGACAACTACCATCTCACCCAGCCGCATCCGAGCGGCATCGGCCCGCGCCGCGCGATGGAACGCGCACTCGCGGACGCGCGGCGCACGGTCGGCGACATCGACTATATCAACGCGCACGGCACGGCGACGACCTTCAACGATGCGACCGAAGGCCTCGCCATCGCACGGCTCTTCGGGGCGCGCGTGCCGGTGAGTTCCACGAAGTCGATGATGGGCCACTCGCTCGGCGCCGCAGGGGCGATCGAGGCTGCCTTCACCGTGCTCGCGCTGCGCGACGGCTTCCTCCCGCCGAATATCAACTATGCCGAACCCGATCCCGCTTTCGCGCTCGATGTCGTCGCGAACGAAGCACGCGCGACGCGCCTGAAGCGGGCGCTGTCGAACTCGTTCGGCTTCGGCGGCACGAACGCGAGCCTCGTGCTCGAAGCGGCATGATGACGTCGATCACCGGCCTCGGCTGGATCACTCCTCTCGGCGCGGACCTCGATGGTGTTTTCGCCGCGCTGCGTGCCGGTTTAGTCGCCGAGACCAAACCGGTGCCGAACCCCGAAACCGGTCGCGCGCTCCAATGCCGGCCGGTGCCGGCAAAGCTCGTCGAACACCTCGCACGTAACCCGCGCCTCCGCCGAGCGAGCTCGATCAGCTACTTCGCCGTCGCCGCCGCGCAGGCCGCGCTCGCCGACGCCGGCGCCGCGCCCGAAGCACGCACCGCGCTCGTCTTCGCCGTGAGTGACGGCAGCGTGGTCTACACACGACGCTTCTACGACCAGATCGTGAAGCAAGGCGCGAACGCCGCGAGCCCGCTGCTCTTTCCCGAGACCGTCTACAATGCGCCCGCCAGCCATCTCGCCGCCGTGCTCGGCATCGACGGCGCGAGCTACACGCTCGTCGGCGACAATACGATCGGCCTCGCCGCGCTGCACTTCGCCGCGCAACTGCTCGCGCTCGGCGAGTGCGACCACGCGGTCGTCGTCGGCTGCGAGGAGATCGACTGGATCCTCTGCGAAGCCTTCCGCGATTGGCGGCTCGATCGGCACCCACTCGCGGAGGGCGCCGGCGCTGTGGTGCTCGCGCGCGAAGGGCCGCTGCGCATCGAGACGACCGGCGACATGACAGCCGCGCTGACCATCGCAGATTTAGCGCCGCAACTCGGCTTCGCGCCGGGTGCGAGCTCGCTGTGGCAGATCGTCTTCGCCGCACTCGCACTCCGCGCCGGTGAAGCCGCGAGCGCACTCGTGCCAGTCGTCGGCTTCAACCAACCGGCGTCGGCTGCCCGTCTGTCCGCCGCGACCTGAGCAGCCCGCGCTTTGGCGCGAAGAGCAGCGCCGCGATGAAGAGCAGCGTCTGCGCGAGCACGATGCACGCAGCGGTCGAGCCGTTGACGAAGAAGCTCACATACACGCCCGTCAGCGCGGAGAAGACGGCGCTGCCGGTGGAGATCGCGAGCATCGTGCCGAAGCGATCCGCGAGCAGGAAACCGACGCAACCGGGCGTCACGAGCATCGCGATAACGAGGATGATGCCGACCGCCTTGAGCGAAGCGACGATGGTCGCCGCGAGGAGCGCGAGGAGCAGGTAATAGAGAAGGTTCGTGCGCAGGCCGATCGAGCGCGCGTGGCCGGGATCGAAGCAGAAGAGCAGCAGGTCGCGCCGCAGCGCGAGCACGATAGCGAGCGTGACGCCGCCGACGGCGAAGATCTCGATCAAGTCGCCGCGCTCGATGCCGAGGATGTTGCCGAAGAGGATGTGGTCGAGGTGCAGGTCGCTCTTTATTCTCGTGAAGAGCACGAGCCCGAACGCGAACAGCCCGGTAAAGACCACGCCCATGACGGTGTCCTCCTTCACGCGCGTGTGCGCCTTGATGTAGCCGGTGGCCACGGCGCAGAGCAGCCCGGAGGAAAACGCGCCGAGCGCGAGCGGCGCACCGAGCGCGTAGGCGATGACGATGCCCGGCAGGACCGCGTGCGAGATGGCGTCGCCCATGAGCGACCAGCCCTTGAGCACGAGGTAGCACGAGAGCACCGCGCAGACCGTGGCGACGAATGCGCCAGCGGCCATCGCTTCGACCATGAACGCGAACTGAAACGGCTCCAGCAGGCGCTCGATCATGACGCGGCGTGGCGAAGCGAGCGCGTGGCGAGCAGGCCGTGCTTCGGCGCGAAGACCAGCGCGAGGACGAAGATCGCGCTTTGCAGCGTGACGATGCAGCCACCGGTCGAGCCATCGAAGTAGTAGCTCGCATACGCGCCGACGAGCGAGCTGCCGACACCCATCACGCTCGCGATCCCGAGCATTTTTCCAAAGCGATCGGTGAGCAGGTAAGCCGTCGCGCCAGGCGTGACGAGCATCGCCACGACGAGGCATGCGCCGACCGTTTGCAGCGCGGCGACAGCGGTGGCTGAGAGCAGCGTGAGCAAGGTGAAGTGCAGCACACGCACGTTCAGCCCGAGAGAGCGCGCCTGGTTCGGATCGAAGCAAAACAGCAGCAGGTCGCGCCACTTCAGCCCGAGCACAACAAGCGTGACAGCAGAGATGATGACCACCTGCCAGATGTCGGGATCGGAGATACCGAGGATATTGCCGAAGACGATCGTGCGCAGATCGACGCTGCTCGGGTTCAGCGAGATGAGCAGCAGTCCGAGCGCGAAGAACGCCGTGAACACCACTCCGATCACCGCGTCCTCGCGCAGCGCCGTCTTCGTTTTCACAAAGCCCATGCCCAACGCCGCGAGCAGCCCGGTGATAAATGCACCCGCCGCGAACGGCAGCCCGACGATGTAGGCCACGGCGACGCCCGGCACGACCGAGTGCGAGAGCGCGTCGCCCATGAGCGACCAACCTTTGAGCGTGACGAAGCACGAGAGAAACGCGCACACGCCGCCGATCAACCCGCTCACGAGGATGGCCTTTACCATGTATTCGTAATGCAGCGGCGTGAGCAGCGTTTCGATCATTTGTCGTCCGGCTCCTCGGCGCGTTCCTCGACAACTTTCTCGTGCTCCTGCCGGCGGCTGTATTCGAGGTGGCCGCCTTTGCCGAAGACGAGCGGGCGCTCGTCGTCGGTCAGCACGGTGACGGCGCGACCGTCGTGTTTTTGGATCGTCGATTCGTCGAAGCGGAAGTGCCGCAGCACGCCGCCGAAGGTGCGCGCGAGATTCTCCTCGGTGAAGATTTCGTCAGTCGGGCCGTAGGCGAGCACGGTGCGATTGATGAGCACCACGTGGTCGCAGAATTCCGGCACGGAGCCGAGATTGTGCGTCGAGACGAGCATGAGGTGGCCGGCGCTACGCAGTTCCCGCAACAGCTCGACGATGGCTTCCTCGGTCTTCACATCCACGCCCGTGAAAGGCTCATCGAGCAGGATCACACGCGCCCGTTGGGCGAGGGCGCGAGCGAGGAAGACGCGTTTTTTCTGCCCGCCGGAAAGTTCGCCGATCTGCCGGTCGCGGAATTCGATCATGCCAACGCGCGCGAGGCTTTCCTCCGCCACACGGCGATCCTCGGCGCGCGGAATGCGGAGGAAATTCATGTAGCCGTATCGACCCATCATCACCACGTCCCACACGCTCACGGGGAAGGTCCAATCGACCTCCTCGGCCTGGGGCACGTAAGCCACGAGATTGCGCCGCTGGGCTTCGCGCAGAGAGAGACCTCCGAGGCTCACCGAGCCGCGCACCGGCTTCACGAATCCCATCACCGCTTTGAAGAGCGTGGACTTGCCGCTGCCATTCACGCCCACGAGCGCGCAGATCGTGCCCGCAGCGAGGTGGAAGGTCGCGTCGTGCAGCGCGACGTTGCCATTCGGGTAAGCGACGGTCACGTCGCGGACGTCGATGGAGAGCGGTTCGCTCACGGATTTAGGAAGCCCTTCACGATCGTTTCCGCGTTGTGTTCGAGCAGCCGGAGATAGGTCGGCGCCGGACCTTTCGCGTCGGTGAGCGAATCGACGTAGAGCACGCCGCCGTAGCGCGCGCCGGTTTCCTTCGCGACCTGCCGCGCGGGTTTATCGCTTACGGTGCTCTCGCTGAAGACGACCGGGATTTTATTCGCGCGCACGCCGTCGATGACCTTCTGCACCTGCTGCGGCGTGCCCTGCTGGTCAGCGTTCACGGCCCAGAGGAAGAGCTCTTTCATGCCGAAATTCCGCGCGAGATACGGGAACGCGCCCTCGCTCGTGACGAGCCAGCGCTGCTCCGCCGGGATGCGCGCGAGTTGCGTGCGCACCTCGTCCTCGATGGCCGTGAACTTCGCTGTGTAAGCCGCCGCGTTGGCGTTGTAGGTCGCTTCGTTCGCCGGGTCGGTCTTCACGAGCGCCTTGCGGATGTTCTCCACGTAGATCGTCGCGTTCTGCAGCGACATCCACGAGTGCGGGTTCGGCTTGCCGGTGTATGGCCCTTCCTCGATCCCGATGGGCTCGATGCCCTCGGTCAGCACGGCGCTCGGCACGTTGCGCAGGTTGCGGAAGAACTTCTCGAACCAGCGCTCGAGGTTGAGCCCGTTCCATAGCACGAGGTCGGCGCGCTGCGCTTTCACGATGTCCTGCGGCGTCGGCTCGTAACCGTGGATCTCCGCGCCGGGCTTGGTGATCGATTCGACCGTCGCCGCATCGCCGGCGACGTTCTGCGCCATGTCGGCGATGATGGTGAAGGTGGTGACGACGCGCTTCTTCGCCGCGAAGGCGGGCTGGAGCAGCACGAGGAGGACGAGGAGTGTGAGGCGAAGCATCGGGGTCGCATTTGCCCCGAACAGAGTCTCCTCGCAATAGCAATATTAGCCTCACCTAAATTTGTATTATTCATCGAATTTCCTTAACTCCGGCGCTTGACCTGGCTGCGCCTCCGCCGCTATCGCTCCGCCATGCCGACGAAGTCGCCCGACCGTCACACCTCCGCCGCGGTCGAAGATTACCTCGAGCGCATCCTCGATCTCATCAACACCAAGGGCTACGCCCGTGTGGTGGATATTGCCCAGAGCCTGAAGATCTCGCAGGCGAGCGTGACGAACATGGTCCAGCGCCTCGACGCCGAAGGGTTGCTGAAATACGAGAAGTATCGCGGCCTCGTGCTCACGGCCTCGGGCGAGGCACTCGCGCGAAACATCACCCGCCGGCATCAGCTCCTCTCGGATTTCCTGCGGCTTTTCGGCCTCGATGAAGAAACGATCTACCGCGACGTGGAGGGCATGGAGCACCACATCAGCCAGCCGACGCTCCGCGCTCTCGAGGCGCTGACGGCTCAACTCGCGCGCCAGCCCGCGCTCGTCGCCCGGGTCCGGGAGCAGATCGAGGGCGGGAAGTAGTCTGGCCTTGCGCTGCGCGACCGCGCGTGGCGAGATTTCCCGCGATGCAACGCCGCTTCCTCTTCCTGTCCGCCCTGCTGCCACTCGCCTTCACCGCGTGTGAAACGATGCAGATGCGCTCCGATGCCGACTCCCGCGAGAAAATGCGGGCCGCGATCGCCGCGGAGCCACCGGGCGATTACTTCATCGGCCGGCGCTACTACAAGCGGGACTACAAGTTTTGGGGCTTCGTCCGCCGCCCGCAACAGCCGTGGGCCACGGCGCAGATGGTGATGCTGAACGAACAGCAGAAGCTCGCCCCGGATCGCGAGCAGAACTCGATGGGCTCGGACAATAACTACGAATACAAACTCTACGGCAGCTTCTCGGACCAGACCGTCTATGAGCCGGCGAGCAACGGCTTCTACCCCGAGTTCACGCTCAAGAGCTACGAACTGGTCTCCACTTCGCCGGCGAACATCTACAAGACGCCCGGCGCGACCGATCCTACCCGGCGCGTGATCGCGAAGCCGCAGTAGCACGCCACTCACCGCATCCTGTCATGCTCGCACGTTTCGCCGTCGCCTTCATCGCCGCCACGGCACTCGCGCAAAACGCGCCGAAGCCGGACCCGCTCTACGAGACACGTTCCGGCGATCCGAACGGCATCGAGAAGTGGTTCATGGGCCGGCAGATCGCGCGGGTGATGGGGCATCAAGCTGCCGACTGGCTCGAGCGGCCCGAGCGCGAGGAGGAGGAGAAGACGGACGCGATGATCGATGCGCTCCAATTTCGCGAAGGCGAAGTCGTCGCGGACATCGGCGTCGGCAGCGGCTACATCGCACGCAGGATCGCAAAGGGCATCGGCGAGAAAGGCCTGATCTACGGCGTCGATATCCAGCAGGAGATGCTCGATGTGCTCGCGAAGCGGATGGCGATGTTTCGCATCGCGAACGTGAAGGGCGTGCTCGGCGACATCACCGATCCGAAGCTCCCGCCGGGGTCGTGCGACACGATGATCATGGTCGATGTGTATCACGAGTTCGATCACCCCTACGAGATGATCGCCGCCATGGCGAAGGCGCTGAAACCCGGCGGGCGCATCGTCTTCGTCGAGTTCCGCGGCGAGGATCCGAACGTGCCGATCAAGACCGTCCACAAGATGACCGAGGCGCAGGTGAAGAAAGAGATGACGCTTCATCCGCTCGTCCACGAGCAGACGATCGGCGTCCTACCGTGGCAGCACATCATCGTCTTCCGGAAGGCGGCGAAATGATGTTCAGCGCAAAGGCGCGAAGGGCGCAAAGCAGCGCAAAGGAACACGACATGAATTTCTCCCTCTGCGTTCCTCAGCGCCCTTTGCGCCTTTGCGTTTCCCCTCGACCATGACTCCGCTCTTCACCTGGCGAAAGCTCAGCTCCTCGAAGTGGGACGACGTGTGGCCCGAGCGGCTCGCGGAGTTCATCGATCGCCTCGCCATCACCTCGATCGCGGGGAGCAAATCCAGCCGGATCGAACTCTTCGCGCTCAGCAAGCGCGACGCGGACCGGCTCTTGAAAGAATTCGGCGGCACCGTCACGAAACAGACACGCGACTGGCTGAAGGGTCCGTCGAAACCGCGTCCGCCGATCAATGTGCGCGGGCGGCTCTTCATCGTCACCGCCGCCGCTGAGCGCCCGGCGGGGAAGGCCTCGCTCATCGTCCCCGCGGGCATGGCCTTCGGAACCGGCGAACACGCGACGACGCTGAACTGCCTACGCTTCCTCGCCGACTTCGCCGCTGCGCAAGCCGCGCCGTGGGAGTTGCTCGATCTCGGTTGCGGCAGCGGCATCCTCGCGCTCGCTGCTCGCGCGCTCGGCGCAGCGAAGGTGGAAGCCGGCGACTTCGACCCCGAGTGCGTGCGCACCGCGAAGGAAAACGTGCGCCTCAACCAGCTCACCCGCATCGCCGTGAAGCGGCTCGATGTGTTCGACTGGGAGCCCGCGCGCACCTGGCCGGTCGTCGCCGCGAACCTCTACTCGACCATCCTCATCGAGATCGCGCCGAAGCTCGCCCGCGCACTCGCGCCCGGCGGCACGCTCATCTTCTCCGGCGTGATGCGCAGCCAGGAGCAGGAAGTCGTCACCGCCTTCCGCCGCGCCGGGCTGCGCGTCGGCGACGTGAAGCGGCAGGGCAAATGGATCGCCGGCATCGCGCGGCGATGAAGGTCCTCATCGCCCCGGACAAATTCAAAGGCTCGATCTCCGCCGCCGTCGCAGCACAAGCGATCGCTGACGGCCTGCGCGAAGCACTCCCGGCGGCGGAGTGCGTGCTCGCGCCAATCGCCGATGGTGGTGAAGGCTTCGCCGAAGCGATGTGCCTCGCGCTCGCCGGCTCGTGGATCGAATGCACCGCGAAAGACCCGCTCGAACGCGACGTGCCGTGCCGATACGCGTGGGTCGAGCGGGAGAAACTCGCGATCATCGAGATGGCCGAGGCGTCCGGGCTGTGGCGGCTGAAACCCGAAGAGCGCGCTCCGCTCCGCGCGCACACCTTCGGCACCGGACAGCTCATCCGCGACGCGGCGGAGCGCGGAGCGCGCAAGATCCTCGTCGGTCTCGGCGGCAGCGCGACGACCGACGGCGGCGCGGGCATGGCCGCGGCGCTCGGCTACGACTTGCTCACGAGCGACGGCGAAGACCTCGCGCACGATCCCGGCGTCCTGATCGCGCTCGTGAGGATCGAGAATACGAACGTCATCGACCTTCCCGAAATCATCGCCGCCTGCGACGTGCAAAACCCGCTGCTCGGCGAACGCGGCACCGCGCGCGTCTTCGCTCCGCAAAAGGGCGCGGACGAGAAGACCGTCACCCATCTCGAAGCGTCGATGACTCAGCTCGCCGAGATCGTCACCGAATCGCTCGGCTGCGATTTTCGCGACGCGCCGGGCGCGGGAGCCGCAGGCGGGATCGGCTTTGGCCTGATGAGCTTTTGCGGCGCGAAGGTTCGCTCCGGCTTCGACCTCGTCGCCGAGACGATCGGGCTCGAAGCAAAGATCGCCGCCGCCGATCTAGTCATCACCGGCGAAGGCCGGCTCGACGCGCAGACGCTCGAAGGCAAAGGCCCCGCCGGCGTCGCCGCGCTCGCGCGAAAGCACGGCAAACCCGTCCTCGCCTTCGGCGGCGGGATCGACCCGGCGGCGGAAAATCTTTTTGACGCCACCGCCCCCATCATCGACTCACCGCTCCCTCTCGATGAGGCGATGCGCCGCGGGGCCGAGCTGCTCCGCCGGTCAGCGCGCCGAGCCGGGCAGCTCCTCAAAATCGGCAGCCAAATATGAGCAAACGCATCGCACTTCTCTTCGCAGGCCAAGGCGCCCAGCAAGTCGGCATGGGTAAGGATCTCGCCGAGAAATATCCCGCCGCGCGGGAGGTCTTCACCAAGGCGGACACCGTCCTCGGCCGCCCGATCTCCGCGCTCTGCTTCGACGGCCCCGAGGAGGACCTCACGCAGACGAAGAACTGCCAGCCCGCGCTGTTCGTCCACGGCCTTGCGTGTCTCGCCGCGCTCCGGGCGGAACTCGGCGACTTCCCGGTTCATGCCGCCGCGGGGCTGTCGCTCGGCGAATTCACCGCACACGCCGCGGCCGGCACGTTCGACTTCGAAACAGGCCTGCGCCTCGTCGCGCAGCGCGGCCACTACATGCAGGACGCCTGCGAAGCGAGCAGCGGCGCCATGGCTGCGATGATCGGTGGAGACGAGAGCGCCGTGCGCGCGCTCGCCGCGGAGTGCGACGTGGATGTCGCGAATCTCAACAGCCCCGGCCAGATCGTGATCAGTGGCGAGAGCTCGAAGGTCTCCGCCGCGGTCGGCTCCGCGAAGGAGCACGGCGTGCGCATGGCGAAGACGCTCAACGTCGCGGGCGCCTATCACTCGCGGCTGATGAATTCCGCCTTCGAGAAACTCGGCGAGGCGCTCACGCGGGTTCACTTCGCGAAGCCGAAGTTTCCCGTCATCTGCAACGTCGATGCCTGCCGCGTGAGCGAGCCGGACGAGATCCGCCAGAGCTTGCAGGATCAAGTGACTTGCACGGTCTGCTGGACCGAGACGCAGGAGCTGCTCGTCGATGAAGAAAGGTGCGATCTCTTCATCGAGATCGGCCCCGGCGGCGTGCTCGCCGGGCTGCTCAATCGAACGCGCAAGGGAACGGTGTGTGTAAGCATCGACGATTGCGCGAGCCTCGAGGCCGCGCTCCCCACGATCCGCGAAGCGCTCAGCTAGCCATGCCCGCCGTCATCGCGCTCGAAGGAGAAATCGACCTGCATCGCTCCGCCTCCGTGCGGGAGCAGCTCGATCCTTGCATCGCCACAAAGGAACCGCAGATCGTCGTGGACCTCAGCGGCGTGAGCTACATGGACAGCTCGGGCCTGGCCGTCTTCATCGAGGTGATGCAGCGCGTGCATGGCTACGGTGGCAAGTTCGCGCTGTGCGGCCTGAGCGAGAGCGTGCGCCACATCTTCGCCATCGCCTGCCTCGACCAGGTCTTCCGGATTTTCCCCGATCAAGCCGCCGCGCTCGCGGGCTAAGAGCCTGTCGAAACACGGGTAGGGAAGCCGCGCCGCGGGTTCCGGGGGAGAGCTTCCACTGGAGCGCGGCGCTCGCGGCGCGACCGCCCTACCTTCGGCATCCCGCAAGGCCAGCCAGGCGCCCCCGGCGAAGTCAGCGCGCAACAACTCACCGACGCCATCGCCACCACCGCGCAAAACCCCACCAGCTTCCCCGCCTACACCGGCGACTTCAGCGACCCGCCCACGCAGGGCGAGATGCAGAGCTTCAAAGCGTATGTCGAGTCGCTGCGGCAGGCGCTGGCGCGGTGAACCATCCCTGCGGCCTATCCCGGCCCGACAGCGCACGATTGCGGCCTATGCCCGCCAGAAACAATCACCTTGTCAGACTAATCCCCTCCCGCTGGACTCCACCCATGCCTCACTTCTGCGGCTCTATACTGAGTTAGTCGTTTCTTCGCGTCATCCTGCTTTCAACCAATGAAACTTCTACGGCTTGCCTTCACCCTCACCTTCCTCTGCATAATCCCTGCTCGGCCGATTCGAGCCGCCGATGACCCACTCCACACTGTGACCGTTGACCAGTGGCGGGTCGTATTCCAAGAGGCAAAGCTGCTGAGCAGCGGAGAGCCGACGAGACGCCTTCTGCGCTTCAGTGGCGAATTTCTGCAAGCGACCCGTCCGAAAGTAGGCGACGAATTACCAGACCCGAAAAAGAATGCTTTCGCAGCGATGCAAGAGATCGGGCGCCGAACAAAAAACTCGATGGTCGGTAATCTCTTGGCGCTCTACGCCTGTGCGGTGATTCGAGACCCATCGCAGGTCGAACGGCAGGAAATCGATTACCGTCGGCGAGAGAGTTCGCAGGGAGCCTTTTGGTTATACATTTTCGCCCCCAAGGAGGCTGTTGAGCTTTCGTGGCGCAATCTCCTCGAAGTTGCGTCAACGCACCACGGGCTGCCGAAGGACGTTCTCCTTCCCTCAAAAGAGGAACTCCAGAAAGTCACACTTCCAGAGACCGAAAAGAAAACCCCATGAACCCGGAAACGGCTAAATGCCGTTAGCCGTTGGTCGCGCTCACTGTGATTAAACGCACCTTTAGCAACACACACCCGCGACGTGAGGCCGCCGAGAAGGACGGCATCGCGCTGATGCTTTCTGGCAGCTATGTGCTGAAATCCCTCGACCAAGACGAGTTCGACCTACTTCGGCGAACCGCACTCAGCAGCATTCCATTCGCGGACGCACCTTCGGTCGTGGTCACCAACGCCAAAAGCAACTCCAAGCGTGGCAAGCTCGCTCGCATCGCGCACTTATCTACGGACGGACGATTCGTTAGGTATCGCCATCGAATCTTCGCCAGTCGCACCTCAATCGCGACGCTGCAACTCGTCGGCGGTCTTGCATATACTCCCGCAGACTTTCTTGCGCTCGTCGCCAGCAACGAGACTCTGCACGTTCGACGACAACACGACCGCAAAGAGTTCACCGGCATTCTTTTTGGTTCCGACCAGCACGCTTACTCCTCACTCCTCATTCCCTCCGACACCGCGCCAGGTTTCGACTTCCTCGACATCGAGACGGAGCCGAACGCCCACAATGCGCGAGCGCTCGTTTCTATCCTCGCTCGCAGTCCAGTCGCGCCCTCTCAGTTTCTTCTCTAGCCGGGGTCAGAAGTCAGTGGATCTCGCGCTGCGAGGTCAGCGGGGACTTTCTAGCAGCCTGTTGAAAAACCCGCCACGGAACCTGCACTGAGAGGATCAAGTGGAGCATATGTTTGAGCGACGCGAACGCAGCGAAGAACAAGCCGAGCTTTGGGTGATCGCGGGTGAACTGCCGGCAGCGACACCGGACACGTTTTACCGGCGGGTCAACGCCACGCTGGAGAAGATCGGCTTCGCCCAGGAGGTGTGGGCGATCTGTGAGCCGGCGTATGCGGATGCTTCCTGGGGCGGACGGCCCGGCATCGATCCGGTGGTCTATTTGAAGATGCTCACCGTAGGCTTCTTCGAGGACCTGCCCAGCGAGCGTGCGATCGCCAGCCGCTGCGCCGACAGCCTCTCGATCCGCGGCTACCTGGGCTACAGCCTGACCGAGCAGACACCGGATCACTCCAGCCTCTCGGTAATCCGGCAGCGGCTCACGCTCGATCAACTCGAAGCCATCCACCGGGTGTTGCTGCGGGCGCTGCGCGAGCACGGGCTCTTGCGCGGGCGGCGGCTGGGCATCGACAGCAGCGTGATCGAAGCCAACGCCAGCCTGCGCGCGCTCGAAGATCGCAACACCGAGGAGAGCTACTGGGACTATGTGAAGCGACTGGCCGCCGAAGCCGGGATCGATCCCGCCGACATGAAGGCGGTGCGGCGCTTTGACCGGCAGCGCGAAGGCCGCAAGACCAGCAACCAGCAGTGGCAGAACCCGCACGATCCCGGGGCGAAAGTGGGCCGGACCAAGGACGGTGCCTGCGACATGATCTATAAGCCCGAGCACATCAGCGACCTGGAAAGCGGCGCGATCGTGAGCGCGGTGGTGCGCAGCGGCGACGCGGCCGACAATGATGATAGCCTCTGCGAGCGAGTGATGGCCGCCGTGGGCACGCTGAGCGAAGTGGCACCCGAGACGCCGATCGAATCGTTTGGCAGCGAACTGTGCGGCGACGAAGGCTACTTTGCCATCGAGTCGATCGCGCAACTCCAGGCGTGCGGCGTGCGCACAGTCATCGCCGACCCGCAGGCCCGGCGGCGAAGTGCCTCGCGGGCCAGCGAAGAGCATCGCAGCGCGCTGCGCCGGGCCAGTCGCGCCGTGCGCAGCCCAAGCGGCAAGGCACTGCTTCGTCTGCGAGGTGAACATCTCGAACGCGGCTTTTGCCACCTCCTCGACCACGGCGGGCAGCGCGTAGCCACCTTGCGCGGCTGCGAGAAACTGACCAAACGCCATCTCTGCGGCGCGATGAGCTACAACCTGAGCCTGCTGTTGCGGCACCTGATCGGGGTCGGCACGCCCAAGCAAGCCCTCGCGGCGGCCCGCAAAGCCCCGCGATTGGTCATGGCTTGGCTGCGGGAAGCCTTGTCCACGCTTGCGCGCGTATCCCACTGCCTCGCCCGCGTCCTTAACCAGCGTTTTCCAAACTCGCTCTCCTCAACCCGACTCGCCGCCAAATGAGGCGTTTTTCAACAGGCTGCTAGGCAGAGGGCTGGAGCGGTGTCAGTTTTCCTGTAGCCGCTCCGTGGTCCCTCCGGGACATTTCCTCGACGACGCTTTTATTGAAACCGCACTAGACCTTGCCCTCGCCCTGCGCCTGGTCGAACTGCGCGCGCCAGTAGTCGAGCCGCTCCTTGATCCGCTTTTCCAATCCCTGGTCGCCGGGCTCGTAGTAGCGGCGGCCCTCGGGGAGATAGGCTTGTGGGACGTAGTGACCTTCGCCGTCGTGGGCGTATTGATAGCCGACATGGCCGAGCGCTTTCGCGCCTTTCTTGTGGCCGGTGCTGCGCAGGTGGCGCGGGACGGCGAGGGTGACGCCGGTCTTCACATCGGCGAGCGCCTTGTCGAGGGCGACGTAGGCGGTGTTCGATTTCGGCGCGGTGGCGAGATAGACGGTGGCGTGGGCGAGCGGGATGCGCGCCTCGGGCAGGCCGATGAATTCGACGGCCTGCTGCGCGGCGACGGCGACGACGAGGCCCTGCGAATCGGCGAGGCCGATGTCTTCGCTGGCGAGGATGACGATGCGGCGTGCGATGAAGCGGATGTCTTCGCCGGCGTGGAGCATCTTCGCGAGCCAGTAGAGCGCGGCGTCGGGGTCGGAGCCGCGCACGCTTTTGATGAAGGCGCTGATCGTGTCGTAGTGCTGGTCGCCATCGGCATCATAGACGACGGCTTTTCGCTGGATGCTCTCCTCGGCGGTCGCGCGGGTGATCTTGATGACGTCATCGGTCGGCGGCGTGGTGACGACGGCGATCTCGAGGGCGCTCAGGCATTTGCGCGCGTCGCCGTCGGCGGTGATGGCGAGGTGCTGGAGCGCGTCGTCGTCCGCCTCGACGCGCAGCTTGCCAAAGCCGCGCTCGTCGTCGGCGATCGCGCGCTTTTGCAACTCGACGAGGTGCGCAGGCGTGAGCGGCTCGAGTTGGAAGACCTGGCTGCGCGAGACGAGCGGGCTGTTGATGTAGAAGAACGGGTTGTGCGTGGTCGCGCCGATGAGGCGCAGCGTGCCGCGTTCGACGTCGGGGAGCAGCACATCCTGCTGCGCTTTGTTCCAGCGATGGATTTCGTCGATGAAGAGGATGGTCTTCTCCCCGCGCGACGCGCGGAGCGCAGCGGAAGCGATCACGCGGCGGAGATCCGCGACGCTGCTCTCGACGCCGCTGAGGCGCTCGAACCGCGACTTGGTCGCGCGCGCGATAATCTCGGCGAGCGTGGTCTTCCCGACGCCCGGCGGGCCGAAGAGGATGATCGATGCGAGGCGGTCGGCTTCGATCGCGCGGCGGAGCAGCTTGCCGGCGCCGAGGATGTGTTCCTGGCCCACGTATTCGTCGAGCGTGCGCGGGCGCATCCGCGCGGCGAGCGGGGCGTTAGGGTCGGTCGCCGGCGTGTCTTCCGGCGTGGATGAGGTGAAGAGATCGGACACGGCGCGGAGCGTAGTGCGGCCCGGCGCGCACGCCAAACTTTCCGCGTGAAGCCCCGCGAGTGCTGCTTAGTTTCGCGCCCCATGCGCTGTGTCCTGCTGTGTCTTTTTGCCTTCTCGCTGTTCGCGATTCCGAATTCGCGCGCGGCGCGGCCGATCAGGCGTTTCGCCTACGAGAAGGCGGAGATGGGCCTGCCGTTTCGCATCATCCTCTACGCGGAGAATGAGGAGAAAGCGAAGGCGGCAGCGGACGCGGCGTTCGAGCGGATCGCGCAGCTCAACCGCGTCTTCAGCAGCTACGATCCGGACAGCGAGTTGAGCCGGCTTTCGCGCGAGTCCGGCTCGCACCGCGCTGTGCCGGTGACGACCGACCTGTGGAATGTGCTCGAACGCGCCCAGGCGCTCGCGCAGCGCACCGACGGCGCGTTCGACATCACCGTCGGGCCGCTGGTGAATCTCTGGCGCCGCGCGCGGCAGAAGAAGGAGCTGCCGAGCGCGAAGCTCATCGCCGAGATGAAGGCGCGCGTCGGCTGGAAGAACGTCGTGCTCGATTCGGAAGCGAAGTCCGCGAAGCTGCTCCTACCCGCGATGCGGCTGGATGCCTCGGCGATCGCAAAAGGCTACGCGATCGACGCGGCGGCGAAGGTTCTGAGCGAGCGCGGGATTAAGAGCGCGCTCATCACCGGCAGCGGCGACATGGTGGCGACCGATCCGCCGCCGGGCGAGGTGGGCTGGAAGATCGAAGTAGCGCCGCTGGATGCGCCGGGCGGGCCGCCGTCGGAACTGGCGCTGCTGCACAACAGCGCCATCGCGACGAGCGGCGATATTTCCCAGCATGTGGAAATCGGCGGCGTGCGCTACTCGCACATCGTCGATCCGCACACCGGCTTCGGGCTCACCGATCACAGCCTCGTGACGGTCCTCGGGCCAAATTGCACGATGGTCGATGGCCTCAGCACGGCGGTCAGCGCGCTCGGACCGGAACGCGGGCTGAAGCTCGTGGAAGAAACACCCGGCGTCGCCGCACGCGTGGTGCGCAAGCTGGGCGAGAAAGTCGAGGTGCGCTACTCGACGCGCTGGGAAGCGCAGGCGCGCTAATCGCTGTGGCCTTTTGGGCCGGCCGGTGGCGGGCCCGGGCTGCGGCCGACTTCCCGAACCGGGCTCATGTCGTAAACGAAGGCCTGGTATTTCCCCTCCCAGTAGCCGGTGCCGGCATCGCTGCCTTGCAGGACCTTCGCGCTGAGCGCGTAAAAATGCCCGGCTTCCGCGCGGAAGGTGATTTTCACCGGGTAGGTGTGCTTGGTTTTCGGCGGCTGGTAGGTGAGCTCGATGGTGCGCGTCCCGGGCAGCAGTTCGACGTCTGCCCGCGAGGCGGAGACGCGGCGGCCATCCACCGACACGACGCGGATTTCACTCTGCGCTTCATCGTAGGGAATGTGCGCCACTTCCGCGAACGGGCGGCGTGTGCCGGGATAGGTAGCCACTTGGCTGGCACAGCCAGCGAGGAGGACACCGATGAATACGAACGACAGTAACAACAGGCGCGAGGTCATAATTTCGCGGCGGATTGGGCTGCACCGCGCCGCGCGGGTCGAGCAAAATGTCGCGCGGCTACGCGAGCCAGCTCTCGACGGGCTCGCGCTCCTTCGTGGGCCCGACGACGGCCGCTCCGAGGCGCCCGCGGTGCAGGCAGTGGCAGGCGCAGCGCTGCACGTCCTCGGGCTGCACGGCGTTGATCCGCGCCTCGATCATCGCCGGGTCATGGATCACGCCGTAGCCGAGCATCGATTCTCCGATCCAGATCATCTGGTTGGTCGTCGATTCGAGGCCCATGAGCATCTGGCCGACGGTGTAATCCTTCGCTTTCTGCAACTCGCTACGGCTCGGTGCCCGCTGGCAGACTTGCTCGACCTCGCGCAGGATCATCTTCAGGACGCGCTCGAGCTTCCCGTGGTCGAGCCCGGCGGAGATGCTGATCACGCCGGAGTCGGCGAGGGTGACGGTGCTCGACTGGATCGAGTAGCAGTAGCCGTGGCGCTCGCGCAGTTTCTGGAAGAGGCGCGAGCTCATGTTCTCGCCGAGGATGACGCTGAGCAGCTTGAGCGCGTAGCGACGCTCGTCGCTCCGGCCAAAGGCGTGGAAGCCGAGCGCGAGGTGCGTCTGCTCGGTGTCGTGCGTGTGGAGGTTTAAGCGCGAGCCGGCGAACTCGCGAGGGGCGCGGGTGAAACGCGGCGTGCGGCCGACGGGCAGCCGCGAGAGCAGCGGGCCGAGGATGCTGACGACTTGCTCGTGATCGCAGCATCCCGCGACGACGGCGACCGTGGTCCGTCCGCAGTAGTGCTTGCGCTGAAAGTCCATCAGCTCGTCGCGCGTGAATCGCTCGACGTTATCCACGCTACCCGTCAGCGGGCGGCCGAGCGGATGGCCCGGCCAAAGGCTCGCGCTAAGCAGTTCCTCCGCGTGCTGCGCGGGCTGGTCGCGATACATGAGGATCTCCTCGCGGATCACGTCGCGCTCGCGCTCGATCTCCTGCTCGGGGAAGGTGCTATCGACGTAAATATCGGTGAGCACTTCGCACAGCGGCCGGAGATGATGCGCGGCGGCCTTCGTGTAGAAGCAGGTGTGGTCCTCAGTGGTGAAGGCGTTGATGTAGCCGCCGATGCCTTCCACATCCGTGGTGATCCGCCGGGCGTTGCGCTTCGCCGTGCCCTTGAAAAGCAGGTGCTCGATGAAGTGCGCGATGCCGGCCTGGCGCGCGCTCTCGTGCCGCCCGCCGACCCCCGCCCACAGGCCGACGGCGACCGTCTTCATGTGCGGCATGGTGGCGGTGGCGATGCGGGCGCCGTTGGGCAGCCGGGTGATGCGGAATGCGTTCGACATCAAACAGACTGAAGCTTCGCCGGGCTCTTTTTCTTGGCTCGTAATGCGAGGACGTGCTCCGCGAGTTCGAGGTCGTGCGGGAAGGTGATCTTGAAGTTCCAGTCCTCGTTCTTGAGCAGGAAGATCTTCTTCCCGAGCTTCTGCACGGCGCTGACTTCGTCGGTCACCATTTCGTTCCGCGCCATCAGCGCGGCGTAGGCCTGGAGGATGAGCCCGCTGGCAAAAACCTGCGGCGTCTGCATCGCCCAGAGGCCGGTGCGCTCCACGCTTTCCTGCACCATCTGCTCCATGCTCGCGCGCTTCACGGTGTCCGGGATCGGTGACGCGCAGCAGGCCGCGCCGTGAGCGCGGGCCGCCGCGACGCACTCGTGGATCAGCGCCGGCGTGGTGAGCGGCCGCGCGCCGTCGTGGATGGCGACGAATTCGCTCCCGGCGCTCTCGATCACCTGCAAACCGCGCCAAACCGAAATGTGCCGCTCGCCCCCCCCCGCGACGACTTCCTTGACCTTGCGAAAGTGCGCGCCCTTCACGAGCCGGCGAAACTCGTCCACCCGGTCCTCCTTCGCGACGATGATGATCTCGCCGACCTCCTTCGCCTCCTCGAACGCCTTGATCGAATGCCACACCACCGGATGCCCCGCGAGCGGCGCAAACATCTTGTCGAACCCCATGCGCCGGCTGCTCCCGGCGGCGACGATGATGGCGCTGGTCATGGCAACGCCGCCGACACCGCGGCGCTCAGCGCCTTCCCATCCGCCCGGCCCTCGGCCTTCGCCACGGCGAGCTTCATCACCGCGCCCATCTGCGCCTTGGAAGTGGCGCCCGCCTCCGCGATGCACGCACTCACGAGCGCGGCGAGTTCATCGGCGCTGAGGCCCTGCGGCAAATACTCCTGGAGCATCGCCGCCTCCGCCTTCTCCTTGTCCGCGAGATCGGTGCGTCCGCCCTTGGTGAACTGCTCGATCGAGTCCTGCCGCTTCTTGAGCTCCTTGCGGACGATGGCGAGCGCCGCGGCATCGTCGAGCCGCGCGCTCATGCCGCCCTGCTCGATGGAGGCGAGTTTCAGCGCGCTCTTGAGCATGCGGATGACGTTCAGCCGGTCGGTCTGCCGGGCCTTCATCGCCTGTTTGAGGTCTTCGTCGATGCGGGCTTGGAAATCCATGGTCGGGAAAGGGCGCGACGCTACGCCCCGGCATAGGTCACGCAAATGGTTTGTCCCAGCCCCGCGGGGCCGATAAAAGCTCGGCCCTGTCATGGATATCAAAACCGTCGTCGGAGAATTCAAAGCCTTCGCCCTCAGGGGAAATGTCGTCGATCTCGCGGTCGGCGTGATCATCGGAGCCGCGTTCGGAGACGTGGTGAAAGCCTTTACCGACGGCATCGTGCTCCCGCTCATCAACGCCCTCGGCGGAAACCCGTCGGTCTCGCTCCACCTGTGGGTCTTCAATGTCGGGCTGGTCATCTCAGGCCTCTTGAAGTTCCTCATCACCGCCGCGGTCATCTTCTTCTTCGTGATCAAGCCGCTGGCTGCGCTGGCTGGGTTCGGCAAACCCAAGGACACCGCGCCTGCCGAGCCACCGCCCGTGCCGGACGACGTGAAGTTGCTCACCGAAATCCGCGATCTGCTAAAGAGCAAGGCGTAGCAGCCAGCCCGCTTACGCCTCGCTCTTCCGTCCGAAGAATTTCTTGAGCAAGGCCACCAGCGCGACGAGCCCGATGATCACGAACTTCTTCCCCGCGATCAGCCCGGCGATCAGCACCTTGAAGAATCCCGTCTTCGCCAGCACGCCGCCCGCGACGAGCGCGGCGAGGCCGTAGGTCGCGACCTTGTCGGTCGAGGCGTTGAAGTCCGCGTAGCGGTGGCCTTCCTGGAAATCCACCGCGCTCAGGATGCCCGGCGTGGCCCGCACGATCTCGGCGAGCTGCGAGACACCCGCCACCGCGTTGAGCACCAGCACTCCGCGCCGGCCGAGGATGCGGATGTTGTAGTTGAGCGTATTTTCATCGCCGCCGTCGAACTTGAGCTCCTTCGCCCAGTAGATCTTTTTCGTCTTCGCATCGTAGTGCGGCGGCGTGGCCCAGCCGACGAGTTCCACCGCCGGATACCCCTGCTTCACGCGCTCCTTGTTCGCTTCGCGCGCGCCCTCCTTCATCTTCTTCAACTCGTCGTCGTAATCGATCTTCGCAGCGTCGTCGTCCTTGATGTAGCCGCTCTCCTCATACTGCACGACCACCGCCCACGAGTCCCGGTCGGCGGGTGATTTGCCCGCGGGCAGCAGCAAGCCGAGCGGCTTTTCCTCCATCGGCGGGTTGCCCCACAGATCCACCAGCACCTTCTCCGCATCGGCAGGCCCGAGGTAGCGCAGCGAATGCGGCAGCGTGAGCTTCGCCATGCCGTCGGAAAGCGTGATCTCGCCGTGCTGATAGCGGAGCCCATCGAGGAGCTTCTGCATTTCCGCCCGCATCGCATCGGCATCCGCTGGCGCGGCGAACGTGAGGACCGGGACGAAGAACAGCGCGGCAAGCAGAGTGGGTTTCATCGTGCCGGCCCCTTGATCCGAAAACGGATGTGCCCGCAAGCGTTCTCGTCAGAGCTTCACCGCGAAGTCGTCGCTCTCCGTGACTGACTCCACGAAGCCCGCCAGCAGCGCGATGACTTTCTCCACATCCGCGAGATCGGCCATCTCCACGACCGAGTGCATGTAGCGCAGCGGCAGCGACACGAGCGCGCTCGGGATGCCTTCGCGCACGTCGAAGATCACGTCCGTATCCGTGCCGCTGTAGCGGCCGCTACTCTCGTGCTGGATCGGGATTTTCGCCGCCGCCGCGACCTTGAGCAGCCGTGCGACCACGTTCGGGTGATTGCACGTCCCATGCGTCACCGAAGGTCCGCCGCCGAGCTTCACCTCACCATGCGTCGCTTGATCGATCCCGGGCGTATCGGTCGCGTGCGTCACATCGAGCACGATGCACACATCCGGCATGAGTCGGTGCGCGACCATCTTCGCGCCGTGCCCGCCGATCTCCTCCTGCACCGCATTCACCGCGATGACGGTCGAGCGCAGCTTCCGCTTGCTCAGCCGCGCGATGACTTGCGCGAGGATGAAACCGCCGAGCCGATTATCGAGCGCACGGCCGACGATGCGGTTCGTGCCGAACTCCTCCGCCGCATCCGCATACACGCCGGGGATGCCGACGCGCAGCCCGAGCTTCGCCACGTCTTCCGCGCTCGATGCGCCCACATCGACATACAGCTCGTGAATCTTCGGCACCTTCTCGTCGGTCTTATCCTTGCGCAGATGGATCGCCGTATTCCCGATAATCCCGGTCACCGGCCCCTTCTCGCCGAGGAAGCGCAGCCGCCGCCCGCGCGCCGTCGCCGTATCGCTGCCGCCCACCCGATCGAGCCGCAGGAAGCCGTCCTTGGTGATCTGCTTGATGATGAAGCCGATCTCGTCCGCATGCGCTTCGAGCATGATTCGCCTGGCCTTCTTCCCGCCGCCGTCGAGCGTCGCCCACGCCGTGCCGTAGGCGTCGTTTTCCACCCGGTCGGCGAAGCCGCGCACGTAGCTCGCCCACACGCGCTGGCCGGCAGTTTCCCAGCCAGTCGGGCTCGGGGTATTGAGGAGATTGAAGAGGAAGGTTTTCGCTTTGGCATCCATTGGGCCGCGCATACTGCACGAAAGCGCGCCCCACGCCACCACCACGCTGCCTCCCACCACGCTGCCTCCCACCACGCTGCCTCCCACCACGCTGCCTCCCGCTAGATCCTTGTTTTTTTCGTTCGAGGCAAATCCGATACGCCCGCAAGTCGCCTGAGCTGCGAATGAGCGGGATGAGCCGCGCCCTTCTCCTACTATTGCCGACCGCGAAAGTAGGGCATTGCGAATGAGCGCCGCAACCGAGGCACCTGTGCGCATTCTCCGCGCTGATCACCCGGCGTCGGAAAGCGTGCTTCTCGCGGAGGATCACCGACCGACGCGCGAAGCCCTGCGCACTTTGCTCGAGCAGAAAGGCTACGAGGTGACGGCGGTGAGCAATGGCAGCGACGCCATCGAGGTTCTGGTTCGCCCGGATGGTCCGTCGATCGGGGTCATCGACTGGATGATGCCGGGTGCCAGCGGACTGGATGTCTGTCGAGCGGTGCGCGCTGCTGTCCCGATGCGTTACGTTTATCTCATCATGGTCACGGCGCGCGATGGGGAGGAGGATGTCGCGCAGGCGCTCGCCGTCGGGGCGGATGATTTCATTCGCAAACCGTGCGGCCCAGCGGAGTTGATTGCGCGTGTCCGCAGTGGGCAGCGGACCATCGGATTCGAGCGCAACCTCGCCGCGCGCGTGGCCGAACTCGAAGAACTGGTCGAGCGCATCCGCCGGCTCAAGCGGCTGCTGCCGATCTGCATGTATTGCAAAAAGGTGCGCAACGACTCGGATTACTGGCAGGAGATTGAGGCCTACATTCACCACGAGACCGGCACGGACTTTTCCCGCGGCATCTGCCCCGACTGCATGCCGGGCGTGCTGAGCGGCGAGATCGAGCCAGCACTCCTCTCATCATGAAAACGGACCCAACCTCAGTCACAAACCAGCCCGGCGCTTCGCCGAGCGCGCAACTGCGTGCGGACATCACCGAACGCAGGCAGGCAGAGGAGGTGCTGCTCAAGGCCGGGGCTTTGCAGAGCGCGATCTTCAACAGCGCCAACTTCTCGAGCATCGCCACGGACGCGAAGGGCGTCATTCAGATCTTCAACGTCGGCGCCGAGCGCATGCTGGGCTACGCGGCTGGCGAAGTGATGAACAAGATCACGCCGGCCGACATTTCCGATCCGCAGGAAGTGATCGCGCGCGCCAAAGCGCTGAGCGCCGAGCTCGGCACCCCGATTACGCCGGGCTTCGAGGCCCTGGTATTCAAGGCCGCCCGCGGGATCGAGGACATCTACGAGCTGACCTACATCCGTAAGGATGGGAGCCGGTTCCCGGCGGTGGTGTCCGTTACGGCGCTGCGCGA
>VFJQ01000168.1 GCA_009885995.1 Verrucomicrobiota bacterium
GGGTTGTTCAGCGTGGCCACGGGCACCGTCGGCGTCCCGCTGCTCACGTCATACACATACGCGCTCCCGGCAGCGCTCGCTCCCGTGTCGTCCAAGTTAGCCCCCACCACCACCCGCGTGCCGGAGATCGCCACCGAGTAGCCGAACTGGTCATCCGCCGTGGGCGCCAGGCCGGGGTTGTTCAGCGTGGCCACGGGCACCGTCGGCGTCCCGCTGCTCAGGTCATAGACATACGCGCTGCCCGCGTTGGTCTCTCCCGTGTCGTCCGCGCTAGCTCCCACCACCACTCGCGTGCCGGAGATCGCCACCGAGTTTCCGAAGCTGTCGGACGAGGCCGGACTGGGATTGGGCAGCACAAAAAGCAGGGCCCCCGTTGTCGAGTCGAACACCTTCGCCACCCCGGAGTCCGTCGTGCCGATATCATCCAAGGGCGCTCCAACGACGGTGTAACTGCCATCCACCGCCACGCTGCGGCCGAGCTGCGCATTCGGCTCCAAGGCCGCCGGCGGCGCGGGGATGTTGTGCTTGAGCGTGTCCGGCTGCTGCGCGGGGGCGGGCGCGGCGAGCAGGCAGAGCGCGGCGAAGAGCGCTCGGACGATCTGGAGGTTGGGCTGCGCGTGGGGGGGCATGGGTTCTATTGAGTGCTGCACCATTGCGTGACGCGGCGCAAGTCCAGGTAGGGACCGCTGTCCCCAGCGGTCCGAGGAGGGCGAGCGAAGCGAGGAGGAAACCGTGGGGCGCTTGCCATCTTTCGGGGGCACGAGACCCAGGGCGTTGCCTGGTATCTCTTCGGGCCGTTGGCCCTCCACCTCACAGGCACGCCGTCCTGCTGCGCGCGGTGGGTGGCGAGCTGGGAGAGCTGCTGCGTCGTCGCCGAGTGGTCGGCGCGCGTCTGGTTGCGCCACTCGAAGGCCGGCTTCATGCCCCTGACCGCCTGCGAGGCGGTGCCGCGTCCCTGCGTGGGTTCCCAATACTCCTTCATGTTCTGTGTCGGCGGAGGTTTTCGCCCAGCCACCGACCACGAGCCTTCGCAGGAGACCCGGCAGTCAGCGCCGCGGCCCGTGCCGCCCCGCCCCGCCGCCTGCAAGCCCCGATGGTGAGCCTTTCGCGCCGCCCCCGGCGGCGGATCGGTGCCGCCGGGCGTCTGCACGCCCCGACCGGACGATCCCGCCGGGGGGTGTCCGAAAGTTTGTGTTTCGGGATTTTTGTTAGGTTGTGGTCTGGCTGGGTGGTTTTCATCTTCAGCATGCTGGGGATGAAAAAAATCGCGGCCCAAACTGGATCGAAAACTGGTTGGCGGCCGCCTTCCAATGCAGCGGCGTGGACTTCCACTTGGTGGCGATGTTGCGCAAGGCCAGATAGAGCAGCTTGGTCGCCGCTTCATCGCTGGGGAAGTGGCCGCGGGTCTTGAGGATCTTGCGCAGTTGGCTGTTCAGGCTTTCGATCGCGTTGGTCGTGTAGATGATTTTCCTCACCTCGGCCGGATAGGCGAAGAACGGGATGACTTGCTCCCAGGCCCGCCGCCAGCTCGCGGCGATGGTGGGATACTTGCGGCCCCAGGCTCCAGCCTCGAACTCCTCCAACCGCTGCGCGGCCACCGCGGCGCTCTCGGCCCGGTAGATGAGCTTGAGGGCGGCGGCCACCGCCTCGCGTTCCTTCCAGCCGCAGTAGCTCAGGCTGTGGCGGATCAGATGCACGATGCACGTCTGCACGCTCGCCTCGGGGAACACGGCGCTGATGGCTTCGGGGAAGCCCTTGAGCCCATCGACCACGGCGATGAGCACGTCCTCGAGGCCACGGTGGCGCAGCTCGTTCATGACTTTGA
>VFJQ01000156.1 GCA_009885995.1 Verrucomicrobiota bacterium
GCGGCCACATCGCCCGGACCCTCCACGGGGTTCCTCGACTGCGTTCCGCCCGCCTTTCCGCCTTCACTTCGCTCGGAATGACTCCGTTGTGAGGATTTTCAACAGTCTCCTAGGGGCAGTGATGAGCATCGCCCTGCAATTCGCTTTGTTCGGTTCGGCACCCACCTTCGATCCGCAGGTCTTTCGGCAGTTCATGGCGACGCCGCGCCCAGCGCTGCCGATACCGAGGCGCTTCGCAGCCGGCTGCGGGAGAGGCAGGCCGCGCTCGCGCGGAGATACGAGGCGCTCGCGATCCGGCGGCGGCACCTGCCCCCGGGCGACTCGCAGGCGCTCGCGGAATACGAGCGGGAGCGGGCTGCCTACGAGCGCGAGCTCGAACAACTCCGTGAGGAGGCCGCGGATCTGCCGCAGCGTTAGCTGCATTCAGCGCGGCTTCGCAAAGGTCAGCTCCTTCGACGCGTGGCCGTCGGCGTAGAGGATGTTCACCTTGTGATCCGGGTCGCGGTGAAAGCCTTCCTTGTCGCCCATGATCGGGATGGAGCCGGGCTGGTCGGCGATGCCCATGAAGTTGAGGCTCGCGACCGACTGGCCGTTGAGCGCGACGTTCCAGTGGTAGCTCGTCCCCGTGGCATCGGCGAATTTGTGATCGGACGGGCAGGCGAAGACCTTCTTCGAGCCCGCGGTGTAGCGGTCGAGCGTGTTGTCGATCACGGGCACGTCTTCGTCGAGTCGCTCGCGGGCGAGGCGCAAGGTGGGCATCATGCCGTTGTTGTCGGCGAGGTAGAGGTTCAAGGCGGTGCCGAGGGTGCGGAGGTTTTGGATGCACGAAGTCACGCGGCCCTTCTCCACGAAACTTGCCGCCAGCGGGAAGGCGAGCGCAGCCAGCAGGGCGATCAGGGCGATCACAACGAGGAGTTCGATGAGAGTGAAAGCGCGGCGCATGGACACTCGCAGACGTGCTGCACGGCGGGGAAGTTGCAACCCTTCCATCACGGGCGCCGGAGGGGGTTCTGAGCGCAGACTTACGCGGTGGCAAAGCAGTCGTTTGCGTCGGGATAAATTATCCAAAGAACCATGTTACTACTCCGTTTGGACCGTGCTCTCCTGCGTGGAACTCCAAGTTCGCGGAGGCCAATCACTTCCGCGCCACCCTCCACCCGCCGAACACCGCTGAAAGCCAACAGCCAACTCCCATTGTCTGCCGTGAAATCTTTTCCATGCGCATTGCATGGGGAATCGTTTCGCAGTTGGCTCGCGTGCCGGAGCGGTGGTGTGCGAAGTGGATTTGTGGCGACTGCGTGGAACGCGGCCATTTCCCACTCCACTCGCCATTCCTCCAGGCACGCAGGGACCGCCTCCTGCTGTGCTTTGTGGCAGTCCAGAACGCGATGCTCCTCCTCTCAAACCCTCTCCGTCATCGGTTTGTCACGCCTTGTGGCGTTTCGCCGGCCTTGATCACGATTCCACCGCACATGCTTGCTGCTTACACGACCATGAACCTTGCTCCTCACGCTGAAATCATGAACAACTCCCCGATCCCCTCGCCGGGACATTCATCCCCACTCCGTCGCGCCTTTGCGAAGCTCGCTGCCGCTGCGGCGATCCTCGGTTGCCTGACCGCTTCGCTTCAGGCCACGCCCGACGCCGCCAAGACCAAGGAAGTTTGGCGTCTGAAATATGGCGTCTCCGCTTCGCAAGCCAACGAGACGGGCGGCAATGCTGGTTGGTTGGGGCAGGATGCCGACGGCGATGGAGCTACGAATGGCGAGGAAATGGCCGCGGGCACGAATCCATTCAGTCCGAGCACGGCTATCCGCGTGACCGGCGTCGTGCTTAGCGGGGGCAACGCCCAGTTGACGTTCCCAACCCAGCTTGGGAAGCGATACCAGGTAGAATCCTCCCCTTCACTCACCGCGCCAGTCTGGACCGCGCAGCCACAGCCCACACCTACCGTGCTGGTCGGGACGGGCAGTCCGGGGATGATTTCCGTCGCGCACTCTGGCACGTTCTTTTACCAGGTTCGCGTTTTCGACGTGGACACGGACAACGACGGTCTGGCCGATTGGCTCGAGCAGGCGACCGGTCTCAACCCGGCCCTCGTGCAGACCAACATCGGCGTGAACGACTTTGATCGCGTTACTACCGAACTGGCGACCCCGAGTGTGGTGAACATCAAGGCGACTACGCCCCTCGCCACTGAGGACGGCCCGACGCTCGGCAAGTTTAGTGTGACGCGGACGAATACCTTCCTCCCGCTCACCGTGAACCTGAATCGAACCGGCACCGCGGTGCCCGGGGTTGACTATTCGGCGTTGCCCGCTTCGGTGAGCTTCGCTGCGGGCGGAAGCATCATGGAATTGAGTGTGCTCCCGATGCAAAACTCGCCATCAACGGAAGGCAGCGAATCGGTGACGGCGGCGTTACAAGCGTTGGGCGGGGGAGACACTTCATTTACCATCGGCGCCAACGCCAACGCGACTGTGATCATCAACGACTCGACGGCGGCGACCGGGACGGGGTTGACGGCGCGGTATTACGATAACGTCGGGACGGCGGCCACCTACAACTACACGAAGGCCACGACGACGAATGGAACGGCGATTATCACGCACTCGGGCACGCCGGCGCTCGTCGCGGGAACGCCGATCACCATTCAGTTCACGAATGGTAACATGAACGCGAGTCCGTTCACTGTGCTGAACAACTACAACATCGCGACGACCCCGACGGGCACGACCTTCACCGTGGCGATCAATGGAACCGCCGTGCCGAACACCGGCACGGGCAACTGTGTGTTGATCTACCCCTTCCACTCACCGACGCCGACCGTCCAGCGGATCGACCCGACGGTGGACTTCGAGTGGGTTTACGGCACGCCGAATGACGTGACCGTCGTCAATGCGAGCGGCGCAACGACCAATCCCGTGGACAACTATTCCACCGTTTTCGAAGGCTATCTGAACCCGACGACCGCGGGTAACTACCAGTTCCAACTCGATGCCGACGACAAGGCGCGGGTCTTGGTGGACTTGAACCTGAATGGCAGCTTCGACCTCCCGACCGAGCAGGTTGTCGAGCACGGCTGGGAGGGGACTGCGGAGACCATTGGAACCTTTAAGGAAAGCGCGGCGGTCGCGCTGGCGGTGCCAGGCGGTGCGGCGACGCGCTACAAAATCCGCGTCGAGCAAGTGGAAACCACGGGTGAGGCGCGCTGCCGTCTGCAGTGGAGCTTGCGCACTGCCGGTTACGGCAACATTTCCTCGGCGAATGTCTTCAGCCACCAGCGAGCGCTGAGCAGCTACACGGTCGCTTCTAACGTCGCGACCATCAATACCGCGGTCGCCCATGGCCTGACCGCGGGTGTGAGCACCGTCACGCTCAATTTCTCGTCCGGCTCGCTCTTCACGCCGCCAGCCAATTACAGCGGCACTTACACGGTGGCGACGACTCCCACAACTACATCGTTCACCATCAGCGTCCCCGGTGCTGGCACGACGGGAGGCGGTGGGCAAATGCTCGACACTACCAGCACCATTGCTGGCTGGCTGAACTTGATTTATCCCAACACCGCCTTCACCGCCCCGGCGGGACGCGTGGCCATCGAAACCAACGGTGCCACCGCGCAAAACAACGGCATCTGGGGCGCAGGCACGCCCGACCCCACGCTGATCGGCAAAGACACTTTCCTCGGTCGCTGGACCGGCCAGGTGCAGCCGCAATACTCAGAGGAATACACCTTCATCGTTCATGCGGATGACGGCAGCAGCCTGTGGATCAACGGCCAGCTGCAGGAGATGAAGACGGTGCCTTCGACGAGCACCGGGATCGCCACTTATAGCTACACCAGCGGCACTGGCAATGTAGACGTCACCTACACCGGCGGCGTCGTAAAGCCGGATAGCTTCGTGGTCGGTGAGCCGGTGCGCGTGGACTTCACAATCGGCAATCTCACGCACGGCAACGGCAGCACCTACGAATACGACGGCGTGACCGGCGTCCTGACAGTGAATTACTCGAACCTGACGAACATTACGGCGGGTGGATTCAACGTCGGTGATACGATCGAACTCGACCCAACCTTGGGTAAGTTGAGCTCCCTGAGCACGCTGCCCTACACCATCGTCACCGAGCCCAGCACCAGCACGTTCACCGTTTATATCGCGCCGGGGTTGTTCGAAACCGAGGTGCCGGTCGTCGTGGCGAATGCGGTCACCACGGCCGGGAGCGCTACGGTCAATGTTCCGTCCACCACCGGTCTTGTCGTGGGGATGGCCGTCAGCGGGGCCGG
This sequence comes from Verrucomicrobiota bacterium, assembly GCA_009885995.1. Lineage (GTDB taxonomy): Bacteria > Verrucomicrobiota > Verrucomicrobiia > Chthoniobacterales > Chthoniobacteraceae > VFJQ01. The sequence goes on from VFJQ01000156.1 coordinate 4,289, forward strand.
CATTCCACTCAATGAACTCATCACAGCGATCGACTCCGGGCTGAACACGATCACGATCACGACGGGCACGGGTGTTACCGCACAGCCAAGCACGACGCTCACATTCAAGAGCACGATCAACATTCTCGATACCCGCAATGCGACCATCACGGCGGTCAGCGGCGTCGGAACGTATCCGGCCACGTTCACCGTCAATGTGGGCACCGGCAAATACACGACCGGCACCGGCAATATCAACGTCGAGATCGTCAACAAGGCACTCAAGGAATGGTCCTCGATGGGCAACGAGCGCTACTGCCGGATCCCGATGCTTGCGGGCACCCGCTACGACATCCAACTCGACTTGTGGGAAAACGGTGGTTACTCGCGTTGCCGGCTCTTCTGGTATAGCCCGAGCCAGCCGAAGCAGATCATCCCCGCGGATCGGCTCTATCCGGACTCGGTGGCCCAGGCCCCTGCTGCGCACATCACCTCGACCGACCACTCGGGGTTGGTGGGTGGCACCGTCTCGATTCCGATTGCGGGCAGCAATGGTGGTAGTGTCAGCCTGAGCGGGAATCCCGGGTGGCTTACTTACTCGGGTGGTGTTCTCAGCGGCACGCCGCCGGGTGGAGCGGCCGGCGATTACCAGATCGTCGTCACGATCACGAATGCCGATGGCACGAGCACCTCGGTGGTGAACCTGCACATCGAGGAAAACAGTGGCACGGTGGTTCGTGACTACTGGGACGGGGTTCACGCCAACCTCGCTGCCATTCCGATCAGCACGCTTCCGACGGGATCGGGGAATCTAACTTCGCTCACAGCAGCGGACGTTGGCACCAATTTCGGCGCGCGTGTCCGCGGCTACATCACCGCGCCGACGACGGGGAACTACTACTTCTGGATCGCCGCCAGCGATGACGCGGAACTTTGGATTTCCAACGACGACGAACCGGTCAACGCCTTCAAGCGCGCCTGGGTGACCGGCGGTAGTGGGACGCCGCAGACCTGGAACGCGGAGGCGAACCAGAAGTCCGCATGGCTCGCGCTCGATCAAGGCCGGAAGTATTACTTCGAGATCCTGCAGAAGGCATTGGGCGCGGCTGTGCCCGGTGACGACAATCTCGCCGTCGGGTGGCTCAAGCCGGGCCAGTCCGGCACCGCGCCGAGCGAGGTCGTTCCGGGTTACGCGCTTTCGACTTACACGCCGCCGGCACCGGGTTCGACACCTGGGACGCTCTACATCGCGACAATGCTTTCGCAGGACGGGGCCACGACCAACGGTGTCGGATCGGCGACCTTCCGTCTGAGCGAGGATGAAAACTCCGCGCTGATCACCTTCACCTACAGCGGCCTGAGCGGCGGCCTGACCGACTGGCACATTCACAACGATCCCTATCTGACCCTTCCGTCGGATATTCGGTATGACCCGAACTTCCCGGGTGCCAATAGCGGTCCGGAGCCAGATGACAATCCGCCGGTCTTCACCAGCCACAAGTGGACGTTCCCAGCCACGATGGGAAGCATGACAAAGGCGCAGTTCATTGAGTTGCTCAAGCAGGGCAAAGCCTACCTCAACCTGCACACCGTAGCGAATCTGAATGGTGAAATCCGCGGCAACTTCACGCTGGCGAATGGTTCGCGCACCTTTACGGCGCCGCCGGCACCGCCGACGTGGTCCGACGACAGCGGCTCCGACGCGGGAGCCGCCCGATTCCTGACGCAGGCGACCTACGGTGCGAACATCACCGACATCAACGCCTTGAACACGCTGTCTGCCACTGGCGGCGGCACATACCCGGGCGGTGGCACTTACCCGGCGAGCCGCTACGAGACGTGGATCGATAATCAGTTCGGGCTCTCGACGAGTTTGAACAGTCTGCACCTCCCCGAGGTGCTCCGGACGGAAAATGCCAGTGTGCAAGGTGGAGCGTGGAATGAGGAACTCTTCATGAATACTTGGTGGTGGAAGGCGATCACCGGCCCGGATCAGCTCCGCCAGCGCGTGGCCTTCGCCTTGAGCGAAATCCACGTCATCTCCGGCCAGGGCCCGCTCGACAACGAAGCGCGCGCCATCGCTTACTTCTACGACAAGCTCGTGGAAGGCGATTCCGTGTTGGGCGGCGCCTTCGGCAATTTCCGGGATATTCTCGAAATCACGACGCTCACGCCGGGCATGGGCCGCTATCTCGACATGCTCAACAACGATAAACCGGACCAAACCGTCGGCCGCATCCCGAACGAGAACTACGCGCGCGAAATCAAGCAGCTCTTCTCGGTTGGTCTGTCCCGCCAGTGGCCGGACGGCACGCTGATGTTGACGTCGAAAGACACGCCGATCGACGTTTACAAGCAGCCTGAAATCATCGGGTTCGCGCACGTCTTCACCGGCTGGACCTCCTACTACACTGGCGCCTATCGGACCTCGCTGGGTGCTGGGGCCAACTGGACGGCGCCGATGCGTGAAGTGCCAGCCCGCCACTACACGGGCACCAAGCGAATCCTGAACAATGAAGTGCTGCCGGGCATCCCGAGCTTGGGTGGCGCGACGCTCGATCCGATCGCGACGCATACCCCCAACTCCTACCAAAATGCTGCGTATGAGGCGTTGCCGGCCCAGGAACTCGATGCGGCGCACGATCAGCTCTTCAATCACCCGAACACCGGGCCGTTCATCTGCCGCCAGCTCATTCAGCGCCTGGTGACCAGCCATCCGTCGCGTGACTACGTCTATCGCGTCGTCTCCAAGTTCAACGACAACGGCTCGGGCGCTCGCGGCGACATGAAGGCGGTCATCAAAGCCATCCTCCTCGACTACGAGGCACGTGATGCGGGCGTGATCGACGATCCCGGCTTCGGCAAGCAGCGTGAGTCTCTGCTGCGCGTGACGTCCGCCGCGCGGGCGTTCCGTAAGACCGGCTTCACCGGCACCTACGCTCAGGCCGGCACACGGACGATCACAGTGACGGCCACGAACCACGGGTATCAAGGAACCAACGACGGCGTGTTCCTCGACTTCACTTCGGGGAGTCCTGCTCCGTGGATCGGCACCTACTCGGCCAATGTGACGGGCACGAACACCTTCACCGTCCCCGCGCAGGGCTGGAGCGCGACCCTAAGTTACAGCATTCCTGTGAATTCCACGACCTGCACATTGACCTACAACGGCCACTGGATCGCGGCTGGAAATCAAATCTACGTGGATTTCACCGCCACCACAGGTCCCTCGCCTACGGATGGCATCTACGCCGTATCCGACCCCAACCCCGGATCCACCACCCAAGGCACGGCGGAGGACTATCCGGTCAATTCCACCGGCTTCTCCGGAAACAGCTTCACCATCACGGTGGCTCCCGACGCGGTTAATAGTCGCACTGGAACTCTCGCCTTCCCGCGGTTCACCCCAGGCAGCTACGCGGTGGCGGCCTCGGGCCTCACGACCCCCGGGCAGGAGCGCCGGATCACGATGGATACGAACGTGAATCACGAACTCACCGTGGGACAACAGGTGCAGATCAACTTCTACAACGCGGCGAACATCGCCCAGCTACCGGCCGACTTCGTCGCGACGGTGGAGTCGGTGGTGGACCTGAACACGTGGACCTTCCTGGCGTCATCCACCGCCTTCGCGGCCACAAATAACAACTACGATGCGGTGTATCAATTCCCGCTCCAATCGCTGCCGCTGACCCGCAATGGCGATGTGTCGAGTCGGCCGAGCACGTTCGTCCTCAACAACACGACCGGCGAACTGGAAATGTCACCGATGTATTCGCCGACGGTGTTCAACTTCTACCTGCCGGACTACAAGTATCCGGGTGCGCTCGCCTCCGCGGGTGTGACGACGCCGGAGTTCCAGACCACGGCGGAAACGACGGTCATCCGTCAGTCGAACTTCCTCTACAACGGCATCTTCGGCATGGATAACACCAATGGCTTGAGCAGCTTCAACAACGGCAATGCGGCGCTGGTGCTGGACTTCATCCCTTGGTATGCGAACGCCACGACGGACGGGTTCGGGCCCGGCCCGCAAACCGGGCAGACGTGGACGAGCAATGCGAACCTGACCACGCTCATCAACCACCTGAGCACGCTGCTCGTGGCCGATCAGCTCTCGACGACCGTCAAGAATCGTATCATCAAGTTCCTCTTCGGAAACTCGAGCACATCGACTCCGCCGATCTCCAATATTAGTGCAGCCGGCACTTCGAGCCCCATCACGATTACCACTGCGCAAGCACATGGTTTGAACACGGGCGACAGCGTTACCATTCAAGGCGTCACCGGAACCTTCACAACGATCAACGGCACGTTCACCATTACCAGGACCGGCCCTACCGATGGCACCAGCACGACGTTCACTATCCCGATAGCCCGCGGTGCCGGCACTACTGCGACCTTGAACGCGGCCCACTTCTCGCCAGTCGCCTACAATAACTCGAGCCCCGACGATACCATGAAGCGCAACCGCCTGCGCGCGATCATCCACCTCATCCTCACCAGCCCCGACTTCACCATCCAGCGCTAGACCACTATGAGCTCCCATCAACTTGAACTGCATCCCAACCTCAGAACCCGCCGGGAGTTTTTCCGGCAAGCCTCCTGCGCCGCTGTCGGCACATGGGCGCTCACCAGCACCATCCGCGACCTGCGGCTGATCAATTCCGCGCTCGCGCATGGCACGTTCGGCACCAGTTACAAGGCGCTGGTCTGCCTCTTCCTGTCCGGTGGCAATGACGCGAACAACTGGATCGTGCCCACCGACACGACCACGTTCGACGCCTATACGAATGTCCGCGGCAACATGGCGCTGCCGTCAAGCTCGCTGCAGAAGCTCTACCAGACGGGCACCTCGGGTGCCGAATACTCGGATGTGGATGGGCACACCTACGGTTTCCACCCGTCCTGCACGGAGTTGCGGACGCTCTTTGGCGAGGACAAGCTGGCCTGTTTGATGAATGTCGGCACGCTGGTGCGCCCGACGACGAAGGCGCAATACAACTCGAACCCGACCTTCTATCGCCCGCCGCAGATCTTCTCGCACAGCGATCAGGTGACGCAGTGGCAGACGTCGATCCCGGATCAGCCGCCGACTACGGGCTGGGGTGGCCGCGTGGCCGACCTCCTGAATGCGGGGGCGAACACGGCGGGCAGCACCTCGATGTCCGTTTCGCTCAACGGTGCGAACACCTTCGAGGTCGGCAATCTGGTCGCGCAATACCATGTCTCGACCGCCGGTGCGGTGACGCTGGCCAACACCGGCAACGGCGGCGGTTTCATGACCGGCACCGGCTCGCGTGTGCAAGCGATGAAAGACATCATCGGGATGAACTTTGCAGGCCCCAGCCAGCCGAACCTGCAGCGCGCAGCCTACGCGAACGTGCTCGATAACGCGATCTTCACCGGCGACCTGCTGAACTCGGCGATCGCATCTTCTGTCGATCCCGGCCCGTTCGGCGGCTGGCCCGTGGCCTTCCCGAATACCGGGCTGGGCAACCAGTTGAAGATGATCGCGCGGCTGATCCATGCCCGCGGGACGTTCAGCATGCATCGGCAGATCTTCTTCTGCTCGGTGGGCGGTTACGACACCCATACGGCGCAGGTGCAACTGACCCCGACGCTCGACACGACCATCGGCAGCCACACGAACCTGCTCAACGAAGTGAGCGAGTGCGTGTTTGCCTTCCAGCGCGCGATGGAGCATCTGGACCAAGGCGATCTCGCGAAGCCCGTGTCGAACGGCGTCACGACCTTCACCGCGAGCGACTTCTCCCGCACCTTCCCGACCAACAGCCAGGGCACCGACCACGGCTGGGGCGGACACCACATCGTCGTCGGCGGCGCCGTGGCCGGCGGCCAGACGTATGGCCGCCTGCCGACCTTTGCGATCAATGGCCCCGACGACACGAGCACGGGTCGCTGGATTCCGACTCTCGCGGTCGATCAATATGCGGCCACGCTCGCGAAGTGGTTCGGCGTCAGCACCGGCGATCTCTCGTCGATCTTCCCGAACCTGAGCCGGTTTTCCACGTCGGACTTGGGCTTCATGACCTAGCGACGTCATTCCGACATCACCCGTCGGGGACGGATTCCTTCCCTGCTGATCCGGTTGGTTGACCAAGCGCCGGCGAGTTGAAGGGGGGGGCTGCTGAAAATAGCCCAGCGCTTCAGCGCTGGGAACCGCACGCTGGCCGGGAACAAAGTCCCGTAGGGACGGAAGAACCGTTCCATGCTTATCCGGTTTCGTGACATCTAAGACGCGTGGGAGCACCAACGGTGCGGTCGTAGGCCCGCCCAGGGCAACGCCCTGGGTAGGTTCAGAAGAAGAAACCAAGCCCTGAAAGGGCGTCCAGATTGGCGCCGCCCTTTCAGGGCTCGAAATCCTCCGGGGGACGAGACCTAGGGCGTTGCCCTGGGCTGGCCTCTCTTCGGGCCGTTGGCCCTCCACGTCACAGGGCACGCCCATGTCAGGCCGCGGGTCGGATTGTTTGTCACGAAACCGGATAAGCAAGCACCGATAGCCCTCATCCTGAGCTGCTTCCGCGTCAGCGGCTCTCGTGTGATTCCCAGCGCAGAACGCGTTTTGCATCTGCTAACTCGCGTTCAGCGTCTGCAGTTTACGACTTGGCAGTTGCAGTTTCGCGTTTAGCAGATGCCATACGGTCATCAGGCATCTGCCAAATGCGAGTGGGCAGACGACAGAGGATCATCCGTCAATTGCCCGACCGTCATCAGGCAATTGCCCGACCGCCATCAGGCAGATGCCTGATCGCCTGGTGACAGATGCTCTACCACCGTCAGGCATCTGCTTGACGGCACCCAGGCACTCGCCATCCCCCGATCAGACATCCGCAGGAAGACCTTCCGGCAGATGCCCGATCGTGCTCAGGCGCACGCCGGAGAGGCTTCATCCAGATGCACGATCACCAGTGGCCGCATGCCGTAGCGTGGTAAGGCACATGAGCATGCCCTGTGACGTGGAGGGCCAACGGCCCGAAGCGAGGCCAGCCCAGGGCATCGCCCTGGGTCTCGTCCCCCGGAAGATTCGAGCCCTGAAAGGGCGGTTCAGGGCTCGGTTCCGCTCTATCCGAAGACGGCCGCAAGCCTGAGGCGGGGCCTGCGAGTCCGGTCCACACCGCGAATGCAGGAGTGCCCAGCCAGTCGCCCACTCATTGCGCTCCACGCCTGCGGCGCCAAAAGGGGTCGCTGACCGGATGGATGCAGCTTCGGGGGGCTGCGAAATAAGTCCAGCGCTGGCCAGCCCGGCATGCCCGTGTCGCGCAAATGTGAGACGGGGACTCGCGGAAACCGCCACAAGCGCGGTCGGCAACCGGAAAATAAAAAAAGTCACTAAGTTCGACTTGCTCTGTGCGCCGCCTTGTGTTCCCCTCCGAGCGCGAAGTGTATGATGGCAAGGCTAGTATCCTGCTGTGCTTCGCCGCAGCCTCCTCCATGACGCGTCCCCCTCAACTAGTCTTCAATTTCGGCTACCTGCGCCCAAGGGGCGTTTCGGCTGCCTTGATCACGAAATAATCACGATTCCTGCTGCACTCACGACCATGAAACTTGTTCCTAACGCTGATCTCATGAGCAATTCCCAGATCCCGTCGCCGGGACATTCATCCCCACTCCGCCGCGCCTTCACGAAGATCGCTGCCGCCGCTGTGATCCTCGGTTGCTTCACCGCTTCGCTCCACGCAGTGGTGGATACAGACCTCACCAAAAAGGTTTGGAAGCTCAAATATGGTGTCTCCGACACCGACATCGCGAACGGCACCTGGCTCGCTGCTGACAACGATGGCGATGGGGTCACCAACGGGGAGGAAATTTGGGCCGGCACCAATCCCTTCAGTCCCAGCACTACGATCAAGGTGACGGGTATTGTGCTCAGTGGAGGCAATGCTCAACTGACCTTCCCGACCTTGGTCGGCAAACGTTATCAGGTGGAATCCTCCCCTTCGCTGACTGCGCCCGTCTGGACGGCTCAGCCGCAGCCCACGCCGACCGTGGCGAACGGCACTGGCAACCCGGTGATGATCTCCGTGCCGCATTCGACCTCTCCTTTTTACCAAGTCAAAGTCTTCGAGGACGACATCGATGGCGATGGACTCAGCGCCTGGGTCGAAAACGAGACGGGACGCGACCCGAACAGCGCCACCACCTCGGGCGTGAGCGACAGCACTTACGTGACCAGTCAGATCGACCTCCCGAGCGTGGTCACGATCAAGGCGGTCACTCCGTTCGCCTCTGAAGATGGCCCGATTGCGGGGAGTTTCGTGGTCACCCGCGGCCAGAACAAGTTGCTGCCGATCGATGTGAATTTGAATGTCACCGGCACCGCGACGGCTGGGGCCGATTATTCGGCTTTGCCCGCGATGCTGCATTTCAATGCGGGCTCGGACGTTCCCACGACCTCTCTGAGCGTGAATCCGATCCCGAACGGCACGGCCCCGGAGGGCAGCGAGTCGGTGACCACCGCGCTGGTGGCACCTGCGCCGGGCAATCCGTCCTTCACGCTGGACGCCGCCTACAACACCGCGACGGTGATCATCAATGACTCGACGGTGGCGAGCGGCACCGGGTTGCTGGCGCTGTATTACGATACGTCCAGCGGCACCGCCGCGGATGCGATCAATTTCGGGCAGGCGGCGACTGGAACCTTCACCTACGTTCGCGCGGCCGTTGCCAGTCCATATCCGGGCAGCACGATTCTTGTGCCGACGACGCTCGCCGGCATTTCGATGGGCAATCTGGTGAAGCTTAGCTTCAACGGAGGCAACCTAAACGGTAGTGCGTTTGATGATCAAGTTTACACCGTCACGGCGGTGAGCGCGGGCGTGAGTTTCACCGTGGGAATCTCCGGGGCGGCGCTGCCAGCGAGCTACAGTGGTCAGACCTGCAGCTTCAGCATCCAGTCCTTCCCGCACCCGGCGGCGATCCAGCGGGTGGATGCGGTGGTGAATAACGACTGGGCTTATGGAACACCCAACGGCGTGACCATTACAGAGACGGGGGGCGTTCAGACCAACCGCCCGGACAATTATTCCGACACTTTCGAGACCTACCTTCATCCGACCACCGCGGGGAATTATACATTCCAGCTCGATGCGGACGACAAGGCGCGCGTGCTGGTGGATTTGAACTTGAACGGCACGTTCGACCTGCCGGGCGAGCAAATCCTCGAACATGGCTGGGACACATCCAGCACGGGGAGCCCGGAAGATGGTGTCGCGGACAATGAGACGTTGGGCACCTTCAAGGTCAGCTCAGCCTACGCGCTCGCCGTGCCGGCAGGCGCCGCGACGCGTTACAAAATGCGGGTCGAGCATGTGGAAACGACCGGCGATGCCCGCTGCCGTCTCCAGTGGAAATTGGATAACGGTTCGTTCGGCAACATCGCGACAGCGAACCAGTTCACGCACACCCGCGCGCTGACGAACTACACCGTCACCTCCGCAGTTGCGACGATCAATACGGCCGTCGCACACGGCCTGACGGCCGGCGTGAGCACCGTCACGCTCTACTTTTCCAACGGCACGCTTTTCACGCCGCCGGCCAACTATAGCGGCACCTACACGGTCGCCACGGTGGTCGACGCCGACACTTTCACGGTCAGCGTTCCGGGCGCTACCGACCAAGGGGGCACGGGCGCGGTCGGGTTCATGGTGGATACCACCAGCGCCACGACGGGTGTGTTCAACCTCACCTACGCGAATACGACGTTCACCAATCCTCCGGGACGCGTCGGAGTGGACGCGGCGGTCACCACCGGCAACAACGGTATTTGGGGTTCGGGCACGCCGGATGTGGCGTTGATCAATCCAGACACTTTCTCCATTCGCTGGACCGGGCAGGTGCAGCCGCAATTCTCCGAGGACTACACGTTCGTGGTTCAGGCGGACGACGGTTGCACGCTGACGATCAACGGTCAGGCCCAAACGATGAAAATGTCTCCCTCGGCCAATACCGGCGTGGGCTCCTACACCTACGATTCGACTACAGGCAACACGCTCGTCACCTATCCGACCGCGATCGTCCGTGCGGGAAGCTTCATCGTCGGAGAAACCGTGCGAATGGATCCCAGCAGCAGCAATCTGCATCACGCGCCCACCACCTCGCCGACCTACAGCTATGACAGCGGCACCGGTGTCATGACGGTCAATTACACGAACCTAACCAACGCCACGCCGGGTGGATTCGTGGCCGGGGACAGCCTCGAACTGGATCCCACGAGCGGCAATCTGACCACGCTGAGCAATCTCCCCTATACCATCCTCGCCTCGCCGGCTCCGACCTCCACCACCTTCGCGGTGACCGTCGGCATTGGGGCGTTCGCGACCGGGGCAGGCAATATCAATATCAACGACTCGCGAAATGCGGTCATCACGAGCATTCACGCCACCGGCACGGGGACCTACAGTTACGACACCGGCACAGGTGATGCGGTGATCACTTATACGAGTTTGGGAGTTCCTGCCGGCACGTTTGTGGATGGACAGAAAATCGCCCTTGATCCTACGAGCGGCAACCTCAATCTGGCCGCCAATGCGTCGAACCCCAGTGCGTTCTACGTCATTTCCGCAGTCACAGCGACCACCTTCACCGCTACTTTTGGTGCCGGCTTTGGCACGGGTGTCGGCGATATGTTCATTGTCGCCCCGTCCAATGGGTCGATTGCCGTAGGGGCCACCACCGCCTTCGCGGTCAATATCGGTGCCGGCAAATACGCCAACAACAGCACTGGAAGCATCAACGTAGATCTCGTGAACAAGTCCCTCAAGGACTGGTCCTCGAATGGAAATGAGCGTTTTGTCCGCATCCCGATGCTCGGTGGGGTGCGTTACGACATCCAACTCGACTACTACGAGAACAACAGCTACGCGCGAGCCCAGCTCTCCTGGTATAGCCCGAGCCAGCCGAAACAGATCATCCCGTCCGAGCGGCTGTATCCCTCGAATGGTTCGCTGGCCCCGACCGCTTATGTGGCTCCGACTGAAGCAACGGCGCTCGTCGGTGGTGCTTTCTCTCACGCCATCGCTGGCAGCAATGGCGGGACGGTGTCCGTGAGTGGCAATCCGGGTTGGCTCACCTACGGAGCAGGTGTGCTCAGCGGCACGCCGACCGGCGGTTCCGCGGGGGATTACCAGATCGTCATCACGGTGACCAATGCTGCAGGCACCAGCACCTCGGTTCTGAACCTGCACGTCGATGAAAATACCGGATCCGTCGTCCGCGAATACTGGAACGGCGTGGCCGGAACGACCGTGGCCAGCATCCCGACCTCCACGGCGCCGACCGGGACCGCCAACCTGACCACGCTGGAAGGACCCACCGATTTCGGTAATGACTACGGCGCCCGCGTCCGCGGCTACATCACCGCGCCGACCACCGGCAACTATTACTTCTGGGTCGCGGCCAGCAATGCCGCCGAGCTGTGGATCTCCAACGACGACGACCCGATCAATGCCTTCAAGCGCGCTTGGGTGACGACGGGCAATGCCACGCCGCAGACCTGGACCGGGGAAGCGAACCAGAAATCCCAGTGGCTGGCTCTGGAACAGGGTCAAAAGTATTACTTCGAGATCCTGCACAAGGCGGGTGTGGGCGCCGGCGACAACGTTGCCGTCGGCTGGGCCAAGCCGGGCCAGGCCACCACCGCGCCGAGCCAGGTTGTGCCGGGCTTCGTGCTCTCCCCGTATGTGGCGCCCGCGCCGAATTCGACACCGGGCACGCTCTACGTGGCGACCATGCTCGCGGAAGCGGGCGCCGTGAGTAATGGCGTGGGTGTTGCCACTCTCCGTCTGAGCGAGGATGAGAACGTGGTCTATGTGAAGTTCGACATCCCGGGATTCCTGGCCGCTCCCTACAACGGATTGACAGGCCCGATGACGGACTGGCACATCCATAATGATCCTTACTTGACCCACGCGTCGGCCATTATGTATGACCCGACCGCACCGCCTGCGAACAGTGGTCTGGAGCCGGATGGCAGCCACAAATGGACCATCCCGGGCACGGTGGGAACGCTGAGCAAGGCGAATGTTGTCGAGTTGATCAAACAGGGCAAGTCCTACATCAACATTCACACGTCTGCCTATTTGAATGGTGAAATCCGAGGCAACTTCACGCTGTCCAATGGCACCCGCACCTTCACGGCACCGCCCGCTCCGCTATCGTGGACTGACGACCACGCCACTGACGCCGGTGCGTCTCGCTTCCTGACGCAGGCGACCTTCGGGCCGAACACCACCGACATTGCGGCCTTGAAGGCGATGGCGAGC
>VFJQ01000071.1 GCA_009885995.1 Verrucomicrobiota bacterium
CCTCGCATCACTTCATGGGCATGCCGTTGCTGGCGTCGAAGGATCTCGTCAACTGGACCCACGCAGGCCGCATCTACTCGCGCCTCGGTGGCGTGCATGCGGACTTCACTTTCCCTGGCAAGGCGTGTTCCGCTGGATCGCAGGATGGCGAGGTGGGGTTCTTCCGCGGCACGTATTACATGTTCAATTGGAGCACGAAATACCGGGGCTTTGTCTGCAAGGCTGCTGCGCCGGAAGGTCCGTGGAGTGAGCCGGTGAGCCTTTCGGAAAAGATCGTGGGCGACTTCGAAGACCCGTGTCCGTTTTGGGATGATGATGGCAAAGGCTACTTGTTCCTGTTGGGCAATCCGGGGGCGCTGCGGATCTACCGCCTGAACGACACCTTCGATGCCATCGTGGACCAAGGCACGGTCTTGATCGATGACATCCCGCCGAAGGGACCGCAGGTGTTCAAGCGCAACGGCTTCTATTACATCTCCGTCGCCTCCACCGGTAAGAACAAGGACAAGGCGCAATATGTCTATCGTTCCAAGTCGCTCTACGGTCCCTATGAGAGCCGGAAACTTTTCCACGCAGGCAAGGCCGACATCAATGCCGCGCAGGGATCGCTCGTCGAAGTCAGTGGCGACCACTGGGCCTTCCTGCATCACGACTATAACCTCTTCGCCACTTATGGCCGACGTCTCTATCTTGAGCCTGCGGGCTGGACGGCTGAAGACTGGCCGTGGATTGGCGTTGACGCCGATGGGGATGGCGTCGGCGAACCCGTGGGCCTCACCGAGCCCTACGCCAAGCCCGCGCTGCAGGTCCAACCCATCAACGCGGCTGACCCTTCCGATGAGTTTGATGCGATCACTCTCGGCGGTCAATGGGCCTGGAATCACGACTCCGACGACTCGCACTGGTCGCTCACCGCGAGGCCGGGACACCTTCGATTGACGGCGCGGCATCTGAACACCCAAGGCGGTGTTTCCCAGTTTGGCCGAACGAAGGTCACCTATCTCGAGGGCCATCTTCTCTTTGCCTGCAACACACTCGTCCAGCGCCTCTACGGAGCCGAGTCCGACATCATCACGAAGCTCGACACCACGAACATGATCGACGGCCAATGCGCCGGTCTCTGCACGATGATCGACGACTACACCTGGATCGGAATCGTCAAAGAGGGTGGCGGCAAGCGCATCCGCTTTGCCAAAGGCACCGCCACTTCCGGCCCCGGCGCATTCACCGATGGTCCCGAACTCAAACAGGACGCTATCTGGCTGAAGCTCGAACACCGTCGCTACAAAGGCACGATGTCTTACAGTCTCGACGGCGAACACTACGAGCCGCTGGGCGATCGCGACTATCCATACCGCACCGCATGGTATGAAGGCACCAAGGTTGGCCTATTCTCCTACAACCTGTCATCGGGACGAGAGGGCGGTCACGCGGACTTCGTTTTCCTCCGCCAGCGGCATGACGGGCCAAAAACAGCCCGCTGACACGAAAATGTGTTAAACGCGGCGGATTCGTGGAGATGACTCATGTTGTCACTCTTCATGTCTCCATCCGCAATCGAGCTTCACCGTCGTTTCTTGCGTCTCTTCACGGCGCATGAAGAGGCTGTGCGTGCGTTTGTGCGGCGACTAGTTCCGCTGCGGGCGGATGCGGATGATGTGATGCAGGACGTGTGCGTGGTGCTTTGGGAGAAGTTTGACTCGTTTCGTGAGGGCGCTGATTTTCGGGCGTGGGCATTCGGGGTCGCGCGGTTTGAGGTGCTGGGATGGCTGCGCGACAAAGGGCGGGATCGGCTGGTGCTGAACGAGGAGGTGGTGCTGAAGATCGCGGAGGAGTCGGCGCGGGATGAGCCAAAGCTGGAGCGGCAGCGTGAGGCGCTGGAGCTCTGCATGGCGAAGGTGCCAGCCGACCAGCGTGAACCGGGACATGGTGCAGGCTTCCCTCGCGCTGCATGAATATGTGCTCCCGGTCTATAGGGACGATTACCAGCGGCTCGCCAAACTCCATGACGACGGCGCTCCGCAGGGCGCAATCGCGCAGCTCTCCGCGTCCATCGCCACGAAACACGGCGCGCAGTTTTCGGCCTTGTCGGATCGGCTGACGGCGGCGGGCAAGGCGTATGCCTCACGGCATGACATCAAGGTGATGTGGGATATCCGCACCTCGCCCTCGCAATAAGGCGACCCGGCCATCGTGCTGGCGCATCCGGGCGGCGGTGTGAAGGTGGAGACTGCGGGGCGAGGTCGGTCACGATGGAGGGACGATCGTGCGGAGAGCTTGGCAATGAGCCTGGCGTGAAGTTTGTTCAATGGATGCAGACCCGATTCATTCCTCTCCCCGCAGACGTGCCGCCGATGGATTTGCCGGAGTTTCAGCACCGGGTGAGGACGGATCCGGTTTTCGTGGCGAAGATGTGGGCGCATTATGAAGGGATGCTGGCGGAGCCCTTGACGCCGGAGACGGCGGAGATGCGCGAGAGGGCCGGCAAGGCGCTGGCGACGCTCAAGCATTTCGGCGGCATCGCAGCCGCATTGAGGAAGCTCAAGGAGGGGGAACGGCTGATGCACGAATCGGTCCCGGAACATCGTGAACAAATCGCTGTGTTGCTGGCGGAAGCGATGGACGAGTTGCTCGATGTGATGGAGCCGGAGCGGGCGCGGTTCATCAAGGTGACGATGGCGTTGCAAGCTCACCTGCAAAGCCTGGCAGCGGATGGCGGCGTGGAGCCCTAGGCCGATGGCAATGAATGAATAGGGTTCCTCGTGCCCGGCCTGTCGGCGGCGAGCTTGTCGGCATCGACGCCCGCGCACAGCGGGTCGAAGCTGGACCTTTTGGAAAACCTGATAGAGTGGCGGCCATGCGAGAGCCTGCCAACCTCAGTCAGGTGCGGACCACGACCGTCCGGACGGCAGACGAGGCCGCGCGGCGGTGGCGCGCGAGCTTGCCGGGCGAGTTACGCCAGAGGAGCTTGTTGCGCGGGGGCGTGCTCCTTGCAGTGGCGGCCGCCGGTTACGTCGCTTCCATGGTGGGAGCCGTTTGGCTGCCGACCTTCTTTGGGCGAACGTTTGCCCTGGGACTGGCGCCCGTGATGATCGGCGCGTTGTTCGTCATCGGCCATGATGCGGCCCACAACAGCTTTACCCCCTACGCCTGGCTGAACCGTCTGCTGGGGCGGCTGGTGCTGCTGCCGGCCTGGCATCCCTACACGTCGTGGATTCATGCTCACAACTCGCTCCACCACGGCGGCACGAATCTCCGCGGAAAGCACCCGGATTTCGTGCCGCTGACCAGGGAGGAATACGAGCGATTGCCGCGCTGGCGCCGGCTCATGGAAAAACTCTATCGCTCGCCGCTGGGTGCCGGTCCCAGCTATCTCTTCGGCTTTTACTTCGGCTACATTCTCTTTCCGAACAAGGAGCGCCGCCCGCCGCTGCGTCGGCCGTTCGAGTGGGATCGCCTGCTGGTGTTCGGGTTCTTTGCCCTGCAAATCCTCGGGATGTATCTTCTGGCTTGCCATACCGCGGGACTGTTTTTGCCGCCGCTCGCTTATGCGTTCCTGGATGTGATCCTGCCCTGGGTGCTCTGGATCCAATTCATGGGATTTGTTTCTTTCATTCAGCACACCCATCCACGACTGGCGTGGTATGACGATCCGAAGGAGTGGTCCTTCTACCACGTCCAACTCAAGAGCTCGACGCACGTGGTTTTTCCGTTCCCGATCGAGAGGATGCTCAACAACATCATGGACCATGCCGCCCACCACATCGACCCGGCGATTCCGCTTTATCACCTGCCCATAAGCCAGCGCTTGCTGGAGCAAAGTTGTGAGGAACATGCGGCGATCATCCGCTGGTCTCCCTGGCAATATCTGGAATTGTGCCGCGTCTGTAAGCTCTACGATTTTCAGCGGCACTGCTGGACCGATTTCGAGGGCAATCCCACCTCGGAAACGGGGTTGCCCGGGCTGGCCTTCAAGTGAGCGGGTCAGTGTGGGCATTCTGCGTGGCTCGCGGTGCAGTTCAAGAACTGGCAGGTGTGCCGCAACTTCATCGACACCTGCGGGAACAAGGCCATCGAGTTCGCCCAATGCAACGGCGGCCTGATCGCCGATAACTTCATCACCAGCGCCGTCGATGGCCCGCAGGTGATCTTCGGCAGCCGCAATGTGCAGATTCGAGAACTGCGGAAAGCCGGGACTTACGAACTGACGGCGAGCGACTGGATCTGGTCCGGCAACAGCCACACCCATGGCTCGCTCACCATTGCTGCCGGTGCGGAGGGAAATGTGGTCCATGACATCGTCTCATCGCGCAGTGTCTGCGGCACTCGCTCATCGTGGCCGAGGAACCACAGCATCCCCTGGATGAAGTCCACGTGATCCTGGCGGATGCGTTCACGTGTCGCGGGGTCGCCGTCGGGATACTCCGTGTTGCCGCCGGGGTAGTCGGTCGAGAAGAGCCCCTGCGCATTCAGGTCGAACTTCCCACCCGCCACCGCGCCGAGATGAAAGAGCCGACCGAAGCGCACGGACGGAAACGAGTGGATCAAACGCAGCAGCAGTTCGTATCGCGCCGCGTTGTAGTGGTGCGGACGGGAGAAGGGGACGCGCAACTCGGGCCGCTGCGTGACCACGATGCGGAAGTTGTAAGCCTGCGTGAGCTTGTCCGCGCTGCCCGCTTCGGCGCTGGCTGCGTTCACCCCGAAGATCAGCTTCCCGTTCGCATCGCGCGCAGGGATCTTCGCCGGCGTGCCGTGGATGTAGTGCGTCGCCGTCCCGCCGAGACACGCGCAGACATTGGCCATCACCTCCTCGGTGCGCGGGCGGATCGGCATCGGCGCGAAGCCCGCGAGCGGCTCGCCATATTGCGCTCGGCTTTCGCGCCCGACGATATAGCTCACGCCAGCCCGCGCCATGAGATCGCCCTCGTAGCTCGCGTCGATGAATTGCTTCCCGGCGTAAGTCGTCCCGTCCTCGGTCGTGAGGCGCACGATCCGCGGACCCGCGCGCTCCACGGACTTCAGCCGCTGCCCCACCACGACCTCCACGCCCGCCTCGTGCAGCATCGCTTGGAATGCCGCTATGTTCGCGTGCGGCTCGGCATACCACATCCACTTCGCATCATACCCCGCCGCCGCGCGTGTGAAGAACTCGCGCGCCAGCCCTCCGATCGTGTCCTGCCGGCCGATGTCGCTGTGCGTGAGTCCGCCCGTCACCATCCCGCCGATCCACTTCGTCGGCTCGATCACCACCACGCTCGCCTTTTCCCGTGCAGCAGCCACGGCCGCGACCAGCCCGCCCGGCGTGCCGCCGTAAATGATGACGTCGGCATCCTTGCCGAACGCAGCGACGACGAGCGAAAGCGAAAACGCGAATGGGAGAAGCGAGCGAGGCATACACCTATTGAGTCCCGATCGCCGCGGTGTGGACACAAATGCGGGCTACAGCCGCGTGAGCGGATTATCCCGCGCCGCGAGTGGCAGCGCGACGCGCCGGCCATCCTGCCGATGCGATTCAAAGATGCCGCTGATGCACTCGACGATCACGCGCCCGTCTTCCGCGCTGCACAGCGGCGGGCGGTTGCCCTCGATGGACCCGATGAGATCGCGCGCGACGAGCACGTGGTTTGTCACGAGATCGCGCAAGCCTTCGATCTCCTCCGGCACTCCCGGTCCGGCGGAACTGATCTCCTTCCACGGGCGGGCTTCCTTCCCCGGCTGAAACGGGCTGCCTGACACGAGCCACGCGAGCGGTTCACCGTCGGCGCGGATGCTGATGAATCCTTCCGTCCCGATGAGTTGGAGGCCGAATCCCGCAGACGCGACGCCCGCCTTGGCGATTGAGTCGAAATAGACGGGCACGCCGCGCTCCGTATCGATGCGCGCATGGACTTCGTTCCCCGCGAGCGGTCCGAGCCCCTCCTCGCCGTCGCGCACGTCGGCCTTCGTCACGAGCTTTCCGTCTTGAAGCAGCGAGCCCGAGCACGCGCGGGGCTGGCCGGTGAAAACGAACGCCATGTTCAGCACGTGCGAACCGAGCACCCAGAGATCGAGCGCCCCGCCGCGCGCGTCCTCCTTGCCGCGTGCGCGAATCTCCAGCAGCCGCCCGATCGCGCCCGCTTCCACGATCCGCTCCGCCTCCGCCAGCACTGGATGATAGCGGTTCCGATGCGCCACCGCGATCCTCGCACCCGTCTTCTGCGCCGCCGCGATCACTTCATCCGCCTCCGCCAGCGTGCGGACAAAAGGCTTCTCGACATAAATGCCGCGTGCCCTGCTCTCGATCGCCGCGAGCAGCATATCGCGATGCTGATCCACCTGCCGCGGCCCGATCGCCACGAGGTCCGGCTTCACCTCGCGCAGCATCGTGCGGTAGTCGGCGAAGCCGGGCGCGTCCTTCAGCTTCTTGCGCTCCGCGGCGAGGCCCGCGGCGTCCGCATCGGCGATCCCGACGATCTCCGTCTCCGGCATCTTCAGCCACATCGTATCGAGTCCGTGCCCGTAATTCCCGCGCCCCGTGTGCCCGATCACTCCCACGCGCCATTTGTGATCGGCTTGTGCAAAACTACTGACGGTGGCGAGGGCGGTCGTAGCGAGGAAGCGGCGGCGATTCATAAGGAGTGGAGCGCGCTTGTGGCAGCAGCCACTCGCCACGGCAAGCCGCGTTGCCCCGCCAATCTGGCCAGATCGGCGCCGCCGTCCGTCAAGCCGGGAGCGCTCTCGGTCTCGTCTTCTCTTCCATGCCTCAACGTGGGCTCGGCTGCGACCACGCCGGCCCCACATCCTGCAAGATGGGTGGTGCCGCAGGGAGATTGGCCGATGCATCGGTCATCAGGTTCTCGCCCCATTTGGCTCGCACGAGCGGCGTGGTAGTCCGCACGTGCGGGGCGTGTTTTGAGACGACCGTGTTGCCGTCGAACACGCAATCTTCCGGCGGGAGCGTGCCGCCTTCGTCGGCATAGCCGAGCACGAAGGTCTCGCGGCAGTTGATGAAAGTGTTCGATTCGATGTGCGCACGGCGCACCGGGAAGTAGCCGTTCGGTTTCGAGTCCACGATGCCGTTCATCATGCACAACGCGGCGCGAGTGCCCTCGCCAGTGAGGTCCGCGAAGTGGTTCTTCGTCACGCGATGGTCCGCGTCGATCACCCGCACGCCGCCGGTGCGCGGCAGGTTTTCACCGAGGAAGACGTTGCCCTCGACGGTGCATGCGTGGCCGTGCCGCAGCGTGAGCGCGCCCTCGCAGCGGCGGAAGAAATTGCCACGATAGATATTCTCCGAGGATTTGTTCGACACGATCTCGACCTCGCCGTTGCACTCCTCGAAGAGGTTCGACTCGACCACGCAGCGTGCGGGGACTTCCGCCGTCTTGCTGTCGCCGACGCGGATCGTCTCGCCGCCATTCACTTTCAGCCGTGGGCGCGGGCCGAAGTGGTTGTGGTCGATGCGATGCCGCGCCGCGTCCTTTTCCAGCCACACGACGAGCGTCGTGCCGCGGTTGGTTTTGCCGGCGAGGAAGCAGTGATCCACGCGGTTGTCCGCGCCGTAGATTCCGACCCAGCGCGTCTCGGTCGTCGTGTCCGGCGGATTGCAATCGACGAACGCGCAGTTCGTCAGGCGCGAATGGAAGGCGTGGCGTTTCGAGTGCACGCGGAATTCGCACACGTCCTCCGCGCCCGTGCAGCGCTCGAAGCTCAGGCCATCGACGACGAGATGCTGCCCCGCGATGCGCAGCGTGGAGTCGCTGGTGATGACGACTTTTCCCGGCGTCTCCGCGCGCAGCGTGATCGGCTGCGCCCCGGTGCCGCTCGCCTCGAAGACGATCTTCGCGTCGGTCCACGTGCCGTCCTTCATCACGAGCGTGTCGCCCGGCGCGGCGGCCTTCGCCGCGGTGGCGATTTCGGCGGGCGTGCTCACTCGGTGTTCCGCGGCGAGCGCGATGAGGGGGACGAAAAGGAGAGCGAGGACTTTCACTCGCCAAGCCATACCCAGCGCACGCCGTCGATGACAACGCGCCCGTCGGTTTCCCCGTTGCTCCGTTCGACGAAGCCGGCGACGCCGGCCTTGAATGCGAACTCGCCGACCGGCACGAAGTTGAACGGCGTCGTCTCCTTGCGCTGATCAACCTTCAGCTTTGCCGTGCCGCCCGCGTGGCGGATCATCACCGGCGTATTCGTCGCCTGTTTCGCGCCGGGACGAAAGCCAAGGCAGACCTGGTAGCGCCCCGCGCGCAGCGTCGGCTGAAAGCGCGCGCGCCGGCGAAACCTTGCCCTTGCGCGCCACGTCGCGGTCGATGCCGGGGCCGAGGAACACGTCCGAGTAGCGTAGCCCGAGGCCGGGGATGAAGTCGGAAAACGTGCCGTCCCAGCGGCCGAACGTCTCGGCGTCGAAGTCGTCCATCGTCCCGTCGCGCGCGTCGCCCGTGCCGACGGGCACTTCCGCGGTGAGCAAGCGCCTGCGCCCCGCCGTGTCGATCGCGAGCAGGCTGACGGTGTGCGTCTTCTCGGTCCCGAAGGTGTGGACCACGCGCTCGCCCGAGCGGATCTCCGCTTCGCGTGCGTGCAGCGGCCAGTGCGGTGCGACGTGCGCGAGGTAGAGGAAGAAAGGCACGTCCGGTTTTGTCAGCGCTTCCTCGACGAACTCCGCAGCGTGGTCAGTCAGCGCATCGGTGAGATAAAAGTCGTCGGGTAGTTTCCATCGCGTCTCGTCCAGAAAGAACGGATTGAACTGCACCTCGTCGAAGTAGCTGATCTTCCCCGCGCACTGTGGTCCGAAAAACCGATCGAAGCCGCGCTTTGCCGGCAGATCGCGCTCCTGCCATTTGCCGACCATGAGCGTGCGATAGCCCGCCGTCTTCAGCACCTCGCCGAGAGAGACGCACTTGGTGAAATCGGTCGCGTCGTTCCATCCTCGGCCACTGTGCCCGACCTGTTGCGCGTAGAGCCCCGTGAGCAGCGACGCGCGCGACGGCCCGCACACGGCGTTGTTGTAGAACTGCGTGAAGCGAAGCCCGCTTTTCGCGAGTGCGTCGATGTTGGGCGTCGGGATTTCGCCGCCGTAGCAGCCCACATCCGAGAAGCCGAGATCGTCGCAGAGGAAGAGGACGATATTCGGCCGTTCAGCGGCGAATACGACGCTCGCGCAAATCAGCGCGATCAAGCGCAGAGCGATCTGCTTCATCGTGAGCGCAGGAAGGCGATGAGGTCGGCCATGTCATCCTTCGTGATCGCGGCCTCGAGCCCCTCGGGCATGAGCGAGAGGTTCTGGCTTTGCAGCGCGGCGATCTGCTCGCGCAGCACCGTCTTCTGCGAAGCGTCCGCCAGCTTCATCGTCACGCTGTTGGCCGTCTCACCGGCGACGAGGCCATAGATTTGTTCGCCACTTTTCAGCGTGCATGTGTAGGCGTTGAAGCCGGGTTGGATGTCAGCGTTTGGGTCGAGAATGCTCGCGAGCAGCTTCTCCGGCGGATGCTCGATGACCGATGCGAGGTCGGGGCCGATGTCTTTGCCCTCGCTGCCGCGCTTGTGGCAGATCGCGCACGTGCGGAGGTAAACTTCGCGACCTTTCGAGGGGTCGCCTTTCAGTGACAGCGCGGGGCCGTAAGCATCCACGATCTTGCTGCGCGCTGCGGTCATGCCGGTGGAGAAGAGCTTTTTCGCGCGCTGGCGGATGCGGGCAGAGTCGTGCTTGAGCAGGCGCGCGCGCAGGATCGTATCCATGGCGGAAACCGGCAACTCCGCGCGTTCGATGCGCTGCACGAGATCGAACGCCCAAGCCTCCCGACTCAACCACACGCCCAGTGTGGCCTCGCGTGCCGAGGGGCTGAAGGTCGGCCAGGTGCGCGCGAGGACGGCAGGAATCTCCGGTGCGCCGAGCTCGCCGAGGGAGCGCAGCGCGGCGGTCTGGACGCTCGCGGGGTGCCGCGCTTCCAGCCAGGCAGAAAGGAGTTCGATCGCTTCCGGCCGTGATGACTGCACGCGCCCGAGCAGGCTGGCGGCGGCGATGCGCTCCGGCGCGGCGATGCCGCCGTCGTTCGCCGTGCTGCGTGCTTGCGCGATTGCGGCGTCGCTCTTGCCGAGCAACTCGGAAAGCGCATCGCGAGCAGCGCCGCCACGCAGGCTCTCGATCGAGCTGCCATGCCGCGCGAGCAGATCGAGGAGTTGAGCAAAACTCGCGAGTTGTTCCGGCGTGTAACGAGTTTGGGCCGGCGTGAGAGTGGGCGAGAGGAGTTGCCTGAGCGCCTCTCGGTCATTCATGCCGAGTGCTGTGCTGAGAAGCGGTTCCGTCAATCCACCGGCAATGGGCGCGAGCGCACGGAGGTGCGGCGTTGCGGAGCTCATGACCGCGGTGACCATCATCGGATCTGCGGCGTGTGCGGTCAGCAGTGTGGCGAGCGTCTCGCCGGCGGCGGGATCGGGTGAAGCGCCGATTGAGAAGGCAAGTTGCAGGCGCACTTTGGCATCCGGGTCGGCGGCGAGGCGCACTGCGGCGGCGAGGACTTCCGGCGTGAAGCGAGTCTCGGCGAGACGCAGCGCATTCTCGCGCACGCCGGGTTGCTGGTCGTTCAAGGCCCTCGCGATCTCGGCGGGCGTTAGTTCGCGGAGACCGTCGAGCGTGCAGAGGGCGTGCAGGCGGGCGAGGGGATTTGTGCTGCTCTTCGCCAACTCGTGCAGCGGTGCGACTGCGGTTTTGTCGGCGCGCCACAGCAGGACTTGCTGCGCCTTGTCGCGCTGCCAGCCATTCGACGAGTCGAGCGCCGCGACGACTTCGGCTGTGCTCATCTTGTCGAAACGAAGCACTCGGAACGCGGGTGCGCCGTCGCGGCTCACGCGGTAGAGCCGCCCGCGATCTTCCCCTTCGCGATAGTGCGGCAGCAGTTCGTCTTTGCCCACCGGCGGCAGGAACTGCGGGTGCTCGATCATGTAGCGATACATGTCGGCGATCCACAGCGCGCCGTCCGGGCCTTCGCGCACCATCACCGGGCGACACCAGCGATCCTCGCTCGCGAAGAAGTCGAACGGCCCCTCGCCCGTCGCGCGATTCGCGGTGAAGGTGACGCCGTTATCCATGAGGCGCGAGTGTTGCACGAGGTTGTGAAACGGCTCGCAGACGAATCCGTGGATCTCATTCGCAGCGAAGAGCTGCGTGTCGCGCACGATCATTCCGCTGCATCCGGACGTGAAATGGCCCGACTGCTCGAAGCTGTGAAAGCGCTTCTCCAGCGCGCTGGCGGGGAAGACCGGCGGATTCGCCGGCGTGAGCAGTTGCACGCGCGTCTCCGCTGCACCGACGTGCGGATTCCGCCGCAGGTAGTGATCGGGCAGGACGTAGTGCCAGAGCGGATTCGAGTTTTGCGACCCGAACCAGCGGCCCCAGTTGTCGCGGTTGCGGCCAAACTGCGTCGGCCCGCTTTGCGCCTCCAGCGCGCCGGTGTCGGGGCGAAAACGAAAGTCCCGGCTGCCGACGAGCACATCCTCGCCGGTGCGCACGGATCGCAGCTTCGTGTCCACGCCGTATTTTCCGTGGTGCCCGCCGGCAGCGACATAGACCCAGTTGTCGAGGCCCCAGCGCAAGCCGTTCGCGCGCAGTTGCTGGTTGCCCTCCTGCAAGCCGCTCACGAGCACCTGCTGCTCGTCGGCTTTGCCGTCACCGTTGGTGTCGCGGAGCAGGACGATGTTCGGTGCCGCGGTGACGATCACGCCATCGCGCCATGTGAGCAGGCCGTTGGGGAAGTTGAGGCCATCGGCGAACAGCTTGGACTTGTCGTAGCGTCCGTCGCCATCGCTGTCTTCGAGCACACGCACGCGACCACCTGGCTTGCCCTGGTTGTCCATGCCAAGCGGGTAGTCGGCCATCTCGACGACCCACAGCCGTCCGCGCTCGTCCCAATCGAACGCGACCGGATCGAGCAGCAGCGGTTCCGCGGCGGCGAGTTCGACTTTGAAGCCCGCGGGCACATGGATTTTGCGCAGTGACTCGCTGGGCGCGAGGGGTGGCGTGCTCGGTGCGATCTTATCCGCGACGGCCGCAGCCGCAGGGACTTCTACGCTCTTGAAAACCCGCGCGACTTCCTCCGCGTTCAGTGCGCGATCGAAGAGCGCGAACTGCGTGAGCCCGCCTTGCAGTGGCGCGAACTGATCGCTGCGCGTGCCGAGGAAAAGTTCGCGAGCGTCTGGCGCGATCACGTCGGCTTCGCCGGAAAACTCGGACTTGCCGTTGAGATAGGCTGCGGCGCGAATTCCGTCGCGGACGAAAACCACATGATTCCACGAGCCCGGCGCGATCACGCTGCTGCCGAGCAGCGTCTGAGCGCGAGCGTTCCCGTTATAAAACATGAGCCGCCCCTCGTAGCCGCTGCGGTAGCTGCCGCCGATGCCGAGGTGATCGCCGGGCGCCTGCTTGTCGCCCGTTGGGCCTCGCGAGACGAGATAAGCGGTGACAGCGCGTTCGGCGTTTGCGAGGTCATTGCGGAACCAGAACGAGACGGAGAAAGCACCGGCAGGCGCCTTCATGCCTGTGATCGGCTTCAGCGCCGCCAGCGCGGTTTTGTAGGCCGCGGAAAACTTCGGCTCGCTCATGTCCACGCGCGCGGCGGGCTTCGCGCTGTCGGCGGATGGTGGGATGATCGCCCGCGGCGGCGGGCCGCTGAGCTGATATTGCGCGGCGATCTCGGCGGCGGTGAGCACGCGGTTGAAGACGGCGGCTTCGTCGAGCTTCCCCTCCAGCGTGTCGCCGAAGATCAACTCCGCGCCGCTCGCCACGCCGCTCGCTTCGCCGGTGATCTCCGGCTTGCCATCGAGATACACCGCGACCTTCCGCCCCTCGCGCACGAGCGCGACGTGATGCCAGTCCTTCCACATCAGAGCGGTCTTGCCCGCGAGCGTCGCGGTATCGGCGAAGAATATGCGGCCCGGCTCCGCGGACGTTCCGGTGATGCCGAGTCGTTCGCCGCCGCGTGCGAAGGCGATGCCGGTCGTCTCTCTCGCCTTTGGATCGAGGCCATTCCACATCCAGAACGAGACGGTGTAATCCGCGCCGAGCTTCTTCAGCTCCGCCTTCATCGAGCCGCCCGCGAAGTGCGGTGAGCGGTTGAGTTGCTTCGGGCCGGAAAAGGCCGTGGAGGTGAGCGAAGCCTGCGATGACGCACCCATGCCGTTGCCCACGCCGAGCAGGTGAAAGGCGACGCCCCGCTCCCAATCGTAGGTCGCCTCGTTACCATTCCCGCTCGCATCGAGCGCAGTCGGCGGGACGAACTCGTTCATCCGCCAATACGCGAGCGGCTTCGCGGCGAGCACAGCCTGGGCGTAAGGTCCGTGCTCATCCACGAGCGCGCGCCGCTTTTCGCCGGACACTTTTTCCAACAAGCCAAGCACGGTTTCGACGATGCGAGGCTCGGCCTGCGTTTCCAGCCCGGCAGTGCGCGCGGCCCATGTCGTGTAACCGCCGAGCGCGTGCTGCTCGGGCGGAGGGATGTAACCCTCGCTGCCGTTTGCGAGTTCGATGTTCATCGTCGTGTGCAGCGGGCTCTGCGCCTTTAGCTTCAAGCCCGTGATCGCATACACCTCGTCCGGGATCGCGGTGATGCCGAGCCCGCCGATGCGCAGCGCTTGCAGCTTCAACTCCCGCTCCGGCTCCGCCGCGATATACAACTGCTCGCGCGCATACACCTCGACCTGGTTCGTCGCGACGCGATCGCCCATCGGCTCCACGATCTTGCGCGCCCATTCGAGACGTGCGGCGTCGGCGACGCGACGGCGCAGCGTGAGCATCGTCTCCGCCATCGCGAGCGGCGCGGAGTCGCGATGCTCGATTTTCCGAAAGGCCTCGGCGGCGATCTGCATGAGCCCGTCGGCGTATTCGTCGCTCGTGATCTCCCGCTTCGCCTGGCTGTAGTCCATCCAGTGCGAGTCGCCGCTGGTGCCCTGCGACATGATGCCGACGAACGCCTCACCCGCGCCGATATGCGCGCCGATGCCGGACGCGAACTTGCCGAAGTAATCCGCCGAGACCGGCCCCGCGCCGAAGTAGTGCATCGAGAAGTTCGCGAGCAGCGCGAGCGGTTTGCCATCGCGCGTCTGCACGGAGAGCAGCGAGAGGTCCGGGTCGATCGGCCCGCTCGGCCCGATGGCGTCGGGATTCAGATAGCCAGGGTGCATATTCGCGCGCGCGGAGACAACCCCGAACGGGTCGGTGATCATCTTGTCCGGGCGGCGAATCCAGCGGCGGCAATTCGTGAAGCTCCACGCCGGCGCAACCGCCCAGCCGATGCGCGCCGGCGCGAGATGCTTCGCCGCGCTGGCGATGGCCTCGGCGATTTTTCCGGGGAGAAACTTCGCGTAAGCCGGATCCAGGCGCGTGCCGAGGCCGGCCATCGCAGACGGCGCGGTGTGCGTGTGCGTGGCGGAGATGAGCATCCGATCCGTGGCGATGCCCGTTTCGCGCTGCGCGATCTCCTTTGCCGAGTCAATGAGTTCGCGCGTCATCATGCACGTATCGACGACGCAGATCGCGAGTCGCGTCGTGCCGTCGTCGAGCACGATTGCCCGCGCGTGGAGCGGGTCGAAGACCTTCGTCGCCTGCTTCTCTAGGAAGCCGCCGTTGACGATGACGGGAAACTCCCTCGGCGTGATGTCCACGGCGGCGGCACCGGCGCGGAGCCCATCGGCTGATCGCACACACACGACGAGAGCGAGCAGAGCGAAGAAGGGTGCGAGCGATTTCATCGCAGGGGAGAGCCCGTCGCGCGGCGATTACTTAGCGTCGAGAAAGCCCATGCTCTGCATCCACTCCGCGCAGCGCTGCGGCCAGTCGTTGATGGGGTGTTTGTCCTTTCTCATGCCGAAGCCGTGGCCGCCCTTCGTGTAGATGTGTAGCTCGGCAGGGAGGTCGCGCTTTTTGTATTCGAGGTAAAGCATCGCGGCTTCGATTGGGTTCGTCTTGTCGTCGTGCGCGACGAGGAAGAACGCGGGCGGCGCGTCGGCAGGAACGCCGAAGCCTTCGCGGAACTTCGTCTTGTCCGCCGGATCGAGGAAGCCGCCGCCGTAGATGAAGACGAGGAAGTCCGGCTTGGGAGTCGGCGCGTCCCACGCGACGTGGCCGGCGAGATTCGCGCCCGCGGAAAAGCCGAGCAGACCGACGCGCTTCGGATCGATGCCCCACTCACCCGCGTGCTCCCGCACGATGCCGAGCGCGCGTTGCGCGTCCTGTGCGGGCAGCGCGAAGGGATCCTTCTCGTCGCGCGTCGGCGTGCGGTATTTGAGCAGCACCGCGGTGACGCCGATCGAGTTCAGCCACTCGCAGACCTGCGTGCCCTCGAAGGAATACGAGAGGAACATGAATCCGCCGCCGGGCGCGACGATCGCGGCTGCGCCGTTCGGCTTCTCGGGACGGAAGACGGTGATGGTCGGGTCGGCCACGTCGCTCAGCCGCGTCGGCGTCACGCCGCCGTAGGATTGAATCAGCTTCGCGGTCGCTGCGGACTTCGGCGTCATCGCGCTCGGCGGGCCGCCGGGCCAGAGCTGGAGCGTGAGAGGTTCAGGCGCGGCGAAGACAGGGCCGCAGAGCGAGGCGAGCGCGAAGAGCAGGGGGATGTATTTCATTCGGATGTTTTGACTACGCTTCACCTACGGCAGCGGCTTCTCTTTGGCGCAGCCATGAATCGCCGAACATTCCTCAAGCTCACGAGTGCGGCTGCTCCGCTATTTGCCCGCGCGCAGAGCATCCCGCCCGCTTGGTCCGCGAAAACCGTCGTCTTGCAAAGCGAGGAGATCCCCGGCGGTGGGTTGGTGCAGAATTTCACATCCGCCGCCGAGCCGCTCGCCGAGGCGAGTTGGCGCCTGTGGATTTCCGTCTCGGGAAACGTGCCGTTCAACGTCGGCATTGCCGAGGGTGTCCCAGGTGAAAAGATGACCGTCCACATGGCAGCGCTCTCCAGCGGCGAACCCGCGGATGCGCCGCTCGCGATAGGCAACCTTCCCGAGGGCTGGCGACCGGTGCAGGGTGTTCATCTTCACCTCCGAAATGGCCGCCACCGGTTGTATTTCTGGGCTCACGCCAAAGACGTCGTGCGCTACCTCGCGGCGAAGAGTGAGAATGGCCGCCGCTACCGCGTGCTCGATCCGTTGCGTCCATGCATCTACCACCCGAGCGACCGCGCGGTGGACGGCCCCGCGCTCACCGCAGCGGGGCTAAACCGCCGGGCTGCTCGGCAGGCGAAGCCTGCGCCCGGTGAACCGCTCGCGCCTTCCATGCTCATCACCAATGACGCGACGAACGTCTATCAATTGCCAGACGGCTCCTTCGAGATGTTCACCGTAGCACTACAGGAGGTCGGCAAGGACGACCCGCGATACATGGCGCACGACAACACGCCTGGCTGGGTGCGCGTGATCGACCGCCTGCGCAGCGACGACGGTCTGCGCTGGGGCGATCGTCGCCGCGTCATCGTGCCCGACGCGGAGGACCCGGTCGACCAGCAGTTCTACTACCTATCCGTCACGCACACCGACCGCGGCCGTGTGGGAATGCTCGGCCATTATCGTGTGCAGGCACAGACGATGGACCTTGAGCGCTGCTTCTCCGACGACGGCCTCACGTGGCACCGCTCCGCTCGCGCTGCATGGCTCCCGCGCAGCGCACCTGCCACGCTGCCCGACAGCTACGGCATCTACGCCCCGCACGAACTCGTGCATCACGGCGGGAAGTGGCACCTCTTCTACACCGGCGTGAACGACGCGCATAACCACAAGGACGCCCACGGCCCGCGCACCCGGGCGGTGATGCACGCGACGATCGAGTCGCCGTGGGGCTGATTCACGCCCGGCCGCGGCACCGCCCGTCACCTCTTCTTCGGCGGTCCTTTCGCCTGCGAGCGCAGGTCCATCTGGCAGCTTTCGTCGTGGGGCACCGGCTTGCCGACTTCTTCCACGGGGTGCGTGAAGAGATAACGCCACACGTCTTCGTGGATGAATTTACCCACCGCGTCCTTCACCGCTGCGCCGCCGGGGGTGACGGAGCTGTGCGCGCGCTTCGCATCGTCCTTCACGTCTGCGGTCGTGATGAGCCGGCGCGTATTGCCGTAGGGCGACGCGGCATTGTCCACGTCCACGATCGGGCCGAACTGGTGCAGGCCGAGCAGTTCCCACGAGCGGCAGTAGTGGTCGCCGGTCCAGCCGCTATCGAGGACGTGGCTGAAGCCGAAGAAACGATTCGCAGGCGTGGCAGAGGGCAGCGCCTGCCATGTCTCGAGCTGATCGCGCGGGCCGCAGAACATCACGACGCGATCGACCTTCTGGTGCTTCGCAAAGCGCGCGGATGTGGTCGAGCCGTGCGAGCTGCCGGAGATGATCACACGATCCCAGCGCAGTGCGCTTCCGTCCGGAGTGAGGAAGTAATCCCAGCGACCCTGCGGATTCGTCGTCGTGAGCGATTTCACAAACTGCAGCACGCGCTCCATCATGCCGTCGGGCTTCGGGATGCTCACCGCGTCGCTGAAGTCCTCGCCCGTCGCGGCTTCGAGCCGGATCTTGCCGAGGAACTTGTCGTCGTCCGCCAGCGCCGCATTGCCGAACTTGCCGAACCAGCCATTCGCGTAATGCACTCGGATCGCGTGCAGCCCGTAGCTATTCACGCGCTCGAACAGCGGCGCGCTGTAGCCCATGAGCCAAATGACCAGCTTGCCCTGCGGCACGACGCGCGTGTCCACCGTCGCGTTCTCCACGTCGGCGGGCTTGCCGCCTTTCTCGAAGTTGAAGTCGATCTCCGGATGCGGCTGCGCACGCGGATCGATCGCGCTCGCGCGGGCGGTGAGTTCA
This sequence comes from Verrucomicrobiota bacterium, assembly GCA_009885995.1. GTDB lineage: Bacteria > Verrucomicrobiota > Verrucomicrobiia > Chthoniobacterales > Chthoniobacteraceae > VFJQ01. Next base: position 17,809 of record VFJQ01000071.1, read on the forward strand.
TAGCGCTGCGGCTTCGGATCATTGAAGGTGAGCGGCGCATCTGCGGCGTGCAGCGCTGCCAGCGGCAGTGCGGCGAGGATAAGGAGGTGTTTCATGATCACTTTGCCGCCTTGAGTTTCGCGATGAGGTAATCCTGCACCGTCGCGTGCTTCACGTCGGGCGCGCCGGGATACACGAGTGCGCATTCGACGCCGGTGGCTTTGCAATGCTCCTGCAACTTCACGCCGAAATTCGACGTGTGCGTCGGATCCTTCTGGTCCTGTCCGAGCGCGGGCGGAGCGGAGTAGAAGAGGTAGGTCGGCGGATCGTCGGAGCTGACGAGCGCGTAGGGCGAATACTCCGCGATCCATGGCTGGATCGTGTCGCGCTTCGCGAGGAACTCTGCGAACTGCGTGAGCTTCTTCGTGGGATCGCCGGCGAAGCCGAACGCGTGGCCGCCATAGCTGCTATTCGGCGTCCATTCCTTCATCTGCTGCGGATCGAGCGTGGTCTGTGCGCCCGACACGGCGGTGCACCACAGCCGTGTGGATTCACGTGCGACGGGATCGCTGCTCTTCGCGTCGGCGAGGTCAGGATGAAACGCGAGCCATAGCGACGAGCACGCCCCCGCCGAGCCGCCGCTCGCGCCGATCCGCGCCTTATCGATGTTCCACTCGGCGGCTTTGCTGCGCACGAGTTGAAGCGCACGCGCTGCGTCATGCAGCGGGCCTTTGACGGGCGGCACGACTTTGTCCGCCGTGGCCTCGGGGATGAAACGATACTCGACGGACACGACGGAGATGCCGGCCTTGAGCATCTCTGGCAGCATCGCGGTGAGGCCGCTCAATCGCCCGCCGCCCATCCAGCCACCACCATGGATGAAGAAAAGCACCGGCGTCGGCTTCTCGGACTCGGCTTTCCAGAAATGGAGGACCTGCTTCGGGTGCGGGCCATAGGCGACGTCGTATTCCGTCGGGTTCGGCACGAGCGGGGTGCTCGCGAGCGTCCGCTTCGCCTCGTCGTCGCCGATCTCGCGCACGAAGATATTCCGCCACCGGATCTCGCCGCCATGCGTCTGGAGCATGATCGGTCCCTTCGCGGGCAGCGGCTTCGTCTTGTCCCAATAGTTTTCCATCTCCGCGCCCTCAACCACGACGCGGTTATTGAGCGTCACCCACGTGCGCGCGCCGATCTGCCGGATGCGAACGGTGTTCCACTGGCCGAACGGCTTGTCCGCCACCATGAGCGGATCGCGACCGAGCGTCTTCGGCGTGTTGTTGAAAAGGCCGCCGGAACCTTTGTTCGGGTTGCGATCGGGCTTCTCGGGCACGCTCGGTTGATTGATATCCCAGATCTGCACCTGCGGTGCGCCGCGCAGATAGATGCCGCTATCGGCGTGTGGCACCGTCTTGTATTCGATGAGTAGTTCGATGTCGCCGAGCTCCTCGTCCGTCGTGGCGTAGGGTCCGGTGCCGACGTTCACCAGTTCGCCATTCTCGACGTGCCAGTGCTGCGCAAATTCCCCGCGCATCTTCTCCAGCATGGCGTCACGTTTCTCGCCTTCGAGCTTCGCGACGGAGTGCGGGTTGAGCCCGTGCCAGCCGGTGAGATCCTTGCCGTTGAAGATCGCGCGGAAGCCTTTCGGCGGCACGGGATCGGCGGCGTGAAGCGTCGCGAGCGACGCGATCAGAAGTGCGGTGAGCGTGTGGGTGTGTTTCATGGTGTGATTGATCGCGGTTCGTCTCATTTCGCGCTCGCGAGTTCCGCGAGCATCTCCAGGAGGTGGGTGGTGATGATGACCGACGCGTCCTCCTGCACGTTGTTGGTGCCGAGCCAGGTCTCGTAGCCGCCGAGTTGGTGATGCTCGGGCGTGGGCAGGTAACCGTGGCGCGCGTTTGCGAGGCCGATGACCATGGTGCGCGGAAATGGACTGCGCTTTTTCAAATCGAGCCCGATCTCGACGAACGCCTCGAACGGAATGCCGCACACGGCGAGGTCGCCGATGCGGATGGCCTGGAGGATCACGGTGATCGTCTCTTCCTTGCGCTCAGCAGCCGCGATGGCGCCGCGCGCGTAGTTCTCTGCAAGGCGGGGCAGCTTTTCCTTCGCCGCAGGATCCTTGATCGCGAGCACCTCTCTCGCTTCGACGACCTGCTCGGCCGAGGGCTTGCGATACTTCAACGCGATCTCGCGCTGGATCATGCCGAGCACCGGGGCGGTATCGTGCTTCTCGATCTTCCGGTGTGCGAGCCACGCGGTGTCGGCGGCCTTTTGCGCGACGATGCGAATCTGCTCGAACGGCTCGCGTGGTGGACGAGTGACGAGGAAAGGGATGTTGTTGATGTCGCCGGACGTGCCGTTCGACATCATGGCGACGAAGTCTTCATCGCCGCGCACACGCGAGGGCATGAGCCGCGCGAACTCACCGAAGTAGTCCGCGGACATCTGGCCCGCGGGCGAGGCGCCGACGTAGTGCAGCGAATAGTTGGCGAAGAGCGCGAGCGGCTTGCGCTTCGCATCCTGCACCGAGATGACGGTGATATCCGGATCGGTCGGGCCGGCCGGGCGATCGAGCGTGGCGGGATCGGTGCCGGGATTCATCTTCACCTGGTCGAGCTTCCCATACGGATTGAGCGGCATCCTGCCCGGCTTGAGGAACCAGCGGCGGTTGAAGACTTCGTCGGGCAACGGATGCGCCGCGGCGCCGACCGCTGCGGGGCGCAGTTTCCCATGTGCGCGGATGATAGACTCCGCGATGCCTTCGGCGAGCAGCTTGCGATACGCGAAGCCGTTGGCATCGCTCTCGCGGGAATTGGACGACGGCCCGCTGTGCGTGTGCGTGGCCGAGATGAGCATCCTGTCCACGGGGATGCCGGTGCGCGCGGACGCGATCGCCTTCGCGTCGGCGGTCGTTTCGCTGGCGAGCCCGAGGTTATCCACGACCACCATCGCGAACGCGGTCTTGCCATCGTCGAGCACCAGCGCGCGGGAATGCAGCGGGTCATGCGCTCCTGTGGCCGGATTGGCGCTGAAGCCGCCCGGCATGTTGAGCGGGAACTGCTGCGGCGTGACGTCCACCGCAGCGGCGCCGGCCCGGAGCGTCGCGGCGGGCTTCGGTGCGTCAGCAGCGCGCAGCACAGCCCGTGGAGCCGAGAGCAGAATGAGGAGCGGGAGGAGGATGCTGCGGTTCATAATGATTGGATCAGTTCACAGATTATTCCGTATCTCGATCGCCTTCTTCTCGCTGAGCGCTGCGAGAGCGGGCCGTTTCATTTCAGCAGTGCTTCGATCGATGCAGCCACTTGCTTCGCGAGAAAGTCGGACCCGGCGGCGTTGTAGTGAACGTCGCGCGGGTTCTGATATTCCGCGAGGTGTGGGGTGACGGCGGCGTTGAGGTCGTCGGTCGCGACGCCCGACTCCGCCATCACGCGGGCAGCGATGGCGTTGTATGCGGCCACCTGGCCGAAGCGGCGCGGCGGGTTGAGCTCGCCATCGGGGATCGGCGTGGTCGTGGCCCAGGCGACCTTTGCGCCGGTCGCCTTCATCTTCGCCACGAGCGCGCGCAGGTTCTTCTCGTAGTCCTCGGGGCCGACTTGCCGCTGGCCGTCGGGCATGAATTTCAGGTCGTGGATGCCCCAGTTGAAATGGATCACGTCCCACTTCCCCGCGCCGAGCCACGCATCGATCTTCGCGATGCCGTTCTTCGTCGGGCCGCCGTTCTGAGGGATGCGATGCACGTTCGCTTTCCCATCGAGCAGCGCGCGCACGGGCAGCGTGTAACCCATCGAGATGGAATCGCCGATGATCAGCACGCGGGGCAAGCCGGGCTTGTCGGTGATAGGCGCGAGCGTGGGATTCGGTGTGGGCTTGGCCGTGGCCGGTGGCTTCGGGTCGGCGGAGAGCGCGGTGCCGCCGATCAATGCGAGGGTGCCGGTGAGCACCATCGATTTGAACCACAAAGACACCAAGACACGAAGGAGGGGAAAGGCGGGCGGGTGCGCAGGTTCATGTTGGCCGTTCAGGCGACGAGGATCGGCAGAGCGGATCATATTTTCTCCATCTTCGTGTCTTGGTGCCTTGGTGGTTAAATCAGCGGCGTGCGACCGGCGACGGGCACTTCGCCGACGGGCAGTTTCATGTCCCAACTCAAGTTCTTCGGCATCGTGTCGAGCTTCGAGGCGAGCGCCTTCTCCCACGTCACTTCCTTGCCGGTGTAGGCGGACATGCGGCCCATGATTCCCATGAGCGTGCTCTGTGCCATGCGGTCGCCGTCGTTCGGGATCTTGCCCGCGCGCAGCTCGGCGAAGAGTTCGTCGTGCTCGACCTGATGCGACGAGAGCTTCGGTCCCTCGTAACGCCACGGGTTCGCGCCGAGGATCTTTGCATTGTAGCCACTGAGGATGCAGCGGCCCTTGGTGCCGATGATCATGTCGGAGTGATCGTTCGTGCAGCCGTCCTGGTAGCGCGTCTTGAGCACGGCGATTGTGCCGTTTTCCCACTCGTAGGTGACGTCGAACTGGTCCCACACGTCGCCGAGCTTGATCTGCATCCGCGCGCCGCTGCCGATGCATTTCACCGGCGGCACGTCCTTCATCGCCCATGCGATTTTGTCCACGCTGTGCACGGTGATCTCCATGATGTAGTCGCCCGAGAGCCACGAGAAATAGTGCCAGTTGCGGAGCTGCCATTCGAGGTCGCCCATGCCTTCCTTGCGCACGCCGTCGAAGCGCGTGAGCGGGCTGCCCATGCGCGTCGAGTAGATCGCCACGACATCGCCGATCTGCCCGTCGTGAATGCGCTGCATCGCCTCGCGATACGCCGGCTCGAAGCGCATCGAGAACCCCGCGCGGATCGCCAGCTTCTTCTCTTTCGCCAGCTTCACCGACTCCATAACCGAGCGCACGCCGGCCGGGCACACGCCCATCGGCTTCTCGCAGAAAACGTGTTTGCCCGCCTCGATCGCCGCCTTGAGATGCAGCGGGCGAAAGCCCCCCGGTGCCGCGATGCAGACCAGATCCACATCGCTCGCGAGCACCTTCTGATACGCGTCGAGCCCCACGAACTTCTTGTCGTCCGCCACGCTCACGCGCCCCGGCTTGTCTTTGAACTGCGCGCCGATCACTTCCACGCTCTTCTCGATCTGCTCCGGGAAGACATCGCCCATCGCGACGAGCACGCTGTTGCTATCCGCCGTGAGCGCCTGCGCCGCCGCGCCGGAGCCGCGCCCGCCGCAGCCGATGAGGCCGATCTTGATCTTGTCGGTGGTAACGTCCTTGCCGCGCGCCCCGAGCGGGATCGCAGCGGCGGCGAGGGCAGTGGTCTGGAGGAAGGAACGGCGGGAGGTGTCGGTGGGGTTCATCGGTGCGGAGAGAATCGGCGAGTGTGCCGAACCTTTGGAATCGTCCAAAGGTCGAGCGCGATCCACCGGTTAGTTGTTCGCCTTCATCATCCCATGACTCCCCGCAAACCCTCACGCATCGGACGTCGCAACTTCATCAAAGCCACCACCGCCACCGCGCTCGTCGGCGCACTGCACGGAGCGGCGAAGGAGAAGGCGACGCCGACGCTCATCGCCGACGAGAACCGCAAGCCCGGCGCGCTGGATTGGCAGCTCACGCGCGTGCGGCTGGATAAGTCGGGCGGCGTGCGCGCTTCGGCGATTGAGGGGTATTGCTCGAAACAGTCGGTGCTCGTGGGCGACACGATCGACCTCATGGTGAGCACGAGCGCGCCGGCGAAGTTCACGATCGAGATTTTCCGCACCGGCTACTACGGCGGACGCGGCGCGCGGCTGATGAAGACGCTCGGCCCCTTCGACGGGAAGAAGCAGCCGGACCCGGTGATGGGCGAGAAGCGGCTGATGGAGTGCAAGTGGGCGCCGACCGCGACGCTCAAGATCCCCGCGGACTGGCCGAGCGGCGTGTATCTGGGCCGGCTCACGACGCTGCCCGAAGCGGCGGACAAACCCTATTGGCAAAACTATGTCGTCTTCATCGTGCGCGACACGCGTAAGGCGGACATCCTCCTCCAGTGCAGCGACAACACATGGCAGGCTTACAACAAATGGCCCGAGAGCACTTCGCTCTACACCGACCCGCGCGGCGGGCACGCCCGCGGTGTGGCGGCGAGCTTCGACCGGCCTTACGGGAAGTATTCGCAGATCTACGAGAACCCGCAGTCGCTCGGCTCGGGCGAGTGGCTGTGCTTCGAGTTCCCGCTCGCCTATTGGCTCGAGGAGCACGGCTACGACGTGACGTATTGCTCGAATAGCGACTGCCTCGACGCGGCGCAGATCACGCGGGCGAAGACGTTCATCAGCGTCGGGCACGACGAGTATTGGGACGTGCGGCAGTATCACGCGGTGAAGGGCGCGATCGATGACGGCGTGAATGTGCTGTGGCTCACGGGCAACGCGGTCTGCTCGGTCACGCCGTTCAGCGAGAACAAGCGCATCATCGAGCGCACGGGGCATTTCTCCGGCATGTCGGAAGAGGAGGAGGAGATGGCGCGCAAGGTCTTCACCGAAGACCACCAGCGCACGGGGCCGGACGAGACGCTCATCATCGGGGCTCGCACGGTGGTGCCGTTCAACGGAGGAGGGGACTGGACCTGCACGAAGCCGGATCACTGGCTATTTGAAGGCACGGGCATGATGCAGGGGGATAGCATTCCCGGCCTCGTCGGCTGGGAGCACCACGGTGCACCGGCGAAGATCCCCGGTCTCGAAGTCATCGCCGAAGGCCTCGTCTGGGCCGGCGGCACGACCCCTTCGCGCTACACCGCCACGATCTTCCCCGGCCCGAAGAAGAACTTCGTCTTCAACGCCGCGACGATCTTTTGGGTGCAGTGCCTCTCCTCGCCGCCCGGCCACATGATCCCCTGGTCGCACTGGAGCCGCCCGCACGGACCGGACGAGCGTGTGCAGCGCATCACGCACAATCTGCTCAAGCGCGCGCTGTCGTAGGGCCGGCGAAACGGGCACGTCGGAACTTTTGCCGAAGACAGCGCCGCTCAGCGGGTAGTGCTCCGCCATGAAATCCCTGCTCCTCCTCCCATTTCTCGCCCTCGCGCTTCGCGCCAACGCTCAGGAGCCGAAGCCGCTCCGGGCCGGCATCATCGGGCTCGATACGTCGCACGTGCTCGCCTTCACGAAGACGCTGAACGAGGGGCCGAAGAAACCCGAGGACGCGGCGAAGGTGGCGGGGGTGAAGATGGTCGCGGCGTATCCGCAGGGCAGCAAAGACATCGAGGGCAGCACGAAACGCGTGCCGGAATACACCGAGAAGGTGAAGGCGCTCGGCGTCGAGATCGTGGAGTCGGTCGATGATCTCGTGAAGCGGGTGGACGTGGTCTTCCTCGAATCGAACGACGGGCGCGTGCATTTCGAGCAGCTCAAGCCGGTGCTCGCGGCGGGCAAGCCGGTCTTCATCGATAAGCCGATCGCGGGTTCGCTGGCAGATACGATCCGCATCCTCGACGCGGCGAAGGCAGCGAAGGTGCCGCTGTTTTGCTCGTCGTCGCTGCGCTTCGGGAAGGCGACGCAGGCCGTGCGTGGTGGCTCGATCGGCAAGGTGAAGAGCGCGGAGACCTTCAGCCCGATGAGTCTCGAGGCGACGCACCCGGACCTCTACTGGTATGGCGTGCATGGGTGTGAGTCGCTCTTCACCGTGATGGGCACGGGCTGCCAGTCGGTGAAGCGCGGCACGACGCCGGACGGGAAGGTGGAAGTGGTCGGCACGTGGGAGGGCGGACGGACGGGCATCTTCCGGCAGGAGAACGGCCAGGACCGCAAGGGCTACGGCGGCAAGGCGATCGGCGAGAAGGGCGAATCGCCCATCGGCAGCTACGATGGCTACGACGTGCTGCTGTTCGAGATCGTGAAGATGTTCCGCACGGGTGTCGCGCCGGTGAGCGCCGAGGAGACGCTGGAACTCTACGCTTTCATGGAAGCCGCCGATGAGAGCAAGCGGCGTGGCGGTGCCGAGGTGACGCTGAAGGAAGTCATCGCGAAGGCGCGGGCCGAAGTGGCGGCGAAGCCATGATGGAGGAGCGAGATGGTGCGCGATACAGGGTTCGAACCTGTGACCCCCTCCGTGTCAGGGAGGTGCTCTACCGCTGAGCTAACCGCGCGTCTCGGATCAACGAGGCGCGCACGGTATTGGCGCGGTTTGCGATGACAAGAGGATTTTCCGCGCGCTACACGACGAGCACCACTTCCTCGAACCGAAGCGGCTCGACGGGCAGCACCGTGGTGGTCCCGAGCACGATCACGAGGCCATCCCGTGCGGTGTCGCCTTCGCCGAGCGCGAAGACGCCGTTGCTCGTGGCGGCGTTGTCGATGAAGTCGAAGCCAGCGGGCGCGACGGCGTCCGCCCCGAGGACGCTGGCCCTGATCTTGGTGAGCTTGCGCACGGCGTTCGACTCGGTAAGACGGTCAGCCGTCGTGCCGTCGAATACGCCCCCGGGAACGGAGACATTCCCCGCGAGGATGGCGGCGATGCGCGTCGCAGTGATGCTGCTCACGGTTCCGTTGCGCGTCGGATCGCTCTCGGCGCCGCCGAGTGAGCCGGCGAGGCCTGCAACGAGGCCGCCCATGCCGGGTGTGGGAGCGCCGGGGATGGCCAGCGGGTCGAGATTGAAAGCCGCGCTGAAGTTTCCGATGTCGCCCGGCACATTGACGGCCGCGACATTCCCGCCGCGTCCCGGCGTCCCGTCGGCACCGCTGTCGCCGCCGACACCGCCGGCGATGAGCTGCACGAACTGACTGACCTCGCTGAGATTGAGGCTCTTCAGGCCGCCGCCGTCGCCGCCCGTCGTCTCCGCGCTGCCGCCGCGCTGGCCATTCACGAGCAGCAATCCCACGCGCCCGGTGACGCCGCTGACGCTCCCGCCATCGCCGCCCGCGCTCTTCAGCCCGGTGCCGCCGTCGCCCGCGTGCGGATCGCCGTGATTGGGCCCGTTGTTGATCCGCACGAGCGACATCAGCGCATCGAGCTTGATCGCATTGAGGCTGCCGCCGTCCCCTCCTTTCCCCTCCGCACCGATCGCGGCTCCGCCGTTCCCGCCGTAGAGGGTGGCCGTCTCGCTGAAGGCCGCCGCAGCGGGCACGTCGAGCGTGACGGTGGAAAGCTTGCCGCCATTGCCGCCGCGCGCGCCATCGCCGGGCGAGTCGCCGCCGCTGCCGCTGCCGATGTAGAGCGCGTGCGTGGGGACGGCGCCGTGAAAGGTGATCCTGCTCGCCGCGCCGCCGCTGCCTGCCGTGCCCTTGCCGGAGCCGTCCCCGCCGTTGCCGGAGGAGATCGTGATACTGTCGGGTGAGCCGGCGCTCTTCATCACGGTCACGGTGGAAAGGCCACCCGCTTTTCCGCCGCGCCCGTCGCCAGCGATCGCGCTGCCGCCCGCGCCGGAGTAAATGCCAAGGAACGAGCCGACATGGCCGCCGAGCGTCACGGTCACTTTGCTCGCCACACCGCCCGCGTCGCCGCCGGGTGCGCCGCCGCTGCCGCCTCTGCCCGAGGTAAAGATCGCGCTTCCGCCGGCGACATTCGCGAGCGTCGCGGTGACGCTTTTGAGCGCTCCGCCCGCGCCGCCTTTGCCGCCGGTGCTCCCGCCCCCAGCGCCGGCGAACGCTTCAAAGTTGCCGCCGATATTTCCCGCGGTGAGCGTCCATTTGCTGAGGCTGCCACCGCTTCCGCCCGCACCGCCGACGCTCATCCCGCCGACACCGCCGCGAACGTGGAGGTAAAGGCCGAGCGTCCCCGCGGTCTGCGTGACGCTGCTGATCGCGCCGCCCGCGCCGCCCTTTCCGTTCGTGGCAGCTCCGCCGGCACCGCCGAAGATTTCCTGACCTTTGTCCGTGTTGCCTTGATCGATCGTGAGCGCGCTGACGTTGCCGCCATTTCCGCCTGCGCCTTTGCCTTGGCCGGAGCCGCCGTTTCCGCCCTCGAAATCCGGCGCGTAGATCCCGCCGAGCGCCTCGTAGCCGATCTTCGAGACGCTGCCGCCCGCGCCGCCCTTTCCGTTGCTGCCCGCGGCGGCACTTCCGCCGTCGCCGCCGTAGAAGCCCGCGAAGCCGAGCGTCGAGTCGGCAGTGAGGGTGAACTTGCTTACGCTGCCTCCCGCGCCGCCACTGCCGACCTTGCCGCCGGCGACGCCGCCCGCGCCGCCATCGCGACCGTAAATATACAAAGACACGCCGGTCGCCGCGGTGAAATGGACGGTGCCATTGCTCGCCGAGCCGCCGCGTCCGCCCGTGTCGCCCTGGCCGCCGAGACCTGCGCCGATGTAAGACTGCGTCCCGTCGGCTGCGGTCTGGCTCGAGGTAATCTTGATCGCGCTCGCACTTCCGCCGTCGCCGCCTTTTGAACCCACCTTCGTCGAGTCTCCGCCGTCGCCGGGGACGATGATGAATTCGCCCGCGCTATCGAGCATCGTGACGGCGCTGATGCTCCCGCCCTTGCCGCCGGGGCCGTTCGGATTGTCTGCGCCATCGCCCGTGCGGATGTTCGTCGCGCCGCCCGCGAGCGTGATCTTGCTGATGCTGCCGCCCGCCGCGCCGGGTCCGGGCTGGGTGAAGGCGGTCGCGAAAGTTTCCGTGCCGCCGTTGTAGCTGATGGTTTGGTTTGCCGCCTGCGTGCCGGTGCGGATGTCCGTCACGCTCGGCTGTGCCGATGCCGTCGATGGGCCGATGGTCACGTTGCTGATGCTGCCGCCCGCGAGGATGCTCCCGGTCACGCGCCCGCTGATTTTCGCCCCCGCGATGCTCGCGCTGAGGATCGTCTCCGGTGCGAAAGTGGCGTCCGCAGCCAGCGTCGTCGCGATGTCGCCGTTCACGTCGCCGTCGATCGTCGCATTGAAGCCGCTGCCCGCCGCGATGCCCGTGATCTCATCCGCGCCGACCTTCGTGTCGGCATCCAGATCGGTGATGAAGAACGCCGCGCTGCCGCCCGAGAGCTTCGCAAAGACCGTCTCGCTCGCGTCGAGCAGATGATTGCCGTTTGTATCCAGCACGAGCGTGTCGCCCTTCTTCAAGACGACGGCGAGATCGGCGGTCGCGTCGCTGGCGAGGGCCGCGTCGTTCACATCCGCGCCCGCGGCGTCCTCGACTGTGAGCGATGTGCCGCTGAGGAAAAACTGCGCAGGCGCGATGCGCGATTCGAGAGGTTCAGGGCGGGAGGAGAGGGCCATGAGCGGAGGTGAGTTTGCCCCCGTGCCACACCCGCCGATGGCGCGCAACTGGAGCCGCGGCTAGATCGCGACGATCCGGCCGCTAGCCGCGCTCTCTTCCGCCGCAAGGCACGCGCGCACGGCTTCGCGCGATTCCTCGGGCGTGATGACCGTGGGCTTCGTGCCGGTCGCCACGCAGTTCGCGAAGTAGGCGAGTTCGTCGCGCAGCGCGCCGCGGAGCTGCCCGTGCAGCGTTGGCCAGTAAGTCGTGTCGGGGCAGCGCGCGCCGTCCTTGTCCACGATCATGAGATTCGGGTGTGTGTCGTGGATGGAGATGGAGCCTTCGGTGCCGATCACTTCGAGCCTCTCGTCGATTTGGAATGGCGTGGTATCGGGCAGGCACCACACCGCTTCGAGGATGCACGACGCGCCGCTCTCGAGCCGATACATCACCTGGCCGAGATCGGGATTCGCGTGGTTACGGATCTTCACCGTCTGCGCGTAAGCGGTGACGGCGCGCGAGCCGCTGAACCAGAACATGAGATCCGTGTCGTGGACGCAGTCGCCGATGATCGGCCCGATCTTGTCAAGCACGCTGGCGCCGACCCACGCGGGCAGATTTCGCCGCGCATACATGGAGATGATGCGGCCGATGCGCCCCGCGGCGATCGCTTCCTTCGCGGCGGCGTAGCGCGGGTTGAAGCGGCAGATGTGGCCGACCATGAAGTGGCCTTTCGCCGCGTGCGCGGCCGCGACGATCGCATCGCAGTCCGCGATCGTGGAAGCCATCGGCTTTTCCAGAAAGACGTGCTTGCCTGCCTCCAGCGCGGCGATCGTGGGCGCGGCGTGCTGGTCCCACATGGTGACGACGCTCACCGCTTCCAGCTCCGGATCGGCGAGCATCGCGTGGTAGTCGGTGAAGGTCTTCGCCGCGCCGACCTTCGCCGCGGTCTCGGCGAGGCGCGTGGAGTTGCGGGTGCAGAGCGAGTGGATCTCGACGTTGGGGATCGCTGCGAGCGCTTCGAGATGTTTCTCGCCGAACCAGCCGAGACCGAGGACGCCGTATTTGATTTTTTTCATAGAGGGATGAGGCGTCGGGAGCCTAAAAGGACGGCGCAAACCATCGCAAGCCATGATCACCACGCTCATCAACGAACACTGCGAACTCGCCGAGAACCCGCTCTGGCACGCAGAGAAGGACGCACTGCTCTGGACGGATATCACCGGCGGAAGAATCCACCGCTTCGAGATCGCCAGCGGCTGGCACGAAGTCATCTACCACGGGCCGCCGGTCGGTGGGTTCACCCTCCAGGCAAATGGCCACCTGCTGCTCTTTCGCGAGACGGACGTCGCGGAGCTCAACGCGCTCGGCGTCGTGGAGGTGGTGCGCGAGTTTGAGGACGATGGCGCGATCCGTTTCAACGACGTGATCGCCGATCCGGAAGGCCGCGTCTTCGCTGGCACGATCGGGCGGACCGCGAAGAGTGGCGGGCTGTATCGGATGGATCGCGATGGGACGTTCACACTGCTTTTCCGCGGCACCGCCGTGTCGAATGGCATGGGCTTCTCGCCGGACGTGCGGACGTTCTATTGGACCTGTTCCACGCGGCGCTGCATCTACGCCTTCGATTATGAACGCGAGACCGGCACCCTCAGCGGCCAGCGCGTCTTTTACCAGGCCGCCGACGACGAAGGCATCCCCGACGGCATGACCGTGGATAGCATCGGGAATGTGTGGTCGGCGCGGTGGGACGGATTCTCCGTCGTGTGCCACGCGCCCGACGGCAGCGTGGTGGAAAAAGTCCGCTTTCCCGTCGCGAAGGTGTCGTCGCTATGCTTCGCCGGACCGGAGCTCGACGAGTTTTTCGTCACGACCGCCGGTGGCGTGCATGGCAGCTCGACCGAAGACGGCAGTGTCTATCGCTGGCACTCGGGTGCGCGCGGAGTGGCGGAGTTTCGATCGCGCATCACGCTGTAGCCACAGCTCCAGCGGCCGCTCGTGCGGAGGCTGTGCGGTGCCTCGCGCGGTTGTTTCGCAGTTTCCTCCGCAGGAGGTCAGCGCCACGCTAGATGCGCCGGCTTCGCATGCGCTGCGTGCTGCGGGTCGTGGGCTCGGACTTCGAGGGTCATGCTGGCATCGCGTAGGCGGCAATCGACCCAGCCGGTGACCTCGTCGGGGCGGAATGGGTAGGCGACAGCGGGGAGGTTCACGAGGTGCAGACCGTCCTGCTCGCTGAGGCGCCACGTGTGGGTGTGGCCGAAGAAGAGGGCTTTGACGTGGCGGCGCGGGAGGAGGATCTCGAGCAACTCGGTGGTGTCGAGCAGGCCAGTTTTTTTGGTGGGGTCGCTGGCGACCGGGTTGTGATGCACCATGACGAGCGCGGGCTGGTTCTGGCGCTGGTCGAGTGCGCTGGCGAGCCATGCGCGCTGCTCGTCACCGAGCCGGCCGGGGGTCTGTTTGGTCACGTCGAGCGAATCGAGCAGGAACCAGTTGGCGCGTGGGGTTTCGACGATCGATGCGTGCTTGCTGGCGACCACGGGGGCTGCGGGGCGGTTCTCTTTGAGCGTGGTGTAGAAGACCTCGCGGTCGTCGTGATTGCCGAGGAGAAGGTGGAGCGGAAGTTTGCCCGCGAGCGGGCAGAATAGCTCACTGAACGTGGCGTAGTCGCCGGCGAGGCCGCGATCGAGGGCGCAGTCGCCATTGACGAAGACGCCGGCGGGCGCGGTCGGTAGCGCTTGCACGCCGGCGATGGCGGCGCGGAGGTGATCGGCGAGGTGGACGTCGCGGGCGATGGTGGCGGGGTCACCGGCGATGTGAGTGTCGGAGAAGAGCGCCCAGCGATCGGGATCGGTCTTGCGGTCATCAGCGCGCAGCGCCGGGAATGTAACGACGCCGGCGCCGGCGAGCAGCGAGCGGAGGAGGAACTCGCGGCGGGCGATGTGAAGCGGCATGGCGCCTACAGCGTCGCCGCGCGCGTGATCTCGGCGAGCTTGGCCTCGAGCTTCTCGATCATGTGTTCGGCTGTCTCGCGGGCGCGGCGTTCTTCCATCAGTGCTTCCTCGAGTTCGCGGATGCGCTGCTGGAGGTTGAGTCGGATGCTGGTGCGCACGGGTCGAGCTTCCTCTTCGTCGGCTTGCGGGAGCATGCCGGGGATGTCTTTGATCGCCGCACCGGTGCCATCCTTGCAATTGGTGATGTGCGTCTCGGCGTGGATCTCGCCGGCTTCGAGGAACTCGCGCACGGCGCCGAGCGTGGTGGGGCCGTAGTATTGATCGGGGCTGACTTCGACGAGGTAGTCCATGCCGAGGTCGGGGACCATCGGCACCTTCATCCAGTTTTCCTGGTCTGTGGATGCCTTGTCGAGGGGCGAGATCTGTGCGTCGTAGGCCCAGGATTTGAGCTGGGAAAACGGGACGGGGCCGAAGACGGAGCCGTCGTCGTTCTTGAGGAGATACCAGGTTTGTGTGTCGTCGCTCATGGGTTGGGTTTGGGTTCGGAGGGTGTGGATGGGGTGGGTTGAGGCGTCGGAAGGAGGATCGATTGGCCGATCTGGATTTTGCGCTCGTTGATATTCTTGTTGGCTTTGAGTAGTTCGGCGAGGGGCACGTTGTATTGCTTGGCGATGGAGGTCAACGTCTCGCCTTTCACGACGATGTGGTGTGGTTGAGCGGGTTCAGCCTTCGGCGCGGTCGCGGTGCTGAACTCTTCCTTCTCCGGCGCCGGTGCGGGCTCGGCTGTGGCCGCGGGTGCTGCCGCTGTTTTTCCATCGAGCGCCGCGGCGAGGCGCGCGACCTGCCGGGTGAGCGCTTCGATCTGCAGGGACTGCTGCTCGACCACTTTGCGCAACTCGCGGAGTTCGTCCGCCGGGGTGGATTCCTGTGCTGGCGCGGCGACGGTCAGCAGGCCGAGGAGAGCGGCGAAGTGGAGCAGACGGGTCATGGTGAACCGTTGTCATTTCCATCGTGCCGAGGCAAGTGCCTGCTGCGTAAAAGCGAAAGCAGTTGCCGCCGCGGCGCGCCTTTGCTCGGATGCAGGCTCGATGAAAATCCTCCACGCAAGCAGCGAACTCACGCCCTTTGCACGCACCGGCGGGCTCGGCGACGTGCTCGAAGCGCTGCCCGCTGCGCTCGCGGCGCGCGGGCACGAGGCTAGCGTGGTCGTGCCCTGCTATCGCGGCCTGCTCGGGGATCAGCGTCTCGGCGCCCGCGATACGGGGGTGCGCCTGCACGTGCCGGTGGGCACTCGCGTGTTGGATGCGGAGATTTGGGAAGGTCGCGCGCCGAACGGGGTGCAGGTTTTTCTCGTGCGGCGCGATGAGTCGTTCGATCGCGTGGGGCTGTATGGTGAGGAAGGCCACGACTACGGCGACAATGCGGAGCGGTTCATCCTGTTCTCGAAATGCGTGGTCGAGATCGCGCGTCGGATTTCTCCGCCGATCGACGTCATCCACGCGCACGACTGGCAGGCGGCGCTGGTGCCGGTGCTGGTGAAGGAGCGCAACCTGCCATTCGCGACGGTGCTGACGATCCACAACCTCGCGTATCAAGGCTCGTTCTGGGGTGTGGATTTCGGGCTCACGAATCTGCCGGGGCATTGCTTCAGCGCGCGCGGTGTCGAGTTTTTCGGGAACATGAACCTGCTCAAGGGCGGCATCCTTTTCGCCGATGCGTTCACGACGGTGAGCGAGACCTACGCCCGCGAAGTGCAGACCCCCGAGGGTGGTGCGGGCCTCGATGCCGTCGTGCGCGAACATGCTCACAAGCTGCACGGCATCCTCAATGGCGCAGACTACGACATTTGGAATCCGGCGACGGACAAGTTCATCCCCAAGGCATACAAGCCATCGGCGCTCGCGGGGAAAAAGGCGTGCCGCGCGGCGTTGCTGGAGGAAGTGGGGCTCGCGCCTGCGCCCACTGGGCCGGTCTTCGCGATGGTGACGCGGCTCGCGGAGCAGAAGGGGATCGATCTCATTTTCCCGGTGATCGACCGGATGCTCAGCAATGACGCGCGCCTGATCGTCCTCGGTGACGGGGACTCGGGATACGAGCGCGAGTTGATGATCGCGAGCCGGCAGCACCCGGAGCGCTTCGTGTTTCGCAAGGGTGTCGATGAGCAGCTCTCGCATCTCATCCAGGCGGGTGCGGATGTTTTCCTGATGCCGTCGCACTCGGAGCCGTGCGGGCTCACGGCGATGTATGCGCTGAAATACGGCGCGCTGCCGATCGCGCGTGCGACCGGCGGGCTTTACCAGATCGTCCAGGACTACGATCCCGCGCACGATTCGGGCACGGGCTTCGTTTTCCACGACTACAATCCCGAGGCGCTGTGGGATGCGATTGTGCGGGCGAAGCGTGTCTTTGCCGATGCGCCGGCGTGGAAGGCGATCGTGCAGCGGGCGATGAAAGCGGACTTTTCGTGGGCGCGCGCGGTGGTGCGCTTCGAGGAAGTCTATCGCGGTCTGATCGGTGGCGCTGCCTGACCTGATCACGGAAATCCCCGGCCCGCGCTCGCGTGCTCTCGCGGCGCGGCTGCGTCGCTACGAGTCGAGGAATGTGACATTCCTCGCGGATGACTGGCCGATCTTTTGGGAGCGCGCCGAAGGCGTGAACGTCTGGGACTCGGACGGTAATCGTTTCCTAGACCTGACCGCGGCCTTCGGCGTGAGCAGCCTCGGGCACACGGCGCCTGATTTGCGCGACGCGCTGACTGGCCAGGCGCAGGTGCTCATGCATGCGATGGGCGATGTGCATCCGACGGAGCTGAAGGCCGAGCTTTGCGCGCGGCTGAGCGCGATCACGTTCGAGCGCTGGGGAGCAGGGCAGGGGAAGGTGATCCTCGGGAACTCCGGCTTCGAGGCGATCGAGGCGGCGCTCAAGACCTCGCTGCTTCGCACCGGCAAGCGAGGTGTGCTGGCATTCAGCGGCGGTTACCATGGCCTCGGTTTCGGGGCGCTCACTGCGACGGGGCTGCCGTTTTTCCGCGAGCCGTTTCGCGCGCAACTTGCGGACTTCGCGGCGTTTGCGCCGTATCCTTGCGAGCGCGAGCAGATCGAGGCAGTGCTGCGTGAGCGCGAGATCGGCTGCGTGCTCGTCGAGCCGGTGCAAGGCCGCGGCGGCTGCGTGGTCCCGCCGCGCGATTTTCTGCCGATGCTTCGCGAGGTTTGCGACTCGCACGGCATTCTCCTCGTGCTGGACGAGGTCTACACGGGCTTCAATCGCACCGGCGCGCTCTTCGCCTGCGAACACTCGGGCGTAGTCCCGGACCTCATCTGCCTCGGCAAGGCGCTTACGGGCGGATTCCCATTGTCGGCATGCGTCGGGCGTGCGGCCGTGATGGATGCGTGGCCGCTGTCGAGCGGCGAAGCACTGCACACGAGCACCTTCCTCGGCAATCCGCTTGGTTGTGCCATGGCGCTCGCATCGATCGAGAGGCACGGGCGACCCGAGATCGCGCAGCTCGTTCGTGAGCGTGGCGCAAGGCTGGCGGCTGCACTGCGATTGGCGGGTGAGGTGCGTGGTATGGGCCTGATGCTCGGGCTCGAATCGACCACGGAGCGCGCCATCGGCGCGGTGAAGCGCGCCCTTCGGGACGGGGTGCTCCTTCTCGCGGACGGCCCGGAGAGCGACGTCCTGTCATTCTCGCCGCCGTTCGGGGTCGCAGATCTAGAGATCGACTTCGTCGCCGGAAAGCTCGCCGCGTGGCTGAGCTGAGCCGCTACGAGTATTTGACGTTTTTCCCCGGCTCCATCTCGTAGTTGAGCACCACCCGCTCGGCGGTATTCAGCTTGATGACGTCGGACATGAACTTCATGTAAATCGCATCTTCCTGCGTCATCTGGAGCTTCTCCATGGACTCGAACTCGAGCGACACGAAGAACGGCCACTCCGTCTTCGCTTCGATGGCCTTGCCGCACTTGACGGACAGGATCTCGGGGATTTTCAGCAGGCTCATGCCGGTGTTCATCATCATTTGCTCGAGCTTGTCCGGGGTGACCTCTGGCTTGAGCTTGAAAAGGCTGATGTGGTGAACCATGGCGCGGGCGCGGTCTTACGCGGTGAGTTCGCGCCCGGCAAGCAGGCATTCGGAGTCCCCGCCCAAAAAGCAACCGGGCGGCCCGCTTTCACAGGCCGCCCGGGCGCGGTGAGAGATGGATGGAGTCCGGGACGCCTAGTTCTTCCAGTCGAGCGCGCCCTTCATCACGGCGTAAACGTAGCCGACCGTGAGGACGCTCACGAAGCTGAGCATGGACCAAAAGATCTGCGCGCCGTGAGCCACGAGAAACTCGCGATACACGACCGCCCACGGATACATGAAGACGATCTCGATATCGAAGAGGATGAAGAGCATCGCCACCACGTAGAACTTCACGCTGAAGCGCGGCTGGCTTGGGCCTTCCGGCTTCATGCCACACTCGTAGGCTGAGTCCTTGGTCGGGTTGCGCTTGCCCGTCTTGCCTAGGATGACGCTAACGATCAGTGCCGCCGCAGCGAAGCCAATCGCCACGAGCACCTGAAGTAATACGGGCAGGTAATCCTTAACCATTCGATCCGTAAAAAACGGTCACTGACTAGGCTGCGGCCGCCGGGACGGGGCGCGGCGGGAGCGGCTTCGGCATGGTTTCGAGTGTCGCGAGCAGCTTCGGGATGCCCTTATACTTCTTGCCGTCTTTCTTGACCATTCCTCGAGAAACGAGGTTTTGGAGCTTTTCATAAGCGCGCAGGCGCAGCATTTCTTCGCCGCCGCTGGCCGCATTGCGGGCACGCAGGCGCTCGTGAACGACCTCAAAGAGCCCTTTGAACTCGTAGGTGCTGCGTGAGGAGAGCACGGCTGCGAGTTCCTCGGTCACTAGGTCAGGGAGTCGGCGCGCGAAGGCGGTTTTCTTCGGAATGGACATAGGGTGGTCAGATTACCCCGGAACCTCGATTCCACGAGGGCTTTTTTCAGAATCGCGAAAAAATGACGCAAATTCCGCGCTAATACCCCGTGGCCACTCGAAAATCGGGATCAAGGTTGGGTGTAGGCGCCCAGGCAGCGCCAGCCAGAGGGACTGACCTCAAAGACCTCCACGCTGACCGGGTAGGGCGTCTCCCGGTAGGCTCGGAAGACCATCGGTGCGTAATCGAGGTAGTCCGTGGCCAGATGGGGAAAAACGAACGCCGAAAAGCGGTTCGGCACGACGACCAGGACCTTCTCGCCCAGCGTATCTTTCCAGAGGTCGAGGAATCCCGGGAAGAGGACCGCCGAGGCCACGATCGGCTGATCGGATTCCATCGCCGCGTAGCGGATGACCTGCCGGCGGTCGCGCTCGAACCGAAACCGCAGGTGCCGCAGATCGAAGGCCGTATTCAGCGCGGCGACGGAGTGGAATATCCCGCGGTCCACGTGAAGCGCGGCGAAGTCCGCCTCGCTGAGCGCGACCAGTCCCTCATCGCTCAGCATCCCCGCGGCGAGTTCCGTCTTCTGCGCATCAGCCAGTGGCACGACGATCGGTGCGCGCATGAACTTCGGCTCCAGCCAGACCCGCCACTGCGATTCATCCGCCTGCGCGATTGCGAGAAGCCCCCAGCAGAAAATGGCAAATCGCCAATGACAAGCCCCGCTCCTCCGCGCCACTCTTCGCGTCAAATGATTACTTTTCTCGAAGGCACGCTCGTCGAAGCGCTCCCCACGCAAGTGGTCATCGGTGTGCATGGCGTCGGTTATCATGTGAACATCCCGCTTTCCAGCTACGACAAGCTGCCCCCCGTCGGCGCGTCCATCAAAATCCTGACGCATCTCGCCATCCGCGAAGACGCGCACGTCCTCTACGGCTTCACGAGCGCCGCCGAGCGCGACCTCTTCCGCCTCCTCGTGAACCACGTCGGCGGCATCGGCCCGAAGACCGCGCTCGATGTCCTCAGCGGCGTGAGCGTGACGAATTTCAAAGCCGCCGTCGTCGCCGGCGACGCCGGGCTCCTCGCCAAGACCAAGGGCATCGGCAAGAAGACCGCAGAGCGCATCATCGTCGAACTTAAAGACAAAGTCGGTATCGCCGCCGCATGGGAAGCCGCCAGCGCCGGCCACGCCCCCACGCCGGAGGAGACCCAGATCAACGACGCCGTCCTCGCCCTTATCGCCCTCGGCTACAAGCAGGTCGAAGCGCACAAGGTCGTGAAGCAGGTCTGGGAAAAGGGCGGCGCCACTCGTGCGAGCGAAGACCTCGTCCGCGGCGCGCTGAAGCTCCTGGCGTAGCGGGCCGCATCAGCGCGAGATCGGCTGTGGGATGCGGAGGTAGGCGAAGAAGTCGCGCAACTCGGTGTCGGTGAGGCCTTCGATCAGGCCGTCGGGCATGAGGCTGCGGCCCGCACCTGTCAGCTCGGCGATCTGCTCGCGGGGAAGGGTGAGGTCTTGCCCGTCGAAGCCCCGCAGGATGACGACGTGCTCGTCCTTGTCCGCGAGGAAGCCGCTGAGAGTCCGGCCATCTTTCGTCGTGAGGATGAAGTTTTCGAAGCCTTCGCGGATCTCGGCGCCAGGCTCGACGATGCTGGTGAGCATCGTGCCGAGATCGTCGCGTTGATAGGCAGTGAGGTTCGGGCCGACCTTCCCGCCCTTGTGGAAGAGCGTATGGCACGCGGCGCAGCGGGCCATGAAGATCGGTTCGCCCGCGTAGGGATCGCCGGGCTTGCCGGCGAGGAGAGTGCGAAGCTGCTCGACGCGGGCGCGGGTGCTCGCGCTGGCTTTCACAGGCGCGGGCTGGAGCTTGAGGCGCGTGATAATGTCGGGTGCGAGCGACTTCAGCGGAATGGTGCCGGCCTTGACGAGTTGGATGAGCGCGGTGCTCCACGCGGCGCGGCTGGCGAGGAGATTCTGCGCGGCAGGCTGCGCCTCGGCGGGGAGCGACGCATAGGCGGCGGCGATGTCGGTGCCGATCTGCGGGTCGTCATAGCTTTGCAGTGAAGCGAGCGCCGTCTTGCGCAGGTCGGCTGCCTTGTCGGTGCATGCGATCGCCAGCAGCACCGGCACGGCTTTGGCCTGCTTCACTTCGCCGAAAGTGCGGACATAGTTCGCGCGCTCCCCCGGCTCCGCCTTCGTGTCGGCGGCGAGCTTGAGCGCTTCTTCGATCGCGGCGGCATCGCCCTGGCGCACGCGCAGGAGCACGGACGCGTTGCCGGCTTTCGCGAGCGCGGCGACGAGTTCACTCGGGAGCGGCGGAAGCGAACGGCCTTTGAAGGCTTCCTCGAAGGCGGCGAGTAGCGGCTTGCGCTGCTCGGGCGGTGCGCTGTCGAGCAGGCGGGCGCAGGCGAGCAACTCGGCGCGGGTGCTCTTCGCGGCGCACCGGCGCATGAGTTTCGGGAGCAGGCTTTCGCGGGCGAGCGTGGAGGACCACGAACTCGTGGCGAACTTCAGCACGGCATCACGGTCGCTGTCGCAGATGCTCTCGATGGCATACCACGCGAGCAGCGGCGTGAACTTGTCCTGCACGTCCTCCGGGCGGTCGAGCAGCGCGGTGAGAAGCTGGAGGCGCGGCTCGGCCGCGAGGCGGCGGGCGGTCGAGGCGACCTGCGCGCGGACTTCGCCGCTCGTCTCAGCATGGGCGAGATCGGCGATGGCTATTTGGATGCGCGGCGAGAGGGCTTTGCGGTCGCCGAGCAGGCGGATCGTCCACGCCCGCACGGGCGCGGCGGGATGCTTGAGTGCGCCGAGTGCGGTCGCTTCATCGAGCGCGCCGAGTTGATGGACCGCCCACAGCGCTTCGAGCGCAGGATGTGTCGCGGGCTGGTCGAGCAGCGGGCGGAGTTTCGCTGCGGCGGTGCGGTCGCGGCGTTCGCCGAGCAGACGCACGGCAGTGGTGCGGTGCCATTTGTTCGCATGGCTGAGCAGCGCGATGAGTTGGTCCGTGGTTTTCACCGAGAGGTTCACGTCTTTCTCCAGCGTGCTGTTCTTTCCGCGCAGGCGGAAGATGCGGCCGGTCGTGTTGTCGATCTGCCCTTGGTAGTTCTGGCCGTGCGCGATGTATTCCTCGGTGAAGTCCGCGACGTAGATCGCACCGTCGGCGCCGTTGGTGAGATAGACTGGGCGGAAGACCACGGCATCACTCGTGAGCGCGGGCGTCACGTCGCTCGTCTCGAAGGTCGAGCCCACGGGCGTCCGGTCGGAGACGGTGAGCGTGCGGTGCAGCGGGTCCGCTCCGATGAAACGCCCGGTATAGCTCGTCGGCATCGCGCTGCCCTCGGCGACGATGGTGTTGTGCGTGAAGCGCGGAATCGGGTTCGCGCTCTTCGTCAGCGGCATCTCGTCGAAGACATAGGGATTGCGCGGCGGGCCGAACTTCCCCGGCTCCTTGCCCTGCATGAGGTAGATGCCCTCCTGCACGAAATGCCACGCGCGCGTCGTGCCGCCGTTGTGTCCGCAGAAGAGCCGTCCCTCGGCGTCGAACTCGAGACCAAAGTTATTCCCGCCGCCCTCGGAGAAGATCTCGAACGCTTTCGTCTCGGGATGATAGCGCCACACGAAGCAGCCCTCAAAATACACGCCCTTCGCGCCCGGTGGATCGATGCCCGGACGCGTGACTTTGCAAGTCGTCGTCGAGCCCTGTGTGCCATAGAGCCAGCCGTCGGGGCCCCACGTCAGGCCGTTGCTCGCGCTGTGCGTGTCTTCAAGGCCGAAGCCCGCGAGCCGCACCTCGGGATCGCGGTCGGGCACATCGTCGCCATCCGCGTCCGGGTAGAACATGAGGTAAGGCGTATTCATCACCCAGATGCCGTCGTGGCCACGCAGCGCGGCGTTCGCCATGTTCAGGCCGTCGAGCAGGATGCTGTGTTTGTCGAAGGTGCCATCGCCGTCGGTATCCTCGTGGATGCTGATGCGGTCGCGGCCCTTGTCGTGGTGAGGCGGCGGCGGCGGCACCTTGTCGAAGACGGCGCGGTAATACATGTCGCGGCTGATCTGCTTGAGGCCGGCGGGATAGGGATACTGCCGATACTGCGCGACCCAGAGGCGACCGCGTTCGTCGAAGCTCATGTGCGTGGGCTGCGCGACGAGCGGATCGGCGACGATGAGATCGACGGCGAGATCGTCCGCCGGCTTGAGCTGTGCGAGCTCGTCCTGCGGCGTCATGCGGGTGCCGGGCATGTTCTCGGCGTTCGCGGAGAGCGGGGTGGAGGATTTGCGCGCGTCCTTCTCGGTGAAGAAAGCGCGGGCGGGCTGCCCGGCTAGCGCGGCCATCTCGTCGGCACTCGGCTGTGTGGCGGTGACCTCGAAGGCCGTGAAATGAATCTCGTCGAAGTAGCTCGCCATGATCGGCGGATGGCGCAGCGCGCTCGCCGCGGGCGCGCGCAGTTCGATCACGAGGCAGTTGAACTTCTCCAATTCGAGCACCTTCGGCAGTTTAAAGCGCTGATTCTCCTCCGCGCCGACCGACGCAGCCTCGAAGGCCTTCTGGCCGTTGATCCATATGACGACCGGCCCCGGCACGTCGCGCAGCGCGAGCGTCATCGACTCGCGGTAAAGGTCCGAGGTCTTACCGGAGATCGGATTGGCCCACTGCTTCGGCACCTGCGCATAGGCGCGCAGCCAGACGCGGTCGCCGGAGACGACGCTCACTTCGCTCGGCGCGCCCTGCGGTTTCCATTCGGCGGCGCGGGCGGTGGCGATGAGGCCGGTGAGGACGAGGAGCAGGAAGACGGGGCGGAGCATACGGGGAGGGTGGTTGGCAGGAGTTGGTAAGCCTTACCATCCGCGTGCGAAGTCATAAGGACATTTGACGCGACACTCTGGACTGGTGGCGGTGGCCTGCTCCCCGAAAGTTGATTCAGGCGCTATGAGAGATTGGCGGCGCGTGAGCGCCGCCGAACTCTCAAAATGAAACGCAAACGACATACACCCGAAGAGATCATTAAGAAGCTGCGCGAGGCGGCCACGCTCCTGGCCGGAGGTCAGAGCGTGGAAGCGGTCTGCAAAAAGCTGGAAGTCAGTCCGCCGACCTACCACCGCTGGCGGCAGGAATATGGCGGAGCCAAGGAGGAAACGGTCAAACGGCTCAAGGCGCTGGAAAAGGAGAACGCCCAGTTCAAGAAGCTGGTCGCCAACCAGGCTTTGGACCTTTCCATCCTCAAGGAGGTGGCGGAGGGAAAATGGTAGGCCCGGAGCGCAAACGACGAGCCGTGCTGCATGTGCGGCAGGAGCTGGAAGTCAGCGAACGCCGGGCCTGCACCACGATCCGACAGCCACGGGCCACATTTGGCGGGAGCACGGACTCAAACCTCAGCTGATGCGAACCTTCA
>VFJQ01000087.1 GCA_009885995.1 Verrucomicrobiota bacterium
CCTCGCATCACTTCATGGGCATGCCGTTGCTGGCGTCGAAGGATCTCGTCAACTGGACCCACGCAGGCCGCATCTACTCGCGCCTCGGTGGCGTGCATGCGGACTTCACCTTCCCCGGCAAGGCGTGTTCCGCCGGATCGCAGGATGGCGAGGTGGGGTTTTTCCGTGGGACTTATTACATGTTCAACTGGAGCACGAAATACCGGGGCTTTGTCTGCAAGGCTGCTGCGCCGGAAGGCCCGTGGAGTGAGCCGGTGAGCCTTTCGGAAAAGATCGTCGGGGACTTCGAAGACCCGTGTCCGTTTTGGGATGAGGATGGCAAGGGCTACTTGTTCCTGTTGGGCAATCCGGGGGCGCTGCGGATCTACCGCTTGAACGACACCTTCGATGCCATCGTGGACCAAGGCACGATCTTGATTGATGACATCCCGCCCAAGGGGCCGCAGGTATTCAAGCGCAACGGCTTCTATTACATCTCCGTCGCCTCCACCGGTAAGAACAAAGACAAGGCGCAGTATGTCTATCGCTCCAAGTCGCTCTACGGTCCCTATGAGAGCCGGAAGCTCTTCCACGCAGGCAAGGCCGACATCAATGCCGCGCAGGGATCGTTAGTCGAAGTCAGCGGCGACCGCTGGGCCTTCCTGCATCACGACTACAACCTCTTTGCCACTTATGGCCGGCGTCTCTACCTTGAGCCTGCGGGCTGGACGGCTGACGGCTGGCCGTGGATTGGCGTTGATGCTGACGGCGATGGCATCGGCGAACCGGTGGGCCTCACCGAGTCCTACGCCAAGCCCGCGCTCCCGGTCCAACCCATCAACGCGGCAGACCCTTCCGATGAGTTTGATGCGATGACTCTCAGCGGTCAGTGGGCTTGGAACCACGATCCCGACGACTCGCGCTGGTCGATCACCGCGAGGCCGGGACACCTTCGATTGACGGCGCGACACCTGAACACGCAAGGCGGTGTTTCCCAATTTGGCCGAACGAAGGTCAACTATCGCGATGACCATCTTCTCTTTGCCTACAACACCCTCGTCCAGCGCCTCTACGGAGCCGAGTCCGACATCGTCACGAAGCTCGACACCACGAGCATGATCGATGGCCAACGCGCCGGACTCTGCACGATGATCGACGACTACACCTGGATCGGAGTCGCCAAAGAGGGCGGCACCAAACGCATCCGCTTTGCCAAAGGCACCGCCACTTCCGGCCCCGGCGCCTTCACCGATGGTCCCGAACTCGGACAAGACGCCATTTGGTTGAAGCTCGAACACCGTCACTATAAAGGCACCCTGTTTTACAGCCTCGACGGCGAACACTACGAGCCGCTGGGTGACCGCGACTATCCATACCGCACCGCCTGGTATGAGGGCACCAAGGTTGGCCTGTTTTCCTACAACCTGTCGTCGGCAGCAGAAGGCGGCCACGCGGACTTCGACTTCTTTCACCAGCGGCACGATGGACCAAAAACAGCCCACAAAGAATGACGTTGAGCATTCTCCGATCATCACAACGATGCATTCGACGTTTGCCGTGAAACCCGCCCTCCCCGCCGCCCACGACTACGCCCAGCGCATCCGCGCTCGGCTGCTGAGGCGCGTGCAGGAACTCCGGAAAGCGATGGGTTTGAGCAACGTCCACCCTGGCTCGTGAGAGTGGCATCAGCCGGGAATCCAGAGGCAGGATCAAACCGACCATGGGTGAACCACGGTGTCTACCTCGCCTGCTTCGTTCGATACTCGGTGGGTGTCATCCCGGTGCGGTGTTTGAATTGTTCGGCGAAGCTGCTGGCATCGACGAAGCCGGTTTTGCTGGCGATCTCGGCGGCGGTGAGGCTGGTTTCATTGAGGAGGCGCACGGCGGGAGGACTCGGGTGTTGATGTGGAACCCTTGGGGGCTGAACCTGCAGGACAAGCTTTACCAGTTGGAATCCAAGTTGCCGGACTTGGAATGGAAAAGCCTGCATGGGCCTCTCTCCGAGGTTAAGGATGTATTTTGTGACAAAGTTCACTCCAGCCCCTACTTCGGAGACGGCATGAACCCATTCACTCAACAACGCATCTTAGATGGCGATCTCGACGCTTATGGCGAGGTCGTGCGGGAGCATCAGGACATGCTGCTGGGGTATGCGCTGCGGCGGCTGAGTGATTGGACGCTGGCGGAGGAGGTGGTGCAGTTGACGTTTATCCGCGCTTATCAGCGGCTGGCGGAGTTTCGGGCGGAGGAGGAGTTTGGCGTTTGGCTGTGCGTGACTTGCAAATACCTGATCCTTACGGAGCTTGAAAAGAAGCGGCGGGAGGCGAACAACCTGTCGAACTACCGCGAGCAGTTGGAGGTCGAGATTGCAACGGTGGTGACGGAGGACATGGAGCCGGATTTTCGGTCGGATCAGTTGACCGGGCTGCGGGACTGCGTGGGGAAGCTGGGGCGCGAGGCGGCGGATCTGGTGGCGCTGCGCTATTTTAACAAGCGGAGCTGCAAGGAGATCGCGGAGCAGAAACAGCGCACCGTCAGCTGGGTGACGACGACGTTGAACCGCGTGAGGAAGACGCTGCGTGAGTGCATGGAGAGCTCACTTCAATCGGGAGGCGCGTCATGAACGACGAACGATTCAACGAACTACTGGAGGGATTTGCGGACGGGACGCTAAATAACGACGCGTCACGGGAGTTGCTGACGGCGTTCGCGACGGATGTAGATTTGAAGGCGCGGTTTCTGAGTGAACTTCGCCTTCAGAACTCGCTGCGAGGGCTTTCTCTGCTCGATGAAGCGGACCGCAGGGTGCAGGACGTGATGCAATGCATTCTACCTGAAAGGACATCACTCGATATGTCTGCTGCGGTGTTGTCTGCGCTGAGACTTTCGAAGCCGAGCAGGCGTTGGTATCCGGCAGCGAAATGGGTGGCTGGCATCGCTGCGGTGATCGCGCTGGGATGGTTTGTGATGTGGAGTTTGCCAAAGGCCGACGAGTCGCTCGCCATTGTCGCCCATCAGATCGATGCCACATGGTCGGGTGATCGGAAGTTCACTCCTGGTGCGCATGTCGGCAAAGGTCACCTGAAGTTGGTGGCAGGCGTGGTGCGGCTCGATTTCGCGAAGGACGTTCGATTGACTCTGGAAGGTCCGGCCGATCTCGAACTCATCGGCCCCGGTGAGACACGACTGCATTCAGGAAAACTCACCGCGAATGTCCCGCCGGATGGCATTGGATTCCAAGTGCACACCGAGCGAGCCAAGGTCGTTGATCTCGGCACGACGTTCGGCGTGTCTGTCGGGACGAATGGTGCGACGGATGTGGCAGTCTTTGAGGGTCGCGTCGCGGTGACGTCGCTCGCCAGCCGTGAGGAGAAGATCATTAATGAAGGCGATGAGGTGACGCTCAACGAAGGCTCGGGTGCGCTCATGCCTCAGAAGTTCAACACGCACGCGTTTCGGGGCTGGCCGGTGTTGTTTGGAGTCGTGAACACGGGTGGCAAGATTCGCTTCGCCTATCCGCAGCCCCATCTGAATCCGGCGGATGTCACCGATGGCGATAACATCGTGATCTTCACGGAACGTTTCGCGACCAAGCTCAGGACAGATTTCACCGTGAGCGTCACTGAGCCCGGAGACTACGGGCCGGATGAGACTATCGGACGCAAGGAGACGCTGCGTCCTGAGAAGCGGCGCGTGAACACCTATCTCATTCAATACCATCCGCCACAGGCGAAGAATACGGCCAATTCCGACCCCAAGCGTTTCGTCGGCGAAGTGAGCTTTGACCGCCCGATCATCGCGATCATCGCCGATGGGGAGCAACTCACGGCCAGCGATCAAGTCTTGGGAAGGAAGCGATTCGCGTATCCGCTGGGCATTGGGCGATCCCTCAAAAACGGTGACCACCTCTCGCTGAGCCAGGATCGCCACACGCTCAAGCTCGACTGGCAGGTGACTGCGGACGGTGTGAATCAGATCCGCGTCATCGTGGATGTGTCCGATCCGCAGACGATGCGGTGATGAAGTGCTTCATTTCGTTTTTCTTCCGCCGCTGTGACATTTCCCGCGCTGGCCCCTACTTCGCTGACATCCCTTTGATCTCACCATGAAAACGCTATTCACACTCACACTGATTCTTCTCTTGCCCGCGTCCTTCATGGCGAAGGCGGAGGACGACAAAGCCGCCCAAAGACAGGCCCGACGCAAGGCAGCGGAAGCCTCGCCAACAGGCAAAGCCACTTCCGATGCCTCGGTGCCGGCCAAGACGGGCCTTCGCCTGCCGAGCCTGTTTGGCGACCACATGATTTTGCAGCAGAACATGAAGAACACGATCTGGGGATGGGCCGACCCGAAAGAACAAATCACCGTGACAGCTTCCTGGGGTGCCTCGGCCTCGACGCAAGCCGATGCGGACGGCGGGTGGAAGGTCCTGTTGGAGACACCTGCGTTTGGGACCGGTCATTCGCTGAAAATCACCGGCTCGAAAACCATCGAGATCAAGGACGTCGCAATTGGCGAAGTGTGGCTCTGCGCCGGGCAGTCCAACATGGGTTGGTCAACCGGCAACTCCGCCGAGGCGGAGTTGGAGGCGAACGTCAACCTGCCAAACTACCGCATCTTCAAATCCGCCCGCGAGCACTGGCATGAGCCGTTGAAAGAGAAGCGCGATCTTCTGGGTCAATGGAAGCCCTGCAATCCCGAGTCCGCTGCCGAGACTTCCGTCGTGGCGTATAACTTTGGCAAGAAGCTCCATCTCGCGCTCAATGTTCCCATCGGCATCATTCAGGAGGCTTACGCGGGCACACCGATTGAAGGGTGGATGCCGTGGGACGTGCAGCAGGACATGGCGCAGTCGAAGGAGCAAAAGGCCGACATGGATCGCAGCGCGCAGCGGCAACTGGATGGCAAGGGCGAGAGCCGTGAGAAGTCGCTCGCCACATTCCAGAGCGAACTCGCTGAATACAACGCCAAGGTCGCCGCGGGCGAGACCATGAAGAACAAAGCGCGGGCGCTGCAACCTCCCTACATCACCAAGCCCGCAGACTTGGGGAATCAGTATCCGGCCAATATCTTCAACGGCATGATCTATCCCATCCGACCTTATGGAATCAAAGGCGCCATCTGGTATCAGGGCGAGCGCAATTCCAAGACCGCGCCACAAGCCGTCGCTTATGGTGAACAACTGAAGCGACTCATCAGCTACTATCGCTCGTCATGGCATGAACTCTCCGGCGGCAACGTCTCGAAAGACTTCCCGTTCTTCTTCACGCAGTTGCCAAGTTGGGAGCCGCCGCAGACGCAGCCTGTCGAGGGCGTCGAGGCCACCTGGTCGGTCAACCGGGAGACGATGCGACTTGTCAGCATGGAGATGCCGCATACCGGCATGGCGGTGGGCATTGATTGCGGCGACCCCGTTGCCCTGCATCCGCAAAACAAGAAGCCCATTGGCATCCGCCACGCCTATCTCGCGCTCAAGGAAGTCTATGGCAAAGACATCGTCCCCTGCGGCCCGCGCTATCTCAGCCAGAAGATCGAAGGCAGCAAAATCGCCCTCGAGTTCGACAGCATCGGCAGCGGCATGATGCCCGCCAAACCCGGCAAGCTGGATGCCTTCGCCATCGCTGGCGCCGACAAGAAATGGCATTGGGCCGAGGCCGAGATCGCAGGAAACAGGGTCATCGTTTCATCCAAAGAAGTGCCATCTCCCGTGGCCGTCCGCTACGCCTGGGCCATGAATCCCTCGCAGCGCAATCTGCTCTACAACAAGGAAGGCCTCCCCGCCTCACCCTTCCGCATCGACACCTGGCCGCTCTTCGATCCCAACGATCCCGCCGTGCGCGTGGAGAAACCCGAAATGACCGACGAAGCCCGCGATGCGAAAAGGAACTTCAAAGACTGGGAGCGTCCGCGAATGACGCAGTAATCACCGCCTTCAGTCGTTTAGATCAACTCCGGTAAAACCTGCATTCAATGAAATACACCCTCCTCACCGCTCTACTGCTCGGCCCGCTAGCTGCGCTCCAAGCCGCCGACACCACAAAGCCCGTCGAACCCATGCCGGCGGAGTTCAAAACCAAACTTCAAGGCACTCTGGTAAAACATCTGCACCAACTCATCAAGGACGATGGTTCCATCGCCGAGATGAAGGGCAAGACTTCCGAAGGCAATGGTGCGCTGGCGTTTTATCTGATGTTCGAGGTCACGGGGGAGCAGAAGTTTCGCAAGGCTGCGCTCACGCTGGCCGATCAAGTCTTGAAAGACATGCGGGCGACGAAGCATGGTGTGCTGCCGATCAAGGAAAAAGACAAGCCCGGTGGAAAAACGATCATCGGCGGAGGACCGCCTGCGCTGGGGGCTTACACATCGGGAGTCGCTTACATTTTGCACAAGGAAGGCGGACGCAGCGATGACCTCAAATACATCGCCACCGTGCTCGACCACTATCCGTGGAGCGAGGAGGGCTGGTTTGCCTCCACCATCGACGTGGACACGGGCGAATCGAAGTTGCCGATGACCAAACCCGCGATCATCAACAAAACCGCCGCCGTCGCCATGGCCGCCGGGATCGTCAGTGGCTATGTGGGCGAGATCGCACCCGAACTAGCCGCGAGTCTGAAGCGCAAGGCCGACAAGTGCATCTACAGCCAGATCATCCCCGCGCAGTTGGAGGATGGCTTCTGGCATTACAGCCTTCTGGACAAAGATCCGAAGGACAAGGACGTGCTCGGCTACTTCATGCTCACGACAAAGGAGCTGATGGACCTGCAAAAGTTCAATCCCACCTTTCGCGAGGAGAAACTGACCGCCGCCGTGAAGAAGGCCCAAGCCTTCGCGCTCAAGCACATCGCCCCGATGACGGACCCGAACACAGGCACTTCCACCTCCGAACACGCCACTCGCGGCACGCCGACGCACTACGCCATCAAGGAAGAACTCAAGCGCAGCTTCCAGCTCGGCCTCGTCCTCATCGGCGGCGGTCATACTGACGAAGGCATCAAGATCATGACCACCGCTCTCGATCACTTCCCCATCGGCAACGCTGGACAAGACGGTGCACATGCCGCGGAGCCATCGGCGCTGATTCTCTCAGGGTTTTGATCTCTCCCATGACCCACATGAAACCGCTCCTTGTTCTCCTCGCATCTCTCCTGCCATTCGCCGCACTCCACGCCGCACTCCACGCCGCTGAGTCGCCGCTCAACGTCCTGCTCATCACCGCCGATGACCTCGGCTATGAGGCCATGGACTTCCTAGATGGCAAGGTGCCGGGCGTCACGCCGAACCTGAGCAAGCTCGCTGCCGAGGGACTCAGCTTTCAGCATGGCTTCGTCAACAACGCCATTTGTTGTCCGAGCCGCAGCATCATTGCCACGGGGCGCTATGGGCATAACAGCGGGTTGTTTGGCTTCAACAAGCTGAGCAAGCCGATCCCGACGGTGTTTGGCACCTTCCAGAAGGCGGGTTATCTCACGGGTGTCCTCGGCAAGGTGAGCCACTCGACCTGCGATCCGGCGTTCAAGTGGGACTATGTCCACGATTACGCGGAACTCGGCGCGGGGCGCAGCCCGACGAAGTATCACGACTTCGCGCAGGAGTTCTTCGCTCGCTGCAAGAAGGAGAACAAACCCTTCTACTTCATGGTCAACTCCCATGACCCGCATCGCCCGTTCTATGATCCAAACGGGCGCGGCAAGAATGGCGAGGAAGTCCCGTCGCGGCTCTTCAAGCCCGAGGAGATGGTCATCCCCAGCTATCTCGCTGACTTGCCGAAAGTGCGCGAGGAATACTCGCATTACTTCAACTCCGTGCGTCGTCTCGACGACACCGTGGGGCGCGTGCTCCAGGCGCTCGATGACTCCGGGCTCGCCAGCCGCACGCTCGTCGTCTTCATCACCGACAACGGCTCATCGTTTCCCTTTGCCAAGGCCAACACCTATCTCGCGAGCAATCGCACGCCGATGCTCATGCGCTGGCCGGGCGTCAGCAAGCCCGGCTCCGTGGACAAGACGCACTTCGTCTCCGAGGTCGATTTCTTCGCCACCTTCATGGACGCCACAGGCCTGCCCATGCCCAGTGGACTCGACGGACGCTCGATGGTCCCGCTCCTCAAAGGCGGCGAGCAAGACGGACGCGACTACGTCTTCACCCAGATCGACTACACCATCGGCGGCCCGCCCAAGCCGATGCGTTGCGTGCAAGACGCGCACTACGGCTACATCTTCAACGCCTTCTCCGACGGCAAATTCAAATACAAGAACAACAACGAAGGCCTGACCTTCGCCGCGATGGAGGAAGCCGGCAAAACCAATCCCGCCATCCAGGCGCGCGTGAACATGTTCCGCTATCGCGTGCCCGAGGAGTTCTATGATTTGGACAAAGATCCCTCGTGCACGAACAACCTCATCCATGATCCGCAGCATCAGGCTCTCCTGAAAAAGTATCAGGACCGCCTGCGCCAATGGATGATCGAAACGCACGACCACTGCCTCGCCTCCTTCGATGTCCGCGCCAATCCCTCACAGCTCGCGCAAGCCGTGGCCAGCTACCCGAAGCTCGACAAATCCGCCGGCACTGCAACCGAAGCAGGCGAGGAACCCGAAGCCAAACCCGCCGCAACCGACGACAAAGCCGCGAAGCGCAAAGCCAACCGCGCGGCAAAGAAGGAAGCGGAGGCGAAGGATTCGAAATGATGCCCTCGGCACGATGGTCCGACGTCAGAAGGGAATGCATACCGACGCACACACGACCAACAAAAGACGCTACTCAATGAAACATGCCCACACACTCATCGTCACCCTGCTGCTCGCTCCGCTGACTGCGCTTGCGGAAGTCAAAGCCTCAGCACAAAGCAATGGCCTCGCTCCCGAGGTGCCGGGACTGAATCTGAAGGACAAGCTCTACCAGCTTGAGGCGCAGTTGCCGGACTTGGAGAAGCCGTTCATCAGTGTGGCTCCGATGGACAAAAAGGACGGGCTTGTCGTGAGGCAGCTTGGTGTGGATGGCGGAGATCGTGCGGCGATTGAAGCGTTCGCCAACGAACTCGCTGCGGCGGCGAAGGACGAGAAGGCGGGCAATGTGGACAGCATGCTCATCAGCTATCACGGCAAGCTCATCTTCGAGTCCTACTATCGTCGGGGGCGCGCGAACTTCCCGCATTACCAGATGTCGATCACGAAGTCCTACACCGCGCTGGCGATTGGACGTGCGATTCAGATGGGGCTGCTGAAAATGGAAGATCTCGACAAGCCAGCGATTGGCTTCTTGAAGGAACTCGATACCACGAAGCTCGTCGCTGGTGCGGATGCGATCACGCTCGCGCAGGCGATGCAGATGAGTTCCGGCATTCGGCTTGGCGACAAAAAGGCGAACGAATTGATGAAGGACCCAGCGAAGCTCAAAGGCCAGGGCGAAATCCAAGCTTACTTGCAACACAGCGCACCGATCCCAGCGATGCCGCGTGAGTTCAAGTATCAGGAGCCAGACACCGCCATCGCGATGCAAGTGCTGAACGCTGTGGTGCCCAGCGGCGCTGAGGAGTTCATCAAGAACGAACTGCTCGGGCGCATGAACATCGCGCAGTATCATTGGGAAAGCGCCATCAGCGGCCTGCCGAAGTCCGCCGCAGGCAGCAGCATCCTGTCGCGCGACATGGTGAAGTTCGGCCAGCTCATCCTCAACAAGGGCAAGTGGGAACGCGAGCAACTCATCCCCGAAGCCTACCTCGTGCGAGCGACCACGCCGAGCCAGATCAACGAGCACTACGGCTTCTTCTGGTGGGTGGAAGATTTCACCGTCAGCGGCAAGACTTACCACAGCTTTCAAGGTCGCGGCGCAGGCGGACAGTTCATCTTCATGTTCCCCGAACTCGATCTCGTCGCCGTCGTCACCTCCCACAACAAAGGCATGGGCGACACGCTCAAGACTCTGCCGCAGCGAATCATTCCTGCGTTTGTGCAAAAGTAGACACTGGCAATCGAAGCCGTTTAATGAAGACGCAAATACTCGCCTTCCTCCCCACCTCGCTGCTGCTCACGCCGATGACTCCAAGGCAATCCGCAGGAATCTCCCATGCCCGTCGCGCCGGACAACCACGACGCCCACGACAACGCCGAGCGTATCCGCGAGCGGCTGCCGAGGCGCTTGCAGGAGTTGCGGGAACGGTGCGGACTGAGCAAGTATGGGCTGGCTCGTGAGAGCGGACTGAGTCGGGAATACGTTGGCAAAATCGAACGCGGAGTCGCCAATCCCACGCTGCCTGTCACGGCGCAGATCAGCCACGGACTCGGCATGACTTTGACGCCGAAGAATAGGTGCGAGAGGAATGAATGGAGTTATTCTCCTGTGCCCATTCCTTTGTCTCAAAAACCGTCTCAACCATGAAGCATCTCTTCCTCTCCCTGCTCCTGCTCGCCAGCATCGGCCACAGTCATGAACCTGTAGCACACGCACCCAAAGGCACCGGACTCAAAGTGCTGGTCTATTCCAACACCGGCTACTATCGCTATCCTGAAACGCCGAAGATCAATCGCTGGCTCGTCCTGCTCGGTCACGAAAACGGCTTTGAGGTGGACGTGACGGAGCATTGGAAAGACATGCGTGCCGAGGAATGGAGCCGCTACGACGTGCTCGTGCTGAACAACGCCAACGAACTCGACAAGGTGCTGCCCGAGGAGCAGCGCAAGTCGGTGGAGGAATGGTTCACCAAGGGTGGTAAAGGCATCGTGGGCCTGCATGCCGCGCTGGTGCATCAGACGAAGTGGCCGTGGCTGAATGCGCTCGGCGGATGCGACTTCAATAGCGACTCCGACTTCAGCAAAGCCAAGGTCACCATCGATCCTGCGGCGAAGGACCATCCATCCGTCAGAGGGCAGCCCGCCGAGTTCTGGATCGAAGCCGACTGGACCAATCATGATCACCCCGTCACCGGCCAGCCAGGCTTCAACGTGCTGATGCGCGTGGACCAGACCACTTACACGCCTGTGCGCGACTATTTCAAAACTCGCAACGGCAAGCCCATGGGCGCGGATCATCCCATCGCCTGGACGCACGAACCCGCGACCGGTGGCCGCTTCTTTTACACCGAGTTCGGCCACGACCTGCGCTCGCTCAGCACACCGTTCGCACAGCAGCACATCCTCGAAGCCATCAAGTGGGCCGCTAGGATCACGGTGGAGGCTCCGAAGGGAAACTAGGCATAGCAAACGCAACACACGCAGGAGATTCTCGTGTCGAGAATCGGGAGCGTTTATCGTAGTCTCAACAACAACTCGGTTACGACGTGATGTCCCGGCTTTCCATCCTCATCTCTGCGGTCCTCCTCGCCCTGCGGTGCAGCCTTCCCGCTGAGCCTGCGATGTTTTTCGAGCAGCATTGCTACGATTGCCACGATGCGGATGAGAAAAAGGGCGGGCTCGATTTGACTTCGCTCGCGCTCAAGCTCGACGAGCGCGCGAACTTCGAGACGTGGGTGAAGGTCCACGACGCCATCGCGAATGGCGAGATGCCGCCGAAGAAGAAGCCGCGGCCGCCGGTGGCGGAGACGAAGGCGTTGCTCGCGGATTTGGATGCGAAGCTCATCGCGGCGGATGAGGCGCGGATGGCGAATGATGGCGGGCGCGCAGTGTTTCGCCGGCTGACACGCGTGGAGTATGAGAATGCGGTGCGGGATTTGTTGGCGTTGCCGCATTTGGAAATCAAAGAGCTGCTGCCGGCGGATGGCTCGCGGCATGGGTTCGACAAGGTGGGCGATGCGCTGGACCTCTCGCATGTGCAGCTCGCGAAGTATCTGGAGGCGGCGGATCGCGCGCTCGATGCGGCCATCGCCACGCGCGCCACGCCGCCGCCGGTGGTGAAGCGGCGGCTGTATCCGACGGATTCATTCAAGTGGCACATGAACCTCAAGCTCGGCAGCGCGGTGCTGCTGAAGGACGGGCAGCCCGATCCGCTGTGGCCGGTGGCGACGGTGAAGCACGACGCTGGCGATGACATCAAGACGCCGGACTTTTTCAAACTGAAGCAATCCGTCGCGCTGCTCACGCCGAACCTCGAAGGCTGGCTCAAGAGCATGACCTTCGCGCCGATGTTCGCGGGCAAGTATCGGCTGCGGCTCTCGACGTGGAGCGCGCATTGGAACGCGGGCAAGCTGGAGCCCGCGCCCGTGCCGCAGACGGTGCGGCTGTATGTGCATCCGCGCACGCTCGGCTATTTCGAGGCACCGTCGCTCACGCCGAAGGTCCACGAACTCACGCCGTGGCTGGAGATGGGCGACGAGGTCATCTTTGACCCCGCGTCGTTCTTTTGGACGGGCTTGCAGATTCACCAGCACAAGGGCGGCGGCGGGCTGCATGTCGGTCCGGCGATTGTGTGCGACTGGCTCGAAGTGGAAGGCCCGCTCTACGAGCAATGGCCGCCGGAGAGTCATCGCCGTGTGTTCGGCGATTTGCCGCTGAAGCCCTTCGATGCCGCGAGCGGACTCAACCCGCCGATACACCCGCAGCCCGTGCAAAAGCTCGGCTACGGCTGGCCGAAGCCATGGGAGATTCCGCCGGGTGACTCCAAGCCACAGCCGCTCGTCACCATTGTCAGCGCCGCGCCGCGCGACGATGCGCAGCGGTTGCTCGCGAGTTTTCTCCCGCGCGCCTTTCGCCGCGAGGTGAGCGACGCGGAGGTGATGAAGTATGTCGGCCTCGTGCAGCAGCGCTTGGAAAAGAAGGACTGCTTTGAGCTGGCGATGCGCCACGCTTACAAGGCCGCGCTCACTTCCACGCAGTTTCTCTTCCGCAAAGAATCGCCCGGCCAGCTCGACGACCTCGCGCTCGCCACGCGCCTCGCCTTCTGGCTCTGGAACTCACCGCCCGACGACGCGCTGCTCGCACTCGCGAAGCAAAACAAACTCCACGAGCCGGCGACGCTCCTTGCGCAAGTCGAGCGCCTGCTCACCGACGCGCGCAGCGAGCGCTTCATCGCCGACTTTCTCGACCAGTGGCTCAAGCTCCGCGACATCGACGCCACCGATCCCGACCGCGCGCTCTACCCCGAGTTTCATCTCTACTTGAAGGAGTCCATGCTCGCCGAGTCGCGCGCCTTTTTCCGCGAACTCATCGCCAAGGACCTGCCCGCGTCGAACATCGTCGCGTCAGATTTTGCGATGCTCAATCAACGCCTCGCCCAGCACTACGGCATCGCGGGCGTCACCGGTCCCGACATCCGCCGCGTGCCACTCCCGCCCGGCAGTTATCGCGGGGGCTTCCTCACACAGGCCGCGGTCTTGAAAGTCACCGCCAACGGCAACGTGTCATCGCCCGTCGTGCGCGGCGTCTTCGTCACTGAACGCATCCTCGGTCTGCCCGTGCCACCGCCGCCGCCCGGCGTGACGGCGATTGATCCCGACACACGCGGCGCGACCACCGTCCGCGAGCAACTCGACAAGCATCGCGCGGATGCGAGCTGCGCCGCGTGCCATCGCAAGATGGACCCGCCCGGCCTCGCGCTGGAGAGCTACGACGTCATCGGCGGCTGGCGCGCGCAGTATCGTTCGTTGGAAAAGGGCACGCCCATCTCGCTGAAGATGCCCGACGGCACCGGCGTCCGCTACAAGGCCGGCCCCGCCGTGGATGCCAGCGGCGAGACCGCACAAAGCGAGCCCTTCGCTGACATCGCTGCGTTTCAAAAACTCGCACTCGCCAAGCCCGAACTCATCGCCCGCGCGTTCGTCACGCAGATGCTCACCTACGCCACCGGCGCCGAACCGAGCTACTCAGACCGCCGCGAGGTCGAGCGCATCGTCACGGAGACGAAGGCGACGAGTTATGGGGTTCGCTCACTTATTCACGAGATGGCGGAGAGCCGGTTGTTTTTGAGCAAGTGAAACACCGCGACACGGGTCTGCATTCTGGATTCATCGTCCCGAACCACTCCCATGAAACACACCTTCACACTGCTCTTCGTCCTGCTGCTTGCTCCTGCGCTTCAAGCCACAGAACTTAGCCTGACCTCACCGCTCGATTACCAAGTCGTGCAGCGGACCAGTCCGGGGAAAGGGTTGCTGCGCATCGCGGGGGAGTTGTCGGAGGCGGTGACTTTGCCAGACGTGGCCATGGAGGCGCGGCTGATGGGCGAGAAGGTTCAAACGTCGTGGCAGCGTGTGGGTGGTTCGGTGTCGGGGAAGAAGCTGGCGGGCGCTGTCGAGGTGCCTGCGGGTGGGTGGTGGCGGTTGGAGGTGCGTGTTTCGCAGGGTGGAAAGCAGCTCGCGCTTGGCAGCGTGGCGCATGTGGGCATCGGCGAGGTGTTTGTGATCGCGGGGCAGTCGAACTCGGCGAATCACGGCGAGGAAAAGCAGACGACGAAGATACAGCGCGTGGCGGCGTTCGATGGGAAGGCGTGGCGCATCGCGGATGATCCGCAGCCGGGCGCGAGCGGTAGCGGCGGCAGTTTCATCCCGCCCTTTGCGGATGCGGTCGTGGCAAAGGAGAACGTGCCCGTGGGCATCATCGCGTGTGGGATCGGTGCCACGAGTGTCCGCGAGTGGTTACCGAAGGGTGCGACGTTTCCGAATCCGCCGACTATCGAGAGTCGTGTGGAGAAGCTTCCAGATGGAAAGTGGGCCAGCAAAGGCGCGGCGTATGACGCTTTCATCGCGCGGATGAAGTCCGTGCCGCCGCAGGGCTTTCGCGCTGTGCTCTGGCATCAAGGCGAGAGCGATGCGAATCAAAAGGACGCCACGCGCACGCTGTCGGGAAAACTTTACCGCGAGTCTTTGGAAAAGATCATCCGCGACTCTCGCCGTGCCATCGGCTGGGAAGCGCCGTGGTTCGTGGCGCAGGCGAGCTACCATGTGCCTGGCGATGAAGGCAGCGACGACATCCGCGCCGCGCAGGCTTCGCTTTGGAAAGATGGCATCGCACTCGAAGGCCCGGACAGCGATGCTTTGAAAGGCAAACTGCGCGAGCGCGATGGCAAAGGCGTTCACTTTAGCGGCCCCGGTCTGCGTGAGCATGGCGCGAAGTGGGCGGAGAAGGTTATCCCCTGGCTCGATCAGCAATGGACCGCGCCACGTCAGGCCAGCGGCGGCACCGAATGGAGCGACTTTGCGCAACTCCCCGAATGCCACAGCCTCGGCTGGGTGAGCACGAACGTGCAATCGAAGGACACGAAGAGCTGGAACGGCGTGCTCGATGAAGCGAAGTGGGGCACGCCCGATCCGCAGCAGATCGTCAGCCGCAACTGGGACTGGAAAGTGAGCGACGAACAATGGCGCGAGGTCGTGAAGCAAAAAGGCGAAGGCAAACGCGAGGAGGTGGCCTTTGACCTCTGGCTGCCGGAAGGCATTGAAACGGTCAAAGGCATCGTCGTCATGTCCGGTCACGGCAGCGGCGAGAGCCTGTATCGCCGCGCGGACCTCCGCACGCTCGCGAAGGAGCTTCACCTCGCTCTTTTCAAATTTGTCGGCAATCCCATGCAGCGCGGCTTTTGGCCGAGAAGCCTTCTTTCCGAGCACTTGAAGGCTTTTGGCGCGAAAAGCGGCCATCCCGAGTTGGAGCACGCGCCGCTCTTTTTATACGGTCACTCAAACGGCACCGGCTTCTCGGCCATCTTTGCCTCCTATGAGCCGAAGCGCGTGTGGAGCTTTGTTTCGATGCGTCCCGGCATCACGTTTCAAGTCTATCAGCCCGGCGCGGCGCAGGTGCCCGGCCTCGTCATCTTCGGCGAGGACGATCATTTTCTCGCGCGACCTTCCAAAGAAGAAAACCTCGCCGTGGTGCCCGCCTTGCGGAAAAACCATCGCGCCCTCTGGAGCATCGCCGTAGAGCCAAAGACCGGCCACGGCCCCGGCGAGAAAACCTGGCCGCTCGTGTTCAGTTTCCTGCGTCACAGCTTCGCCGCCCGCGTCCCCGCCGATGCCGATGCCCGAAAAGGCCCCGTGAAGCTCCTCGTGCCTGCTCTCGAAAGCGGTCACCTCGGCCAAAACTGGCAAACAAAGCCCGGCGGCCGCCAAAAGCTCCCCACCGCCCCCTTGACCGATTTCCCCGGCGACAAATCCACCGCCTCGTGGCTCATCAACGCCGACTACGCGGCAGATTGGCAGGCGTTTCAGCGCGATGGGGAGATCACGAAATGAGCGAATCTGTCGCTGGTGGCATTTTTTTTCTTCACTCGATGCGCTTTCGCGACATTACCCCGCGATGCCAGCATCCGACGACCAACATGAATCACGGGAGAGACCTTCAGCCGATTGCTGATGGCGGAGCGCCGGCGCATTCTGGGCTTCATCCAGGTGCTGGTGCAGGATCGTGCGGCGGCGGAGGATGTGTTGCAGGACGTGTCGGCGCTGCTGTGGACGAAGTTTGATCAGTTTGAGATCGGCACCGACTTCGCGGCTTGGGCGATGTGCGTGGCCCGCCTCACGGTGCTCAATTGGCGGCGCAAACAGTCGAGGCTGCCGCTGGCTCTGGGCGATGAGACGCTGCGGTTGCTCGCCGATGAGGCGGTGGCGGCGCTCTCCGTGCCGGACGATGAGAGGCGCGAGGGCTTGCAGGAATGCCTGCACCGCCTGCCGGAGGCTCAACGCGAGTTGCTTCTTGCGCACTACGAGCGCGGTGAGGAGGTGTCAGCCATCGCGCAGGAGGCGCATCGCACCGCGAGGTCGATCTACCTGCGTCTGGAAAAAATCCACGCCGCACTGCTGGACTGCATGACGCACAAACGCTGGCTGAATGCTGGAGGCACCCGATGAGCACGGAAACCCATCGCCTGGATGAACTCGCCGCACGCCTGCGCGAAACACCGCTGTCTGCGGAAGAACAAGCCGAACTGGATGCGCTGCTGCTGCGCTGCCCTGCGGCCCGGCAGCGCTTTGTGGATCACATGCTTCTGGAAAACGATTTGCGTGAGGATGCTGCTGCGCTGTTCAGCGTGCCTGCGAGAGTCTCCGTCCGCCCGAGGTGGTCTGGCTGGCTCTCCTGGCGTCCGCTCACCGCTGCTGCGGCGGGTGTGGTGTTTGGGTTGTTCAGCGCCACGATGGTTTTTGCCTATGCCGTGCCTCGGATGAGGATGGATCGGCAGCGGGTGATTCCACTTTTCAACGAGAGCTTCGAAGATGTGAAAGCGGTCTTTGGTCGCGGTTTCCCGAATGACGCTGAGCGATGGTCGGGTGATTTTGCGGCGGTGGTTTCGACTGATGGGGCGGTGTCACCCAAAAAGGGCCAGCATATGGCGCGCTTGGCTCCCGTGGCGGGTCGGAAGTTCTGTGCTGCGGAGCGCATCGTAGATATTGCCAAGTTTCCGCCACTCAGCGGCACGGAGTCACGGACGGTGGAGGTCACGGCTTCGTTTCATGGCATGGGCACGGAGTGGGCGGACCGTAATCAGATTCGCCTGGCGGCTTTTGCTGAGGCACCGCAGGATGTGAAGGCGATTTGGAATGCGGACACACGCCTGGAGCAGGCCCTGCAACATGTCGGCCGCACCGTGAAGATGAAGCCGGGTGAGCACGGCTGGCAGACGCTCAAAGTATCAATGGAAATTCCCGCCGGAACTCGCAGCCTCGTCATTCATCTCGGCGCAGGCGTGGCTGAGGATGCGGGGCCGAAGACCCCTCACTACATCGATGACGTCCACGCTCAGTTTGTGATCACCGAAACGACTCCATGAAATCTCTCCTGCTTCTTCTAGCCCTGCTGCTCACACCGTCCGCCGTCTTTGCCCAAGCCAGGCCCAACGTCCTGCTCATCATGGCGGATGATCTGCGGGACTTCGGCGGGGCGTTTACGAAGGAGGTCGTGAAGACGCCGAATCTCGACCGGTTGCGCGCTCGCGGCACCACCTTCGAGCGGGCGTATGTGCAGTATCCCGTGTGCAACCCCAGTCGCAGCAGCATGATGACAGGACTGCGCGCAGAGCAAACTGGCATCGTCGGCAATGACATCCCTTTGCGGCAAAAGATGCCGGACAT
Organism: Verrucomicrobiota bacterium; assembly: GCA_009885995.1. Taxonomy (GTDB): domain Bacteria; phylum Verrucomicrobiota; class Verrucomicrobiia; order Chthoniobacterales; family Chthoniobacteraceae; genus VFJQ01. The sequence continues at coordinate 17,930 of VFJQ01000087.1, forward strand.
CATCACGCTGCCACAGCTCTGCAAAGATGCCGGATGGCAGTCGCACGCGTTCGGGAAGCTCTATCACCTCGGCGGCGGCAAGGATGTGGAGGCGAGGCAGCGGTGGATGGACGTGGGTCGCTCCTGGCACTCGGCGCAGGCGTTTGAAGCGACGCCGACAGGTCGCAAGCTGCTAGAGGGCCGCAATGTGACCGGTGGTGCGTTGAAATGGTGCCAGTGGGGCGCGGCGGATGGCACGGATGACGATCAGCCGGATGGCCAGATCGCCACGGCCACGGTGGCGATGATCGAGAAGCTCGGCGACACGCCGTGGTTTATCGGTTGTGGCTTTATGAAGCCGCATGATCCCTTCATCGCGCCAAAGAAATACTTCGATCTCTATCCAGCGAATTCGCTGAAAATCTGGAGCGATCCCGCCGACATGAAAGCCGTGCGCAGAGAGAGCGTTGGCTTCAGCGACTACGGCACGGCTTTTGCCAAGTTCACGCAGCAGGAGTGGCGGGAGCTGTTTCGCGCCTACTGCGCGGGCACCAGCTTCATGGATGCACAGCTCGGTCGCGTGCTCGATGCGCTCGATCAGCGCCAGCTCTGGGACAAGACAATCGTCGTCTTCGTCGGCGATCACGGCTACCACACCGGCGAGCGGAAGTGGTGGAACAAAAACACGCTGTTTGAGCGCAGTTGCCGTGCGCCGCTCATCATCGCCGCGCCGGGCATGAAAGGCGGCCAGCCGACGCGGTCGCTGACCGAGTTCGTCGATGTGTATCCCACCGTCGCCGACTTCTGCGGCCTGAAAATGCCTCACGCTGCCGCCGGAGTCAGTTTGCGGCCCGTTTTGACCGATCCCACCGCAAGTATCAAAGATGCAGCCTTCACCCTCGTCACCCGCAGCCCGAAACTCCACGGCCAAAGCATCCGCACCGCCCGCTGGCGCTTTACACGATGGAGCGATGGTGAAACCGAACTCTACGATCACAACACTGATCCCGAGGAGCTGCACGATGTCTCCGCGCAACACGCCGCCCTCATCGCCGAACTCGCTGTTCGGATCCGAAAACTGCCCCCGCTCACCTCGAGGTAATGCAACGCATCCTCACGCTCCTCTTCACGTTTCTCCTCGCGCCATGTGTCGGTCTGCATGCGGCCGACGACGCCAGACCCAACGTCGTCTATATCATGGCCGACGACCTCGGCTGGGGAGACATCAGCGCGCATGGCGGCGGAGTGCCCACGCCAAATATCGACCGGCTTTTCTCCAAAGGCGTGGAGCTGACGCAGTTCATGGGCTGGTGCGTCTGCTCGCCGACTCGGGCGATGCTGCTCACGGGTCGGCATCCCATCCGCGTCGGCACCGGGCCAGAGACAGGTGGAGAACTCGATCCGGCGGAGACAACCATCGCCGAGGGATTCAAAGCGAACGGCTATCGCACCGGCGTCTTCGGCAAATGGCACAATGGCAATGATCCCGAGACGCCGGAGTTCAGCGCCCACTTTGCTGATGCCTTCAAACACATGCCGAACAAGAAACCCGTCTTCGGCCATGGCGTGACCACCCACGGCTTTGATGAAGCGTGGATCTACTATGGCGGCGGACCGGACCACTTCACGCGCCGCACGGTCAAGGGCGCAGGGCCAGTATCGTGGTGGCACAATCGCGAGTTTCGACCGCAAGATGAGGGCTACACGGATGATCTGCTCACGCAGCGTGCGCTGGATTTCATCCGCGCAAGCAAAGCGCAGCCCTTTTTTTGCTACATCCCCTTCCAGATCGCCCATGCACCGCTTCAGGCCAAAAAGGACGACTTGGCAAAGGTGGACCCGCAAATGGCCGCAAAGCTCCCCACAGCCAGCGCCAGGGCTACGAGTGATGAGAAGCACATCCACGCCGCGATGCTCACCGCGCTCGATAACAATGTCGCGAGCATCGAGGCGGAACTGACGAAACTCGGTTTGCTCGAAAACACCATCTTCGTTTTCACCAGCGACAACGGTGCGATGGAAGCAGGCAGCAGCCTGCCCCTGCGCGGCCACAAGCACACGCTCTACGACGGCGGCGTGCGCCTGCCCACGGTCATGCATTGGCCGAGAGGCGGACTCGTCGGCGGCAGAAAATGGAGCGGCCTCTGCGGTGCTTTGGATATGTTCCCGACGCTGATGGCGATGACGGGCTCTAAGATGCCGGAGACGCGCCCGCTGGATGGGCGAAATATCTGGCCTGCTCTGCGTGAAAACTCCGCGAGCCCCGTCGAGAGCTACTACTGGGTCTGGCGCGACTGCGATGTCATCCGCACCGCGCAATGGAAGCTGCATCGGTTCTTCAATCACTTTGAACTCTACGACATCGTCAAAGATGAAACCGAATCCACCAACCTCGCTGACGCCAATCCCGAGGTCGTGAAGTCACTCGCCGCGAAGATGGATGCCTGGGCTGACTCCATCGGTGCTGCCCTCAGTCATCAGCCTGCACCGAAGAAGCATCATGCCGGACCGAAACCCGAAGGCGAGGTCCTCGTCGTCACTGTGACCATCTCCGACCAAGCGGAGCCGAAGGATCGTCTCGCCATCAACCTCACCAACTGGAACGGCACCCAATACGCCACCGACTGGATCGAATACGACATCGCTTTTTCACCAGAGACCCCGAAGCGGCATCCCTACTTCTCCACGCTCGAAGGCAACAACAGCAAACCCTTCGGCCCACTCTTCAAGGCCGGCACTGCCGTCGATCAGCATGGCCGCGATCAAGTCACCGGCCCTGGCATCGCGGATGGCAAGAGCATCTGGGAGCACCGCATCATCGGTCTCGCCAGCACCGCTCCCGGCCCGCTCGACAAGCACGGCGTCGTCTTCACCGGCGGCCAAGGCGGCACCTTCACCGTCTATCTCGACAATCTCCGCCTCCGCCACGCCGACGGCAGCACCACGGTGTTATGGGCCAGCGGCAAGGACACCAAGCTGGGCAAGGTCGATGCGAATGAGCTTATCAAAGACATCCAGGTCCGCGCTGTGGACGCCTCGCAACCGCTGAATCGACGCTAACAATCCCTCACATGAAAACCCCCACTCTCCTCCTCACCCTCTGCGCCCTTCTGTTCCAAATCGGAACCGCCGCCGCCCAACAAAAGCCCAACATCATCTTCCTGCTCGCCGATGACTCGGGGTTTGCGGACTTCGGTTGCTATGGGCATCCCTATGCGCGGACGCCGAACATCGACAAGCTGGCTGCGGGCGGCACGCGCTTCACACAGTTTTATGCCACCGGCGCCACCTGCTGCCCGACGCGCACAGGATTGATGACGAGCAAGTGGCCCGCCTCGTATCCCACCTATCCGGCGGATGGCGGATTTGCCGATCGTGTAACGATCACCGAGCTGCTGCACAAGCAGGGCTACGCGACCGGACACTTCGGCAAGTGGCACATCGGACCGGAGGATCAGAACAAGCCGGGCACTTATGGCATCGATGTCATCAGCGCGGCGGCGGGGGCGGCCAAAAAGGCCAACACCGCCGGTCGCGATGCGCCCATCTACGACGAGGCGATCCGGTTCATCGAGCAGAACAAGGGAAAGCCGTTTTACCTGAACGTCTGGGGCCATGTCTCGCATCACAAAGTCGATCCGCCGCAGAGTTACATCGACAAGTTCAAGGACGTGATCGTGGACGAATCCAAGTTCTCCGCCGCGATGCAGGAGAAGTTTGCGGCGTGCAAAGCGCTCGGCGGCAACGTGAGCGAGCACATGAGAGTCTATCTGGCGGACATCTTGTCTTTGGACGAAGACATCGGCCGGCTGCTGAAGCGCCTAGATGAACTGGGCCTGAGCGAGAAAACCATCGTCGTCTTTTCGACCGACCAGGGCTCAGCCCCCATCCGCACCGATGGGAAGAAGGGCGGCGGCCAGGCGGAGCCGGCTGACAATGCCCGACTCCATGCCATGGGCTACAACGGCATCTATCGCGGCGGCAAGCACGGCATGGAAGAAGGCGGCGTGCGCGTGCCGTGGATCGTGCGCTGGCCCGGCCATGTGCCCGCGATGCGTGTCGATGAGAAATCCGTCATCAGCGGCGCGGATTTCCTGCCCACGCTCTGCGCCCTCACCGGTGTGAAGATCAACCTCAGTGACTTCGATGGCGAGGAGGCCTCCGCTGCCTGGCTCGGCAAAGGCGAACATGTGCGCACGAAGCCGTTGCTGTGGAAAACCAGCTCGCCCGGCAGCGATGCGGCCATCCGCGACGCCCAGTGGAAGCTCATGAAGCCCACCCGCAAGAAGTCGGGCGAACTCGCGCTCTACGACATCATCGCCGACCCCACCGAAACGACGAACCTCGCTGACAAGCATCCCGACGTCGTGAAAAAGCTCTCCGCGAAAGTCGAAGCGTGGATCGCCACGCTGCCGAAAGAGTATGTGAAGTCGAAGGACAAGGATGAGTGACGCGACTCATGAAACTTTTTGTCCTCTCCCTCTGCGCGCTTCTGCTTCTGACCGGAATCGCCTCCGCCCAGTCCAAGCCCAACGTCCTCATCATCCTCGTCGATGACATGGGCTGGGGCGATCCGCAGTGCTTCAATCCGCAGTCGAAGATCGCGACGCCGCACATCGACAGGCTGGCGGCGGAGGGGATGAAGTTCACGAATGCTCATGCCGGGGCGTCCATTTGTGTGCCGAGCCGGTATAGCCTGCTGAGCGGGAGGATGCCGTATCGGAATTGGAATACTGCGGCGGTTAAGCGGTCCAGGAAGGGCGAACTCAGTGCGCTGGAAAAGAAGCACTTTCCGCAGCCTCAGCTTCATCACGAGCCGGGGCGATTGAATCTCGCGACGCTGATGAAGCGGCAGGGTTATGCGACGGCCTGCGTGGGCAAGTGGCATCAGGGCATGTCGTCGAAGGCCGAGGCGGATGGCACACTGAAGATGACGACGGTGGACTTTGGCTTCGATTACTACTTCGGCTTCGATGCGCCGGAACAGGGACCGTATGCGTTCATCGAGAACAAGCGCTTTGTCGTCGCGCCGACGGAGACGATCGCCGATCATCCGGGGGAAGGCGTGACGAATCCCGAGACGCAAGGAGCGCATTGGCGCAAAGGTTTGGCCGCACCGGGTTGGATGTTTCCGGGCTATCTTTCCACCCTCGCAGGCAAGGCGGATGCGTGGCTCACGAAACAGTCGGCGACCAGCAGCAAGGAACCTTTCTTCCTCTACTACGCCATCCCCGCGCCTCATGCGCCGTGGGCGACAGCGAGCGACTTCAAAGGCAAGAGCGGCGCGGGGCAATACGGCGACTATGTGATGAACGTGGACGCCATGATCGGCCAGGTGCTCGCGACCTTGGACAAGCTGAAGCAGCGGGACAACACGCTCATCGTCTTCTCCAGCGACAACGGCCCCGTCTGGTATCCGGCTGACATCGAGAAGTTCGGTCACCGCGCCGCCGGTCCGTGGAACGGGATGAAAGGCGCGCTCACCGAGGGCGGACACCACATGCCCTTCATCGCGAGCTGGCCCGGCAAGATCCCAGCGGGCAGCTCGTGCGGTGAGTTGATCTGCTTCACCGACATGATGGCCACCATCGCCTCGCTGCTCGGCGAAAAACTCCCGAACGATGCCGGTGAGGACAGCTTCGACATCTCACCCTTGCTGCGCGGCGAGAAACCCGCGCAACCCATTCGCAACGGCATGGTGCATGTGAACTACGGCTCCTACACGCTCGCGATCCGCGAAGGTGATTGGAAGCTCATCCTGCCATCAGGCGTCTATGCCGTGCAGGACGGCACCGTCACACCGGATCACGTCGTCGATACCCAAGGCAAAGGCCCCAACGACAAGTTCCAACTCTACAACCTCCGCACCGATCCCGGCGAGGCCACCAATGTCTTCGCGCAAGAGCCCGACAAAGCGAAGGAACTCTTCGCCGCGCTGAAGGCGGACATCGCACGCGGGAGGAGCCGTTGATTACCGGCATACTTTCGTTCAAAAACAACTATGAAGCACTCACTCATGCTCCTCACCGTCCTGCTGCTTGCTCCGTTGTCAGCGCTCGCTGAGTCTCCTCACGCCGAGTCAGCGTTGCTGGAGGTGTTTCCAGCATCGAAAGCACCGACGTTCTACGCGAAGCCGAGCGAGTTCGTGGTGTCGAAGCAATACAGCCCCAGCCAGCGGAGATTGTCGCACTGGGTGGAAGGAGTAGACGAGCGGCCTGTGTTTCATGCTTATCTCACGCACAAGTCCACGGCCGAGCGGAGCTGGGAACTGCGCATCGGGAAGGGCGGGCAGATTTACTCCATCGTCAGTTCCTTCGGCGAGGCGATGCCGCCGCAGCGGTTGATGTCGCCCTTCAATGACGAGGTTTGGCAAATGGTCACCTTCAGCAATGACATGGTGGACTACGATCTGGACAAAGGTCCGGGAAGCATCCGCGACGAGATCAATTCCTTCATCCACCAGTCCGGGCTCTATATCGGGCGAAAGCAAAAGTTCACGCCGGAGCGGCCCTTCTATTGTCCGCTGCTCGCTTCGCGCTGGGACGAGAAGGCGCGCACTTACACGATGATCAATTGGGGCCTCTGCCCCACGATCAGCATCAATCGCAGCGACGTGCTCTTCATGGTGCAGTTCCGCGATCTCGGCGCAGGCGTGGTCGAGCTGAACCATCTGTGCTACAACTTCGGCACCTTCCCGCTGCACACGCTCGCCACCATGTGGGGCGGCGTTCGCACGTCCGTGTTTCCCGAACTCGTGCTGTCGAACCCCGACGGCAGCTATCGCTTTCACACGCCCTACGATGGCAGCGCCAAGGACTGTTACGTGAACACCATCGACAGCGGCGGCTGGGCTGCGGCTACGCAGAACGCGGCGAATCCCACCGCGTTCGCGCTCGGCCTCGTCTTCGGTCGCGACCCGCAGTGGCCGGAGCAGCGCAAGCTCAAGCACGCAGGCACGCCGGGCTGGCAATCGTCCCCCACCGTCTATGGCGCGATGGATGCACGCCATGGTGAGCGCGACTACACGGTGATGAACATGGACAACCGCGTGACCATCGCACCCGGCGAATGCTTCTTCCGCCGCACCTTCATGGTCATCGGCACACTCGGCGAAGTCGCCGAGGCAGGTCGCAAATTGGACACCTTCACCGACATGCATCCCGTGGAGTTCCGCGAGCAGGACACGCCGTTGCTGCCGCTCTACCTCAAGACCGCCGACAAGACGCCACCGCAGCCCACGCTCGACCCACCTACGCCCGAAGCGAAGCCCGTGTGTCGGCTCTACGCACAACCCGTGAAGGACTCGAAACCCGTCTTCCTCCTGCAAGACGGCGGCACCGGCCAATACATCCTCACCACCGATCCCGCATTGCAATGCCGCAAGGTGCCTTTTGAAAATCCCTATCCCGCCGGTCACGAAAAGCACGATAAGTTCCAGAACCGCGTGCAATACCTCACCCACCAGACGCACACGAAGTCCTGGCAACTGCTAGGCTACGCCATGCCCGCCGAGAAAGCCGACACCTCGAAACGCAGCTACACCAAGCTCAGCGACATCCCTGCGCTCGCCCAATTATTCCAGCCCGGCGAGTGCGCGAAGGCAGATGCGCTCTTCATTCCGACACCTGACACCACTTCACGATGACCTCTCGCAAACTCAATCGCCGCCACTTCATCTACACCAGCACGGCCCTCGCCACATTGCCGTGGCTTGATTCAAACTTCGCGCTCCCTGCCGAAGCAGTGCCTCAGTCAGTGAAGGAACTCTGGGCCGACTTTGATCCGCGCAAAGACGTGCTCGAAACAGAAGTCATTCGCGAGTGGAAGGAAGATGGCGGCGTGTTTCGCTACGTGCGGTATTTGATCGGCAACTTCAAAGGCAAACCTGCGCGAATGGCGGCGATCTATGGGTTTCCTGAGGGCACCAAAGAGAAGCTGCCGGCGGTGCTGCACATTCACGGCGGCGGCCAGCGCGCGTTTTTAAGTGAAGTGAAACTGCTCGTTGCACGCGGCTATGCGGCGCTGTCGGTGAACTGGGGCGGCAGTGGCACGGGCAAGTCTCCGTTCAATACACCCGAAGGCGCGCAGCCTGATGACCCGAACACCGACTGGGGCGGAGTCGATCCTTCGCAGCTTAACGTGCAAGGCTACAACACCATGCTGCCTGGACCGAAGCAGCTCTTCGAGGACCATGAAGACCCACGGAATAACAACTGGTATCTGCTCACCATTGGTTGCCGCCGCGGCCTAACGTTTCTCGAACAGCAGCCGGAGGTCGATGCCCAGCGCCTCGGCGTGCATGGCTTCTCGATGGGTGGCAATCTCACGATGTATGTCGCGGGCACGGATGATCGCGTGAAGGCCGCCGTGCCGGGCGTCGGCGGCCAAGGCTGGCGTTGGCAGGCGCATCAGTTCATCGGTGGCGTGGCTCAGCAGGATCAGGTCAAAGGCGATGTCGAGATCTTCAAGCGCACGCTGAGTTTTGAGAGTTACGCACCGCTCATCAAATGCCCCGTGCTGCACCGCAGCGGCACCAATGATTTTCACGGTTGGATGGACGACGTGTATCGCACCAATGCGCTCATCCCCAATCAGGCCACGCGCTACTGCTGGTCGCCGCATCTGAATCATCGCCTCATTCCCGAGGTCGCCGTCGCGATGCCACTGTGGTTTGATCATTACCTCAAAGGCGGCCCCGCATTGCCTGAGACACCGGTGACAGAACTCACGCTGCAAACCGCCGATCAGATCCCATTGCTCCGCGTCACGCCCGAAAAGAAGTCACTGCCCATCGCAAGAGTCGAGATCTACTACAGCGTCGATCCCGACCCACGCGCCCGCTTCTGGCGCAGCGCCGAGGTCACACGCGAAGGCGACACCTTCACCGCGAAGCTGGCGCTGCACACGCTCGATCTGCCGTTGTTCGCCTCCGCGAATGTGTATCACACACTACCAGCGCCCGTGTCACTCGCAGCCATTCCCGGCAGTCCCAAAACGGTAAATGAAGTCTGCCTTAGCAGCCTTTTACACAGCGTCACGGCGAAGGAGTTGAGCGAAGCCAAGGTCGCAGCCGCAAGCAGACACAGCACCGTCATCGACGACTTCGGCCACGGCCTGCGCGACTGGTATCAACTCAACGCAGGCAACCCGGCGCACCTGGAGTCGTGGACCCGCAAGGTCACTGATCCTCTCTGGCGTGGAGCTGATGGCGCGAAGCTGACGCTCACGCTCAAGATGCCAAAGACCAATCACCTCAGCTTTGTCGTGGTCGAAAACGAATGGCGCAACTATCGCGGCCAACGAAAGACGTTCGTCTGCGAACGCGAGATCACCGGCGCCGATGCGGCTCAGACCGTCACGCTCGAACTCAAGGACTTCGTCTCAACCGAAGGCGTGCTGAACTCATGGGCCGAGGTGGATCAGCTCGGCATTTGCGCGCATTTCGCCGAACGTGGCAAGGACGCCAAAGCTCCGTCGCTGTGGAATGGACCTTCGGCAGAGTTTGTGAGGCTGGAGTGGGTGTGAGCCTCCCGCGATCAAAACGCGTTCTGCTCGCAAAATCTCGTCACCTTCAAGCCGGATAACATGAAACGCGTTCTCATTCCCGCCTTCCTCCTGTTCACGCAACTCGCCGCGCTGCACGCCGCCGATGCGCCGACGAAGAAGCCCAACATCCTCTTCATCCTCACTGACGACGAAGGGCTCAGCGATGTCGGGTGCTATGGCTCGGACCGGTTCAAAGGCCAGACGCCGAACATTGATGCGCTCGCGGCGACGGGGCTGCGTTTCACGCATGGCTTCGCGCCGCCGCTGTGCTGTCCATCGCGCACCACGCTCAACACGGGTCGCTATCTTTTTCGCAACGGTGCCCTGACCAACACCTCGCCGCACATTCCGTCCGCGAAGGATGAGCCGTCGCTCGCGCGCACGCTGAAGCAGGCGGGCTACGCCACCGGCATGGCGGGCAAGTGGCGGCAGATGAAGGACACGCCGGGCGATTGGGGCTTTGACGAGTGGCTCACCGATCCGTCCGGCACCGGTTGGTTTTGGGAGAAGAGCTACATCAAGAACGGCCAGACCATCGAGACGCCGGAGCCGGTGTATTGCCCCGATGTGTGCATGGAATTCACGCTCGACTTCCTGCGGCGGCATCGCGAGCAGCCATTCTATTTCTACTTCCCCACGCATCTCGTCCACGGCCAGATCCATCGCACGCCCGACAGCAAGCCGGACACGAAGAAGTTCTACAACGACGACATCGCCTACGCCGACA
>VFJQ01000088.1 GCA_009885995.1 Verrucomicrobiota bacterium
CGTCGGGCGAGTTCCCTGGCGAGGTTCATCATGAGCAGCGCGAAAAGCTCAAGGTCTTCGTGCTTCAATCCGATGAGCGCATGTCTGGAGAGGACCATCACCTCGCTATGCACGGCAGCGATTGCTGTTACCCTACGGACCTCGCGCTGATACGATCAACGGTAGATCGAGAAGTGGGAAAGGAGGGAAGCTCTACGGGCTCACTTTACAGCTCCGCACATGGCCTCTTACGCCGAGTGAACTCGTGATCTTGTGACGAGCCGCGTGATCCATGTTCTGGAGCCGGCGTGATCAGCGCTCAGTGGCAGCCGCATCCGCTACCGCAGGAACCATCCAGATCCTCGTAACCGGGACGGCCCGAGTTCGAAGGTCTTGTCCAGAAAACGACCAACGGCTTGATGGAGCTGCTGCATCTGCTGCTGGGCATCGAGAAAGCCTTTTGCGGTCGGATTGTTCAGGAACTCCTCACGCATCGTCTCAAACTGCGCGATCTCCTCTGGCATCAGCTCAATCCCGTCGCGCTGCTTCATCTGCAAGAACTGGCCGACTTCATTGAGCTGCTGATGCTGAAACTTCACGAGTTCATCGGCCATGAAGGCATCGATGCTCTGCTTGAGTAATTGAAAATTGGGCTGCTCAACGACCGCTTGGCACAGATCGAGAGTGCGTTGGATGATGTGGCTTTCTGCAGTGGCGGCGTCCCCTTCTACTTTTGCCCGCGGTCTCCGATGCTTTACACGATCAACAAAGGGAACACGGGGCGTCCGCCGGGGTGCCAAAAACCATCGTTCACCTCGTCGGCACGATGGACGCAGCGATGGCGACTGGCCGCGAGTGGGCGGTGAGTAGTGGCAACGCTGGCGCGTTTCACACGACCTTTTCGGCGAAACCGGAGGCCCTCAACGGACTCGATTGGACAGCGATCCGCGCAACGTCATGGCAAGGGATGCAGCATCAAAAGTCAGCGGAATTTTTGCTCGCGGACTTCTGCCCGTGGGAGGTATTTCACGAAATCGGGTGCCAGAACTCGAAGACGCTCACCAGAGTCCGCGAATTGCTCTCCGAGGCTGACCACCGGCCCGCCCTCGCCCTCAAACCACTTTGGTATTACTAACTTAACATGATCGAAGACGCCCAAGGCAATCTCCTGAAAGCGCCGGCTGAAGCGCTCGTGAACACCGTGAACACGGTGGGGGTGATGGGTAAGGGGATCGCGCTGCAATTTCGGCAGGCGTATCCCGAGATGTTCCGTGCCTACGAGAAAGCGTGCGAGGATCGCGACGTGCAGCTTGGTCGTGTGCAAGTCTTCGACCTCGGCGGCTTGGTCGGCGGGCCGCAATGGATCATCAACTTCCCGACCAAAGGCGACTGGCGCGCGAAGAGCCGCATCGCTGACGTGGAACGCGGCTTGGTCGATCTTGTGGCGCAAATCCGCAAGCTCGGCATTCGCTCCATCGCCGTGCCGCCGCTCGGTTGCGGCAATGGCGGACTGGAGTGGAGCGAGGTGCGGCCCTTGATCGAGCGTGCTTTCGCCGAAGTGCCAGACGTGCGTGTGCTGCTCTACGCGCCGAAGGGAGCGCCGGAATCCGCCTCTATGCCGAACCGCACTTCGCGCTCGCGCATGACGCTGGGGCAAGCGGCGCTCGTGAAGCTGATGGATCAATACCTCAAAGGATTGCTCGATCCGTTCGTCAGCCTGCTGGAGCTTCACAAGCTCTTGTATTTCCTAAAGGCCTTGGGCGAAGACATGCCGAAGCTGACTTTCCAAAAGGGGCTCTACGGCCCCTATTCCCGCGACATTCGCCACGGTCTCATCCGCATGGAGAATCACCTTACTCGTGGTTTTGGCGAAGGAAGCGACGACCCGACGACTCCCATCGAACTGCTCCCCGGTGCGGTGGAGAAAGCCAACGAGTATCTTGCTGCCATGCCAGAGACGAAGAGTCGAATCGAGGCCGTGGCTGCTTTGATCGAAGGCTACGAAGACCCGTATGGGATGGAACTCCTCAGCTCCGTGCATTGGGTGATGCAGCATGAGCCCGCTGCACGCGACGGTGCTGACGAGGCAATCTCCGCCGTGCGGAATTGGAATGATCGCAAGCGCCGACTCCTCAAGCCGGAACATCTTCGACTCGCTTGGGAGCGCCTGAGCAAGACCGCTGCGTAGCCTTCGCGTCAGGCCATCCGATGCCCTCCGAAGCCTAAGCCCGCATCAAGATCAACCGACTGCTGGAGGAAGCGGGTTGGCGTTGCTTGCCGGACCGACGGGCGAAAGGAGAACATCATTTGTGAGCACCGGGTCACGAAAAAGACGTTCGCGCCGAATGCTGACCTCGGAGCGGAATTGCCAAGAACGATCGCGAACGATTGCGACTGCCTGCGGAAAGCGATCCAATTCGTCTAACTTCCCGTCTAACCCAGCTCGTCTAACCGCCCATTATCGCCCGTAAACCCTGATTCCATCAGGGTTTGGAGCGGGTGAAGGGAATCGAACCCTCGTATGCAGCTTGGGAAGCTGCCGTTCTACCATTGAACTACACCCGCGATTTCTCCCGTGACGAGACGGGAGGTCTTTACTCCCAAGTGACTACGTCGTCGGAAAGCTCTGTGCCGTTTCTGTATGTCTTGTCACCCTTGTTGCCCTTGTTGCCAAGCTTTTCGTCCTTGCCCATCGAAAATGCTCCGGCTTTGCGCCGTGGAGCTTTGCCGCTCTCATCCACTCCGGTAAAGTCAACGTAGTAGCTTTTCATGTCGATCCGATCATCGCCGCTCGCGTCGAATATGATGCCATATTGATTGCCCCAAGGGTCGAAAAGGCAACTCTCCTCGGCTGGCGGCGGATTGGACCCACTGCTGGTCTTGTCAAAAAATCCGCCTCGCGCCCGACCTGACGAGTTCACATTCGCCGCTTTGCCTTCATAAAAGACGACCTTACGGGGATTGGAAATGTAGGCGTCGTTCGGGCCTTTGGGGATATTGCGGAGCGTGTAGAAGACTGTGTTATTCGGCAGGGAAGCTCCCATGTCCGGATCGCCTACGACGAGGTCGTCAGCCGCAGTCGTCGTCTCGGACTCCTTGTTCGGGTCTTCCGTGGGAGGGAAGCGGGCGTATTCGGTGTAATATGAATTGATCGCCGTAACCACCATGTTGGCGGTGTTTTTGGCTTCCGCTTTCCGAGCGGCTTCCTTGACCGCAGGCACCGCGGTGAGGAGTAGCGACATCAAGATGACGATGATCGCGATAACCACGAGGAGTTCGACGAGGGTGAAGGCCGCGCTGAGGCGGTGTTTGGCGTATCGTTTCATGTCGGGGATGATAAAACTTGCAGTAGATAAATCTCAGCAACGGCAGAGACAACTGATTTCTCCATGATAAACGGGCGAGACAGCCATTCCGGGAAATGACTTGCGCGGCGAGACCCCCTCGCTAGCCTCCGCGGCTCGCTTTTCGCGATTAGATCCTCAAATCCTACCTCTCTACCGTCATGTCCCAACATCGCAGTCTTAAAGGCCTAAGCACCATCACCGCGAAACGTAACGTTCTGAAGCGTTTCGAGCGCGTCGAACTCCTCAAGAAACGCGGCCAGTTCAAACCGGGCGATAGCGTGATCGGTCTGCGCAAGACGAAGCCGGACGCGTAACCGGAGAGCGCGGCCCTCAAAATACAAAAGGCGGACGACCCATTCAGGATCGTCCGCCTTTGGCGTTTCAAGAGTCGATGCGCCTAGTGCCCGTAGAGACACTGCGCCAAGTAGCCGCTTAGCGCGGTCAGACGATTCGCTTTCCGGAACTGCTCGATCTTGCTGCGGTTCACTTTGAGCGCACGGTCCCAGAGCCACACGAGGTTGTTCGCGCTGACGGTGAGGATGTCGGCGATATTCTTCGGATCGTCCACGCGCGGCGCCTTCACATCGAAGCAAATCGGGCCGGCGTATTTCGCGTCCTGGAGCACGACCAGTAGCGCGAGATCCTTGAGCGGTTCGGTGTAGCCGAAAGGAAGATCCTGATCGTAGCGCTGGCCGTCCTGCGCGTTGAGGTGGATGTGGAAGAGCTTCCCGGCTTCGAGGCACATCTCGATGTCCCAGATGTAGTCGAGCCCGGCGATCCGCGAGTGCGCAGTCTCGGGATTCAGCCCGAAGAGCGGCTGGAGATCCTTTTCGAGCCGGCTGATGAGGTAGAGGGCCTCGCCGACATTCGCCATATACATGTTCGCGCGCGGCTCGTTTGGCTTCGGCTCGATGGCGAACTTGATCTTCGTCCCGTAATTTTTCTTCGCGTAGGCGCCGACCGCATTGAAGCCATCAACGAGGCGCTTGAAGGCATCGCGTCCGTTCTTTGCGAGCACGAAGTCGAAACCCTCGCGGCCGTTCCAAAACACCATTGTCTTCGCGCCGAGCACCGCAGTCGTGTCCACGGCCTTGAGCGCGTTCTCCATCCCGAGTTTGCGCACCGCGGGATCGTTCGATGTCATCGCACCGTCCTTGAAAATCGGTGCGGCAAAAAAGCTCGGCGTATACATCGCGCACTTGAGCCCGCAGGCACGCGCGACCTTGTTCGCTTGAGGCGCCATCTCCGCGGTGATCTCCACGTCGTGCGCTTCGTAGAAGCTCATCCCCGCTTCGGCGAGCTTCGGCAGACGATCGAGCATCGGGATCGGGTCACGCGTCGGTCCGCCAAACGGATCGCCGCCCGGACCGATATTCCAGACACCGGCGCCGACGCCGTTGATGCCGACTTTGTTTTTTAGAAGGATGGGTTTGGCCATGATGTGGTGGTGATTTGGTAGAGTTTGAGTGAGCTGAAAAAGGGGCCGCGACCTTGGGAGAAACACACGCCGTTGTCACAGGAAAAATGCACGAACGTCTAAGACTCCGCGCCCTCGCCGGTGTATAGCCCGACATGAAAAAGGGACTGTTTGAAGTGATCAAACGGGCGTTCACGCGGCAACCGAAGCTGCATCCGGTGGAAGCCGGACTTGCCAAGCGCTGGATTAAACAGCGTTTGCTCGTCGTCTTCCCCGAGTTGCGCAACAACCCGCCTGCGCTCGATCGAGCCTACCGATCCCTGGGTCTCTCCCCCCGCCCAGGCACGGAGGAAGGTGAACCGGAGACAGTGTTCGAGATGAGCATGCCCACGCGGGAGTAAAGCTTACCTCCGACGCCGCCGTTCGTCGTCACGATCGGCGGGTCTTTCGAAGACGAAGATCAGCACCACACCCGCGATGAAGCCCGCGATGTGGGCCAGGTAAGCCACACCGCCTCCGTGCGTGTGGCGCGCGTTCATCGCGAGTTGCGAGACCACCTGCATGCCGATCCACACGAAGAGAAAGACGAACGCCGGCACATCCACAATCCGCGTGAACACGCCGAGCGGGATCAGCGTGCGAATCGGCACGGTCGGATGCTTCACGAGATATCCGCCGAGCACGCCGCTGATCGCCCCACTCGCGCCCACGAGCGGCACTTGCGACGCCGGCTCCCACCATGTGTGCGCGAGCGTCGCCACCACGCCTGTGAGCACATAGAAAGTCAGGAAGCGAATGTGCCCGGTCTCGTTCTCCACGTTGTCGCCGAAGATCCACAGGAACCACATGTTCCCGATCAAGTGCATCCAACCGCCGTGCATGAACATCGACGTGAGCAAATGCGTCTTCGCGCCCGGCTCACCCTTCACCAATTCCACCGGCACGAAGGCCGCCTGCATCACGCTCTGGTCCAGACCCACCGTCATCTGCCAGCCCACGAAGACGAGCACGTTCAGCGCGATCAGCGCAAACGTGAACACCGGCGTGCGGTGCGTCGGGTTGTCGTCGAAGAGCGGGATCATCTACACGTCGCAACGCCGCACCCCGTCCGCCAGCGACGCCACCTTGTCCGGCCACGTCGGGATGAACTCCTGCCCGACAAATCCCTCATAGCCGATGTCGAGCAGCGCCTTCATCAGCGCCGGGTAATTCATCTCCTGCGTCTCATCGATCTCATTGCGCCCCGGCACGCCCGCCGTGTGAACATGCGCGATGTAGTCCTTGTGCTGCCTGATCCGCGCGATCACGTCGCCGTGCATGATCTGCACATGGTAAAGATCGAAGAGCACCTTGCATCGCTCGCTCCCGATCTGCCGGCAGATCTCGATCGTCCGCTCCATCGAATCGCAGAAATAATCCGGGTGCCCCTTCATCTGCACATCCACGCGCGAGTTCAGCATCTCGATGCACAGCGTCACCTTCTTCTCCTCCGCGAAGCCGACGACCTCCTTGATCCCCGCGACCATGTTCGCGATCCCCTCTTCATCGCTCAGCCCCTTCCTGAAACCCGAGAATGTGATCACGCGCGTCGTCCCAAACGCCGCCGCTTGCTCGATCCGCTCGCGCAAAATCTTGTGGCACTCCGCCCACTGCTCGCGCTGCGCGAAGCCCTTCGCAAACCCGTGCGACCCCGCAATCGCGCACGTCAGCCCGAGTTCCTTGAGCTGCGGCCAGATCTTCGGATCGCACAACTCCACGCTCGCCAGCCCCAGCGCCGCCGCGTGCTGCGCCAGCTCCAGCACCGGCATCGGATTGAAACACCACGGCACCACCGATTGCTTGATGCGTCCATTCTTCACCGCACGCTCAGCGGCGTGTGAAGAAAACCCGAGGGCGGATGCGGCGGCGAACGTCTTGAGCGCGGAACGGCGGGAGAGCATGGAGCGACTGTTCACGTCCCGCCCTCCGGCTCAACCTCCAAATACCATCAGGCGCAGGGCACTGGTAATGATAACGCTGAAACCCCGCGAACACCTTGCTGATCTCCTGCGGCTCGCCCAAGTCCGCCACCGCGTCGGCGATGGCGTTGTGATACTTCAGCTTCAGCAGCGGCGTGAGCTTGTCCTGATCGAGTTCCTCCACGCCCACGCTCACATAATGCGAGAGCACGAAGTCGAGGAATACCTGCTGCCTGCTGTTGAAGTGCGTGCTGATCGCCACCTTCGCCTTCTCCGCCCGCTGCTCGCGGGTCAGCTTCGGCAGCGCGTAGGCCACATAGGCCAGCACATCGAAAAGGTCGCTCCGCTCCGCCTCGATCAGCTTCTGCATCTCCGCGAGTTGCGCCGGGCCAAAGCCGCGCTCCGCCAGCCCATCCAGCAGCTTGCGACGTGTCGCCGGCTCGCTCCACAGCGTGCGCAGCTCGTCTTCGTTTTGGAACAACTCGGGCAGCCTTCCGAAAAGCATCTCCATGAATTGCTGCGCGCTCATCGGCGTCCCGTCCGGATGCCAGAAGCTCGTCACCATCATGTGCTGGATGTCGCGCGCTTTGCCGTCGGCCAGCTTCACCTTCGTGCGCTTACTGCACACGCACGGATGCTGGCCGCAGTCGGGGCACGGCTCCTTCGGGCACGCGCACGGACTCTGCCCGCACACCGCGCACGGCTTCGGCACCTTCGCTTCGCACTCGCACGGATTGCAGCCGCACTTCCCGCAGTATTCCGGCTCCGGCTCCCCATCCCACTCCGGGTCGGCGAAGTGATGGTGCGCCTTCACGAAGTCGTAGATCGTGAAGTAATCCTTCCCCTCATACAGCCGCGTGCCGCGCCCTATGATCTGCTTGAACTCGATCATCGAATTGATCGGCCGCATCAGCACGATGTTGCGGATGTTTCGCGCGTCCACGCCGGTCGAGAGCTTCTGCGACGTCGTCAGGATCGTCGGGATCGTCTTCTCGTTGTCCTCAAAGTCCCGCAGGTGCTGTTCGCCGAGCGCGCCGTCGTCCGCCGTCACGCGATGGCACTAGTTCGCGTCCTTGCCGACTGTGGCTACGCCGACAAAGCCACCATCGAACGCCTCGGTCGCGACCGTCCCGGGCTCGACCTCTACATCAGCGTCCATCGCGAAGACGCCCACGCCGAACGGC
>VFJQ01000081.1 GCA_009885995.1 Verrucomicrobiota bacterium
CACTACAACGCCAAACGCACTCCACCTCACACCGTTCCAAGAGAAGCATTCCTTTTAACCACCCTCATAATACCCGAAAGGCTGGGTCAACTGTCGAACTTGGGCTAAGCGAAGCGTGGCGCTCGCGCTAAGATCGCGCACCATTTGCCACTCTTACCCGACAAAACCGATGCGTCCCTTTCCCGCCATCCTGCTCCTCGTCGTCGCGACTGCTCCCGCGCTTGCCGCGCTCGGCGCGAAGCCGCTGAGCTTCAATCAAGACATTCGCCCGATCCTCTCGGACAAATGTTTCGCCTGCCACGGCTTCGATGCGAAGCATCGCGAAGCCGACCGCCGGCTCGACATTCAAGAAGGCGCCTATGCGGTGCTCGATGGCGTGCAGGCGGTCGTGCCGGGCGATCTCGTGAAGAGCGAGGCGTGGCTGCGGATCGCCAGCACCGACAAGGACGAGGTGATGCCGCCGCCGAAATTTCACAAGCCGCTGACCGACGCGGAGAAGGCGACGATCAAGCGCTGGATCGAGCAGGGGGCGAAGTATCAGAAGCATTGGGCGTTTGAGGCGCCGGTGAAGGCCGCGGTGCCGGCGAGTGCTCATCCGATCGACGCGTTCATCGGGGCGCGGCTGAAGGATGAAGGTCTCGCGATGTCACCCGAGGCGGATCGTGAGACGCTGATTCGCCGCGCGAGCTTCGCGCTCACGGGGCTGCCGCCGACGATTCGCGAAGTGGATGACTTCCTCGGCGACGAAGGCGCGGGCGCTTATGAGCGGATGGTCGATCGCTACCTCGCGTCGCCACGCTTCGGCGAGGAGATGGCGAGGCACTGGCTCGACGTGGCGCGCTACGCGGACACGCACGGCCTTCACCTCGACAACGAGCGGCAGACGTGGGCGTATCGCGATTGGGTGGTGCGGGCGTTCAATGACAACCAGCCCTTCGATCAGTTCACGACCTGGCAGCTCGCCGGCGACCTCTTGCCAAATGCGACGCGCGACCAGCTCATCGCGACCGGCTTCAACCGCTGCAATGTCACGACCAGCGAAGGCGGCTCGATCGCCGAGGAATACATCTATCGCTACGCCGTCGATCGCACGAGCACGGTGATGGAGGCGTGGATGGGGCTGAGTGGCGGTTGCGCGCAGTGCCACGATCACAAGTTCGACCCGATCTCGCAGAAGGAGTTTTACTCGATGTATTCGTTCTTCCAGTCGAACGCCGACCCGGCCATGGACGGCAACGCGCTGCTGACCAAGCCGACGCTGCGCCTTTCGACGAAGGACCAAGAGCGCAAGCTTGCGGAATTCGATGCGAAGCTCGGGCCGCTGCGCAAGGAGATCGGCGCGAAACTCGCGGCGATCGAATACACCGACCCGGCGACGATCAAACCGCCGCCGCCCGTCGAGGAAACCGAGACCGTGTGGATCGACGACGACTTCCCCGCTGGCGCGAAGGTGCAGACGAGCAGCGGCGCGCCTCCGACGGCGTGGATCGCCAGCGAGGAAGGCCCGGTGCTCAGCGGCAAACGCTCGCTCAAGCGCTCCGCCGCGGAACTCGCGCAGGATTTCTACAGCGGCGGCGCGGCACCGTTCGAGGTGCCGGCGGGCGCGCGCTTTTTCTTCCATGTGTATCTCGACCCCGCCGATCCCCCCGAGGCGGTGATGATCCAATTCCACACCGGCAAGTGGGAAAGCCGCGCGGTGTGGGGGAATCCCGAGATCATTCCCTACGGTTCGCCGCAGACGCCGACGCGCTTCGGCGCCGGGAATCTGCCGGAGCCAGGCAAGTGGGCGAAACTCGAGATCGACGGCGACCTGATCGCTCTCAAAGCCGGCGAAAAAGTCACCGGCGTGGCCTTCACGTTGCACGGCGGCACGGTCCATTTCGACAAGATGGGTGTCGTCGCGCGCGTGGATGCCGCGACCGATCCCGCGCAGTCTTACCTCGCGTGGCAGAAGCGTGCCGAGGGCAAGGACACGCCCGGCGTGCCGGCGGACATCAATAACATCCTCAAGCGCATCACCCCCGCGAAGCGCACGCCCGAACAGGAGAAGCAGCTTCGCACTTACTATTTCGAGTATGTCTGCGCGCCGACGAAGGAAGCGTTCGGCACGCTGATCAAGGACCGCGATGCTTTGCAAAAGCAGCGCGACGATTTCGAGAAGGCGATCCCGAGCACGTTCGTATGGAACGATCTGCCCGAGGCGCGCCAGAGCTTCGTGATGATGCGCGGCCAATACAACCAGCCCGGCGACAAGGTCGAGCCGGGCGTGCCCGCGATCCTTCCAGCATTGGAGAAAGCCAAGCCCGAGGCACGCGCGACGCGGCTCGATCTCGCGAACTGGCTCACGTCGCCGAAGCACCCGCTGACCGCGCGCGTGACGGCGAACCGGCTCTGGCAGCAGCTCTTCGGCATCGGCCTGGTCAAATCGAGCTCCGACTTCGGCTCGCAAGGCGAACCACCAAGCCATCCCGAGTTGCTCGACTGGCTCGCCGTCGATTTTCGCGAGCACGGCTGGGATGTGAAGCGCTTCGTGAAGCTGCTCGTCACCTCGCAGGCGTTCCGCCAGAGCGCGCGTGCGACACCGGAGATGGTCACGCGCGACGCGGAAAACCGCCTGCTCGCGCGCGGCCCGCGCTTCCGGCTCGATGCCGAGCAAATCCGCGACAATGCGCTCTTCGTCTCGGGCCTGATCGACTTCACGATGGGCGGCAAAGGCGTGCGCAGCTACCAGCCGCCGAACATCTGGGAGCCGGTCGGCTTCGTCGGCTCGAACACGCGCTTCTACAAACAGGATCAGGGCAGCGCGCTCTACCGCCGCAGCCTTTACACCTTCCTCAAGCGCACCGCGCCCGCGCCGTTCATGGTGAACTTCGACGCGCCCAACCGCGAGCAATCGTGCGCCCGCCGCGAACGCAGCAACACGCCGCTCCAGGCGCTGCAATTGATGAACGACGTGCAGCACATCGAAGCCGCTCGCACGCTCGCCGAGCGCATGATCATCGACGGCGGCGTGACGCCGGAGGAGCGGATCACCTTCGCCTATCGCACGGTGCTCTCGCGCAAGCCGGATGTGGAAGAGGTGAAGATCGTGCGTGGTGAACTCGATGCGCATCACACGCAGTTTGCGCAGGACGAGGAGGCCGCGAAGAAGGCGATCGCGCACGGCGAGTCCAAACCAAAGCCGAACACGCCGCCGGTCGAACTCGCCGCCTACACGATGGTCGCAAACATGATCCTGAACCTCGACGAAACGCTCAACCGCAACTGACGCCATGGACCCGATCTTCGATCACCAGCTCATCCAGACTCGCCGGCAGTTTTTCGGATCGAGCGGCCTGCGCCTCGGCGGCATCGCGCTCGCGGCGATGCTCGGCGAGCGAGCGCACGCCGCGCCGTCGCGGGTGCATCCAGCGCTCAGCGGGCTGCCGCATTTCGCGCCGAAGGCGAAGTCAATCATCTACCTGCACATGAACGGCGGCCCGTCGCAGATCGACACATGGGACTATAAGCCGGTCCTGCAGGAGTATTTCGACAAGGACTTGCCGCCGACCGTGCAGGGCGGCCAGCGGCTCTCGACGATGACGAGCGGGCAGGCGCGGTTCCCCGTCGCGCCGTCGATGTTCAAGTTCGAGCAGTGCGGCCAATCGGGCCGCTGGGCGAACACGGAACTGATGCCTTTCACGTCGCAGATCGTGGACGACATCGCGCTCATCAAGTCGGTGCACACGAACGCGATCAACCACGACCCGGCCTGCACGTTCGTGATGACGGGGCGCGAGGTGCCCGGCTACGCGAGCATCGGCTCGTGGCTCGCCTACGGCCTCGGCAGCGAGAACAACGACCTGCCTGCGTTCGTCGTGATGACGCCACAATTCCCGCAAGGCAGCAACGGCCAGGCGCTCTTCTCGCGCATGTGGGGCAGCGGGTTCCTGCCGACGCGCTTCACCGGCGTGACGCTGCGCAACGCCGGCGACCCGGTGCTCTACCTGCGCAACCCCGACGGCATCAACACGCAGCAACGCCGCACGATGCTCGACGCGCTCAACCAGCTCAATCGGCGCAAGTTCACGCAACTCGGCGACCCGGAAATCCAGACGCGCATCTCGCAATATGAAATGGCTTTCCGCATGCAGCGCAGCGTGCCGGAGCTGACCGATCTCGCGAGCGAACCGCAAAGCGTCCTCGATCTCTACGGCCCGGAAGCGAAGACGACGGGCACCTTCGCGAACAGCGCCCTGCTCGCGCGGCGGCTCGTCGAGCGCGGCGTGCGCGTGGTGCAACTGCTGCACCGCGGCTGGGATCAGCACTCGTCGCTGCCGAAGCAACTCGGCAACCAGCTCAAGGACACGGACCAGGGCGTCGCCGCGCTGATCCGCGACCTCAAGCAGCGCGGTCTGCTCGACTCCACGCTCGTCGTCTGGGGCGGCGAGTTCGGGCGCACCGTTTACACGCAGGGTGTCCTCACGAAGGACAACTACGGTCGCGATCATCACCCGCGAAACTTCTGCATGTGGATGGCCGGCGGCGGCATCAAGGCTGGCGTGTCGCTCGGCGAGACCGACGACTTTTCCTACAACATCGTGAAGGATCCGGTGCACCTGAACGATCTCAACGCGACGATCCTGCACTGCATGGGCATCGATCACGCGCGGCTGAGCACCAAGTTCCAGGGCCTCGACGCGCGGCTGACCGGCGTGGAAAAGCAGCATGTCATCAAGGAACTGCTGGCCTGATGCGCGTCCTCATTCTCGCCCTCGCGAGCGGCGTCGCCTTCGCCGCGGACAGGCCGCTGAGCTTCAACCGCGACATCCGCCCGATCCTCTCGGACAAATGCTTCGCCTGCCACGGCTTCGACGCGAAGCATCGGGAGGCGGACCTGCGGCTCGATACGGCCGAGGGCGCTTACGCGAAGACCGACGGCGTGCAGGCGATCGTGCCCAGCGACCTCGCGAAGAGCGAGGCGTGGCTGCGCATCATCGCCACCGACAAAGACGAAGTGATGCCGCCGCCGAAGTCGCACAAGACGCTGACCGCGGCGGAAAAGGCGACGATCAAGCGCTGGATCGAGCAAGGAGCGAAGTATCAGAAACACTGGGCCTTCGAGGCGGCAGTGAAGATGGCGGGAAAACATTCCATCGATTCCTTCATCGCCGGGCGGCTCAAGGACGAAGGCCTTGCGATGTCTCCCGAGGCCGATCGCGAAACGCTGATCCGTCGCGTGAGCTTCGCACTCACCGGGTTGCCACCGACGATTCGCGAAGTCGATGACTTCCTCGGCGACGAAGGCGCGGGCGCTTACGAGCGGATGGTCGATCGCCACCTCGCTTCGCCGCGCTTCGGCGAGGAGATGACGAGGCACTGGCTCGACGTGGCGCGCTACGCGGACACGCACGGGCTGCACCTCGACAACGAGCGGCAGATGTGGGCGTATCGCGATTGGGTCGTGCGCGCGTTTAATGACAACCTGCCGTTCGATCAGTTCACGACGTGGCAACTCGCGGGCGACCTGCTGCCGAATCCGACGCGCGATCAGCTCATCGCGACCGGTTTCAACCGCTGCAACGTGACGACGAGCGAAGGTGGCGCGATTGCGGAGGAGTTCGTCTATCGCTACGCGGTCGAGCGCACGGCCACGACGGTCGAGACGTGGATGGGCCTCACCGCGGGCTGTGCAGTGTGTCACGATCACAAATTCGATCCGCTCACGACGAAGGAGTTTTATTCGCTCTATTCCTTTTTCTACAGCGCCGCCGATCCGGGTATGGACGGTAACATCGACACGACCGCGCCCTTTCTCGATGTGCCGCGTGCGAGCCAGCAGGCGGCGCTGGAAAAGGCGGCTCGGCGCGAAGCCGATGCGCTCAAGCAACTCGATGCGCTCGCCGCGAACACGACCTACGCGGACCCCGCGGAAGCACAGTCGCCACTAGCGCGGCAAACGGTGCGCGATGTCATCTTCGACGACGTTTGGCCGATCGGCGGCGACGCGAAAAACACGAGCCGCAACGCGACGGACTGGACGTCCGGCGGGCACTCGAGCAGGCGCGCGGTCCGACAGCGCAACTCGTTTTACCACGAGGACTCGATCACCGGAATGCTCGCACCGGTCACGGTTCCCGCGCAGGCGCAGTTCGAGGTGTGGGTCCGGCTCGACGCGCACGATCCGGCAAAAGCGCTCGCGCTCGCGCTCGACACCATCGGCGGCAGAAAGCGCGCGTGGTGGGGCGAGACGGTCGCGGACACTCCGCTGGGCGCTCTGCCCGCGAAGGAAAAGCGCGGCCCGCTGCCGAAGCCCGGCGCGTGGGCGCGGCTCGCATTCAGCGCGGACGACCTCGGCTTGCAGGAAGGCCAGCGCATCACCGGTTTCGATCTCCAGGAAGCCGGCGGCATCGTGTGGTGGGATGCGTTCAGCGTCACGGGCGAATCGGATCCCGCAACGGACACGCTCACGTCGTTCAGCGCGTGGTGGAAGGCGGCGGCGAAAAAGGATGCCACGGAGTTGCCAGCGGAGCTTCGCAAAGTCTTCGCCGCCGGGCCGCTGCCGGACGCGGTGCCCGATCAAGTCGCGGGCCTGCACGCCTTCTACCTCGCCCGCATCGCGCGACCGGTGAACGCGGACCTCGCGAAGCAGCGCGACGCGTGGATGCGCGCGCAGGCCGATAAGGAAGCGGCGGACACCGCGATCGTCGGCACGTTCGTCTTCCGCGATCTCGACCAGCCACGCGATAGCTTCGTGATGGTGCGCGGCCAATACGACAAGCCCGGCGACAAGGTCGAACCTGCGACGCCCGCGATTTTTCCCGCTCTGAAAAAGGCGAAGCCCGACGCGCGCGCGACGCGACTCGATCTCGCGAACTGGTTCATCTCGCCCGAGCATCCAACGGCCGCGCGCGTGACCGTGAACCGGCTCTGGCAGCAGTTCTTCGGCACGGGCCTCGTGAAGACGAGCAACGACTTCGGTTCGCAAGGCGAGATGCCGAGCCATCCCGAGTTGCTCGACTGGCTCGCGGTGAATTTCCGCGAGGGCGGCTGGGATGTGAAGGCGCTCGTGCGGCTCATGATCACGAGTGCGACGTTCCGCCAATCGTCGGTTGTGAGCGCCGACGCGCAGAAGCGCGACCCCGAGAATCGGCTCTACGCGCGCGGGCCGCGCTTCCGGCTCGATGCGGAGCAACTCCGCGACAACGCGCTTTTCGTCAGCGGGCTCATCAATCTCGAAATGGGCGGACGCGGCGCGTTGATCTACCAGCCGCCGAACATTTGGGAGCCTGTCGGCTTCGGCAACAGCAACACCCGCTACTACCTCCAGGACCACGGCCCCGCGCTCTACCGGCGCAGCCTCTACACGTTCTTCAAGCGCACAGCGCCGTCGCCGTTCATGTCGAACTTCGACGCACCGAATCGCGAGCAATCCTGCGCCCGCCGCGAGCGCAGCAACACGCCGCTGCAGGCACTGCAACTGATGAACGACGTGCAGCACTTTGAAGCCGCGCGCGCCTTCGCCGAGCAAGTCGTGCTGAAAGGCGGAAGCACATCCGCGGAGCGTATCGCATACGCATATCGCAACGTCCTCGCGCGCCCGCCGACGACGGAGGAAGTCGCGATCGTGCAGCAGACCTTCGAGCACCATCTCGCGCGTTACACGAAGGACACTGCGGCTGCGAAGAAGGTCATCGGGAATGGCGAATCCACGCCGCGCGCTGATCTGCCTGCGCCCGAAGTCGCGGCTTGGACGCTCGTGGCGAATCTCATCCTGAACCTCGACGAAACCGTCACCCGCAACTGACCGATGGACCCGCTTTTCGAGCACCAGCTTCTCCAAACCCGCCGGCAGTTTTTTGGCCAAAGCGGTCTCCGGCTCGGCGGCGTCGCGCTCGCGTCGATGCTCGGCGAACGCGCACTCGCCGCGTCCGCTCGCGTGCATCCGCCGCTGCCCGGCTTCCCGCATTTTGCGCCAAAGGCGAAATCGATCATCTACCTGCACATGAACGGCGGGCCGTCGCAGCTCGACATGTGGGACTACAAGCCGCAGCTCGCCGCGCAGTTCGACAAGGACCTGCCCGACTCCGTGCGTCAGGGCCAGCGCATCACCGGGATGACCTCGGATCAGGCGCGCTTTCCGGTGGCCCCGTCGATGTTCAAGTTCGCGCAGCACGGGAGGTGCGGGCGGTGGGTCAGCGAACTGCTCCCGCACACCGCGCAGATCGTGGACGACATCGCGCTGGTGAAAACCGTGCACACCAATGCGATCAATCACGATCCAGCGTGCACGTTCGTGATGACGGGCAGCGAAGTGCCGGGCAAGCCGAGCATCGGCTCGTGGCTCGCGTATGGACTCGGCAGCGAGAGCAACGATCTGCCCGCGTTCGTCGTGCTCACGCCGACGTTTCCGGCGGCGAGCCAGGCGCAGGCGCTCTTCACGCGCATGTGGAGCAACGGCTTTCTGCCCGGCAAATTCGCGGGCGTCGCGCTGCGCAGCGGCGGCGATCCGGTGCTCTACATCCAGAATCCCGCGGGCGTGGAAGCGAGCGACCGCCGCACGATGCTCGACGCCCTCGGCAAGCTGAACGCGCGAGGCTTCGAGAAATTCGGCGACCCGGAAATCCAGACGCGCATCGCGCAATACGAGATGGCGTTTCGGATGCAGCGCAGCGTGCCGGAACTCACCGACCTCGGCAGCGAGAGCCCCGCGACGCTGGAGATGTATGGCCCCGACGTGAACCGCCCCGGCAGCTTCACGCAGAGCGCGCTGCTCGCGCGCCGACTCATCGAACGCGGCACGCGCGTCGTGCAAATCCTGCATCGCGGATGGGATCAGCACAACAACCTGCCCAAGCTCCTGCGCGGCCAGATCGAGGAGACCGACCAAGCCACCGCCGCGTTGGTGAAGGATCTCAAGCAGCGCGGTCTGCTCGACTCGACACTTGTCGTGTGGGGCGGAGAGTTCGGCCGCACGGTCTATTCGCAAGGCAAGCTCACCGCCGACAACTACGGCCGCGATCATCACCCGCGGAACTTCTGCATGTGGATGGCCGGCGGCGGGATCAAGGGTGGCGTGAGCTACGGCGAGACCGATGACTTCAGCTACAGCCCGATCGAAAACCCGGTCCACCTGAACGACTTCAACGCCACGATCCTGCACTGCCTCGGCATCGACCACGAGCGGTTCAGCTTCAAATTCCAGGGCCTCGACCAGCGGCTCACGGGCGTGGAAAAGCAGCGCGTAATCAAGCCGGTGCTGGCGTAGCACAAAAGCGGGTTGGTCTTCGCCAAGGGGCGGCGCGCGCGGCGTGATGGACGGGCTACTCGTTTCGCCACGCTGTCATGATCAACGTCACCAAACTCTACTGCGGACTTTCCCAAAACGCCGATGCCCTCCGCTACGGCCACGGCCACGGCGCACCGCGCTCGGCTGCTGAGCGCAAGCCGATCGTCGTCTGGAACATCACGCGCCGGTGCAATCTCAAGTGCATCCACTGCTACTCCGATTCGGATGCGCGCGAGTATCCCGGCGAACTCACGTGGGAGCAGTGCGTCGCGGTCATCGACGACCTCGCCGACTACGGAGTGCCCGCGGTGCTGCTCTCCGGCGGCGAACCGCTCATCCATCCGCGCTTCTTCGACATCGCCAGCTACGCGCGGACCAAGGGCCTGCGCCTCACGCTTTCCACCAATGGCACGCTCATCGATCGCGACACCGCCACGCGGTTGAAGGCGCTCGAGTTTTCCTACGTCGGCATCTCGCTCGATGGCATCGGCGCGACACACGATCACTTCCGCGGGCGCTCGGGCACCTTCGAGAAGACGATGACCGCTTTCCGAAACTGCAAATCCGTCGGCCAGAAAGTCGGCCTGCGCCTCACGCTCTCGTCGCACAACGTCGCCGACCTGGATGGCATCCTCGATTTCATCGAAGCCGAAAACATCGACCGCGTGTGCTTCTACCACCTCGTCTATAGCGGACGCGGCGCGAACGTCGTCGATGTCACCCACGCCGACACGCGGCGCGCGCTCGACAAGATCATGGACCGCACCGCGCGCTGGGCCGCCGAAGGCACGTCGCGCGAAGTGCTCACCGTCGATCAACCCGCCGACGGCGCGTATCTCTACCTGCGCCTGCTGCGCGAGAATCCGGAGCGTGCCGACGAAGTGCGCGAACTGCTCGGCTGGAATGGAGGCGGGCAGAACAGCTCCGGTCGCGGCATCGGCAACATCGACACGCAGGGCAACGTGCATCCCGATCAGTTCTGGCAGTCGCTCACTTTCGGTAATGTGAAGGAGCAGAAGTTTAGCGAGATCTGGCGCGGCCAAAACAACGAAACGCTCAACCAACTCCGCAACCGCAACGAGCACCTCAAGGGCCGCTGCGCCAGTTGTCGTTTCCTGCAGATGTGCGGCGGTGGCTTCCGCGTTCGCGCGCTGCAAGTCCACGACGACCTGTGGGCGCCCGACCCGGCGTGTTACCTCAGCGAAGACGAGATCGCGCCGGTGCTGGCGGCGAATTGATGATGCGCGCTACAGCCAGCCCGCATCGCGCCGGGAAGTATTGCGGGTGGAGTAAGAGCGGGGTGCGCGCCCATTGACCCGCCGCGCTCGCCCGCTACCCTCCGCGCCCCGATGAAAATCACTCGCGCTCTGATCTCGGTCTCCGACAAGACCGGACTCGTCCCATTCGCCAAGGAACTCGCCGCGCTCGGCGTCGAGATCATCTCGACCGGCGGCACCGCCAAGCTGCTCACAAAGGAGGGTATCCCGTGCATCGAGATCAGCGACTACACCGGTTTCCCCGAGATGATGGACGGGCGCGTGAAGACGCTGCACCCGAAGGTCCACGGCGGTCTTCTCCACCTGCGGGACAACCCCGAGCACGTCGCTCAGGCGAAGGCGCACGACATCCTGCCGATCGATCTGGTGGTGGTGAATCTCTACCCCTTCGAGCAGACGATCGCGAAGCCGGATGTGACGCTCGATGAGGCGATCGAGAACATCGACATCGGCGGGCCTTCCATGCTGCGCAGCGCGGCGAAGAACTACCGCTCAGTCACCGTAGTCACCGATCCCGGCGACTACGAGGACGTGCTGCAAGTGCTGCGCGACAACGACGGCGAAACAACGCTCCAACTCCGCGAGCGGCTGGCGATCAAGGTCTTCGTCACCACGTCGCGTTACGACGGCGCAATCGCGAATTTCCTGAACCAGGAGAAGGAATGCCCGAGCAGCTTCAGCCTCAGCCTGCCGCTCGTCGCTCAGCTCCGCTACGGCGAGAACCCACACCAGGCCGCGGCGCTCTACGGCTCGTGGGACGAGTATTTCGAGAAGCTCCACGGCAAGGAACTCTCGTATAACAACATCCTCGATATCACGGCGGCGTCGGAGCTGATGGATGAATTCGGCGAGCCGACCGTGGCGATCCTCAAGCACACGAATCCGTGCGGAGTGGGCAGCGATCCCGACTTGCGCGAGGCGTGGGACAAGGCGTTCGCGACCGACAAGCAGGCGCCGTTCGGCGGCATCATCATCTGCAACCGCCCACTGACCGAGTCGCTCGCGAAGGCGATCAGTGAGATCTTCAGCGAAGTGATCATCGCGCCCGACTTCGAGTCCGACGCGCTCGCCTTGCTGAAGAAGAAGAAGAACCTGCGCCTGATGCGAAAGCTCGCGATGACGAAGAAGCCCGGCACGTGCGACGGCGTGATCCGCTCGGTGCTCGGCGGTGTGCTCGCGCAGAGCCGGGACTCGATCGTGGAGACGGGACTGGACGAAAAAGTGACGACCATTCGCAAGCCGAGCGCGGACGAAATGGCAGCGATGCTATTCGCGTGGCGCGTGGTGAAGCACGTGAAGTCGAACGCGATCGTGTATGCCGCGAGCGACCGCACGCTCGGCATCGGCGCCGGCCAGATGAGCCGCGTGGACGCCAGCCGCATCGCCATTTGGAAAGCCAAGGATGCCGGGCTCTCGCTCGCGGGCAGCGCCGTCGGCAGCGACGCATTTTTCCCCTTCGCCGACGGCCTCATCGCCGCCGCCGAAGCGGGCGCGACCTGCGCCATCCAGCCCGGCGGCAGCGTGCGCGACGAGGAAGTCATCGCTGCCGCCAACGAGCGCAATCTCGCGATGGTCTGCACCGGCGTGCGGCACTTCCGGCACTGAGCGCCGGCGCGTCCGGCCGAATTTGGCGGGAATTTCCACGTTGCCTCAGGCGGGGCTCTGGGTAGGGACGGAACACTGTGCTGACGAAACCCCGCTTCCTCCTCGCCGCCCTGACCAGTCTCTTGGTGCTCTCCTCGTGGCCGGCCCGGGGGCAGGTGTCGTTTGTGGAAGCGAGCGGAGGCTATAGCGGGCTGGCGCTGCCCGATCAGGACATCAATCCGGCGGACGTGACCGCGCTCAATCTCAACCTGACGCCGACGGGACGGGTGACAGGCACCTTCAGAAATGCCGGGATACGCCGTAGCTTTCGCGGGCGGTTCGACCCGGCGGATGGAACTTTCGACCACCTGCTTCCTGCGGGGGACGTGATCCGACTCGATGGAAGCCGAGTGCCGTTTTTTTACCTGATCACCGCGCAACTCGATCCGGCCAACCGCACGATGACCGGACGGGTGGATCCGCAATCGGGGGAAGCCAACGTTCTCGGCGCCGCCTTCACGCTGTCGGGGGCGCCACCCGATCCCGAGATCGGCGATGCACTGGCTGGGAACCGGCAAACCTCGTTCGTCGATCCGCCCGATCCCTCCACCGTAGACGGGCTCGATATCCCCGGCGACGGCTTCACACTCGTAAAAGTGGGCAAGTCGAAGACCCGTCCGGCCCGGCTGGTGGGCAAGCTGCCGGATGGTGCCAATTATTCCACCGGGACGCCGCTGCAGGGCACGCGCTACGCCGTGCTCTCCCCGTTGTTCACGCTCGGCCGCATCAGCCGGTCCGGCAATGTGACCATCCGCAGCTTCGACTACCAGGGGAGCACTTACGGCTTCGGTGAGGTGACCGCGCCGAGCGCCAGCCCGCCGGAGTGGCTGCTGGCGCCGACCGCGCGCAGCCTGGCCGGGCTGACCGCGGAGCGGGCGCTTACCGGCTTTCCCGCGTTGGTCGCCGCGCTGCGCTGGCACCAGCTACCGATCACGAACAGCACCTTCATCTACGGCCAAGGGGTGCGGACGAATGTGAACGTGGACGCGCGCTTTTACCCGCGCACCCCGCGCGAAGGACTGGTGCCGATCGGGCTCGATCCCCTCCGACGGGAGAATGCGACCATCACCCTGCGGCGGGGGAATATGGCGGCACCGGTGGAAGCCGCGATCACCATCCGACGCGGGTCGGTGCGGTTCGAGCGGATGATCGGTGCGGACACCGGCGTCGGCGGGAATCCGTATCGCATTCGCGTGAGCATGAACGCCTTGGTCGGGTCGTTCACCGGCAGCTTCAGCCACCCGGTGACGGGCCAGCGGACCCCCTTCTCCGGCGCTTTCCGCGCGAAGGTCGGAAACACGCCTGGTCAAGGGCGCGGCGCATTTCGCGGCAGCCTTTCGCCGGAGCAGGTCACGGCGGGGGCCACGCTCGAGAGCGGGTCGGTGCGGATCACCGTGAATTAGGGGGGGTAGACGTCAGGCGCGCGCGCACAGGCGTTGACGCGGCTGGCTTTTCCGCCCAGATGCACGGACGCATGAAACTCGGCGTCAACATCGACCACATCGCGACGATCCGGCAGGCGCGCTACGCGGGGATGCTTGACTCGGTAAATGCCGAGCCCGACCCCGTCGCCGCCGCGGCGCTGTGCGAACGCGCGGGCTGCCACGGCATCACCGCGCACCTGCGCGCGGACCGGCGGCACATTCAGGATCGCGACATCACACGACTCCGCGCGAGCTTGCTCACGAAGCTCAATCTCGAGATGGGTAACACGAAAGAGATCCTCGATTTTGCCCTGCACATCGTTCCTGACGAAGTCTGCCTCGTTCCCGAGAACCGCGCGGAAGTGACCACCGAAGGCGGGCTCGATTGCGTCGGCCAACGCGATGCGCTCGCGCCGACGATCAAGCGACTGCAATCGGCCGGCATTCGCGTGAGCCTCTTCATCGAGCCGAGCCCGGACCAGATCGAGATGGCGCGCGAACTCGGTGCTGAGATCATCGAATTGCACACCGGCGCCTTCGCGAATGCAACCGGCACGGAGCAGAAGGAGGAACTCACGCGTCTGCGCAGCGCCGCCGATTTCGCCCACGGGCTGAAGCTGCAAGTGAACGCCGGCCACGGCATCAACTACACGAACATCGCCCTCATCCGCACCGTGCCGCACCTCACAGAGCTGAACATCGGCCACAGCATCGTCAGCCACGCCGCGTTCTCCGGACTCGGAGAAGCGGTGCGCGGGATGCTGGCCGCGATGAACGACTGATGAGCGTCGTCGGCATCGGCGTGGACATCATCGAGGTCGCGCGCATCCGCGCATCGCTGGAGCGTCACGGCGAGCGTTTCCACGCGAGAATCTGCACGCCGGCCGAGGCCGAATACTGCACCCGGATGCGCGACCCCGCGCCGTTCTTCGCCGCGCGGTTTGCGGCAAAGGAAGCGGTGAGCAAGGCGCTTGGCACCGGCATCGGCGCAGCGTGCGGCTGGCTCGACATCGAGGTGCGCCGCAAGGCGAGTGGCGAGCCCTTCATCGTGCTGCACGGCGCCGGCGCGGAGACGACGAAGCGACTGGGGATCTCCCAAGTGCTCGTGAGCCTCAGCCACACCGAGCACTACGCATGCGCTCAAGCGGTGGCAGTCGGCGAGTCGACCTGAAATTCCGCTGGCGCGTCCGTCCTCGGTCGATACTTTCGCGACCCGATTCTGGGAAACGCGCGCTTAGCTCAGCGGTAGAGCGCTTGCTTCACACGCAAGAAGTCACAGGTTCGAACCCTGTAGCGCGCACCATCTCTCTATCAGAGAGATACTTACAGAAGGTTTAGAACGAGCGGGCGGGCATTTTCATACCGAAAGTCATACTTCGTCCACCGAGATTTGGCCGTGTTCACCCATGTTCGAGCATCGAAAATGCCCGTAGATCGATCGGCCCGCGCTGCTCCGCCCACGGCTCGATCAGTAAAATTCACTCGCCGATCGTTCACCGATGTTCACCAAAGTCACTGATGTCGCAGTGACCTGAAAATCGACGGTTTTCGGCCATGTCGGGACCGCGCCCGCAGGACCAGGACGCGCTGGCGGTCAAATTTGGAGATCTCGGTTTTCGGCATTCGCCTTCGCCCGGCTCGCTCCACCGCCTCACCTGTTGTCGCTTGAGAAGCAGTCGGTATGGTCCGTCAAAATGGACACCGCCACTGCAGAAAGCCACATCATCCAACGCACTCTCGATCTGTGCCAAGCGGTCGTTGAGCAGCCCGATTTTCAATCACTCAAGCAGAGCATCGATGCCTTCATGGCAGACGAACCCGTGAAGTTTCAGTATCAGCAGCTCAATGAAGCCGGTCAGCTCTTGCAGATGAAGCAGCGCGACGGGATTGAGCTGATGCCAGAGGAGATCGCGCAGTTCGAGACGATGCGTGAGGAGTTCCTGAACCATCCGACCGCAAAAGCGTTTCTCGATGCTCAGCAGCAGATGCAGCAGCTCCATCAAGCCGTTGGTCGTTTCCTGGACAAGACCTTCGAACTCGGCCGTCGTCCCGGTTACGAGGATCTTGATGGTTCCTGCGGTAGTGGATGCGGTTGCCACTGAGCGCCGATCACGCCGACTCCAGCACATGGATCACCCGACTCGCCACAAGATCACGAGTCTTCTCAGCGTAAGCGGCCATGTGTGGAGCTGTAAAGTGAGCCCGTAGAGCTTCACGATTCTCCCACTTCTCGATCTACCGTTGATCGTATCCGCACGAGGTCCGTAGGGTCAGCCGTGCAACGAATCTCCCCGCTCGCCAATCTCGATTCCGTTCGTTCGATCATTTCGCAACTCCGGCTCTTTGGCGGTGTGACGGATGCTCAACTCGAGACCATCTTCCGGCGGATGGAATTGTGGATCCTTCAGGCCGGAGAGGTCATCTTCCGCAAAGGCGAAGAGCCCCATTACGTTTACATCGTCAAGAGCGGGAAGATCGATCTTCAGATCACCGAGAACGAGATCGTCATCCACAAACACGAATTGCAGCTGGGCGAATGCTTCGGCGAATCCTCGCTCATGTCGATGCACACACATACAGCCACAGCGATCGCCGCCGTGGATAGCGAGGTGATGGTCCTCTCCAGACATGCGCTCATCGGATTGAAGCACGAAGACCTTGAGCTTTTCGCGCTGCTCATGATGAACCTCGCCAGGGAACTCGCCCGACG
>VFJQ01000067.1 GCA_009885995.1 Verrucomicrobiota bacterium
CTGCCGTCGTGCTAGGCACGTCGGGCATGAAGCCGATGGCGATGCTATTGGAGACGGTCTGGATGCCGCCGGTCGAACCGCTCCACGAGGTCTTCACCGTGACGGTGCCGAGTCCAGGCTGGCCGCTGATCGTGCCGATGAACACCGCACGGTCGGATCCCGCCAGCGTCGTCGCGGTGCCCGAAGGGCTGCCGCTGGAGATGCGCTCGAAGGCGGCCTGCACGGTGCCGCCGTTGAGGATGTTGATGATGGCCTTGTGCGTCTGCGCGCGGAACGCGGACGAACCGGTGAGACGAAGCACGGTGTCGGCTTGCGCCGAGCCGGTGATTACCAAGGCGATGGCCCCGGTGAGGATGAGTGGCAGGAGTTTCATGAGGTGATGTAGATAGGACTGGTTGTTTGTTTTGGTGATGCCGCTGAGCGGAAGATTGCTCCCGTCGTTGGCGTGCGCACCGTGACCGCGATGCGTCCCCCGACAATGTGATGAGTGTAACTATTGAGCCTTCCTCAGCGTGGCAGCCGCGCTCCGATCGAGAGACGGACTCGGGACAGGAATGTCGGATGTGTCACCAAAGGATGGCGAAATGGCGTCACCGACTCCCCGCCATCACAGTTCACCGACTGTTCACCGTTCCGTCACACAGCCGCCATTTGTGCATGGTGAAATGCGACAACTTGAAAAGATGCATTTTGATCGCCGATGATGAACCTGACGTTCGCAACCTCGTGGGAGCGAGCCTGCGCAACGCCGGGTTCGACACTGCCGAAGCAGACAACGGCACTGCGGCGCTAGCCAAGACGCGCGAGCAACATCCAGCCCTGCTGATCCTGGATTTGATGATGCCCGAACTCTCGGGGTTCGACGTCTGCAAGTGCCTCAAGCGCGACCCGGAGACTGAGAGCATCCCGATCATCATGCTGAGCGCCAAGGCGGACCCCATTGACCGCATTCTGGGGATGGAACTTGGGGCGGAGGATTACGTAATCAAGCCCTTCAGCCCGCGCGAACTCGTGTTGCGCGTGCAGAACATCCTTCGCAGAATTCCGGCCGCCCCGGCACGGATAAGCGAGCTCGTGGCCGGCCCGATCAAGATGAATCTCGACAACCACGACACTCGCGTGGACGGGAAACTCGTGAGCCTGACGGCGATCGAGTTCAAGCTCCTGCGCACCTTGATGGAGCACGCCGGGAAAGTCCGAACCCGCGGCCAGCTCCTGAACGACGTGTGGGGATATGAACCGACCGTGGACGGACGCACCGTGGATACCCACATCCGCCGCCTGCGCGAAAAGCTCGGGTCAGCCGCTGCCAGCATCCATACAGTGCGAAGCTTCGGATATCGACTAGAGCCTATCCCAAAACAAATTACTGTCATGTGACGCCTAGTGTTAGGTGTATGAATGCTTCCACTTACTGACGATCAGTTAGATATGCTCTGCGATCTACTGCCCGATCATCCTCCTCGTCCGAAGGGCGGAAGACCTCCCACCGACAAGCGAAAGGCTATAGCCGGCATCTTCTGGATTCTGGATAATGGAGCAAAGTGGAAGGATCTGCCCTCGGCTCTTGGCACCAAGAGCTCGGTGCATCGAGCGTTTCAGCGATGGGTGCACCTGGGAGCTTTCGAGACGTTGCTTTCGGAGATGAGCTCGCTCGTTGAAGAAACCAGTGGCTTCAAGCTTTACGAGTGTTACGTGGAGGACACCTTTTCCAAGGCCAAGGGCGGCGGAGACGGAATCGGCTGCACCAAGGCTGGCAAAGGCGTGAAGATCATGATCATGGTGGATGCAAAGGAGCTGCCGGTCGCCGTCAACAGGCATTCGGAGGCGCTGCCGCTTTGCCCCTGAGTGAGGAGGAAATTGCCGGCGTTCCAGGTGCCATTGCTATCGGTGATATTCACGGAGCGCGCGACCATCGGCGCATCGGTCTGTAACTCGAACTGCTCCCACGTCTCCGCGCGCAATGCGCAAATCGAGCTGAGTGCGAGGATGAGGAAGAGAAGCCGGATGCGCATGGGAGGAAAGGTGTGGAAGCACCTT
This sequence comes from Verrucomicrobiota bacterium, assembly GCA_009885995.1. GTDB lineage: Bacteria > Verrucomicrobiota > Verrucomicrobiia > Chthoniobacterales > Chthoniobacteraceae > VFJQ01. The sequence goes on from VFJQ01000067.1 coordinate 2,041, forward strand.
CCAGCAGAACCGCGCATGAGAAGGCAAGCCACTTGCCGGCGCGGCTCTGCGGCTGGAAGCCAGCCACGTAGCGGCGGCTTCCAGCCGCCGTGCCTCACTCCCACACGAAGTGCTCGACGCGCAGTTGTTTCGCGCGCGCCTGCGCCTCGGCGGCGCGGGGGCCTTCGATCTTCGCCATCTTGTCGTAAATCGTGATCGCGGCGGGCCAGGCGGACTGCTGCTCGTAGTTGCGCGCGGCCTCGAAGCCCGACTTGTAGAACCAGAAAAATTCGCGCACGGCGGTGGTGAGGTTGCGGTCGAGCGCGTCGTTGAAGACGGTGATCGCGTCCGCTTTCCGGCCGAGCTGTTCGAGCGTGCGGCCTTTCTCGTAGAGCGCCTGGTAGCGCCGCGCTGCACTCGCTTCCTCCAGCGCGGCCAGCTCGGAGAAGACCCCGAGCGCCGCTTCGAGTTGCTGCGGATCTTTGCGCCCGAGGATCACGAGCGTGTTGCCCTTTCCGATGAGCGCGGTGGCGCGAAGCTCCGCGTCGGCGGGGGGCTTGGCGTCGAGGATGAGATCGTAAAGTGCGATGGCCTCGGTCTCCTTGCCGAGTTGGCTCTGGATGATCGCCTGCTGCTCGCGTGCGTTGAGCTTGAGCGCAGCGCTCCGCTTCACCACCTCGTCGAAATAGACCAGCGCCCGCTCGGTCGAGCCGGGGTTGATCGTGCGCATCGCGGCCTGGCCCGCGAGGAAGAGCGCGGTCTCCGCGTAAGCGCTCTGCGGGGACTCCTGCGCGAGCGTCGCAAACTGCGTCTCGGCATTCGGGTAGTCCGGCTGGCGGAAATAGACCTGCCCGACCTTCATGCGCACTTCAGGCAGCAGGCCGGACTTCGGGTGCGCGCGGATGAAGTCCTTCGCGAGGTTGATCATTCCGGCCTCGTCGCGTGGCTTCTTTGCGTCGGCGAGAAAGATCGCGAGATAGTCTGCGTGCTCGTCGATTTCGGCGGAGCGCGGCTTTTCGTTTGCGACTTGGAGCAATCCGGAAGCCTCCGTGAGGCGATGGCCGGCGAAGGACAACTCCGCATCCGCGAGCCGCGCCTCGGCGACGCGGGGATGGGAAGGGAACTGATCGATGAAGCGGTGCAGCGTCTCGCGGGCAGCCGGGTCGCCGAGTCGCGCGCGGACCAGGCCTTCCTCGAGGACCAGGTTTCCACGCCATTCCCCGCTCGCGCCGCGCTCGATCAGGCGGCGATACTCCTCGAGGAAGCGCTCGTAGTTCGCCTGGTGCAGCCACGCGAGTGCCGAATCGTAAAGGGCAACCTTGCTCGCCGGGCCGGGGCGCTCGGCCGCTCGGCCGAGGCTGCCCGCCGCGAGCACGAACTCGCGTTGACGAAACTGCACCAGTCCCGTGCGCAGTTCGATCTCGGCGCGCAGCGCCTCGTCGCTCCCGGCGATGCGCGCCGCGGCCTCGAGCGCCTCCACGGCGGAGTCGAGATTCCCTTTCTCGATGAAGGCATCGGCGCGAAGGAGCTGCGCGAATGGCGCGAATGCGTGGTTCGGAAAACCACCCACGAACGCGTCGAGCGAAGTCAGTGCCTTGTCCCACTTCTTCCCGCGGACCTGCATCCGGCCGACATAAAACTGGGCGAGCGCGGCGCGGCGCTGCTGGGGTTTCTTCGACCACTTTTGCAGCTCGCTTTCCTGCGGGCTTTTCTCGGCAGCGTAGATCTGGTCGAGGCGGCTGAAGACCAGCTCGAGCCATGCGCTGTCGGGATTTCGCCAGATGAATGTCTCGAGTTCCTTGTCGGCTGCTTCGGGGCCCTGCAGCGCGATCTTCGCCTCGACGGCGCCGAGCGTCGCGGCCACGAAAAGGTTTTCCGTCACGTTCGTGCGAGCGGCGAGGATCTCGTTGAAAACGCCGCGCGCTGCCGCGGGCTGAGCCTCGAGCAGGAAGAGCCGGCCTTCGACGTAGCGAGCCCAAAGGCGATCGCTGGGTTCAGCGGCTTTCGTAGCGGCGAGTAGGTTCCGGGCGCGCGCGCCCTGCGCTGCTTCGACGTAGAGGCTGGCGAGCCGCAGTCTTGTTTGGACCGGAGCGCCTTCGGCAGTAGCGATCGGTTCGAGCGCGGCGATCGACGCAGCGGTATCGCCCGTGGCCTGGCAGGATTCCGCGAGCCCGAGTTTCGCGGAAAGCGGGGAGTCTGCCTGCGCGACGAGTCGCGAGTAAGCGGCGCGCGCTTCAACCCAACGGCCCCGGCGCGCGAGGGCGTGGGCGTTGAGCAACGCGGCGCGGCCGTCGCCGTCCTTGACGAGCAGCGGAGCGAGGGTGGTGAGCGCGGCGGCGGGTTGATTGGCCGCGATCTGCGCTTCGGCGCGGAGGAGTTCCGTATCGGTGCCGGCAGGCGCATTCGCGAGTTTTTGAAGCGCGATCTGCGGGAGACCCTCGACGAGGGCGGCACGGGCTTGGGCGAGGGGAGTGTCCTCGGCTGAGGCGGCAGCCGCGAGGACGAATGCGAACGCTAGCGATCTCATCACGCGAGCATCCTCCGCAGATAGCTGCCCGTGTGGCTTCCCTCCGCGCGTGCTACTTCCTCCGGCGTTCCTTTCGCCACGACACGTCCGCCCCCGGACCCGCCCTCGGGGCCGAGGTCGATGAGCCAGTCGGCACATTTGATGACTTCGAGGTTGTGCTCGATCACGATGAGCGTGTTGCCGGCGTCGCGGAGTTTCATCAGCACTTCGAGGAGCGTGTGGATGTCGGCAAAGTGCAAGCCGGTCGTCGGTTCGTCGAGGATATAGACGGTGCGGCCGGTGGCCTTCTTGGAGAGCTCGGCGGCGAGCTTGATGCGCTGCGCTTCACCGCCGCTCAGCGTGGTGCCGCTCTGGCCGAGCCGCACGTAGCCGAGGCCCACGTCGAGCAAGGCGGCGAGTTTGTCGTAGATCTGCGGGACGTTGCGGAAGAAGCGCGCGGCTTCATCCACGCTCATGTCGAGGATGTCGGCGATGTTCTTGCCCTTGTAGGTGATCTCGAGCGTCTCGCGGTTGTAACGGCGGCCGCGGCAGACCTCGCACTCGACATACACGTCGGCTAGGAAGTGCATCTCGATCGTCTTCACGCCGTCGCCTTCGCAAGATTCGCAGCGGCCACCTTTCACGTTGAAGCTGAAGCGCCCGCTCTCGTAGCCGCGGATGCGCGAGGCAGGCAGGCCGGCGTAGAGTTCACGCACGGGGCCGAAGGCGCCGGTGAAGGTGGCCGGGTTCGAGCGCGGCGTGCGGCCGATCGGCGCCTGGTCGATGACGATCACCTTGTCGATCTGATCGAGCCCGAGGATGCGCTCGTGTTTGCCTGGGCGATCCTTCGAGCGGTAGAAATGGCGGGACAGCGCGCGGCGGAGGATATCATCGACGAGCGTGGACTTGCCGCTGCCGCTTACGCCGGTGACGCAGGTGAAGCAGCCGAGCGGGAAGCTGACGGTGAGCTTGTGCAGGTTGTTCTCCGCAGCGCCGACGAGCGTGAGCCAGCCGTCCTGATGAATGCCGCTCGCTGGTTGTCGTATGCCGATTTGGACGACGTATTGCGGCTGCTTGCGGGTCTTCGGGATCGGGATGCGTGAGCGACCGCTGAGATATTGGCCGGTGAGCGAAGTCTCGTGCGCGCAGATTTCAGCAGGGGTTCCCTGGGCGACGATGTAGCCGCCGCGCACGCCGGCGCCGGGGCCGAGGTCGAGCACATGATCGGCGGCGCGGATCGTGTCTTCGTCGTGCTCGACGACCACCACGGAATTTCCCAAATCGCGCAGGTGGCGGAGCGTGCCGATGAGCCGGTCGTTATCGCGCTGGTGCAGGCCGATGCTCGGCTCATCGAGCACGTAGAGACACCCCGCGAGCCCCGAGCCGATCTGGGTCGCGAGCCGGATGCGCTGCGCCTCGCCGCCGCTGAGCGTGCCGCTCTCGCGGTCGAGCATGAGGTAGCCGAGGCCCACTTCACAAAGGAAGTTCAGCCGGTTGCTGATCTCGCGGCGCACTTCCGACGTGATGACCTGCTGCTGCTCCGTGAGCTCCAGATTCTCGATGAAGTCCCGCGCGTCGCAGACCGGCATCCGGCAGAAGGCATTGATGCTCACATCGCCGATCGTCACGGCGAGGATGGTGGGCTTGAGCCGCGCGCCCTTGCACACGGAGCACGTCTGGCGGCTCATATATTGGCGGATGCGCTGCCGGCTCAGTTCGCTGTCGGTCGTGTCGTGGAGATGCTGGAGCGCCGCGATCACGCCCTCGAAGGGCTTCGTCGCCGCCGTGCGCTTCGAGTCCTCGCCCCAGCGCAGCTCGATCTCTCGCTCGCCCGTTCCGAACATCATCGCTTCGCGAAACTTCTCCGGCAGCTCGCTCCACGGTTTGTCCTGGCTGGCCTTGAAGGCGCGGCACAGCGACTCGATCACGCCGCCGTAGTATTGCTGCATCCGCTTCGCCGCCTTCGCCCACGGCACGATCGCGCCATCCTCGATCGAGCGCTCCTTGTCCGGCACGACGAGGTCGGGGTCGATGAACGCTTCGCTCCCGAGCCCCTGGCACGCCGGGCACGCGCCGAGGTGGGAGTTGAAAGAGAAGTGCTTGGGCGTGAGTTGCGGCAGTGTGAAGCCCGTCTCGGGGTTCGCGAAATCCGTCGAAAGGCGGCGCTCTTCCCACTGCTCCGGCTCGATCCCATCCACGCGCCGGAGGTAGCCCAGCTTCCCTCCGCCCCAGCGCAGCGCCGTGTCCACCGAGTCCGCCAGCCGCGCGCGCATCCCGTCTTTGATCACGAGCCGATCCACCACCGCCTCGATGCGGTGCGCCTCGGCGCGCTGGAGTTTCACCGGTTGCTCGCCCGCCAGTTCCACCATCTCTCCGTCGATCCGCGCCCGCACGAAGCCCTCCCGTTTGAGCTTCTCGATCACGTCGCGAAACTCGCCGACTTCGCTCTGCACGATCGGCGCGAGCAAGACCACGCGGCTTTCCTCCGGCAGCGCGAGGATCCGGTCCACGATGTCCTGCGCTGTCAGCTTGAAGACCGGCTCGCCCGTGGCGGGGTCGTGCGGCTGGCCGATGCTGGCGTAGAGCAACCGCAGGTAATCGTAGAGCTCCGTCGTCGTCGCGATCGTGGAGCGCGGGTTCCCGCCCGAGCTGCGCTGCTCGATCGCGATGGCCGGCGAGAGCCCCTCGATGAAGTCCACGTCCGGCTTCTGCATCTGGTCGAGGAACTGCCGCGCATACGCCGACAAACTCTCCACATACCGCCGCTGCCCCTCGGCGTAGAGCGTGTCGAAAGCGAGCGAGGACTTCCCCGACCCGCTTAGCCCCGTGACCACGACGAGCTTCTCCCGCGGAATCTCCAGCGTGAGATTCTTCAGGTTATGCGTCCTTGCCCCGGTTATTTTGATGACTTCTGCTGGCATCTTTCCTGCATTTGTCGGAACTGCCAATCAGAGCAAAAGCTCACCGCGACCGCCACAGGAACTTTCCACACCGCCAACCATCCCATGCCCGACGCCCCTTTCACCGTTACCCGCGAGGCCTTCCAGGCCCTCCACGACGAGTTCCGCGAAATCAAACACAACATCAACAACACCCTCGCGGTGATCATGGCGCTCTCCGAACTCGCGCAGCGCAATCCCGCTCATTACGAGAAGCTCGCGAAAGCCGTGCTCCAACGCGGCCCCGAGGTGGTGCAGTCGCTCCAGGATTTTCAGTTCAAGCTCGCCGACAAGCTCAAGAGCGGCGAGACGGACCCGGCGCACGCAGCGGTTTAGCGCGGGGCCTTCCCCAGCACACAGCGGAAGCCGACATCCGGCACTCGCGCTTCCCTGCTCACGACTTGTCGCGAGTCGGAGCGGCATTCGGCAGCGGACGAAGTCCACGCGCCGCCGCGGATCACGCGCTCCTCTCCCACGAGGTCCGCGCACCATTCCCAGAGATACCCGTGCGTGTCGAACAGGCCCCACGGGTTCGCCTTCTTCGCTCCCGCCGGCGGATCATTCCCCGCCGCATTGCCGGTGAACCATGCATATTCCCCGAGCATCCCCGCATCGTCGCCGAAGCTGTAAGCCGTCGTCGTCCCCGCCCGGCACGCGCGCTCCCACTCGTGCTCGGTCGGCAGCCGCACCTCCTGGTCGGCTCCGATCAGCTTCGCCGCGCGCAGTGCCAGCGTCGCCTTTTGGCAGAAGGCGATCGCGTCATCCCAGGACACCACCTCGACCGAATTGCGCGGCCCCTTCCATCGGCTCGGCTCGGCGCCAGCCACCGCGTGATACACCTCCTGCGTTGTCTCCAGCTTGTGCATCCGAACGTCCGATTCGGGCACCGGGATGAACCCGGCGTGCCATTCGCGCAGCAGCGCGTCCTTCTCCGCGGCGTGACCGCAGATGCCGCTCGCGGCGAGCAGCGCCAGGATCGCGCGGCGCATCATTGCGCGGGCTTGCCGTAGTTCTTCACCAGATAGTCGAGGAGCGCATCGACGCTCTCGGCCGGGAGCGGCGCGCCGTATTTCTGCTGCATCTTTGTCACCGACGCCTTCCATTGGTCGCGCGTGAGGGGCGGCTGCGTGCTGATGTATTCGTGCGAGTGGCAGATGAGGCAATTCGCCTGCGCGAGATCCGCGCCGGGCTTGAAGACCGGGCGCTCCTCGGGGAGCTTCCACTCGTCGGCGGCGAGCGCGGCGAGCGGGATGAAGAAGATGGCGAAGCGTTTCATCGGTCAGGATTTCTGGACGGTGACGCTGACGGTCTCGACGACATTCCTCATGTAGCCGGCGGGGTTCCAAAGCGGGTCGAGCGGCTGCGACTGGCCGAGGCGGTTGGTCGCCTTGCAACGCAGCTTGAGGATGCCGAGCCTTTTGGGCGTAAAGGTGAGGCTCCACTCGCGGAAGGAGAATCTGCCGAGATCTTTTCCCAACTCGGCTGCGCGCCACCTGCGAGCGTTGTCGTCGCTGAAGAGCACTTCGCGAATCCCGTGGCCACCGTCGAAGGCGATGCCGCGGATGAGTTCGTCGCGTCCGGAGGTGAGCTGCGCGCCGTCGGAGTGGCTGGTGATGAATGAGCGCACGTTGAAGCGTGAGATCGGGATCGTGCTCTTCGGCGCGGTGCCCGGCTCGATCGCCGCGCACTCCGTCGCCGGGATGCGATATGCCGGGTCCATCCAGAAGCCTTTGAACTGCTCATCCACGACCGTGATCTCGTGCAGATGCTTCACCCAATACGTCCCGTAGTGCCCCGGCACCACGAGCCGCAGCGGGAAGCCGTTCAGCCACGGCAGCGCTTCGCCATTCATCTCGTAAGCGAGCAGGATGTCCGGATCGAGCGCCTGCTCGACGTCGATCGCCTTCACGAAGTCCGGCACCTTCGGCGCGGGCGGCGCGTCGAGGCCATTGAAGAGCACCTGCTTTGCCTCCGCCGCGAGCCCCGCCTTCTCCAGCACGTCCTTGAGCCGCGCGCCGCGCCACTTCGCATTGCCCATCGCGCCGTGCCCGAGCTGACCGCCCGGCACGCGCGGCTGGAAGAAGCCGCGGCTGTTTCCGCTGCACTGGTTCACGGCGACGACCTCGACCGGCTCGAACTGCGCGCGCAATTCCTCGACGCTCAACTTCAGCGGCGCCTTCACCTTACCGAGCACCTGCACGCGGAACGCATCCGCCGTGAGCACCTCGCGCGGCGGCGGCGAACCGCCGAGATGGTAGCGCACGAAGAACGCATCGTTCGGCGTCGTGATGCCTTCGTTGAAAACCGTGAACGGTGTTTCGAGCTGCGGCGGCCGCGACGTGAGCCGGATCAGCGCGCGCTTCTGTGGATACTTCACCAGCTCGCGCTCGCCGTTCTCAAAAGGCAGCTTCACCACATCCTGCGCGAGCAGTGGCGACGCCGCGAGCAGCGCCCCGGTGCGGAGGAAGTCGCGGCGGGAAAGGGGATGCGGAGTTTTCATCGCTCGCGACGAATGCCGCAAACTGTCGCGCGGCGCAATCGGCGCGTGCAACAAACGCGCTCAGCGCTCACGCGAATCCCCGATTTACGCGTCCTACGATCGTGAAGACGGTGTTGAAACCGTAACCTCGGCGTCCGCCGCACGGCAGCGCCCCGCAGATGGGGGAACAATCGCTCGACAGCGTGGACTCGCGATCCACCGTGCTCTTGTGAAGACCGGACCGATTCGGCTGCTGCTCGTCGCAGCGCTTTCCGCCGTCGCAAGTCCCGCCGATGAAGCCTCCAAGTCGAAGGTCGGGCGTGGGTCGGTCGGCTTTCAGAGCGCGAAGGCAAAACCATCCCCGGCTCCCAAGTTCGCGCCCCGCGAACGACGCCGCGCGCGAGCGGGAATCCGTCTTGCGGAAAGAGCCGCCCGCTCGACCCTCCACGCGCCGACACGGCACCGCCTCCGCACTTCCACACCATGCGCCTCCGCACCCTCGCCGCCCTCACCCTGCTCGCCGCCTGCCTCGTCCCGCACACGGACGCCGCGCTCTTCACCGACGCCGCGAGCAACTACGGCGGCATCATCGAAGACGCCACCGGCACCGCCCCGGAGAA
>VFJQ01000141.1 GCA_009885995.1 Verrucomicrobiota bacterium
AGACGGTGGCCGACCTGATGGCCAGCCAGATCCTCACGACCGATTCGCCGGTGCTGCTCAATTCGATGCACTGCACCCGCCCGACCGACGGCGGCCAGGTTACGCCCAACTACTAAGCTCAAACGTCAACCATACGACTCAATCCTACATCCGATTAGAATGAAGAAACTTACAACAATGACCCTGCTGGCGATAGCCGGCATGGCGCTCGTCCCGACGCGAGTCGAGGCGCAAGCCCCGGTGTCTTACACCGCGGGCGATGTGTTCCTCGGCTTCCGCGCCTCTGGCGGCACTGGGGCGTCCAAAGACTATCTGGTCAACCTCGGCCAGGCCTCGCAATTCACCGGCGCAGCCGGCCCGATCACCGTCGATGTCGGCGGGGGTATCTCAGCAGACCTCAGCGCGACCTTCGGGGCGGGCTGGGCGACACGTGCGGACCTCTTCTGGTCCGTCTCGGGTTCGCCGAGCAACGTCGTTACCGTCGGCAGCGATGTGGCGAAAACGCTCTACGCCACCAAGGCGCAGGCGTCCGTCGGCACGCTCAACACCACCGGCTGGCTGCGGCAAGGCAGCACCACGCAGGGTTCGGCCTCGTCGAAGATGCTCGGCATGGCGCAAGCCTATGCCTTGACCGCTGGCGTGCCGAACAACTCGACGGCCAACAGCACAAAGGCCATCATCCAGAATAAGACCGACGCGAACAGCTTCGCGTCTTATCAACCCGGCGGCACCACGACCAACTCCGGCCCCACGCCCGGCATCAGCTACGCCTATTTCAACCCCACGGTTGAAGGCAGCCCGTCAGGTTCGGTGCTCGAGTTCTACCGGCTCGTGCCCGGCACGTCGGGTTCGCCCGGCGAGTTGATCGGCCTGTTCGCGCTCAGCGACGGCGGCGCCCTAACGTTCGTCCCGGCCAACGGGAGCACGACAGCGGGCACCGGCGATGCGACCGTGCAGATCCAGCTCGGCAGCTACTCGGTGAATGAGGCGGGCGGCAGCGTCACGGTCAAAGCAGTCCGTGGCGGCAACCTGTCCAACAGCTTCACCGTGGACTACCAGACGACCAGCGGCACCGCGGTCGACGGCACCGACTTCACGGGCACCTCGACGACGCCGGTTAGCTTCGTCGCAGGGCAGACCGAGAGCACGTTCACCATCCCGATCATTGATCGCAGCGGCCCGCAGGGGAACCGCAGCTTCACGGTCAACCTCTCGAACGCCTCCTCGGGTGCGTCGATTGCGACTGGAAGTGCGACGGTGAACGTCACCGAAGGCGCGGGCGACATTTCGTTCAGCGCGTCGAGCTCCATAGTTGCGCCGACCAGCGGCGGTAGTTTGGGAACTCCTGCCACGCTGCACATTACCCTCACGCGTGCGAACGCGGCGGGTGGAAGCGTGTCGGTGGACGTCTCGAAGACGGGCGGCACCATCCTCCCCGCGGAACTCACGTTCACGAGCCCGACGGTCGTCACCTTCGCCAACGGCCAGACAAGCAAGAGCTTCGACGTGGTGCTGAATGCGATCCCCGTGACGCTCACGCGCACCATCGTCTTCGGTCTCGCCAACGCGACCAGTGGCGCTGCCATCGTTTCGCCCAGCACGACCACGGTGAACATCACCAAGAAGGACACGTTGCTCCCGTCCATCGTCATCACCACGCCGGCCTCGACGGTTGCCACGCCAGGCACGTTCAACCTCGCCGGCACGGTGAAGGAAGAAAACGGGCCCGGCCTCACGTCGTTCACCGTCACGTTCAATGGCACGCCGGTCACGCTGGCCTCCGGGCCGACGCTCGGCGCGACCGTTCCGACGCTCGGCGTTCCGTTCACCGCGACCGGCCTCCAGGCCGACAACGGCGAGAACCTCCTCGTCGTCACTGCGGTCGATGCGAGTGGTAACTCCACGACCCTGACCAAGACCGTCACTTACGTGAACACCACGCTCGGCACTGCGCTCATTGGCAGTTACAATGGCGTGATCGTTCCCACCGGAACGACGGACAATGACAAGTCGGGGTTCGTCACCCTCACGGTTACGGCTACCGCTACGTTTAGCGGCAAGGTGACCTTGGGTGGTGTCACGGTTCCGGTCAGCGGTGTGCTCAGCAATGCCGGTGTGGCGAAGTTCAAGCCGACCAACGGCACGAGCTTCGATCTCATCGACCGCACGGAGTTCGACAGCTACCTCGGCGCGCTCACCTGCTCGGTTTCCCCGGGCACAGCGACGGGAACGCTCAGCACTGCGGCCACTGGCGGCACACAACTCGCCAGCTTCTCCGCAAGGCAGAACTTCTACGACGGCAAGACGCCGGCGACGACCGTGCAGGTGGCCTCCGGCCTCCTGAACCTGACGACCAAGGGCGTGTATAACCTCGCCCTTCCGACCAAGGAACAGAGCCCCGTGCTCGACCACGACCTGTATCCGCAGGGCGATGGCGTGACGACGGTGACCCTGCTGACGAACGGCAGCGTGGCGGTGAAAGGCTACCTCGCAGACGGGGCACCCTACGCCGCGACGGGCCGCCTCGCGGCGGACCTCACCGTGGCGCTGCACACGAACCTGTATCGCAAGTCCGGCTCGATCGCTGGTTACTTGAAGTTCGACCTCGTGCCGGCGACAAGCGATGTCACCGGCATCGCGGCCGACGGCATCACTGCTGGCGACATGCTCTGGATCCGTCCGGCGCTTGCGCGCTCGCAGTATTACCCCGCCGGTTTCACGATCCACGTGGACGCGCTCGGCACGAAATACACCGGCCCGGCCTCGGTGAACTTCGGCCAGGGTGGGGATGTCCTCCCGACAGGCGGCAATGCGTCGCTCGTCTTCGAGGACGGTCTGCTCACCAGCACGACGACGAAGGCGGTAAACGTCAACAGCACCACCGGCCTCGTGACGCTGATCCCCACGACGTCGACCGACTACAAGCTCACGCTATCGGCGACCACCGGCGTGTTCAGTGGGTTCTTCACCCACACCGACACGAAAAAGCCAACCTACAGTGGCGTGATCCTGAACAAGGGCACGAACCAAGGTGGCTTCGGCTACTTCCTCAGCATCCCGGTCTCGACCTACGGGGCCAGTGGGGAAAGCGGCGGCCTCTCGCTGCAGCAGTAGTTTGTTAGCAAAGTAACGACACTCGCCGCGGGCATCGGGAAACCGGTGCCCGCGGTTTGCTTTTGGTGGCATCGACCGCAGCGCGTCACGCACCCGCTCGGACCCCGTCCTGTCAGCACCTGCCTGTGCTCCATGATCGCCCGCAGATCGTCCAGCAATGCCTCGATCTGCTTGAGATCGCGCCGACGTTCCTTCTTCCGGCTTCACATCGAGGCTGCGTAGCCAGGATCACTATGCGCTCCCAATCAACCCGCTTCGAGGCGGTTGTGCTCGCCGGACGCTCTACTCAGCCAAGATACCGCCTCACCACGGCCATGATGGATTTTCCGCGACTGTGACGGCGGTAGGCCTCTCGCAAGATCGCGTTGATCGAGACTTTCCCTTCCGGGCGGCGGGGCGCTTTTCTGCGCCGGGCCAGGGTTGGAAGACCGACCGTCATCATGACTCGGGCAATAGGGATACGCGATCCGGTGCGGATTGCGTAGTAGCGAGCGGGAACACGGGCGCACTGGCCTGAGCCGGCAGTTCGGGCGGAATCGCCTGCCTGCCCTCACGGCGTCCGTCGATACGAAAGCGGTGTCCGCACTCGGTGCAGCGCCAGCCCGTAGTGATCCGCCAGTGACACCACAGCGCCACGTAGGAGATCAGCCAGAGCCCCAGCGTCAAGACCGAGAGGGTCAAGTGAAAGCCATGCCGGAACGAGGGCCTGCGAAAGACTTGTTCGGATTCACAAAAGGCACAGTAAGCGTGGCGGCAGCGGTTGCCCATCGGGATGAAGGAATTGCTCGGCGCGCGGGGAGAAACATCCGCCCTCTATCCCCTGCGATACCCGCCGTCACGTTACGATGCAGTCACTTCCGCGCGGCGACGCACATCTCCTCACACCAGCGCTCGACCTGCTGCCGGATCGCATCGCGCACCTGGCGCACGCCGGCGAGCCGCTCCTCATGCGAACCCTCGAACGCCGAGGGATCGGGAAAGCCCCAGTGCAGCCGCCGCGTGACGCCGGGGAAGACCGGGCAGCGCTCCGCGCTCGCCTCGTCGCAAACGCTGATCGCATAGGCAAACGTCTGTCTGCTCGTCCACGTCTCGAAGACGCTCCTGGTTCCTGCCTTGGAGATGTCTATGCCAGCCTCCTGCATCGCCTCGACGACCAGCGGGTTCAGCGTGCCGGGCTCGAGGCCGGCGCTATGCGCCTCGAAATCCTCGGGACAGAGATGGTTCAGCCACGCCTCGGCCATCTGGCTGCGGGCGCTATTGTGGATGCAGATGAAGAGGACTCGCCTTTTCATGCGGTTTGAGAAGGCAACGCCGCGCAGCAGCAGCCGGCCTCGCGCACGCAGACGCACGCGGGCACGGCCAGCAGCGCGCCGAGCACGGGCGCAGTGAGATAGATCCACAAGTCGCCGAGGTGGCCGGCCATCAGCGCTGGTGCCAGCGAGCGCGCGGGATTCATCGATGCGCCGCAGATCGGCCCGGCAAAGAGCGCCTCGAGTGTGATGACCGCACCGATCGCGATGCCCGCGGTGATGCCGCGCTCCTTCGCGCCTGTGGAGACGCTCAGGATCACCAGCATCAGCAGCCCCGTCAGCAGCACCTCGAAGATGAACGACTGCCCTGCCGAGCCCGCGGGTGCGGTGAGCCCGAGCGATGCGTGCGCGGGGAAGAGCACGCGCAGTGTCCCGCTCGCCGCGAGCGCTCCGAGCAGTTGGCTGCCGACGTAGGGCAGCACCTCGCGCACGGGGAAGCGGCGCGCCGCGCAGAAGCCGAGCGTTACCGCTGGGTTCAAGTGTGCGCCGGACACGTCGCCGAGCGCGTAAATCATCGCGAGCACGATGAGGCCGAAGGTGAGCGCCACGCCGACGTGCGTGATCGCGCCGCCGCTCACGTCATTGATAACGATCGCGCCGGTGCCGGCGAAGACGAGGGCGAAGGTGCCGAGCACCTCGGCGAAGCATCGTTTGGATAGAGTCATGCGCTTTCCCATCCCGAGCCGCGCGCCGCGCGCAAGTGACACTTCATCCTTCCATCACGCGATAGCCGAAGCCGCGGACCGTCTCGATGCAATCGCCGGACTGGCCGAGCTTTTCGCGGAGGCGGCGGATGTGCGTGTCCACGGTGCGCGAGTCGATGTCGCTTTCGTAGCCCCACACGTCCTTCAGCAAGATGTCGCGCGACTGCACGCGCCCGCGGCGCTCGACGAGCAGGGCCAGCAGCTTGAACTCGATGGCGGTCAGGTCAATCGGCTTGCCTTTGACCTGCACGGCATGGCGCGCGCGATCGATCTGGATGTCGCCGGCGTGAAACACGTCGCCCGTGCTCGGCGTCTGCGCCGAGCGGCGGAGGATGGAGTGGACGCGCAGCACCAGCTCGCGGGCGCTGAAAGGCTTGGTTACGTAATCGTCCGCGCCGAGTTCGAGGCCGACGATGCGATCCACTTCGGTGGCGCGCGCGGTGAGCATGACGATCGGGATCGCCCTCGTTGCGGCGTCGGCCTTGAGCGCGCGGCAGACATCGAGCCCGCTCATCCTCGGTAGCATCAGGTCGAGGATGATGAGCGCAGGCTTTGCGCTACGCGCCATCTCGATAGCGGACTCGCCGTCTTCCACAGCGAGCACCTCGAAGCCGGCGGCGCCGAGGTTCGTGGACAGGAGCTTCAGCAAGTCTCGCTCGTCGTCAGCGATCAGAATTTTTTTGCCGGACTTCAGACTCATTGCGCTCGCAACAAGGGCCAAGACTGCCGCGTCCGACAAGCCGCGACATGTTACGTTCTGGTGGCGCCCCGAGGTCCGAACCGAACCTCGCGGGATGTTGGCGCCGAGTCGCTATTCGAGCCCGAGCGGCTCGAGCAGGTGAAAGAACCGATACGCCAGCCCGGCGGCTTCGTTCACGCCTTTGCTGCTCTCGCCAGCTTCACGCCGGTCAAAGGAAAAGGTGTGGCCAAATCCTGCGTCGCCCGGCCTGTCACGCAAATGCCACCCGACCGTCAGCAGGAATTGACCTCGCCGGGCTGGAGCACGGGCGGGCTGGTTCAGTAGTCTGCCGGCTCTTACCTTGCCAAAACACACCGCCCAGATCAAAAAGCCCGCCGTGTCCGCCAGGGAGATCGAGCGCAAATTTCTCGTCGCAAAGCCGCCCGCCGCGCTGGTGAGCTATCCGAGCGCGGCCATCGTCCAGGGCTATCTTTGCTACGAAGCCGGGCGCAGCCAGGTGCGCGTCCGCCGCGTTCACGACGAGCGCTACGCCCATGACGAATACTATCTCACCGTCAAGGGCCGCCGCGGCATGGTCCGCGACGAAATCAACGTGCCGCTCTCGCGGGCGAACTTCGAGGCGCTCTGGCCGCTGACCGCCGGCCACCGGCTGGGCAAGCGCCGCTACTATATCCCCTATAAGCGGCTGACCATCGAGCTCGACATCTTTGAGGGCGCCCGCGCCGGGCTGACCCTGGTCGAGGTGGAGTTCCCGGATGAAGCCCGCGCCCTCCGCTTCGTGCCGCCCGCGTGGTTCGGCAAGGAGGTGACGCAGAACACCGCCTACAGCAATCGGGCGCTCGCCACAGAGTAGCGCGACGGCAGCGGCGCCCTCGCCCTCGCCTTTCTCACCGCCCGTCGCCGTCTTCTCGCGGGCTGTCGGCGGCTCCTTCTGAGTGCGTCGGCGGCTTCTTGGGGATGGGTAGGCGGCTCCTTCAGGGTGCGCAGGCGGCTTTATCAGGATAGGTCAGCCGGTGGCGATAGCCCTGCCGGTCCGCAAGGTTCGCCGGGGGAAGTGAGCAATGCGGACCTCGCCGGAGCGGTCGCCGGCACGGCGCGCAATCCGATCGGGGTGGCGAAGCTCGACACGCCGTATGTCGATCCGAATGCGGAGGAGTTGCGGCTGGCTCACAATGCCATGCTGGCGGCGCTGTTTCGCGCGCCGATCTAACAGAACCGGACGCGATACGAGCTGCTTTCCGCGCCGCTGAATTGTCACATTCGCCACGCAAACCGCACAGTGCGCCGTGAGAACGTTACGATCGTAACATTGCCCGAAGGCAGGGGTGGGAGCATCGGCGGCGGACATGAAACTCCTGCCAACCATCCTCAGCGGGGCCGTCGCCCTGGCACTCGTCTCCACGGCCTCGGCTGACACCGTGCTGCGCCTCACCGGTTCGACTGCGTTCCGGGCGCAGACGCACAAGGCCATCATCAATATCCTCAACGGCGGCACCGTGCAGGCCGCCTTCGAGCGCATCTCCAGCGGCAGCCCTTCGGGCACCGCGACGACGCTGGCGGGATCCGACCGCTCGGTGTTCATCGGCACGATCAGCGGGCGCCCGGAGCTGGGCACCGTCACGGTGAAGACCTCGTGGAGCGGTTCGACCGGCGGCATCCAGACCGTCTCCAATAGCATCGCCATCGGCTTCATGCCCGACGTGCCTAGCACGACGGCAG
>VFJQ01000040.1 GCA_009885995.1 Verrucomicrobiota bacterium
CGACCGAGGCTGGCACTTCGGCTGGGGCTGGCGCTTCGACCGAGGCTGGCACTTCGACTGAGGCTGGCACTTCGACTGAGGCTGGCACTTCGGCTTCCGCGGTCGGTGCTGAGGTCTCTTCCGTTTCGTCGGCAGTTTCAGCACCCGTGGGCTTCTCGCCCTCGGCTTGCGTCTTGGGCGTCAGCGGCAGGTCGAGGCGGCCATCCACGAACTCGATCACATGGCCCGCGAGCAGCAGATAGTGGAGGTCGGCGGCGAGTTCGGTCTTCTCCGGCGCCTTCTCGGGAGCGTCGAAGTTTTCGCCGAGCACCTTCAGCGCGAGATCGTGGCGTGAGCAGCGAGGGTTGGCCTCGATGGTGCGCAGGATCGCGAGCACGCTCTCGCGTGCGGGATGGCCTTGGGGCTGGGGCAAGGGTCGCACCGAACTCGCATAGATGACGCGTTTGCGGTGCTTGAAGAACGTCAGCCCCGCCTCGGCCATCACAGGCCGCATCGCGTTGACGACGTTGTGCGGAAAGACGAACTCGCGGTCGAACGCCTCGCCGATCGCTGCACCGAGCGCGCGGTCCGGGCCTCCGAGGAGCGCCGTGCCATTGGTCTCGAAGGTCGTGCCGCTCGCGATCTCCTGCGGGAGATACTTTTCCCGAAAATACGCCTCGACCTCCGCCTGAGTCTTGAAAGTCACCGGCTCCGGCTCCTGGGTCGTGACGTAGGTCACCACCGTGCGCGACTTTTCCTTCCAGTCATTGATCACCTGCTCGTCGGTCACGATTTCGATCTCGCGCTGCTGGAACTCGGCGAACGGCATCCGGCGGGCGTAACGCTCCTCATAAATGCGGCGCAGCGCCGGCTGGTAGCCGTGATGGTTCGTCGGCCCGATCAGCAAGCCGCTCGCACGAAGACGAGCCACGTTGGCGAAGTTGCCCTTCGGCGGGTCCGTCTGCTGCACGTCCTCGCGGAAGTATTTGTCCTTGAGCTGCCGGAAGGCGTCGCGCTCGAGCAGGTTGCGGTCGCTCACGATCGCTCCGTCGCCCATCTGGTAAAGGACCACGCTCGGATCGGTGGAAGTCACTCGCACGCGATGCAGCGGCGTTTTGGTCAGGATCATCTTCGCCGCACTGAAAACGGGGTAGGCGCGATGGGTGGACCTCATCTCCTTCGCGATCGCAGCCAGCATCCCCGGCTCCGGGAGAAACTCGACCTTTACCGCGAGCGGCTTTACCGGCTCAGGCGCTGGCCGGCGATCCTCGAAGCGCGGTCCACGATCATCGCGACGACCACCCATTGGCGGACGGTCACTCCGGGGACGATCGCCTCCCGGACGCGGCCCACGCGGCCCGCCGCGATCATCCCGACGCGGCCCGCGCGAGTCCTGCCCCGGCGGCTTCGGTCCCCGGCCCATGCCTGGGCGCGGCCCGCGGCCACCACGACCACCGCGGTCGTCGCGGTCCGTCCGACCCGGGCGTTCGCCCTCGAAATTGGCATAACGATTGGCGGGCGACTCGCTTTCCTTGAGCCAGTCGGGCAAGAACTTCAGATCCAGGTTTTCGGGCAGGTCGCTCATTGGTGGCGGCGGGTTTAATGCGAGTGGTGCGAAAAGTAAAACGGCAGCGCGTGAATTTCGGGCCAGATCAAATTTCGCAGAACAAAAGGATTGCGCGTCGGGGCTCCGTTGCTACCCCTTGGCCCCCCAAAACCAAGCCAACCAACACCACTAAACGCCATGTCCGAAAAAACGATCGAAGAGAAAGTAAAAGACATCATTGTCGAGCAGCTCGGCGTGAACCCGGAGCAGGTCACTCGTGAGGCGTCGTTCATCGAAGATCTGGGCGCAGACTCGCTCGATACCGTGGAATTGGTGATGGCGTTCGAAGAGGAGTTTTCCATCGAAGTGCCGGACGAAGACGCCGAGAAGCTGCAGAAGGTCGGCGACGTTATCGACTACATCGAAGGCAAGCAGGCCAAGTAGTCCGCCACCTGAGACTTTCACGAGAGCACGCTGTCCATGGGATGGCGTGCTCTTGTGCTTTTCGGAGGTAGGGACGGCTGTCCCCAGCCGTCCGCGGCGCGGTGAGGACACCGCGCCACACCATTAGCCTACGCCCGCCGCAGCACCGTGTTCCGGCAAAGCCGATCATCCGGCTCCGGATGATCGAGCGTGTAGTGCAGGCCGCGCGATTCCTTTCGCAAGAGCGCGCTGTCCACGATCAGGCTCGCCACGCAGCACAGGTTGCGCAGTTCCAGGATGTCGGTCGTGACCTTGAAGCCCCAGTAAAACTCCTGAATCTCGCGCTCGAGATTCCGCAGCCGTGTCGCTGCGCGCTGGAGGCGCTTGGTCGTGCGGACGATCCCGACGTAGTCCCACATCACTCGGCGGATTTCGTCCCAGTTGTGGTAGATGACGACGAGTTCGTCCACGTCCACCGCGGCGCCGCTCTTCCACGCGGGCAGTTCGAGATCGCGCAGCCAGGTGTCGGCGTCCTCAGCGGGTTGTTTCGCGACGGCCTCGATGCAGCGATGCGCCAGCACACACGCCTCGAGGAGTGAATTGCTCGCGAGCCGGTTCGCCCCGTGCAGGCCGGTGCAGGCGACTTCCCCGATCGCGTGCAAGCCGGGCAGACTCGATCCACCGTTTTCATCCGTCTCCACGCCACCGCATTGGTAATGCGCCGCCGGGACGACCGGGATCGGTTGCTTCGTGATGTCGATGCCGAGGGCCAGGCAGTTTTCGTAGATGTTCGGGAAGCGCTCGCGGACGAAATCCGCGGGCTTGTGCGAGATGTCGAGGAACACGCAGTTCGCCCCCGTGCGCTTCATCTCGGCGTCGATCGCCCGGGCCACGATATCGCGCGGAGCGAGGTCGCCGCGTGGGTCGTAGCGATGGGTGAAGGTGGCACCCTTCTCGTTCACGAGCCTCCCGCCTTCCCCGCGGATGGCCTCGGTGATGAGGAAGTTCTTCTTTTGCGGATGGAAAAGGCACGTGGGGTGAAACTGGATGAACTCCATGTTCGCCACGCGCGCCCCCGCGCGCCAAGCCATCGCCACGCCGTCGCCAGTTGCGATTCCGGGGTTGGTCGTATAAAGATACACGCGCCCGCAGCCCCCCGTCGCGAGCACGACGCGATCGCTGCGCATGGCGAGGACTTCCCCCGTGCCCTCGTTGAGCACGTAGGCGCCGAGGCAGCGGTCGGTCGAGACGTAGCCGAGCTTGCCCAGCGTGATGAGGTCCACGGCCATGTGGTTTTCCAGGACGAAGATGTTCTTCTCCCGTGCCACGGCGGCGAGCAGCGCGCGCTCGATCTCGCGGCCGGTCACGTCGCGAGAGTGCAGGATGCGGCGCTTCGAGTGACCGCCTTCCTTGCCGAGGTCGAGTTCGTGTCCGCCGTTGCCCGTGTCGCGCTCGTCGAAATGAACGCCCGACTCGATCAACTCCTGGATGCGTGCGGGGCCATCCGTCACGATCGAGCGCACCACCCGCTCGTCGCAGAGCCCTGCCCCTGCATCGAGCGTGTCGCGCACGTGCAATTCGAACGAATCCTCCGTGCTCGTCACGCAGGCGATACCGCCCTGCGCCCAAGCGGTGTTGGAAACACCCCGCTCGCGCTTCGTCACGAGGGCGACCTTCCCATGCCGCGCCGCGCCGAGCGCGAAGGTGAGCCCTGCGATGCCTGAGCCGATGACGAGGAAGTCGAAGCGCTGCATGGTTAGCGGAGTTGGATGTTGTCGATCAGTCGCGTCGCGCCAAAAAACGCGGCGACTGCGATGGTCGCGCCGCGCGTGGCTTCAACGACCGGGGTGAGACTCGCCGCATCGACGACTTCGACATAGTCGATGCGGGCGAGGGGAGCCGTCGAGATCGTCTGCCACACGAGGCGCCGCAGCTTTTCGCCTCCGCGAACGCCGCGCCGCCACGCGGCCTGGGCAGCGAGGAGCGCCTGCCTGATCACTGGCGCCTGCGCGCGTTCCTCGGGCGAGAGGTAGGCGTTTCGTGAACTTAGCGCGAGCCCGTCGCGCTCGCGCACGGTGGGCGCCGCGACGATGCGCACGGGCAGGTTCAAGTCGCGGACCATGCGGCGGATCACCGCGCACTGCTGGTAGTCCTTCAGGCCAAATATCGCGGTGTCCGGTCGCACGATGTTGAGGAGTTTGAGCACCACCGTGCAGACGCCGCGGAAGTGTCCCGGCCGCGCTGCGCCGCACAGTGGAGCGGACACGGTTTCCTCATCCACCCAGGTCGAGTGATCGGCCTCATACAACGCGCCCGGAGCGAAGATGGCATCGGCGCGGTGCGCGGTGCAGAGCGCGCGATCGGCGGCGAAGGGGCGCGGGTAGCGCGAGAAATCCTCCTTCGGTCCGAACTGGGTCGGGTTCACGAAGATCGACACGATCACCGTTCCTTCGGAGCCGGCGAGGCGGCGTGCGCGGTCG
The DNA here is from genome assembly GCA_009885995.1 of Verrucomicrobiota bacterium. Lineage (GTDB taxonomy): Bacteria > Verrucomicrobiota > Verrucomicrobiia > Chthoniobacterales > Chthoniobacteraceae > VFJQ01. Next base: position 4,429 of record VFJQ01000040.1, read on the forward strand.
ATCAGCGCGGTGTGCCCCGCGTGCAATGCGCCCATCGTCGGGACGAGCACGAGGGGGCGCGGAGCGGAGCCGCAGAAGCGCTGGGTCGCCGAAATGGAGCGGAGTGTTTTCAATACGACAGCGCCGGCATAGCGCCTTGACGCACGGAAAGGCAAGCGCGCCTCGCTACTCCTCGACTTCGAGCAAATCGCCTCGCAGCCGCTTCAGGCCCTCGGCAAAAAAGCGGTCGCGCACGGCGCCCACGTAGTGCCGCGCGACGACATCCTTGGAGGCGTGCTTCTTCAGCGATACCTCGTAGGTCTTCGGGAGCAGTCCACCTTTGCCCTGCCGCGAGGCGCACAGCGCGAAGAGCGTCTGCTCGACCCGCCAGATGTGCCCGCGGAGGATGGAAGTGACGGCGAGGGCGCGATCGCAAAAATCAAAGTCGATCGCGGGGCGATAGAGCAGACCGAGGCCGCTGTTCACGCGGTTCCAGAGCTTCACGTTGAGCTCTTCGCGAGCTTCGCTGGCAGTAATGAGCGAGGCTTCGTGTGCGTCTTCGTTGAACCAACAGTCCTTCGCCAGCGGACCTTTCGCCCAGTTGATGATCTCCTGCGGGCGGCGGAAGAAGAGCACGTCGCTATCGAGCACGATGAAGCGCTCGCCGCGGGCGTAGTGCGCCATGTCGAAGACCTTCAGCCCGAGCGGGTGCGTATTCCGGTAGTCGAGGCAGAAGGGATAGGGCCGCAGAACCTGCGAGAGATCGGCGTCGGACTCGGCGCGCAAGATGATGCGGCAGGAATCGAAGAGCCCTTTGAACACCTCCACGGCCTCCTCGGGCAGTGTGCCGTCGTCGTGAATGACGATGGGCCAGCCGGTTTCCGAAAAGTGAAGGAAGCTGGCCAGAGCCCACGCTGCGAGGAGCCAATCCTTGTCGCCAGTGAGCACGTGGACCGGCACGTTGGCGGGCATCTCTCCCCAATACGGCCAGGACCATTCCTCGATGCGAGGAAGGGTTTGGTAATCGTGATAAGCGGCGTCCCAGCCGCGCTTCATGTCGCGCCGGAGCTGCCACCAGAGACGGCCAGGAGAGATCATGGGCTGGTGGGGGCGGTATTAGCCCGGGCGAAGCGCGCGATGCAAGCGAACTTCAATCGCGCGGCGCCGTCACCTCATCCACTGCCAGCAGGAGAGGTCGAAATCGTGACCTTCCACCGCGAGGGCGGCTGCGAAACCCTCAGCCGGCTCGAACGAGCGCAGCGTGAAGCGCTCGGCATCGTCGAACTTCGGCGAGCCGCCGAGACCGACGCCGCGCACCTTGAGCTGGGCCTCGGTGCGGGTCCAGAGATCGAAGAATTTCGCGCGCCGTTGCGGTTCGGGCGTGATGCGGAGCTGCCATTGGTCCTCCGGCGGGAAGTAGTGGTCGGACAGCATCTCGAACGAAAGATTCTCCCGCACCGCCTCGAGATCGACCCCGACTTCGCGCCCATGCGTGACGGCGAGCAGCATGAGTTCTTCGGAGTGGCTCAGGCTGAAGCGCAGCAAGCTGCCAGCGAGCGACGGCTTGCCGAACTCATTGCGCACGAACCGAAGCTCCCCCGGCGCTGAGGGGACGTAACCGCCGAGGATTTCGCGCAACGCCGAGCGCGACGCGATGTAGTGCTGGCGGTCGATCGCGTGGTGGAAACGCTCGGCGCGCAGCCATTCGTCCGCGCTGAGCGGGGGAGGCTCGCCGTCCGGCGGGACTGCGAGCGCCGCCATCCAAAGATGCACTTCACCGGGGTGAAGTGGCGGGTGGCTGGCCGTGGGTTGGAATGCGGGGATGGCGATCGAAGCGCTCAACGCGTGCGTGATGGAATTCGTTTCAGTGCAGGTAGCAAGGGCGCGATCCGGCCCGCGGCTAGAACGCGCATTGATCGCGAGCACGGAGTCTGCAACGAACTCCGGCCGGATCTCGTGCGCATCCTTTTCCTAAACCAACATTTTCCACCTGACCCGGCGCCGAGCGGCGTGCTTTTCGGTGAACTCGCCGATGCGCTCGCGCAGCGTGGGCATGAGGTCGTGCTGGTGCAGGCGGCGCAGCCGAACCGCGAGAGCCAGGGCCGCGTCGCGAGCCTCCTGCGTGAGTTGAGCGCGCTGATCGCGATCCTGTGGCGCGGGATTTTCTGCCGACGGGTGCAAGTCGTGGTCTCCGGCAGTTCGCCGCCGTGCCTCGCGGTCGCGGGCGCTCTCGTGTCGCTCCGGCACTGGGCGCCGCATCTGCATTGGTGCATGGAGCTTTATCCCGAGATCGCCATCGCCTTGCGGGAGATCCGGCCCGGCATTCTCCCGAGCATCATCCGGATGATGATGCGGTCGGCGTATCGATGGGCGCGAGCGGTGGTCGGACTCGATGCGGACATGGTGGCGGCACTGGGCCGCCACGGCGTGCGGGTGCTGGAATGCCGCCCGTGGGTTCCCGCGCCGGTGCTGGCGCAAATGCCTGCGCTAGCCGCGGCGCCCGTGGAGCCGTGGACATGGCTTTACTCCGGCAGTCTCGGGCACGCTCACGACTGGCAGACGCTGCTGGCGGCGCAGGCCGCGCTGGAGGAGCGGGGTGTGGACGCGACGCTGGTGTTCCAAGGCGGAGGTCCGGCCCGCGACGCGGCGCGTGCGCGTGCCGACGAACTGAACTTGCGCCGCGTAGTCTGGCGTCCGTATGCGCCCGAGGCGGAGCTGTGCAAGGCCCTGCTGCGCGCGCAATGTCTCGTCGCCACGCAGTTGCCGGAAACCGCTGGGCTGCTGTGGCCGAGTAAGCTGGCGCTCCTGTTCGGGCTCCCCCGGTCGCTGCTCTTCGTCGGGCCGAAGACCGGGGCCATTGCGGCGTTGTTGCGCAACCGCGCGCATGCCGGCGTTGTTGCGTCCGGTGATTTTCGCGCGGTCGCGGATTGGATCACGCGGCTGCGTTCCGAACCGTTGGCAGTCCCGCCGCAGCCACTCGTCGATGTGGCCGCCCACCGATGGGGCGCCATCGCGTGGTGGGTGGAGTTGATCGAGGGTGCGAAGACGAAATAATTCCGCTCCGAGTGCATCGCGACCGGCGGAAAGTTTGACACCTCGCGATGCGATTTCTATCGTCGCTCGAAATGGACGAAGGAGTCCGCCAACGCATCTACGATTACTTCGCCCACAAAGGGATGCGTCGCACCGTGCAGCGGGACGCCATCATCGAAGCGGCCTTCACCACGACCGAGCACTACACCGCCGAGGAGCTGCTCGAAATGGCGCACAAGATCGAGCGCAGCGTGTCGCGAGCGACGGTGTATCGCACGCTGCCGCTCCTCGTGGAATGCGGCGTCCTCAAGGAACTCGACTTCGGCAAGGACCACAAATTTTACGACCCGAACTACATCGAGCACCCGGGTCACAACCATCTCATCTGCACGGATTGCAGCCGCGTCGTTGAGTTTGAAGACCGCAACATCGACACGCTCGAGGATTGCATCTCGAAGCGGCTCGGCTTCACGCCGACGACGAAAATCCTCCGCATCGAAGCCAGTTGCGATGAACTCCTCCGCCAGGGCACCTGCGCGAATCGCAAAGTCTGATTCCTCATGTGGCACGGCCGTTTTTCCACACCCACCGCCGACCTGCTCCTCCGCTACAGCGAGTCGATCAGCTTCGATTGGCGGCTGTGGCGCCATGACATCGAAGGCTCGATCGCGCACTCCGCGGCGCTCGAAGCCGCCGGCCTGATCACACACGCGGAGCGGGAGCAGATCGTCGCGGGGTTGCGCGAGATCGGCGCGGAGATCGAGGCGGGGAAGTTCGAGTTCAAGGTCGAGCTCGAAGACATCCACATGAACATCGAGCGCGAGCTTACGCGTCGCATCGGCGACGCCGGCGCGAAGCTGCACACCGCGCGCTCGCGCAATGACCAGGTCGCGCTCGACCTGCGGCTCTTCCTGCGCGCCGAGTGCGACGCGATCAGCGTGCTCGTGCGCGATCTGCAGCGGTCGTTGGTGACGCTCGGCGATGCGAACCGCAGCGTCATCATCCCCGGCTACACGCACCTCCAGCGCGCGCAGCCCGTCTTCTTCGCACATCATCTTCTCGCCTACGTGGAGATGCTCGACCGCGACGCCGGCCGGATCGCCGACGCTCGCAAGCGGCTCAATGTGCTGCCGCTCGGCTCCGGAGCGATCGCCGGCTCCACTATCGTCCTCGACCGCGAACTCGTCGCGCGGCTGCTCGATTTCCCTGCGGTGACGCAGAACTCGATGGACGCCGTGAGCGACCGCGATTTCGCCGTCGAGGTGCTCGCCGCGCTCGCGCTCATCGCCGTCCATCTTTCGCGCCTGAGCGAAGACGTGATCCTCTGGTGCTCCGCCGAATTCGGCTTCGTGACATTGAGCGATGCCTACACGACCGGCTCGTCGCTGATGCCGCAGAAAAAGAATCCCGACGCCGCGGAGCTGACGCGGGGGAAGGCGGGCCGGGTGGTCGGCGCCGTCGTGTCGTTGCTCACCACGCTCAAAGGGCTGCCGCTCACCTACAATCGCGACATGCAGGAGGACAAGGAGCCCGTCTTCAACGCGGTCGATACCGTGAAGGCCATGCTCGAAGTCATCGCCGGCATGTTGCGCGAAGCGCGCGTGAATGCTGCCGCGTGCGCCGCCGCGGTGTCCGATCCGATGCTGCTCGCCACCGATCTCGCCGATTACCTCGTCCGGCGCGGCGTGCCGTTCCGCCAGGCGCATGAGCATGTCGGAAGGGCAGTCGCGCTTTGTGCAGAGCACCTGTGCTCGCTGCCTGAGATCGCGCTGCCGGATTACCAGGCGATCTCGCCGGCGTTTGCGGCGGATCTTTACGAAGTGTTCGATCTCTCCCGCGCCATGTCCGCTCGCAAGGCGATCGGCGCACCGTCACCGGAGAATATCGCAGCGCAACTCACCCGTTGGCGGACGCTGCTCGGCGCCGCTTGAGCCGCGCGCGAATCGGCGTCATGAACCGTCATTTCGACCCCGCCGAGCGAGAGCTGATCGACGATCCGAACACGCCGCCAGCGGATCTCGATCGCGCTTTGGACGATTTGATTTCGATCAGCCGCCGTTTCGGTGGCCACCGGCTCGTGCGTCACTTCCTCAGCCGCTGGTTGAATCCCGGACGCTGCTACCGCTTCCTCGATCTTTGCACCGGGGCGGGGGATCTGCCGCGGGTCATGGTGGAGTGGGCGCGCGCGCGCGGCATCACGCTCCGGATCGACGCCGTGGATGCGAATCCGGCCGTGCTCGAACTCGCGCGGAAGCGCAGCGAGACCTTTCCCGAGATTCACTTCCACCAAGGCAACGCGCTCGGAGAAGCGCCGGGCGAGGGCTACGATCTCGTCCACTGCTCGCTCTCGCTTCACCACTTCTCGGAAGAGGATGCCGCGCGGCTGCTCGTGCGGTGTCGTGAGCTGTCGAATCGCTGGGCGCTCGTTAGCGATCTCGATCGCCAGCCGCTCACCACCGCTGCGATCTGGCTGGTCGCCGGATTGCTCTACCGCAGTCCCGTCGCCCGGCACGATGGCCGGCTCTCTGCGCGTCGTGCATTTTCATTTCACGAAATGCGCCGGCTCGCCGAGGCCGCCGGATGGCTGCGTTTTGGACACGCGCGCTTTGCCTGCTGCCGGCAGGCCATCTGGCTGGAGAGCCGCGACCTCGGCGACATCCCGCTCGCCGAGGTGGAAATGCCGAGCCTGGCGTGAGCGCCGCGATCGCGCTGGTGCGCACGCCGCCGCAGTGAGCGGGTCCTCGTGCCTTGCGCCGCGGAAGCGCCTGTGCTCTACGGTGCCCGCTTCTATGCGTCGCCCGATTGTCTGCTCCCTTGCGCTCACCGTGATTGCTGGCCTGCCCTGCATGACTCCTGCCGCGGAGATCGCGGGAGGCGGTGGAAAGACCGGTGAACTCAAGCTCGCGACCCGCACGCCCGAGCCGCAGTTCCAGCCCGCGAGTGACGATCCGCAGAAGCAGCTCGCGAAGTTCGTCCTCCCGCCGGGGTTCAAGGCAGACGTGTGGGCGAGCGAGCCCATGCTGGCGAATCCGGTTGCGTTCGACATCGACGAGAAAGGCCGCGCGTTCGTGGCGGAGACATTTCGCTACCGCACGAGCGTGCTCGATATCCGGCACTACATGTTCATGCTCGAAGACGACATGGCGTGTCGCTCGACCGATGATCGCATCGCGTCGATCAAGCGGAACTTCCCGAAGGACTGGCAGCAGCTCGAGATCGAGACGGAGGAAGTGCGGCTCGTCGAGGATCGCGATGGCGACGGGAAGGCTGACTTTTCCAGCAGCTACGCGGTGGGGATGAATACGATGCTCGACGGCATCAACTCCGGCGTGCTCGCGATCGACGGGCAGGTGTGGTGCACGAATATCCCGAACCTCTGGCGCTTCACCGGCACGACCGCCGACGGCAAGGCGGCGAAACGCGAGTCGCTCAGCGCGGGCTATGGCGTGCGGTTCAGCTTCACCGGGCACGACATGCACGGGCTCACGATGGCGCCGGACGGTCGGCTGTATTTTTCATTCGGCGATCGCGGTGCACACGTCGTCACGAAGGAAGGCACGACGCTCGACTTCCCCGACGAAGGCGCCGTCTTCCGCTGCGAGCCGGATGGGTCGCGCATGGAGGTCTTCTATCGCGGCTTGCGCAATCCGCAGGAGCTCGCGTTCGACGATCACGGCAATCTCTTCACCGGCGACAACGACTGCGACCAGGGCGACCGCGAGCGCTGGGTGTATCTCGTGGAAGGCGGCGACTCGGGCTGGCGCGTGGGATGGCAGCACCCGCCGCTCGGCAAGGCGCACAACATGTGGCTGACCGAGCACCTGTGGGAGCCGCGCAAGGCCGATACGCCCGCGTGGGTGCTCTCCCCCGTGATGAACATCCCCGACGGCCCGAGCGGCGTCGTCCACAATCCCGGCACGGGCTTGCCGGCTGAGTATGCGAATGCATTCCTCGTCTGCGGCTTCAAGGGATCGAGCGCGAAGTCGGCGATCTCGTGGTGGACGGTGAGGCAGGCCGGCGCGGGCTTTTCGGTGGAGAAACCGCCCGCCACTTTCATCGATCACGTGCAGGCGACCGATGTGGCCTTCGGCCCGGACTCGAAGCTCTATTTCACCGAGTGGGGCGAAGGCTGGGAAGGCCAGGGCCGCGGGCGCATCTTCAAGCTCACGAACGCCGACGTGGAGAAGGCGCAAGCCGCGCAGATCGCCGACGTTAAGAAGCTGCTCGGCGAGGGATTCAAACAGCGATCGAACGATGAACTGGCAAAGCTTTTCGCGCACCCGGACCAGCGCATCCGCCTGCGGGCGCAGTGGGAGATGAGCGAGCAGATTTACCAGCTATTCGTGTCCTCGAATGGAAAGCTCATCATCCCGGAGGTGCTCAGCCGCGTGATCCGCGACGGTGCGGATGGACCGGCGAAGCGGCTGTCGCGACTGCACGGGATCTGGGCTCTCTCTAATGTGCTCAGGCGCCTGTCCTACGTGGTCAATCCGACTGCCGTGCGGTTCAGCACCGACATCTTCACCCTGCTCTACGACGCCGACCAGGAAGTGCGTGCGCAGATCCTCTCGGCGGCGGCGCAGTTGCCCGGAAAATGGGATCAAGACGCGCTGTGGCTCGTGGAGACGAAGCTCAGGGAAGACGTGCCGCGCGTTCGCTTCTTTGCGGCCCAGGCGCTGGCCAAGGCGGGCGCACCCAGTTCGTTCCCCGCGATCGTTGCGATGCTCCGCGAGAACTCGGACAAGGATGAGTTTCTCCGTCATGCGGGAGTGAGAGCGCTCATCAGTTGCGGGACGGAGACGGAGCTGCAAGCTGCGGCGAAAGACTCCTCGAAGTCGGTCCGCCTCGCCGTGCTGCTAGCCATGCGCCGCATGGGCAATCCCGCCGTCGCGCAGTTCCTCACCGACGCCGATCCCGAACTCGTGAAGGAAGCCGCGCGGGCGATTGTCGATGGGGGGATCGAGGCGGCGATGCCCGAACTGGCGAAGATAATCGCAAAGCCGAAGACCACGCCTTTCCAAGGTGCGGGCGCGGCGGCGACGGTCTCAGCCCCGGCTCAACGCCCGATGCAAAAGCGCGCGGCGTGGATGGACGAGAATCTGATGCTGCGCGTGCTCAACGCGGCGTTTCGCTCGGGTGACGCGGCGGGGTTGGCGAACTACATCGCGGACACGACGGAGCCGGAACGGCTGCGTGTGGAAGCGCTCACGCTGCTCAGCCTGTGGGAGAAGCCGCCCGCGCGGGATCGCGTCGCGGGCGTGTATCGGCCGCTGCCCGGGCGCGACGCGAAGCCAGCGGCGGTGGCACTCGGGAAAGTGCTGCCGAAATTGATCGAGGGAAGAGGCACTGCGGTGGCGGCCATGCAGGCGGCGGTGGCGCTCGGGATGAAGGACGCAGGTGACGAGATCTTTGCGCTCGTGGCGAAGTCGAGCATGCCCGCGAGCGTGCGCGGCGAGGCGCTGCGGACACTGGCCGCGCTCGACGATCCGAAGCTCGCGGATGCGGTGAAGCTCGCGCTCACCGACGAATCCAGCAGCGTGCGCGTGGCGGCGAGCGCGATGCTCGGCAGGCTCGATCCCGCGGAGGCGGCGCGCCAGCTCAGCGCGGCCTTCGCGAATGCTGATCTCGCGGACAAGAAGCAGATCATCAACGCGCTCGGCGATCTCAAGGGGGCAGGCGCGGACCAGGCGCTTGGCGGGCTGCTCGACGAGGCGAAGGCGGGGAAGATTCCCGGCGAGGCGCAGCTCGAATTGATCGAGGCGGCGGGCAAACACCCGACGGTGCAAACTCAGCTCGTCGCATGGACCGAAGCGCAGTCCGCGGCGGACAAGCTCGGGCGCTTCAGCTTCGCGCTCGCGGGCGGCGACGCGGAGGCGGGCGAGAAGGTCTTCAAGGAGCACGCCATCGCGCAGTGCTTCCGCTGCCACAAGGTGAACGGCTCCGGCGGCGAGGCGGGACCGGACTTGAGCGACGTGGGCAAGCGCCTCGACCGGCGCACCATCCTCGAAGCGATCGTCGATCCGAACGCGAAGATCGCGCACGGTTTCGACTCGCTCATTTGCACGCTCACCACCGGCGATATCAAGGCCGGCATCTTGAAGGCGGAGACGCCTGAATCGTTGACCCTGCAAGCTCCCGGGACGGGCCTGCCGCCGGAGACGCTCAAGAAGTCCGACATCAAGCAGCGCGACGTGGCGCCGAGCGGGATGCCGCCGGGGCTGGGCGAGATGCTGGCCAAGCGCGAGCTGCGCGATGTGGTCGAGTTCGTCGCCGGGCTGAAGTAGCGGGCGAATCAGACGCGCCGGTTTTCCAGCTCCGAGGCGAGGCGCGGGCCGATCATGCGATGACCGAGCGGCCGGCCTTCGACTGTCGCGACGGGCATCACGCCGAGCCAAGAGTTGGTGAGGAAGATCTCGTCGGCATTCACCACGTCTTCGCGGCGCAGTCGGCGCTCCTCGACTTTGCGCCGGCCGATGACCCATTCGCGGATCACTCCAGCCCGTGCGCCGCAGGTGCGGGCCGGCGTGGCGATGCGATCCTCGCGCACCACGAAGACATTCGCACAGCACGCGGAGACGAGTTCCGCGCGATCGTTGAAGAGCAGCGCCTCATCGAACCCACGCCGCCGGGCATGCGCGAGCACGTCGGCATTGAACCAGTAGTTCGCCGTCTTCAGCCCGCCGAAGGGTGGGTGATAGGTCTCGTCGCTGATCGTGACTTCGTAGCTCTCGTCCGCCGTGACGGCGCGGTCTTCGAGCAGCACGAAGACGCGCGGAGCATCGCAACCGGCCGTGAGCGTGCCGTCGCCAGCGGTGACATAGATGCGGCCGAATCCATCGCCACCCGCGCCGCGGAACATCTCCCCGGCGGCGGCGGCGACACTCTCATCGAGCGGCAGTTCGCGCTCCGCACACGCGCCCAGCAGTCGCGAGACGTGCGCTTCCCAAAACTCCGGATCCCCGCCCACGACGCGCACGCTCTCGAAGATGCTCATCCCATAGCGAAAACCGCGGTCGCTGAGCGGCACGCTTTCCGCCGGTTCGAAGGCGGCGCCGGTCCAGCGCCACGCCTTCACGAGATCGTCAGCTCCTTGATGATATTGAAGCGCTCGAGCCGCTTGCGCAGGGTGGCGCGGGTCATGCCGAGGAGCTTGGCGGCGCGGACCTGGTTGCCGCGCGTGACCTTCATCGCGTGCAGGGTGAATTCGCGTTCGAGCCACGGGAGGAGTTGCACGTTCGGATCGGACTGCGCCGCCGCGAGGAGGACTTCGATGGCTTTCTCCGTCGTGACCGCAGCCGCGACCTCAACACCCGCCGCGCCCGGCTCGGTGATCGGCGCGCCGAGCGGCACGTCCTTCGGGAGGAGGAGGTCGCTGCCGGCGAGGACGACGGCGCTTTGGATGGTGTTCTCGAGTTCGCGGACATTGCCCGGCCAGGCGTAGGCTTCGAGCACGCGCACGGCTTCCTCGCTCAGGCGCAGGCGGGGGAGGCGCTTTTGCACGGCGACGCGCTGGAGGAAATACTCGGCGAGCGGCTGGATGTCCTCCACGCGCTGGCGCAGCGGCGGGAGGTGGATGCGCACGACGTTGAGCCGGTAGAAGAGGTCTTCGCGAAAGCGCTTCTCGGCGACTTCCTGCTCGAGGTTGCGGTTGGTCGCGGCGATGATGCGCACGTCGCTCTTGAGCGCGTCGTTGCCGCCGACGCGGGAGAAATCGCCGCCCTGGAGCACGCGGAGGATCTTGCTCTGAAGCTGGAGCGGCATGTCGCCGATTTCGTCGAGGAAGAGCGTGCCGCCGTGGCACTGCTCGAAGCGCCCGATGCGCTGCGTGGCCGCGCCGGTGAACGAGCCCTTTTCATGGCCGAAGAGCTCGCTCTCGAGCAGTTGCTCGGGGATCGCGGCGCAGTTGATCGCGACGAAGGTCTTCGTGTTGCGCGGGCTGTAGTGATGGATCGCGCGCGCGACCAGCTCCTTGCCGGTGCCGCTTTCGCCCGTGATCATCACCGGCGCGTCGCTGTGCGAGACGCGGCCGACCATCTTGAAGACCTGCTGCATCGCGGGCGATTTACCGACGATGGAATCCTCGTGCTCCTCGACGGTGAGCGTGGCCTTCATTTCCGTTGCGGCCTTCATCTCGGCCTGCGCCTTGAGCGCGGCATCGACGACGCCCTTGAGGTTGAAGGGCAGCGCTTCCTTCCGGATGAAATCGAACGCGCCGAGCTTCATCGACTCGATAACTGATTGCGTCGTGCCGAACTGGCTGATGAGCACCACGATCGCGCTCGAGTTCCGCTGCCGCATCTTCACGAGCAACTCCGTGCCGCTGAACGGCGAAAGGTGGGTCTCGCTGATCACCACGTCGGGTTCCTCGCGGCTCCAGAGCTTGAAGCCGTCATCGGCGGTCGTCGCGGTGATGACGCGTGTCGTGGCGGTCGCGAGCTGGCGATGAATCCAGTCGAGAAAATCGGTGTCGGGATCGACGACGAGGATGGTTTGAGGCTTCTCCATCGAGATAAGCGGCGGCTGTTACAGGAAGTTGACGGAGCGCGAAAGGGGGAAGTGGCTATTTTTTGCCACGCGCCCGTTTTACTCTGGAATCAGACCGCCCCGAAGCGCCGATCCCGGCCGTGAAACTCCGCAATCGCTTCGCGGAGTTCGTCCTTCCCGAAGTCCGGCCAGAGCTTCTGCGTGACGACGATTTCCGTGTAGCTGAGCTGCCAGAGGAGGAAGTTGGAGAGCCGCATCTCGCCGGAGGTGCGGATGAGCAGATCCGGGTCGGGATAGACGCGGGTGTAGAGGTGCCGCGAGATGAGCTCGGGATCGATCATCGCCGAGTCGATGCGCCCGGCCTGCACGTCGCGGACGATGGACTTTACCGCGTCGGTGATCTCCGTCCGCCCGCTATAGCTGAGCGCGAGGACGAGCGTGAGCCGCGTGCCGCCCGACGTGGCTTCGATGGCCTTGTGAAGCGCCCGCTGGCAGCTCTCCGGTAGATCAGTGAGCCGGCCGATGGCCTGCAAGCGGATGCCTTTCTCGATCAGCTCCGGTGTCTCCCTTTCGATGAAAAGCTCGAGCAGTTTCATCAGCGCGCTCACCTCGGCTTTCGGGCGCGACCAGTTCTCGGTCGAGAAGGCATAGACGGTGAGGAATTCGACGCCGACTTCCGCGCAGCCCTCGACCACTGCGCGCAGCGACTCGGCGCCCTTCTCGTGCCCCTTGATCCGCGGAAGCCCGCGCTCTTTCGCCCAGCGGCCGTTGCCATCCATGATGATGGCGATGTGGCGCGGGGGCTTCATCGGCATTTAGACCAGGATGGTCTGGTCGCGGTTTGGCCCCACGCTCGCGATCGTCAGTTTCCCGCCGCTCAACTCCGCGATGCGCTTGAGATACGCGCGCGCCTTTGCCGGCAGGTCGCTCCACTTCTTGCACTTCTCGGTCGGCGTCACCCAGCCGTCGTGATCTTCGTAAATCGGCACACATTGCGCGAGCAGAGCGCTGTCGCTCGGCGGCACTTCGAGCCGCTTCTTCCCGAGCTTGTAGGCCACGCAGACCTTGATCTTGGGCAGCGTGTCGAGCCCGTCGAGATTCGTCACCGCGATCTCGTCGATGCCATTCACCATGCCGGCGAAGCGCGTCGCGACCGCATCGAACCACCCGCAACGTCGCGCGCGCCCAGTTGTCGCGCCGAACTCCCGCCCGAGCCCGTGCAGCATGTCGCTGATCTGCTCATTCTCCGTCGGGAACGGCCCCTCGCCGACGCGCGTCGTGTAAGCCTTCATCACCCCGAGCACCGAATCCATGCGGTGCGGCGGCACGCCGGAGCCGGTGCAGGCACCACCCGCCGTCGTGTTCGACGACGTGACGTAAGGATATGTCCCGTGATCGATGTCGAGGAACGTCCCCTGCGCGCCCTCGAAGAGGATCTTCTTCCCGCTCTTCAACGCCTCATGGAGATACACGACCGTGTTCGCCACGAAGGGTGCGAGCTTCCGTGCCGCCGCCTGATACTCGGCGAGCACCTTCGCGTAGTTCAGCGGCTTCGCGCCGAAGGCCTTCAGCACCGCGTTGTTCTCCTTGATCCGCACCTTCAGCTTCGCCGCGAAAACCTCCGGCTCGATCAGATCGCCGATGCGCACGCCCACGCGCGCCGCCTTGTCGCCGTAAGCCGGCCCGATCCCACGCTTTGTCGTCCCGATCTTGCCCTTACCCTTCGCCAACTCGCGCTGCTCATCGATCGCGCGGTGGTAGGGGAAGACCAAATGCGCGCAGTCCGAGATCATCAGGTTCTTCGGCGAGACCTTCACCTTCTCCGCGAGCAAGCCGTCGATCTCCTTCGCCACTGCGATCGGATCGATCACCACGCCATTGCCGATCACGCACATCTTCCCCGCGCGCAGGATGCCGCTCGGGATGAGGTGGAGGACGTATTTCTTTCCGCCGACGAGCACCGTGTGCCCCGCGTTATTTCCTCCTTGCGAGCGGACGACGAGGTCCGCGCGCTCGGTGAGGAAGTCGATGATCTTGCCTTTGCCTTCGTCACCCCATTGGGCGCCGACGAGGATGGTGTTGGACATGGTGTTGTTGGATGTAGAGACGTGAAAACGCCCCGGCCCAAAATGGACACGAGACGTTGCGGCCTTTTAGCCGGATGCGGCGGTGTGGCGAGGGGAAAGTGCGCGCGTCTCTGACACGCGAGCCGCGGATCGACTACATCCCCATGCCCGGGGTGTTGAAGGCGAAGTATCAATACTTCACCCAGCCGACATCGCGAAGCTGTGCGCCGCCGGCCATGCCCGGGCGCTCCCCCCGCTCGCCGAGGCGGTGGGCGACTACGTGAAGAATTACCTAGTCCCCGCGCGGCATCTCGGGGATGAAGTTTCATAGCGCATCCGTCTTCACGCTCCACCACCCGGCAGTATCACATCATGAACTCTCGCTCCCTCCCAATTTGGTCCCTTTTTGTCGCCCTGGCCGTGGCGGTATCGGCGCGTGCTCAACTGATCGATACCCAACCGCCGACAGTGCAAATTCGTTTGCCCGGATCCGTCGCAAAAATTCCCGGTGGCACGAATACCGTCGAGGTGAGCGGCACGGCCAAGGATAACGGCGCTGTCGTAAAGGTGGAGGTGAAGTTGGATGGAGTGACGTCGAGGATTGCCACCCTCACCGGGAGCAATGCTCGCTACGTGAGCTGGAAGGTGGCGTTCTCGATGACGGAAGGGCTTCATACGGTCGAGGTGATTGCGACCGATGATTTCGGGTTGACGGGCAGCCGGACGAGGGACTTCAGGGTCCTGAAAGTTTGTCAGATTGCGGTGGCGGTGGATCCCCTTGATAAAGGGAGTGTCAACCGTCCGAGTGCGGCTGTCCAAGTCGGGAGCGTGCCCAGCTATACCGCGCGTTTGAAGAGGGGCACCGGCTATATGTTCGACCATTGGGAGCTCGATGGTTCGCCCATTGGCACCAGCCCGACGGTTACGTTCACCGTCCCGGATGTAGCCGCCAAAACGCTCACCGCGAAGTTTTCCCCCAACCCATACGTGTCTCTCGCCGGCATCTACAATGACCGGCTTGAGAACGCCGGCGGCAGCGGTGAAGGCTTTTACACGCTCACGCTGACGACTGAGGGCACCTTCACCCTCTTTGCCTCCGCCAGCGGCGCGTCCATTCGTGCCAAGGGCTCCATTGACTTCTCGGGTATTGCGACCGTCACCAAGTCCGGATCAAACCCCGTCACCGTCGCCGTGCAGGCCTACCTGTTGGGCGGGGGAGGGCTGCGGCTCGACTTTCTCAGGAATGTGCTCGCCACGCATTTCACGGCAGACACGACGCTTTATCCCGCCACGGCGGCACCGATCCCGTCGCGCGGCACGGCGGTGCTCGCTCCGGGCGCAGGCTTGCCGGTGGAATTGCAGGGCAGCGGGTTTGCGACTCTCTCTCGCGGGTCGAATGGACGGTATCGGCTCAAAGGTAAGCTGGCCGATGGCACGGCTTGGTCCGCCGCCGTGTTTGCGACGGCCGAAGGCGGTGCGGCCTTTCCCATTTTCAAGAAGCTGCCGAATGGAACCGCGCTCGACGGTAAATTCATTTGGGATGTCGGCGCAGACGCGATCAGCGGCCAGATCGCCTGGCAGCGATCTGAGAAGCCGAGGGCGCCGTTTTCACCTCCGCTGAATGGATCGCTCAGCGTGCATGGTAAGTCGTTCATCCGTCCCGCGCGCGGGCAGTTTGTCGCTCCGCTCGGACCGGCGGCGACGGGAAGCATCGCCACCCTTACGGGCGGCGTGGCGAACGTGAGCGCAAACTTCAACTTCACCGCCCGGCACATCGCCGCCTTTGGCGCGGTCAACCCCGCGAGCTTTGCCCTAAAACTCAGCCCGGCGACTGGGCTCTATTCCGGCAAGTGGACCGATACGGCCACGGGCGGCAAATTGAAGTTCGCTGGCGTTCTCGTGCAAAAGATCATCCCAGACGCGGGCGGCGACTATGCGTTGGGCGAAGGTTACAGCATCCGCCCGGGCGCGATCGACAGGTCCGAATTGAAGCTCTTCACCAGCCCCTAGGAGTCTGTCGGACTCAACCTTTTTTTGATGAAAATGCCCCATTTTGCCCGCCACCCGATGTCTCCCGGAAAATAAAAACGCCGTGACGGGCCGTATAAGAAATACGCACACGTAAGTCCGACAGACTCCAGCTCGTCTGCGGGATTTGCGATCCGTTTGAACGGGGACTGGACGCCGCGCGGTGCGTCCGCTTTCCTGCGCGCGCTCATGAAAATCTTCCGCTTTGAATCCACCACGGGCGCCACGCTTTACGGCACGGGCGAGGGGAGTGAACTGCAAGTGCTCGGGGGCGATCTTTTCGCTGGGCTCACGCCGACGGGCGAGACGGCGAAGGTGAAGCGGTTGCTCGCGCCGATCGAGCCGAGGGCGATCCTGTGCGTCGGGCTGAATTACCGTCAGCACGCGGCGGAGACGGGCGCGGCGATCCCGCCGTTTCCGGTGCTCTTTTTCAAGAACCCGGCGTGTGTGCAGCATCCGGGCGGCGCGATCGAGATCCCGCGTTATTTGCGCAGCGAGCAGGTGGATTACGAGTGCGAGCTGGCGGTGGTGATCGGCAAGGCGGCGAAGAATGTGTCGCGGGCGAGCGCGCTCGACTACGTGCTCGGCTACACGTGCGCGAATGATGTGAGCGCGCGCGATTGGCAGCTCGGCGGCGGCGGCAACCAATGGAACCGAGGGAAGTCGTTCGACACGTTTTGTCCGCTCGGGCCGTGCCTCGTGACGCCGGCGAGCATCCCGAATCCGAACGCGCTGCGCATCAGCACGCGCGTGGGCGACGAGGTGCTGCAGGACTCGAACACGGCGGACATGATCTTCGACATCCCGACCATCATCGAATTTCTGAGCGCTTCGACCATGCTGCTGCCGGGCACGGTGATCATCACCGGCACGCCGCAGGGCGTGGGCATGGCGCGCACGCCGAAGCGCTGGTTGCAAGCGGGTGAGACGGTGACGGTGGAGATCGAAAAGATCGGCGCGCTGAGCAATCCCGTAGTGGAGGAAGCGGCGGACGGAGCTTGCAGCTTTCAGCTTCCGAGGGCGTAGGCTCGCAGCGTCGAAAAGAATTCCTTGCGCTCCTGTTTCCATCCGGCACCATCGCTCGCAACGCCGTTTAGCTTGGTTGGCCAAGGACGCAGCGCCGATCGCCTCTGAATCAAGTTCGTGAAGTGATTGTCAGCTAGTTTCAGAAGCCGAAAGCGGGCGCGCGAAAATCAAGGAAACCACAGACAACCAATGCAGAATAAACTATTCGTCGGGAACCTCTCGTTCCAGACCACCGAAGGCATCCTTATGGATGCATTTGCCCAGTTCGGCACCGTCAGCGATTGCTTCCTCATGACCGATAAGGCCACGGGGCGCTCACGCGGCTTTGCCTTCGTGACCATGAGTTCCGATGAAGAGGCGGCAGCCGCCATCGAAGGACTCAATGGCAAGGACCTCGACGGTCGCACCATCAACGTCAACGTCGCCCGCCCGCGTGAAGAGCGTCCGGG
Organism: Verrucomicrobiota bacterium; assembly: GCA_009885995.1. Taxonomy (GTDB): domain Bacteria; phylum Verrucomicrobiota; class Verrucomicrobiia; order Chthoniobacterales; family Chthoniobacteraceae; genus VFJQ01. The sequence continues at coordinate 21,494 of VFJQ01000040.1, forward strand.
TGGTGGCGGTGGTGGCGGATACGGCGGCGGTGGTGGTGGCGGGTATCGTGGCGGCGGCGGTGGCGGGGGTGGCTACCGTGGTGGCGGCGGTGGTGGTGCCCCTGGCGGTGGCGGTGGGTATCGTGGC
>VFJQ01000099.1 GCA_009885995.1 Verrucomicrobiota bacterium
CGCGCGTGCGGGGAGCCTCTACCATCCGCGCCCGAATGATCTCTGTCTCCATCCCGATCTGCAACGAGGAGGGCAATCTGCCCGACCTGTATGAACGCACGCGCACGGCACTCGTGGAGATCGGCAAGCCGTGGGAGATCGTCTTCGTGAATGATGGATCGAGCGACGGGAGCGAGGAGTTGCTCGATGAGATCGCGGCGAAAGACACGAACGTGCGCGTCGTGCATTTCCGGCGGAACTTCGGCCAGACGGCGGCGATGATGGCCGGGTTCGATTTCGCACGGGGCGAGATCATCGTGCCGATGGATGGCGATCTGCAGAATGATCCGGCGGACATCCCCTTGCTCCTCGCGAAGCTGGATGAGGGCTTCGACGTGGTGAGCGGCTGGCGGAAGGATCGCCAGGACGATGCGGTGACGCGGAACTTCCCGAGCATCATGGCGAACCGGCTCATCTCGTGGGTGAGCGGCGTGCGGTTGCACGACTTCGGGTGCTCGCTGAAGGCGTATCGGCGCGAGGTGATCGAAGGCGTGCGGCTCTACGGGGAGATGCACCGCTTTCTGCCGATCTACACGCGCTGGCACGGGGCGAAGATCGCCGAGGTGCCCGTGCGCCACTACGCACGGGCGCATGGCGTGTCCAAATACGGGCTCGAGCGCGTGCTCAAGGTGCTCGCCGATTTGATCACGGTAAAGTTCCTCGACCGCTTCCAGCAGAAGCCGATGTATCTCTTCGGCGCGGCGGGGCTGGGATCGCTGGGGATCAGCTTCCTGAGCGGCGTGTATGCGCTGTGGCGGAAGTTCGGGATGGGTGAGTCGTTCATCCAGAATCCGCTGCTGCTCACCAGCATCGTGACGGCGATGACCGGCGTGATGTGCATCCTCATGGGGCTGCTCGCGGAGATGGTCGTGCGCACGTTTTACGAGAGCCAGGGCAAGCCCGTGTATCTCGTGCGGGCCACGCGCAACGTGCCGCCGGCGTCGTGAACTCCGCAGCGCTCACCCCACGATCGTGGCTGCTGCTCGTCGCGCTGTTCGCGATCGTGTTTGCGTCGCGCGTGCCGTTCCTCGACGCGGGCTACGGCAAGCACGCGGACGCCTGGCGCGTCGCGCGCACCGCGAGGACGCTGGCGACCACGAGCGACTACCAGCCGTCGCGCCCGCCGGGTTTCCCGGTCCATGAGTGGCTCGCAGCGGGGGTGTGGAAGTGGCGCGAGATCGGCCTGAACGGGCTCTCCGCCGCGGCGAGCGCCGCCGCGTGCGTGCTCCTCGCGCTGTATGCGCGAAAGGTCGGCTGCCGGGATTGGCCGCTCCTCGGGCTGGCGCTCGCGGGGCTGCCGACGTTTTACGTGAACAGCGTCACCTCGAAGGACTTCCCCCTCACACTCGCCCTGCTGCTCGGGAGCTACCTGC
>VFJQ01000150.1 GCA_009885995.1 Verrucomicrobiota bacterium
CAGCCTATCTGCTGGAGCCGGGCGATGCGGGGTATGTCGCGGATCCCACTTCGGCGTCTTTTCCGAAACCCAAACCCACCACCAAACGTAAATACAAAATGGCTAATCCAACTCCCACCTCCATCGGCGATCTGATCGCTGCCGGCGAAGATCTCTGCGACGGGCTCGACCAGCACGCGGTCGCCATCAACGTGAAGCAGAATACGGCGGCGGCGACGCGCGCGGACCTGACGGCGCTGAGCACGGCGCACAATTTTTTCAACGCGGCGCAGGGCGCGCAGCCAGCGGCTTACACGGCGCTGCGGCTCGCCGATAGCAATGCGAAGGGGTTCATCGGGGCGGCGATCAAGGTGCTGGCGGTGTCGCTGGGCGATTCGTGGAGCGATGCGTGGGTGGCGACCGGCTTGCCGGACAACAGCCTCGGAATCCCGAGCACGCAGGATAAGCGGTTCACGGCGCTGAGCGGGTTGAAGGCTTACCTGACGGCGAATCCGGGCAAGGAAGTGTCCACCCCGGCGATCACGGTGACGGCGGCGGTGGCGACGGCGCTGCACGCGGCGCTCTCGACGGCGCGCGGGGGCGTGGCCAATGCGCTCTCGAATACGAAGGCGAAGCTGCTGCTGCGCGATGCGGCGGAGGAGGCGTTTCGCCAGCGCTACCGCGGGGTGATGGCGGAGTTGGGGCAACTGCTCGGGGACGAGGATCCGAAGTGGTATGACTTCGGGCTGAACCGGCCGGCGGACCCGTCCACGCCGGGCGTGCCGGGCGATGTGGCGGCGGCGGCGATCGGCAGCGGGCGCGTGCTCGTGCAGGTCGGGTTTTCGCGGCGGGCGAATTCGCTCAACTACTACAAGCAGGTCGTCGGCACGGATGCGGAGCCGGTGAAGGTGATCAATACCGAGGGCACGCAGCACACGATCGAGAATCTGCCGGTCGGGGCGACGGTGCAGATCACCGTGACGGGGGTGAACGATGCGGGCGAGGGAGTGGCGAGCGATCCGGTGAGCGTGGTGGTGACGTAGCAAAAGAGCGAAGGCGCCCGGGGCTTTCGCCTCGAGCGCCTTCATTTTGGGGGGGATGGCCAGCCATAAGCCGGATTCTGTCTTCCGCTTGCGCGGGTGGATGATCATTTCTCTCGCCCCGCTCGCGCGGAACGCCTGCTTGCGCAGGTGCGGCTATTACCCGGAGACGGATCGGCTTTCGCCGATCGGGCCAGGCGCCCGGCGTCCCCTGTTCTGCCTTGCACCCCGTGGGGTTTTTCGTGCCCCGTCGATTACTCGCCGGGCGGTGGGCTCTTACCCCGCCATTTCACCCTTACCCTCCGGCTTTGCAGCCAGCGGGCGGTTTATTTTCTGCGACACTATCCGTCGCCCCGGGCTTTCGCCCGAAGCTCCCGCGCATTCTACGCGGCACGGTGCCTGGTGGTGTCCGGACTTTCCTCTGCGCCCGGAGGCGCAGCGATCATCGGCCAGCCGGGCGGAGCGTCGTGCGGCTGCGCGGGGCTGGCAAGTGGGGACTGATGAGGCTAAGGGGGCGGATGACCATCTCCTCTGCGCGTGACCGTTTTCTCGAAAAGCTCCAGTGGGCGCTCGATGACGGGACGTTTGTGAAGCTGACGCTGAGCGAGCCGAGCCGCGCGGAGCCGGAACTGCGTAATATGTATGCGCGGCTGGTGGAGCTGCGCGAGGGGACGCGGGTGCAGTTCGTGAGGCGGTTTGCGCGGCGCGATGTGACGAAGAACGTGGCGCCGCGCGATGCGGTGTATGCGGTCGGACAGGAATTGGAGGGCGGGTTCGGCCGGGCTTATCTCTTCACGACGACGGGCGACTGGCAGTGGCACGGGCCGGGCGAGGGGCAGCTCAAGGCGAAGCGGCCGAGCTTCACCGCGCCGGCGCCGGTGGAGCATGATCGGCCGAAGGTGAAAACGGTGGCGAACGCGCCGTGGCTGGCGCGGCTCGGGGTGACGGCGATGGACGGCAGCGCGCGGGCAGGCATGGCGGACAAGCTGCGGCAGATCGAGCGCTTCAACGAACTCCTCGGGCACCTGATCGAGGGCGGGCCGCTCGGCGCGGCGAAGGAAGTGCGCCTCGCGGACCTCGGCGCGGGGAAGGGCTATCTGACTTTCGCGGCGCACGAGCTTTTCCGAAAGCGCGGGGTCGAGGTGCGGACGACGGGCGTGGAACTGCGGGGGGAATTGGTGGACAGCGCGAACGCGGTGGCGCGGGAGGCCGGGATGGATGGGCTGGAGTTCGTCGCGGGGGACATCGCGAGCTTCGATCCGGGCGGACGGCTCGACGTGCTCGTGGCGCTGCACGCGTGCAACACGGCGACCGACGATGCGCTGCACCTGGGCGTGAAGGGCGGGGCGCAGTTGATCGTCGCGGCGCCGTGCTGCCATCAGGAGCTGCGCCCGCAGATTGTGCCGCCGGCGGTGCTCGCGCCAGTCTTGCGGCACGGCATCCTGCTGGAGCGCCATGCGGAGATCCTCACGGATGCGATCCGCGCGCTGCTGCTCGCGATCCATGGATACGAGGCGCGGGTGTTTGAATTCATCGCGCCGGAGCACACGGGGAAGAACCTCATGATTTCCGCGCAGCGCCTGGAAACGCCTCCGGACCCGGAGCCGCTGCGCACGCAACTTCGGGAGCTGTTCGCCTTCCACGGGCTGCGCGAGCAGCGGCTGGCGCGGTTGCTGGGCGAAATTTGAGGAAAGTCGGAGTTGCAAAACGCGGCGCTCCCAGACCAATTTCGCGGAACAACTCATGGCAGAACCTTCCTCCCTGGGGCCGCACGAAGACGGCATCCACACACTCGAACATGTCGATCAATACCTCCAGGTCGGCCAGGAGACGGATGCGTCTGACGTCCATCTCGGCGTCAATGCGATGCCGATCTGGCGGCGCAATGGCACGCTCGAACCGATCTGGCTCGAGGCGGACAAGCTGACGGCGGCGGATACGAAGCGGCTGGCCTACGGCTTCCTCACCGAGGAGCAGCAGAAGGTGCTCGAAGGCCGGGGCGATATCGATTTCGCGTATGCGAATGAGTTGGGGCGCTTCCGCGCGTCGGTCGTGCGGCATCGGCTCGGGATCGATATCGTCTTCCGTATCATCAACACGAAGGTGCGGACGATGGACGATCTCGGGCTGCCGGAAGTGCTCAAGCAGCTCACCCGATATCACAACGGGCTGATCCTCGTGACGGGCGCGGTCGGCTCGGGCAAGTCCACGACGCTGGCGGCGATGGTCGATTACATCAACGAGCACCGGCACGACCACATCATCACGCTGGAGGATCCGATCGAATACATCATCCAGTCGAAGAATTGCCACGTGACGCAGCGGGAGGTGCATACGCACACGCACAGTTTCGGCGCGGCGCTGCGCGGATCGCTGCGTGAGGATCCGGACGTGATCATGGTGGGAGAAATGCGCGACCTGGAGACGATCCAGCTCGCGATCACGGCGTCGGAGACGGGGCATCTCGTGCTGGCGACGCTGCACACGGGGAATGCGTCGCGGACGCTGGATCGCATCCTCGATGTGTTCCCGGTGGATCAGCGCGAGCAGATTCGCATCATGGTTTCCGAGTCGCTGCGCGGGGTGGTGTCGCAGCAGCTCATCCCGCGCAAGGACGGGCGCGGGCGGGTGCTGGCGCTGGAGATTCTCACGAACACGCCGGCGGTCGGCGCGACGATCCGCGACGCGAAGACGTTCATGCTGCCCGGCATCATCCAGACCAACCGCAAGCTCGGGATGCGGCTGATGGACGACGCGCTGACGGAGCTTTTCGACGCGGGGCTGATCTCGTCCGAGGAGGCCTATGCGCGCTCCGAGCAGAAGATGCTGATGCGCCAGCACCTCGCGCAGCAGGCGCACCGCTGAGTTTTCCCAACATGGCTTACATCGATCAATTCTTCGAAGTCCTCGTCAACGCCGGCGCGAGCGATCTGCACCTCGGCGAAGGGCAGCCGCCGAAAATCCGGCGGCATGGCGAGATCGTCTCGATCCGCACCGAGGTGCTCACGCACGACGAGATGGCCTACATGATGAGTGAGATGTGCGGGCCGGAGCGGTGGCAACGCTTCAACGAAACGGGTGATCTCGACTTCGCCTACGAGATGGATGAGCACTCGCGGTTCCGGTGCAACTTCCTCAAGCAATCGCACGGCTACGGTGCCGTCTTCCGTCTCATCCCGACGAAGATCATGTCGCTGGAGGATCTCGGGATTCCGCCGGTGGTGAAGGAGTTTGGCCACATTCGCGGCGGGCTCGTGCTGGTGACGGGGCCGACCGGCTCGGGCAAGTCCACGACGCTGGCGGCGCTGCTCGACTACATCAATGCGAACTTCTCGCGGCACATCATCACAGTCGAGGAGCCGATCGAATTCGTGCATACGAACAAGCGCTCGATCATCACGCAGCGCGAAGTGCCGGAGCACGCGACGGACTTCCCGGTCGGGCTGAAGGCGGCGCTGCGCGAGGACGCGGACATCGTGCTCGTGGGCGAAATGCGCGATCTGGAGACGATCCAGCTCGCGCTGACGGCGGCGGAGACGGGGCTGCTCGTCTTCGGCACGCTGCACACGAACAACGCACGCAAGACCGTGGATCGTATGATCGATGTCTTCCCGAGCGACCAGCAGGCGCAGGTGCGCACGATGCTGGCGAATTCGCTCCGCGGCGTAGTCGCGCAGCTCCTCCTCAAGAAGGCGGACGGCGCGGGGCGGCTCGCGGTGAATGAGATCCTCGTGGTGAACAGCGCGGCCGCGGCCATCATCCGCGAAGGGGCGACGCAGAAGCTGCAGGACGTGATCGTCGGCGGAAAGGGCCAGGGCATGCAGTTCATGGATGACGCGATCTGGCACGTGATGCAGCAAGGGATCGTGAGCCCGCTCGAGGCCTACATGAAGGCGATCGACAAGAACCGCTTCCGGATGTTCCTGCCACCCGAGGACGAGGGGCTCTGAGAATGTAACAATCGGACGCGGCGCGAAGTAAGTGGTTGCCCCGATGAGCTGACTCTGCTTCAAGACGCAGCCCTCTTTCCGGTGTAACCCGTGTCCCCCGCACGAAAATCGCCACCTTCAACCATGTCCGGAATCTACAAGCTACTTTATCGGTTTGATTTTCAGACCGCGCATTGGGATGCGCGGATCGGAGGCATGCTGCTGCTGATCTGGGTGCTCATCGTGGTCTGCGCGATCTCGAGTATCCGCTCGCAAAGTATGAGTGTCGGGCAGCAACGGCTGTGGATCGCGATCGTCATCTTGCTGCCGCTGGTCGGACTGCTGGCGTATCTGCCCTTTGCGGTGCGCCGGGATGAAATGCCGCATTATTTCCGGTTCCGCTCGAAGGATCGACATCGGCCAGCAGTGAGGTCGGAGGGTGAGAAATCCAATCGCTCCAGCAACTATAAATGATCCGATGGCTCTCAGGCCCATCGCGCTCGTCAGTGCGTCGCCACCGGGAGGCGAGGCTGCGGTCTTGCCTCACGGCCGGGATCACAAGTTTCGCAGCGTTTTTTCTGGAAGGCGATGCCGTCCGGGCGCAGGACGATGCGGCCGGGCCGACGACGGAGATCAGTAACACTGGCGAGGCTCCGACCAATGCCGGCGGTTTGCCAAACGACTTTTTCCGGAACGATCCTGCTTTGGGGATGCGCTACCGGGAATTCTTCCGGAACACGGGTTCGCCGTTCCGCGATTCTGGGCAGCCGGAACTCGATGCGCCGCTGACCGCTTCAGTGCAGGAAGGAATCCGCTACGACGGAGACCTCGCAAATTTCAACACCAACTTCAACGTCCGCCAGCCCGTCCCGCTCTCTGGGACGGAGTCCATCAGGACGAGCATGGACTTGATGTTCCTGCGACTGGACTACGGGCTGGGTGCAAGCCACGGCTCGAATCTGCTCGGTTACGGGTTTGAGCCGCAAGACGCGGACCTGAAGGTCGGTCCGCTCTTCTTCAAACTAAGGGCGATCAGCAGCTCGCTCCTGATGAGTGACAATGTGGAGGCGTCGGAGACCGATCGTGAGGCAGGCGCGATCGCCATCGCCCAGCTTTCCGGATCGGTCGTGGCTCAGTTGACCGACAACCTTCGGTTAAGGATGGGCGGCGGGCTGTATTGGCTCCCATTCAAAGGAAAGGTGGGCATCTCGACGGACTCCGGGGCGTTTGATTTTAATTTTGGAGATACGGGTGGACGAGCCCCCGTGGCGCAGATCGACTGGGACGGACGAATCGGCGGTTGGGATGTTTTTCTCTTGGACTCCTTCTACGCAAACGTGACCGGAGATTTGCTCGGGGGCTTCACGTTCGATCAGGGGCTGTTCGAGGGAGCTGGATTCAACGAGTTTGATCGGGCAGGCCGTTATGCCTACGGCGGTTACGGTGCCCGACCGATTTCCGACGAAGCGATCACCCGAACGGGCGACACGAGCGACTATGACCTGACCTCCTACGGCAATCGCTTGGACGTCGGTGCACAGCGTCTGCTCCCCGGGCCGGTGCGGCTTCGAATCCGGGCCTACCGCGAAGACCTCTGGTATAATCAAGGCACACGCGGACGCCCAAGCATTCGCGAGGGTGCTTCTATCTTTGCCGGTTCGGAGCGGGAAAACATGCGTTTCAAACCCTACGTCCGATACGACGTGGATCACTCGAACTCGGAGCCAGAGTGGGACCAACTCATTGTCGCGGGTATTCGAGGCCCGATCACGGACCAACTTTTCATGAACTTTTACGCTGGGGAATTCATCGATGGTCCCACCGACGCGACCGAATTCGTCGCAGGGCTGAATCTGACCCACATCGCAGGCCCATACACGTATGAGTCGCTGTTCATCGGCCGGGAAGTCGATAACACCTTCGACAGGACTCAGCTCGTGGACCACATCACCTACGACATCCACCAGGTGCTCGGACCGAAGATATTTGCGGATGGGATCGCGTCCTACAGGACGACGCGGACCGTGGACGACAGCGGCGACGAGCGGGACGAATTTCTGGCTGGGATCCAGGTGAGCATAATTCCCGGACCTCGGACGCGAGTGCGGCTCAGCTACTCTTACGACCGAATCACCACCTCCAATCCGGATTTCCTGTTTTCGGGGGAAGACCGCTTCGACGACGGCGACGTAACCGGTGAGTCGATCTACATCTCCCAAACGGCCCGGATCGGAGTGACCTACAACTTCACTGACACGTTCCTCGGCCGGCTCTCCTACGTGTATCGCAATGTGGAATCGACCGTCGAAAACAGATCCTATTACGAAAACCTCGTAATCATCACACTGACCAAGTCTCTCTACTGACGCAAAAGTGTGACAGCAGCCCTCTTGACGACGGGCGGTAGGAACGCTAATACCGCCCGCCTTTTTGTGTCCCCCACGCATTCTCGCACCCCAACCCACCAACCCGCATCATCCATTTCACGATGACATCCTTCTACCAACGCCTCATCCCGACTGCCATGGCAGCGGTGCTCGCATTCGCCGGAAACCTGTCCGCGCTGCATGCGCAGGCGCCTCGCCCGAACGCTCCCATCTTCAAGGAATCGCGAGTCGGCATCAACGAGAATCCCGCTCCGTCAACTTCATCGACGCCGATCGGAGCAAGGGCTGGCACCGCCACAACCGCCGAAGACGCTGAGGAGAGGCGCGAGGCCCTGGAGCGTGAAATCCAATACGGCAAGACCAAGCTCGACGCGGCGCAGAAAAAACTTGCCGTTCAAAGCGCTGTCGGCAACGCGGACCAGATCGAGAAGCTGAGCGCCGAGATCAAAGACTGGGAGACCCGCCTCAAGGTCAGCCGCGACGAACTCGACGCTCTGCAACAGTCTGTTGAGACCGCGCAGCCGTCCGCCGCTCCGATGATGGGCGAAAGCGACATCGTCGTCCCGGGCGAAATCCTCGAAATTTTCGTCAACGAAGATGCCTCGTTCAACGGCCGCTATCAGGTGCGCCGGGGTGGTTACATCATCCTCGCTCAAGTCGGTCGCGTGTCGGTCGTCGGCAAGACGCTGACTCAGGCCGAAGCCACTGTGAAGAGAGCGCTCGAAAGTTCACAGCTCACTCATGCGACCGTATTGCTGGAGCGCATCTCGGGCACCGACGTTGAAACCGGTCCGTTGATCTACCTCTCGGGCGCTTTCCGCAATCCGCGCCCTTATCGCATCCCCAGCGGCACTGCGCCCACTCTCGTCAGCCTCATCCTCAGTTGCGGCGGTGTGACTCCGGACGCCGATATCACCCGCGTGAAGATCATGCGCATGGCCGGCGGCAAGAGCGCGGTCGAGGAAGTCGATCTCCAGAAGATCCTCGCCGGCGGTGGGCTCACCAGCGACGTCAGCTTGATCGAAGGCGATGTCATCACCATCCCCACTGGGCCACTCAGCCTCATTTACATCACCGGCAACGTGAAGCGCCAGGGCAGCTTCGCCTTGAAGGAAGGCGAGCGCCTATCGGCCTACGCGGCGATCCTCAAGGCTGGTGGTCTCGCCCGCTTTGCCAACGAGAAGACCGTGCATGTCCTCCGCGCGATGCCCGACGGCACGAAGCGCAAGATCCCGGTGAACCTCTCGGACCTTAAGAAGGGCAAGCGCCCCGACGTGATTCTCGAGCCCAACGACGTCATCGTCGTCCCCGAGAAGTGGTTTAGCTTCTAACGCGCGCCTACTCCGGTAGCGGCTGGCCTTTCGTCTCCGGCAGGAACGCAAGCACCAGCAACCCGAGCAGGAAGAGCAGAGCCATCAGGCTCACGGCCACGCGCAGATCCATTCCGGGCTGCGCTTTCAGCCAGCCCGAGAAGACGAGCATCGACGAGGCGATCAGGCGCCCGCCGTTGAAGCAGAAGCCCGTGCCCGTCGAGCGAAGGTGGTTTGGAAACAGCTCGGGGAAATACACCGCATAGCCTGCGTGGATGCCGAGCGTGCATCCGCCGAAGACCGGCAACAGCACGAGCAGCATCGCATAGCTCGTCGGCGAGAAACACGTCAGCGGCACGACGATCAGCGCAGCCACGTGGTAGAGCACGAACGCTCGCTTCCGCCCTAGCCGCACCGCGAGAGGGCCGAACGCCAGCATCCCGATCGCCGCACCGAGCGCCTGCACGTTGCCGTAGGCGAACTTCGCCCGCGCCGTGGCTTCCGCCGCGGGAGTGCCGTGACGTAGCAGGAAGTCCTTCGCGAGATCCTGCCCCGCGACGGTCACGGCCCAGAACGTCCCGAGCCCCACCGCCGCGAGCAGCACGCCGAAGATCGCACGCTTGGCCCAGCGTGGATTCAGCAACAGATCGCGGAAACTGCCGAGTTGCGCGCCCCTCGCCTTCGCCGCGTGCCACGTCTGCGGCTCCTCGACGCGCGCCCGCACCCACAGCACGAGCAGCGACGGCACGACGCCGATGAGAAACGCGAGCCGCCAATTTTCGCCCACCGCGATGCCGACCCACGCGGCGAAGAACGCACCGAGCACGCTCGTGCTGTGAAACAGCCCCGACATGTGCGCCCGTGCGTGCGGTGGCACCACCTCGGCCACGAGCGCCGCGGCCACCGCCCATTCGCCGCCCACGCCCATCGCCACGAGGAAGCGCAGCACACCAACGTGCCAGAGCGAGTCCGCGAAATACGTGAGTCCCGAGAAGATCGAGTAGAAGAGGATCGTGAGCACCATCGTCGGCTTGCGGCCCCAGCGGTCGCCCAGCCAGCCGAAGAAAATCCCGCCGAGTGTTCCACCGACGAGGAAGACCGCGAGGAAGGTATCGCCCCAGCGCCGGACATCCGGATGATCCGGCGCGACGCGCAGGATCTCGGCGAGCATCTGGTTGCGCTCGATGTTGAAGAGCTGCCCCTCGAACGCATCGAACACCCAACCCGCCGACGCGATGATCACCACCAGCCACTGGTAGCGCGTCACGCCGTGATACCACTTCATCGGCTCCGGTGTGTTCAAAACGCGACGGGCTTCCCGGTATCGACCGACTCCTGCGCGCGCAGGCACATCGCGACCGACCAACGCCCATCCTCGCCCGTCGCCGGCAGCGGTTTGCCCTCGCGCACCGCACCGCAAAACGCGGTCACCTGATCGACGAGTTCAAAGACTTCACCGGATGCCTTCGCGATCGGCACCTCGCGCACCTGCTCGCCGTCGAAATGCTTCAGCGAAAACGTCGGCGTGAACGTGCGATCCATCGCCCCTCCCCACGACGCCCACAGCGCGCCCTTCGTGCCCGTCACCTTCACCACCTGATGATGCTCGAACGCCGCGAGCGTCTGCGAGATCACCGCGTAAGCGCCGCGCGGGAAGTTCACGATCGCGCTGAAGTTGTCCTGCAACTCGGGATGCTCCGCCTGCCGCGAGTTCGCTCGCGCGAAGACGCTCACCGGATCGCCGAGCGAGCCGAGATACCAGCGCGCGAGGTCGAAGAAATGAATCGGCTCCTCGAGGATCCAGTTGCCCACGCGCGTGATGTCGTAGCGCCAGCCATCCGCGCCGAGCCGGTAGGGCTTTCGCCAAAGCTCGACGAGCAGGTAGAGCGGCTCGCCGATCGCGCCCGCGTCGATCAACTCCTTTCCCCTGCCCCACAGCGACGACAGCCGCATCTCGTGCCCCACCGCGAGCAACCGCCCCCGTTCGCGCGCGCAGCCGACGAGTTCGTCGCACTCCACTTCGCTGATCCCCATCGGCTTCTCCATCAGCAGATGCTTGCCCGCGCGCAGCACGTCGAGACCGACGCGATGATGCAGATGGCTCGGCAGAACGGCGTCGATGACTTCGATCGTCGGATCGGCGAGCAACTCGCGATAGTCGCCCACCACGCGCACCCCCGGGTGCGCCTCGCGCGCAGCCGCCTGGCTTTGCTCCGAGCGCGCTGCGATCGCGACGAGTTGCGCGCGCGGCGACTCGACGACCGCACGGGCGTGATGACTCCCCCATGCACCGAAACCGATGAGAGCAAAACGAACGGGATCGGACATGAGCTAAAGTCGGGGAGCAGTCGTGAGCGGGGTGGCGGGAATGGTCGCGGGCTTGCGGCCCTGCGCTTCGTTGAGTCGGCAGGTTTTCAACCGCGGCAGAACGTGGCGAGCGAAAAGCTCGCACTCCGGCCGATGCGGATAGCCGGAGAGCACGAACGCGCGCATCCCCATCGCGATGTAACGCTCCAGCTTCGCCACGATCTGATCCGGATCACCCACGAGAGCGCTGCCGCAGCCACTCCGCGCGAGCCCCACGCCGGACCATAGATGCTCCTCGATGAAAAGATCCGCATCCGCCTTCGCTCTCAGCTCATCCTGCCGCGTCACGCCCGCGCTCTTGCTGTCCTGCGAGCGCGCCTTGATCTCCGCGCCCTTGCTCAGGTCTAGCCTGGAAATCAGCCGCTTCGCCGCATCGCGCGCCTCGCCCTCCGTCTCGCGCACGATCACATGCACACGCAGCCCGAAGTCGATCTGCCGCCCATGCTTCGCCGCGAGCGCGCTCATCCCGCGCATCGTCTCGGCAAGCCGTTCCTCCGTCTCCGGCCACATCAGGAAGACATCGCAATGCTTGGCGCACAGCTCCTGCGCCGCGGGCGAGATGCCGCCGAAGTAGAGCAGCGGCCCGCCGTTCTGCTGGTAGGTCTTCGCCGGCGTCGTGTTCGGCAGCGTGAAGTTGTAGAAGTGCCCCTTCCACTCCAGCGGCCCATCGACCGTCCACAGATTCTGCAGGATCTGGATGATCTCGCTCGATCGCTCATAGCGCTCGTGGCTCGACTCCTTCATCCCCGGCAGGTCTGAGGAAATGATATTCACCGTGAGGCGTCCGCGCGCGATGTGATCCAGCGTCGCCAGCGCCCGCGCGAGCATCGGTGGATACACCTCGCCCATCCGCAGCGCGACGAGCTGATTGATCTGCTGCGTCTGCGCCGCCATCGCCGACGCAAACGCCATCGGATCCTGCCCCGCGATCCAGCCCGACGGCAGCAGGATGTTTTGATACCCGAGCGCATCCGCCGCCTTCACGATCTCACCGCAGTGCTCGTAACTGCTGCGCAGCGCGCCATCGGGCACACCGAGGTATTCGTAATCGTCGCTGCACAGCGCGGAAAACCACGCGACCTCGACGCGCGGATCGGGCGTTCGGATGACGGGAGCAGGAGGTGGCGGAGTCACGGTGCGAGGATTGGAGACGCGCGCTCAAACGGCGAACGCCCTTTTGGGTAGGGCCACAGCCGCGCGGATGTTCTCTACGCTCATACCCATGCCTTCCTCCCGTCGCACCTTCCTCGCCCAGTCCACATTCGTCAGCGCCGGCCTCGCGCTCGAACGCTCCGCCCACGCAGCGGGCGGCGATACGCTGAAGCTCGCGCTGGTGGGTTGCGGCGGGCGCGGCACGGGCGCGGCGGGGCAGGCGCTCTCGGCGGAGAAGGGCGTGAAACTCGTCGCGATGGCCGACCTTTTCCCAGAGCGTTGGAACTGAGCTACAAGACGCTCCGCGCCGCCCACAAGGACCAGGTGAGCGTCAGCGACTCGGCGAAGCTCATCGGGTTCACCGCATACAAGGAAGCGATCGCGCTCGCAGATGTGGTGATCTGCACCACGTCTCCGGGCTTTCGCGTGCTGCACTTCGAGGAGGCCGTGAGGGAGGGCAAACATGCCTTTCTCGAAAAGCCCATCGCCGTCGATCCTCCCAGCGTGCGGCGCACACTCGCCGCCACAGCGGAAGCGAAAAAGAAGGGACTGAAGATTGGGTGCGGGTTTCAGCGGCATCATCAGCCGGCCTATCTCGAGGCGCTCGAAAAGGTGCGCAACGGAGCGATCGGCGAGATCTCGTCGATGTGTGCCTATTGGTTGGGCAATTCGCGCTCCGGCCTGGCGCGCGAAGCGGGCGAAAGCGAACTGCATTACCAAATGCGGAACTGGTATTTCTTCACGTGGCTGAGCGGGGATCACATCGTGGAGCAGCACTGCCACAACATCGACGCAGCGCTGTGGTTCAAGGGTGCCCATCCCGTGCGAGCGCAGGGCATGGGCGGGCGACAGGTGCGCACGAGCAAGGAGCACGGGCAAATCTTCGATCACCATTTCGTCGAGTATGAGTTCGAGGACGGGACGCGTCTCTACAGCCAGAGCCGGCAGGGGCAGGTCGGCGCGTTCGCGAAAGTCGGTGAGCGAATCGAGGGCACGAAGGGTGTGCTGGATACGACGCGGTTCACCATCACCGGCGCAAACCCGTGGCGCTACAAGGACGAGAAGGGCAGCGCAAAGGACGCATTCCAAATCGAGCACAACGATCTCTTCGCCGCGATCCGCGGCGGGTCCGAATACAACGAAGTGGAGCGCAGCGCGATCAGCACGATGACCGCGATCATGGGGCGGATGGCCACGTATTCCGGGAAGCAGATCGAGTGGGACGAAGCGTTCCATTCCCAGCTCGAACTCGGTCCGCGCTCGGTGACGTGGGAGACTGAACCGCCAGTGATGCCCGGCTCCAACGGTGCCTATCCCATCGCCATGCCGGGGCGGACAGTGGCGCTATAACGCACCTATTGTCCGCACCACTTCCGCCACATCGTTCGATAGGCGGCTTCCATGCTACGGGCGAAGCGCGGCCCGTCCATCAAGGGCGATGCCTTCATTCGTTCGCGTAGCGTGGAGCGTAGCGCGGCCAGGCGGGGTAAGTCGTGCGCCAACCCCGAGGCGACGCGCACGCATTCCTCCGGGCTGTGCGTCGCCAACTCGGGCAAACCGAGCATCGAGAGCAGGCTCAACCCCGCGCGGCCCGCCGCTGTTTTCCCCGTGAGACTGACAACCGGCACGCCCATCCACGCCGCGTCGCAGGTGGTGGTGATCCCATTGTAAGGCAGCGGATCGAGCGCGATATCGATCTGATCGTAGAGCCGCAGGTATTCGTCTCGCGGACATTTGCCGACAAACTCGATCCGCGAGCCTTCGACGCCCATCAGTTCCATGGTGCGGCGGACTGCCTTCTGATGTGCCCCCTCGACGAGCAGTAGCAGCAGGCGCGAGTCAGGCACAGCGACGAGCAGTCGCGCCCAGACGGACAGCAGCGGCTCGTTGAATTTGCAGGAGTTGTTCAAGCTGCCAAAGCGCACGAAGCGCCCCCACTGCTGCGTCTCGACGGGAGTTGGTGCGAGGTCGCTCATCGGGTCGTAGCAGCACCAGGAATCCGGTAGGCGCACGCTCTCTTCCGAGTATCCCGCGGTGCCATGTGACGGCGGATCCATCCACGCATCGGTGATCCGGTAATCGATGGTGTCCAAGCCGGTCGAGCCGGGGTAGGCCAGCCAGGTGACTTGCACGGGGGCTGGCTTCCGGGCGAAGAGCGGCAGACGGTTGTTGGCCATGTGCATCGTCAGGTCCACGAGGACGTCGATGCCATCCTGCCGGATCTTTTCCGCAAGCGCTTCATCCTTCCACCCTAGCACGTCGTGCCAGACATCCACATTGCGACGCAAGCGCTCGGTAATTAGGTCCGGACGGACGACGCTCGCATAGGCATGGATCTCGAACTCGCTTCGATCGTGGCTTTCGAAGAGTGGAACGACGAAGTAGGACTCCGCCTGCGAGTAGAAATCCGGCGAGACATACCCGATGCGCAGCCGGCGCTCCGGGTCACGGTCATTGGCATGAGGCAGGAGAAATCTGCGCAAGGGCTCGGCAAACTGACGGTTCCAGCGCTCGTGTTCCGCCTGAATCGAAACGGCGTCGTGGCCGGGGTGGAAATGCAGTGTGTAGATGAGATTGCTGTGCAAGCGGGACGAGTCCGGCGTGAGCGCCATCGCGCGGCGGTAACAGCCGATTGCCTCATCAAGCCGGCCCGCGCTCTTAAGAGCGTTGCCGAGGTTATTGTGCGCAGCAGAGGAGTCGGGTTGGAGCGCCAGGGCCTGTTCGTAGCAAGCGATGGCTTCGTCGAGGCAACTCGCACTCTCCAAGGCGTTGCCGAGATTACTGTGAGCCTCAGCGTATACCGGGTTGAATTGAAGTGCCCGGCGGTAGGAGGCGGCAGCCTCGTCAAGGCAACTCGCGTCCTTCAGGGCGTTGCCGAGGTTATTGTGGGCCTCCGCGTAGTCCGGCTTGATCTGGAGCGCCCGGCGATAGCAAGCGATGGACTCGTTGAGCTGGCCTTTCTCCGTCAGCGCGTTGCCCAAATTGCTGTGCGCACTCGCTAGATCAGGCTTGAGTTGGAGCGCCCGGCGACACGCCGCGATGGCTTCGTCGATCCGGCCTTTTTGCCACAGGGCGTTGCCGAGATTGTCGTAGGTTTCCGCCAAGTCGGGCCTGAGTTGCAGCGTGCGCTGATAGATGGCGATGGCTTCATCGAGTTGCCCCTTTTCGCTCAGCGCATTCGCGAGGTTGTTGGACGCCTCCACGAAGTCCGGCCTGAGTTTCAGCGCGCGGCGACAAGCCGCAATGGCTTCATCGAGCTGGCCCTTCTGCTTCAGCGCATCGCCCAGATTGCTGTGGGCCTCTGCGTAATCCGGCTTGAGTTGAATCGCCCGGCGATACGCGGTGATCGCATCGTCAATCAGCCCCTGCGCGAAGAGCGCGACCGCCAGGTTAAAATGAAAGTTTGGATGTTGCGGAGCGACGGCGATCGCTTGCCGTATCAACTCCACAGAGGCGTCAGTCCGGCCGGTCTGATGCGCGATAACTCCGAGCAAGTTGAGCACGCCGGCATGACGGGGATCCACCGCCAGGATCTGACGGTATATTGCATCGGCTTGCTCCAGTCGGCCGGACTGGTGGTGCTGGAGGGCGAGGTCGAATGCCTGCTGGATGGTCACGCTCGGAATCAGTCGCGTCGGGTATCGCAGCCTTCCGCGCTCCGCAATCTTTTCCGTTACCCGGTCCTTGTGACTTTCTCTCCCGGCGTGCCTTCCGTCACCCGCGCCGCAGCTTCACGCTTGGCGCGCGGCAGATTACAGAGCACGCTCGCGCCCATGTCCGTCCCGCAAAACACCGTCGCGATCGTGTATGACTACGATCAAACACTCTCGCCCAACTACATGCAGGATGAGGTGCTCTTCCCGAAGTTCGGGATCGACGGGAAAAAGTTCTGGTCGCGCTGCCACGCGCTGGTGAAGGATCAGGGCTACGACAACGAGTTGGCTTACATGAAAGCGCTGCTCGACTATCTCGACATGGACCGGCCCACGAACGCGGAGTTGCGCGGACTCGGTGCGGGATTGAAATTCTTCCCTGGGTTGCCGGAAATGTTCGACGAGTTTCGGGAGGGGCTGCTGACCGTGGAGCAGCAGGTGCATGGCATTCATGTGGAGCACTACATCGTGTCGAGTGGACTAAAGGCACTGATCGATGGTTCGCGGATCGCGCCGCACGTGCGGGCGACGTTTGGGTGCGAGTTTGCGGAGGACACCGAAGGGCGCATCACTTTTCCGCGCCGGGTGATCTCGCACACGCAGAAGACGCAGTTCCTTTTCCGGATCAACAAGGGGATGCTCGACTATGCGCAGGACGTGAATGACCACATGCCCGCCGAGCTGCGACCGGTGCCGTTCGAGCACATGATCTACGTCGGCGACGGCCCGACGGATGTGCCGTGCTTCACCGTGGTGCGACAGCACGGCGGCCAGGCGATCGCGGTCTATAACGCTGCCGATCCCCAGCGCTCGTCATTCAAGAAGTGCTACCAGCTCAGCACGCACGCAGACCGTGTCCGGCATATCGCCCCGGCGGACTTTCGCGCCGGATCGCACCTGCGCTGCCTGCTTGAACAGATGGTTCACGAAGTCGCCGACCGCATCGTGCAACGCCGTGCGCACGATCTCGAAGTGGGCACGGTCCGAGCGCCAAAGCACACGGATTGAGCTACGCCGCCGCGCTATTCGCGGAGCATGGATTAGCGAGCGGCTCGTCGAGCACAAAGCGCTGGCCGAACCCGAAAGGAAATCGGTAGTTCGGATCGGGATGGACCCATAGATGGTATTCGTTGACCGTATCCACGAGGCGTTCCTCGGATGGGAAGAGTTCTACGCCTTCGCAATGATGCCCCACGATCTCGTTCTTGATTTGCTGGAGGTGGCGCCATTCGTTACAGCTCCCGCCGTCGAGCCGCACGATACTTAGGTGAATGAAGGGCGGACGATGAGTGCCCTCGACGTGATAGAGGTTGTTTTCAAACACATGCACCGAACTCGCGCGCCGGACACCCTGCTCGACAAATTGAACTTTCTCCGCCAGCGTCGGCGTGCGGCCGCCGAACAGTGGCTGATAGAGTTCGCTCGGGTGCGAAAGCAGAAGTTGGCGCCTCAACATGTCCTGCATGGGGTTGTGCTCGATCCGATGGAATGGAGTCATTTGCGGCGCGGTTTGGCGGGAGGAAGGTTGGTGCATGGCTGTTTCGGAGACAGCCGGATTGAACATGCGAGGTGTTAGTCTCGCAAAAGTCTTGGCTTGTGGCGGATTCCCCCGGCAGTTGTGGCAGTGTCGGGTTCGCCTGTGTAATGGAAGCCGCCACACCAGATCTCGCGCTCTCAGGCACCGTGTTCCTGCACCCATTGGGCCGCCCGCGTGTAAAGTTCGGCGGCGTTCCTGAGCTTGAGCTTCTCTTTGATCCGCGTGCGGTAGGTGTCGATCGTGGTTTCCCCAAGCCGCAGGCGCTCGGCAATCTGACGCGCATTGCAACCCCTGCCGATGAGTTGGAAAACCTCGAGTTCGCGATCGGCGAGCAATTCCACCCCGGAGATTACAACGACCGAGCGCTGGCCGCTCATCCGGCCCAGCAGCACCGATGTCATATGTTCGCTCAAATAAACCTCGCCGGCGAGCACATGACGGATTGCCTTTGCCAACGTCGAAGTCGCTTCGTTTTTGGTGATGTAACCGCGCGCGCCCGCCCGGAGCACTCGCTCCGCGTAGAGCGATTCCTCATGCATCGACAGGACCAGCACAGGCACCGTGATTTCCTGCGCCTTGAGATCCTTGATCAGTTCGAGCCCACTCGATCCGCGCAGCGAAATATCCACGATGGCTATGTCGGGCTGCGTTTTCCTAATGATCTCGAGCGCATCACGGATGTTGTCGGTTTCACCGCAGACCTTGAAATCGCCGCCGATCGCAATCATCTGGCCGAGCCATTCACGAAACATTTGGTGATCCTCGACGAGGACTACCTTGACCGGCTTGATGTCAGCTTTCGTTTTCATCGATGTGCTCTTTCGAGTGCGGCATAACGTGCCGCTGGATTACGGAACTTCAATTTCCAAAGCCATGCTCGACTGTCGAGCTTTCGGCCACCTCCGTCGGGAGTATCCGGTCGGTCCGGATACCATGCCCGCACCCCACAGCGGAGGACATGACGTCAATCGAGAACCGCTCGACAGTTGGCTTGTCCGTGACCACTCGCCGCTGAAAACCAAACGGGAAGCGGTAGGCGGGATCGACGCAGACCCAGAGGTGATATTCGTTGGCTATATCGACGAGACGGACCTCCGCCGGAAAGAGCTCCACGGCCTCGTGCTCGGGGCCGACGAGTTCGTTTTTGATCTGCTGAAAGTGCCGCCACTCATTGCAAGAGCCCCCGTCGTGCCGGGTAATACTCAAGTGAATGAACGGCTGCGAGTAGGTGACCTTGACGTGGTAGAGGTTATTCTCGTAGATGTTCAGCGCGGTCATCCGCTGGATGGCAGCTTCGACAAACTGCATCTTCTCCGCCAGTGTCGGCGTGCGCCCACCGAACAAGGTCTGAAACATCTCGGGGGGCTGCGCGAGCAGGGCGGCGCGTTCGAGCATCCCAGTCATGACATTGCGTGGGACACGCACGAACGGCGTCAGTGGCGATCCGGATCCCTCCGAGGCGCGGCTCGATCCGGCCACTGATGGATTGTCGGGAATGTGCGAGGTCGTGGTCATTCTTGGGGAATGCGTCCATAGAATCTGATCCGGCTTCGCCGCACAAAAGACTTGGCCTGTCACGGAAAACGCCACAGCCACGAGCCGTGCTACGCCCCGAGAGCAATCAGGTTCCGCTCGACTCCAAGGAGGGTCGCGGGGCGAACAGATGCAGGGAGCAGCGCACCATCGTGCCACCGCTCGCATCGGAAGTAATCTCGAGGTCCGCACCGATGAGTTGCGCCCGGTAGCGCATCGTGCGCAGGCCCATTCCTTCCGCCCGTGCCGTTTCCGGAACGAACCCGCAACCATCGTCGGCGATGGTCATCGAGAGCCGCCCGCCATACAAGCTGAGCGCGATCGCGACGTGTCGGGCACCCGAATGCCGCAACGCATTGCTGAAAGCCTCCTGCGCGATCCGGTAAAGGTGCATGTTCACCTGCGGATCTTCGATTTGGATGTCGCCATGCGCATTGAAGGTGGCCGACGCTTGCCGCAACTGGTTGGTCGTGGCCACCATCTCGTCGAGAGCCGCCAATAATCCCGCAGCGTCCACTTGCACCGGGAAGATGCCGCGTGCAACCCGGCGGGCCTCGACGACGGCATCCTTGAGCATCTTCTGAATCACGCCCGCCATGCCCGCGTCCGGGCTCGCGTGCGCATCGAGATCGGCCTTGAGGCAAGCCGTCGCGCAATCAATGGCAACGAGGTTCTGGCACAGTCCGTCGTGCAAATCCTGCCCGATCCTCATCTGCTCCCGTTCGCTCACCCGCACGATCTCACGCTCGAGTTCGCTCGCACGGGTCAGCGCCTCGATCTTCGCGCGGGTTTCTTCGCGCTGCGCCCGCATCGCCGCGCCACCGACGGCCACGAAGACGAAATAGACTGCCCGATTCACTGAGGCCCAAATGTAGGCTTCGGCTGACTGGTATGGTTGCGTCGCGAGATTGGCCGAATACCAGATCAGGCCGCAAGCCACCGCAAGAGCGATCGCCGCGTTGCGGTGCCCGACCCATGCGATGGTGAAGATTGGAATCCCATAAAAAATGAAGAAGCTCACTCCCCACTCGGTGATGTAGTCGAGATAGCCGATAAGAAAGACGGTCCCAAACGCAGCGGTGAGCACCACCCACCTCGGCTTCGCGATGAGAGTATCGGCAATCTTCATTGCGGCTTTGCTACTCCGGCTTCCCTGAATCCAGCGTCCGCTGCGCCACCGCGAGATAGTCGATGATGCGCTCTTGCTGCGCGCTGGAGATCTTCGCACGGCCAGACATGCCGCTGACGATGCTGCGCCAGGCGCTCATCGAGCGCGAGTCCAGAAGCTCGAGATCGTGGCACTCTGTGCATCGCGTGGTGTAAAGCTTGTGACCTTCGGTGAGTGCGTCCTTCACCACACCGGAGCCCGCCATGGCGAGAAGAGCAGCCGTGACCGGCGGCGACGTGCGCTCTTCAAAGGCGCCCTGCATCTCGGTCTTGAGGGCGCGCAGCTTCGGGTGATCGACGCACAGCTTCAGACCCATCTCGATCGCGGTGAGCGCGTGGATCGTGCCCTTCGGCGGGATCTGCCGCATCTTATTCGCGCTCTTGTGATGCCCGTCGGCTTCCTCCATGTCCTGCCCGACTTTCACCGCCAGCGCCTTCAGTTCCGTCCGGTTCGGCTCGGCCTTCAGTCCCTCGTCGATGTATTTCGCCGCCTCGACGAGCCGGCGCGCCGCGAGCGCCTGCCGACTGCGCCCGAGCGCGCGGTTCGATGCCGCCACCCGCGTCGTGACGTCTCCGCGATTGAGCTTCGTGGGCGGCGCCCCGCGAAAGCGGTCCGTGCCCTCGTCGAGCGGCAGCGCCAGGCAGAGGTGACCGAGCTTCGCGAGTTGCTCCGCCGTATCGCGTAACCCCTGGAGCGCATTCGCGCCTGCGAACGCGCCGTTGATGCGCGCGCCAATCGCCGACGCGAGTGCCGCCTGCTGCTCATCCTGCGCGGCTCGCGCGAGCAGTCGTCGCGCGTCCTCCGCGCGCTGATCACGAAACGCCTCGACGCCTTTGAGCAAGTCCGTCCACGCATTTGGCGGGCTGGGCTGGAACGCATCCGCCGGCGCGGTCACCGCGATGAGCGTGCCGTCGTTCTTGTAGTATTCGACGAAGACGACGCGCCTGACCGCATCGTGCTTCAGCACGGTGAACTCTTCCTCCTTCGGCGCAGAGACCAGCTCTTTGCCTTGAAACATCAGCGTCTCGCTGCGCGAGAGCCGGACCAGTTCGCCCGCAGAAAACCCCGTCGCCGCGGACAACGGTGCGGTGAGCAGGAGAGAAGCGAGCGCGAATCGGATGTTCATGGGTCGGGCGAAGTGCGGTGCCTTAGATTCGTTCGCCCCGAGCCGCAAGCGCCGAGGCCTGCGCATGACGCACCGCGCGCTACCGCTTCACGTCTCGCACTTCGCGCTCCCACAGCGCGAGCAACGCGTCGCCGCGTGAGATCACGGCGGAACCCTCGGATCGCGGTGGTGAGACTTTACCGAGCAGCAGCGCCTCGAACTCGGCCGTCGTCAGTAGCTTCGCATCGGATGCGGTTTCCTTTTCCGCAACGCTCCGCGCCACGGCGTTCGGATCGAGCGCACCCGCACGCGTGGACGAAATCGCCTGCAGCCAGACCGACGCGGTCTCGCGCCGCAGCGGCTCCGCAGCGTTGGCGTTGTAGTCGGAGAAAAATCCCATCGTCGCGAAATACTCCGCCGCGGGAATCCATGGCTCCGCGGCATCGACCTTCATGTCGTTGAAGAAGCTCACGAGGTGACGCCGCTCGCACAGCGCGCGCACGAGCTGGGAGGGATCGAGTTCGGACGGCGCGACCTTCGCCCGGTGCGCGAGCGCCGCGGCGAGGCCCGCAGCTTCGCCCGTCTGCATCCACACGGGCTCCAGCCGCACGGCGCCCCACGCGATGTGCGTCGCGGAGAGGCACACGGGCACGAGGAGGTTGTTCACGCCTTGCGGCAGCAGTGCGCGATATGGGATCTGCGCGGGGCGCGATTCCTCGGTGAGGATGAGCTTGCCGTCATAGTGGAAGCCGGGACGCGACTCCGTGGTGCAGGCGTGCGAGTCCATATACCAGTCGGTGGTCGCGATGCTGTCGCGCATGATCGGCGTGCGCGCGAAGCCGGGCGCGAGCGAGCAATCGTGCTCGGTCAAAACGTGGCGTCCGACGATGCGGCGGGCCTCTCGCACATACATCTCGTAGGGGATGTGCCCGTGGTCGGGGAACTCGTCCCTCGCCAATCCCCACTCGCGGAATTTTTCGCGCTGCGCCTTGCTCACCGACTCGTCGTTTTGAAGAAACCACATCAAGCCGAGCGCGAAGTCGCGATGCCGCGCGATGATCGTCTCGCGCTCCGGCCAACTGGCCTCGGGATAGGCATGGTTTTCGCCCGGCAGGATCGGGCTGTTCATGTGCGACTTGAGGTTCGGCCCCGCGTTCGTCGCGATGCTCTTGCGGTTGTAGTGGAGGAATTCGTCGCGGTTGTAGGTCGCGGGTTTCTCGGGCAGCACGCGATTCGCCGGATCGCGAGTGACGCAGAAGCGGTAGTTGTAAGCCTGCACCGCGCCGTCGGCGGTGAATGGGCTCGCCGGATCGATGCTGCCCTGGCTCTGGTTGTAAGGCCGGATGTTCAGCCGTCCCTCGACGGCATCACGCGGCGCAGCACCACCGCCGACGTTGCAGAAAACCTTCCCGGCATGCGGCTCGTTGTATTCATCCCGCGCTTCGCGGCCGACGCGATACGGCACCTTCGCCAGCGCGAAGAGGTCGCCCTCGTAGGTCGCATCGGCGAAGGTCGTGCCGCGCACGCGGACTTCCTTCGACCCGCCAAACTTGCGCAGCACCACGCTCCGCAGCAGCGTGCCGGCGCGCTCCACTGCGACCGGATAATGCGAGAGCAGTAGGGTGATGTTTTTCTCGCCCGCCACGAGCCGATTGAACTCCCGCTCTGCGACATGCGGCTCCGCCCAACTGATCGGGTAATGCTCGTGCGTGTAGCGGATGGTCTGGTGATCGCGAGAGTCGCGGCCGGAAGTCGCGATGTAGTGCTTCTCGATGTTGCCGAGCAACTCGGTGAACAGCGGCGCGCGCGGCCCACCGTAGAGCGCGTCCCATTGCATGAGCCCGTTGATCATCATTCCGCCGATGTGCCGGTTGTGTTGCACGAGCAAGACCGAGCATCCTTCGCGCGCCGCGCGCACCGCGCAGACGACGCCGCTCGCCGTGCCGCCGACCACGACGAGGTCGTAGGATGTTCCATCGATCGCTGCCGCAGGTGCGTCCTTCGCCAGCGCCACCGGTTCCCTCGCTGATTGCTGCGGCGCCGCTTGCTTGCGCTCCTCGGACGCGAGCGGCGACACCGCCACGCGCGCGGCCGCGCTCTTGTGCTCCGCGACACGCAGCGTCGTCCACTGGCCGCTGCTCACGTTGAAATAGATGCGCCGACCGTCCGGGCTGAAGACCGGGTGCGGGTGCGACACACGCCACGACTTCGCGCCGTGCGAGTTGTCGAAGCGGTGGATGATCACGTGATCGTTGCCGCGTGCATCGGCGACCACGATCCCCCACTCCTTCTCGGTCCCGCCGAATTTCTCGAGCGTGGTGTCGGTGACGATCAGCTTCCCGGCCGGGCTCGCCGACGGATGATCGCCGCGCACGGCGGGCAGGCCGGGGATGCGGCGAGACTGGCCGTCGTCGCTGTCGATCAACGTGAAACCCGTCTCGACGATCGTGCGTCCGTCGGGATGCCACGCGGGATGCCCCCATTTCTCGCGCTGAAAAAGAAAGCGCCGCTCCGCGAGGCTGTAGCAGACGAGCCCGAGCCGACGGCTCGCCGCCGTGCTGCGCGCGTCGCCACCGGAGGGCGACGCGAGTTTGAAAAAGACGCGCGTGCGATCGGGGCTGAGGATCGGGAAGAAGATCGAGAACGGTTTGTCGCCGAAGCTCTTCGCCAGCAACTCGGGGTAAGCCGCACGCACCGCGTCGGCTGTGAGCACCGTTTCGATTTTGCCGGTCTCGACATTGAGCAATTCGAGGTCGCGGTGCGCGCCGGGATTCCAATGCGGCCCGTAGAGCGGCACGACATCCGCATCCGCCCGGCCCCAGCCGCTCAGCCGTCCTCGCGCCAGCACTCGCTCGGTCGCCGACTCGACATCGACCGTCGCGACGAACCACTCCCCTTCGCGTTCACCGTGGAAGACCACACGTTTACCGCCGGAGACCCACTGCTGGCATGCGACGCGGTGCGCGTCCTCGACGTTGATGTTCGTCGTCAGCGTTCGCTCGGCGCCGGTCAACCGGTCGCGGACACGGAGCTCGCCTGCGTGTGCATTCGCCGTCGTCGAGCGGTAGAACAGCACCGAGCGCCCGTCCGGGCTTTCCGGGCACGTGTTGAAGTAGCTGTGGATCGTGTGCGCCTTCGCATCGGGCGAAACTTCGCGCACTTCGACGCCGCTGCGCCACGGCGCCAGCGGATCGTCCGTGGCACGGACAGGCAGCACGACGAGACATGCGATGGCGAGGAGGCGGGAAGCAGTAATCATCGGAGGTGCGCCGATCGTAGGCCCGCCTCGCTCCGCGCCAACTGCCCGCTGGTGGTATTTTCGCCGGACCAGCGCCGCGACTAGACCGTCTCGCGGCGCACGAGTTTCGGCTGAACCAGATGCACCGCGCCGAGCAGCGGCCCGCCGCTGAGCAGCGAGTGGAGAAGGCGCGCGGCTTTCCGCGCAAAGAGCGCCGGGTCGAATCGGTAGCTGCTGATCGCCGGCGTTGTGTGATCCAGCGACGCCGTGTCCTCGCGGCTGAGCAGCGCGAATTTCCCCGGCCAGCGGACGCCCTGCCGCAGCAGCCACGTCAGTGCGGTTAGCGCGTGCGTCGAACGCTCGACCAGCAACCCGGTCGGCGGATCGTCGCCGGAAAGCCGACGCGTGAATGCGCGCAGGAACTCCGCACGCGTCGCGCCGTGATGCACCACCTCCGCCGAGCCCACGGCGGCGCCCGCATCGCGGAACGCGTCTTCGCTTCGGCGCTGTCCCGCCGCCGGCGACGGCTCGACAAAGAAAGCGACGCGCCGATGCCCGCACGCTGCGAGATGATGCACGGCGTGGCGCGCGACCGCTTCCACGTCGATCTCCACGCTCGGCAGCTTCACACCCTCGTGCCGCGACCCGGCGACGATCGCGGGCACCCGGTTCGCGGCGAACCATTCCTGCATCACGCGGCTGCTGCGCAGCAAGACCCAGCCTGCGCCGGGATTCTGCGCGACCATCTCGGCGAGCAGCCGCTGCGGGCGCGGGCTGAAGGCGCGGGGGCGATGCATGAAATGGAGCGCTACCCCGTGGGCGGCGAGTTGCTCGCGCAGCACATCGAGCCAGATGAGCTCGAAGCGCCCGAACTGATCGAACCCGAGCGGCGCCAGCACGAGCACCTGCGCGTGACGCACCGCGCCCGAGCTGCGCTGCCGCTTCACCGGCTCCGGCCGGCGGCGCGCGCCGCGGCGCAAATGCCCACGGCGCTCCAACTCCGCGAGGGCGGCGCGAATCGTCGTCCGGCTGACTTGCAGCAACGCGCACAGCTCACGCTCCGGCGGCAGGCCCGCGCTCCAGCGACCGGCGGCGAGTTCGCGCGCGATGGCCTCGACGACGTGCGCCGCAAGGCTGACTCGGGGGATGCTGAACGGCTGGGTGACGGGGCGATGACTCATGCGCGTGGTGACGGTGGTGGAAGAGGCCAGTGCGCGACAAGTCCTTAGCCGTGCAGTGGTCTGGCGAAAATACCACGAGCGCGGAGTTGGTTCCCGGCGCGGCGGACCTACGATTCGCGCACCTCCGATGACCACCACCCGCCTTCCCTACGCCGATCTCCTCCAACTCAAACGCTGGAACACGCCGACGATTTACAACGGCTGGGAGCAGATCACGAAACACAACGCCGGACGCGACGGCTTCAACATTGAGGAGACACGCGACTTCATGCCGCACATGGGGCCGATGGTGGGCTACGCGGTGACGGTCGTGATCGAGCCGAGCAATCCGGCGCACGCGAAGGTGCCGGGCGTGGGGGCGGAGTATCGGCGCTACATCGCGAGCGTGCCGGGGCCGAAAATCATCGTGGTGCAGGATCTCGATAAGCCGCGCGTAATCGGGGCGTTTTGGGGCGAGGTGAACTCGAACGTTCACCGCTCGCTCGGCTGCGTGGGCACGATCACCGACGGCGCGATCCGCGATGTAGATGAAATGTGCAACGCGGGCTTCAAGGCGCTCGCGCGGCGGATGTGCGTGGGGCACGCGTTTTCGTGCCCGGTGCGCTGGGGCTGCGAGGTGGAGGTCTTCGGCCGCGTGGTGCAACCGGGGCAACTCATCCACGCGGACAAGCACGGCTTTCTCGCGGTCCCGCCGGAGGATGAGGCACGGCTGCTCGATGCGGCGCGGTTCATGGACTCGAACGAGTGCAACACGGTGATCCCCGCCGCGCGCGACATCGCGGGGAAGACGACGGCAGAGGTGCTCGACGGGCTCGACGATGCGGTCCGGCGCTTTGGCGAAGCGGCGCGCGGGAAGTTCGCGCGTGAGGGTGAGTGGTCGTGAAGGCGTTCGTGCTCGTGCTGACGATGGCTACTTCGCTGCTCGCCGCTGAGATGAATTGGTCGCAACTCCCGCCACTGCGCGACGCGGAGGGTTTCGCAGGGAGCTTCGCGGGCGTGAGCGATGGCGCGCTGATCGTCGCGGGCGGAGCGAACATCGACGGGGACAAGTGGAAGGAGCCTTTCACGAAGAAGTGGTATGACTCGGTCTTCGTGCTCGCGAAGCCGGATGGCGCGTGGATGCAGGCGGGGACGCTGGAGCGACCGCTCGGCTACGGCGTGTCGATCAGCGCGGACGACAGCGTGCTGTGTCTCGGTGGGAGCGATGCGACGCGGCACTACGCGACGAGTTTCCGGATGCGGTGGAAGGCGGGCACGTTGTCGCGCTCGCTGCTTCCCGATCTCCCACGGCCTTGCGCAAATGCGTGCGGCGCGCTGGTGGGGCGCACGATCTATGTCGCCGGTGGAATCGAAACGCCGGCTGCGACGGCGGCGCTGCGCACATTCTGGGCGCTCGATCTCGATGCGCCGGAACCACGCTGGCGCGAACTCGAACCGTGGCCGGGCTCCGCTCGGATGCTCGCGGTGGCCGCGGCGCACGATGGTTCGTTTTACCTCATGAGCGGTGCCGCGCTGAGCGCGAGTGCGGACGGGAAGCTGGTGCGCGAGTTTCTGCGCGACGCTTACCGCTTCACTCCCGGCCAAGGCTGGGAGCGCCTCGCCAATCTCCCCCGCCCCGCCGTCGCCGCGCCATCGCCTGCGCCGGTGAAGGACGGGCGCATCTTCATCGTCAGCGGCGACGATGGCGCGAATGTGACCTTCCAGCCGGTGGAGAAACATCCCGGCTTCCCGCGCGACACGCTCGTGCTCGACGTGCGCGCGAACTCGTGGAGCACGCTGCCGGTCGCGCCGATTTCGCGCGCGACGGTGCCGGTGGTCGAGTGGCTCGGACGCTTCGTGATTCCCAACGGCGAGGTGCGACCGCGCGTGCGCACGCCGGAAGTGTGGGCGCTGACTTTTCCAAAACCATGAACCCACTCCTCCGCTCTCTCCTTCCGGCGCTGCTCACCACCGCCGCTCTCGCTGCCGAACCGCTGCTCGAAAAAACCGATCTCTTCGAGGCCGGCAAGGACGGCTACGCGCTCTATCGCATCCCAGGCATCGTCGTGACGAAGAAGGGCACGGCGCTCGCGTATTGCGAGGCGCGGCGGGACACGAAGGGCGACTGGGGGCCGATCGACGTGCTGCTGCGGCGCAGCACCGACGGGGCGAAGACGTGGTCGGCGCCGGTGCCGCTCGTGAAACTCGATGGCGAACTGCCGGTGAATCCGGTGGCCGCGGCGCAGAACCTCGACAAGCCGGGCGACAACACGATGAACAATCCGGTGGCGATCGTGGACCACGAGACGGGCGCGGTTCACTTCCTCTACTGCCTGGAATACATGAGGTGCTTTTACCTTCGCAGTGACGACGATGGACTGACATGGACGAAGCCGGCGGAGATCACGGCGACGTTCGAGGAGTTCCGGCGCGACTACGATTGGAAGGTGATCGCGACGGGGCCGACGCATGGAATTCAGCTCACGCGCGGCGATCACAAAGGGCGGCTGGTGGTGCCGGTGTGGATGTCACTCGGCACGGGCGGGCACGCGCATCGGCCCTCGGTGACGGCGACGATCTTCAGCGACGATCATGGCAAGACGTGGCAGCGCGGCGAGATCGCGGTGCCGAATACGGACGCGTGGATTTTCCCGAACGAGACGGTGCTCGTGCAGATGACCAGCGGGACGGTGATGCTGAACGTGCGGAGCGAGTCGAAGAATCATCGGCGGCTCGTGAACTTGAGCCGCGATGGGGCGACGGCGTGGGCGAAGCCGCGCTTCGACGAGGGGCTGCTGGAGCCGATCTGCATGGGCAGTATCGTGCGCTTTTCCGCACGGCCGGAGGGGGACAAGAACCGCATCCTTTTCGCCAACCCGCACAACCTCGATCGGCTCGATGGGAAGGCCGTGGAGGGCAAGTCGCGCGACCGGCGGAACCTCTCGATCAAGGTAAGCTACGACGAGGGGAAGACGTGGAAGTTCAACAAGGCGATCGAGGCGGGCTACGGGGCTTACAGCGATCTCGCGGTGCTGCCGGATGGGACGGCGCTGTGCCTCTACGAGCGCGGGCGGGATAGCGATGCGGAGCTGAAGAAATCGACGAGCTACGCGTGGCTGACGGTGGCGCGGTTCAACATCGAATGGCTCACGGACGGGAAGGACACGCTGGCGTGGCCGCCGCACGGGAAGAGCGACTTCGGAGCGAAGCGCGAGGACTTCACCGTCGCGGGCGCGGAGGCGTTTGTGATTCATCCGACCAAGCCGGCGCCGGGCGGGGCGAAGCCGTGGGTGTGGTATGCGCCGACGATCGGGCAGCATCCCGGCGGCGGGAATGCGTGGCTGCTCACGCGGCTGCTGGAGCGCGGGTTCACGGTCGCGGGCGTGTATGCGGGCGAGACGTATGCGAACCCGAAGAGCCGGGAGCAGTTCGCGTCGTTCTATGAGCACGTGCGAAAGACCTACGGCCTCTCGCCTAAGGTGTGCCTGATCGCGCAGAGCCGCGGCGGGCTGAATCACTACAACTTCGCGGCAGATCACCCCGAGTGGATCGCGTGCCTCGCGGGGATCTACACGGTCGGCGATCTGCGCAGCTATCCCGGCTTGGAGCGGGCGGCGCCGGCGTATGGCGTGACGCCGGCTGAGTTGGAGGCGCAGCTTTCCAAACACAACCCGATCGAGCGTCTCGCGCCGATCGCGCAGGCGAAGATCCCGATCCTGCACATCCACGGCGACGCGGATAAAATCGTGCCGATCGAGCGCAACAGCGCAGCGATCGCGGAGCGATACAAGGCGCTCGGCGGAGCGATGGAACTCGTCGTGGTGCCGGGCAAGGGGCACGAGTTCGATGCGCGGTTCTTCGAGTCGGAGAAGATGCTCGCGTTCATAACGAAGCATGGATTGGCGAAATAGCGTGCGCACAGGGCTGGCGCAGGTAGGGCGCACTGTCCTCAGCGCGCCGCGTGGGTTGCGATGTGGAGTCGCACTCGGCGGCGCGGTGGGGACACCGCGCCCTACCAGTCTATTCTTGATGTTCGCTTTGGCAGCGGCGGCGGCGTGGGCGGCGGAGCCGCTGTTTGAGACGACGCGCGTCTTTCCTCTCACGCGGGACAACAAGCCGAACTACCGCATTCCGGCGATCCTCCAGGCGCCGAATGGCGACGTGCTCATCTTCGCGGAGAAGCGCAACGACGGGCCGGGCGACATCGGCGATCACGACATCGTGCTCAAGCGCAGCCGCGACAAGGGGCGCACGTGGAGCGAGGAGCAGGTGATCTTCGACGACGGGAAGCGCGTATGCACGGACCTCACCGTCGGGCGCACGGGCGACAAGCTGTGGCTGTTTTTCCTGCGCGACAAAAAGCGGTTCGCTCACTTCACGAGCAACGACAGCGGCGCGACGTGGGCCGGGCCGACGATGATCCACGAGCAGGTCACGAAGCCTGATTGGGACAACCTGCGAGGCAAGGGCGACGACGAAATCGCGAATCCAAAAGGGCGCATGGCGCTGTGGGAAAAGGGTTGGTTTCAGCGCTACGGCTGCGGGCCGGGGAATGCGCTGGTGCAGCTCAAGGGCGGGCGCATCCTCGTGCCGGCGCGGCATCGCAAAGACACCGGCAAGGGGCGGCTGCGCAGCTTCGCGCACTGCTTTTTCAGCGACGACGAAGGCGCGACTTGGAAGCTCGGCGGGACAATCGGGATGAACACGAGCGAGTGCCAGTTCGTGGAGTTGGCGAGCGGCGACGTGATGGTGATCTCGCGCAACGAGAGCAGCGCGGACGCGCCGGACAATCTGCGGCACCTCGTGGCGATCAGCCGCGATGGTGGGGAGACTTGGAGTGCGGTGCGGCGGGCGGAGGAGCTGATCACGCCGCGCTGCCACGGCGCGGTGGAGCGATTCGGGAAGCGGCTGCTTTTCTCCAGTCCGGCGTCCCCGTTCCGGCAAAAGGAGCATCCCTACGGGCGCTACAATCTCACCGTGCGGCTGAGCACGGACGAGGGCGCGACGTGGAGCGCAGGCCGGACGATCTGGCCGCATCCAGCGTCGTATTCGGACATGGTCGTGCTCGATGATGGGACGGTCGGCTTCGTCTATGAGCGCGGGGCGAAAGGCACCACGCACTACTGGGACGAGGTGCATTTCGCGCGGTTCGATGCCGCGTGGTTGAACGGCGGGCGCGACTAGAGCCGCGCCACGAGGTCGCGCCGTGCGGCGGGGAGCTTGTGGTAGGCGCGGCCGATGGCGACGGCGGGGCTGAGTTCCGGGTGCTCGATGCCGAGCAGGCGGACGAGTTCGCGCTCGAAATGCTCGAGCGCGCGCAAACTCGCGGCGTGGTCGTTGAGGTGCCGGATCGCGCGGCGGAGCAGGTCGAAGAGGTCGGGCACGGCGTGGTCGGATTCGGTGACGAGTTCGAGCAGTTCGACAAAATACGCGGCGAGCGCGACGCGCTGGTAGTCGCTGCGCAGGCCTTCGTGCGGCTCGGTCAGCTCGGCTTCGCGCAGGGTGTGGAGTTCGCTCTTGCGGCTGCGAGCGATGCTGATCTCGCACTCGAAGAAGAGGTCGAGCCGGCCGGCGAAGCGGCTCTTCGGCTGGCGCGCGCCTTTCGCCACGGTCTTGAGCTTCCCATGCGCGGCGGTGAGCCACGTGAGGATGAGGCTCGTGTCGGAAAGCTTGGTCTTGCGGAGCAAAAGGGCGGGAGTGGTCTCCATGCGCGCGGCACGCCACTGGTAGCTGGGATCTGCGATTTGGAAAAAGGCTTTGCCGCCGTGCGGGTGGCGCGTTACCGGTCGCGCCCGTTTTCAAAAGCCATGCCCGAAGAAACCCAGCAGCCCCTCGCCGTCGATGCCTCGAACCTCCGCACCAGCTACGCGAACGTGTGCCGCATCGCGCAGACGCCGAACGAGGTGATCGTGGACTTCGGCATGAACCCGAACTTCTTCGGCCAGATCCTCGATGAGCCGCTGAAGCTCGATAACCGGGTGATCCTCTCGCACGACGCGGCCAAGCGGCTGTGCATCCACCTGACGGCGACGATTCAGAATTTCGAGGCGCGTTACGGGGCGATCGAGCTCGACGTGACGAAGCGGCTCAAGAATCAGCCGGCGAGCTGAGGCGGACGGCGCCCATGTGGGGGCGCATACTTTCTCTGACGCAGAGCTTTACGGCGGCGGAAAAAAGTGGGATACGCGCGACCCACGGTTGCCCACGCAGCCGTCGTCGAAGTGCGTTTTGCGCACCCGCGCCCCTCAGTCCAAAGAACGGGAATGCCGTTCGGGGAGGCGGGTCCGAAAATCTAATAAACATTTCAATCCGCCACCTCAAAAGTCCGATCTGCTTCAAATAAAATGTTGACCTCCGTGTTCACACCACACACTTTCAGCCGCGCCATGAAGCCCCTTCTCATCCCAGTTCCTTCGAACCTCATCGAGCCACTCGAAAGCCGGATCGCCCCGGCAATCATGCTCATCGGCGCCATTGGCAGCGGCCGGGAGAATCGAAACGACACCGAATACCAGGAGGATACGGTCGCGGGCGTCCGGGACGATGCTTTCAATGACCTGAATTTCGTCAATACCTCGACCTCCGCGGATCCGATCTCGGTGGCAGTGGACAATACGACGCCGAATAGCCCGAATACCTTCTATGTGAGGCTGGATGCCGGCGACCGCATCGATCGCTTCACGGAGACCAACAACTACCAGGAACTCGTCACCGTCCGCTCGGGCAGCGCGATTGTGTATTTCACCGACCTCAACGCCGACAATGAATACAGCGAAGGCGAGTTGACGGGCCTGTCGCTGAGCGCGAATGCGGTCGTGGAGATCAACGGTCCCGTCTTTGGAGACATCGTGACAAATCTCGACACCAAGGGGACCAAGGACATCGCGGACGATGTGGTCGTGACGAATGGATTGATCGGACCGAAACAGGGCATCAAGTCGTTGAACGTCATCGGCGGCAGCATCGACGGCAGCATCCTCAGCGGTGGCGACATCAGTTCCATGATCGTCCGGGGCAATGTGGAGAACGTGCTGGCTGGCTCGGCGGCAAACGGAGCGCAGTTCGACTTTTTCGTCTTCCCGCTGAATCCGAATCCGCGATTCACCATCGGCTTCGTGCCGGACGCGGGTGTGAAGGGCTCAAGCATCCGCAATGCGGAGATCGTCTCGCTGACGGACCGACTCGAGGCGGGCGGCGGTGGGGCGGGAGCGGCGGGCGGCTCGCTGACCAATATTCAAATCACCGTTGATTCCGACAGTTTCAGTCTGATCGCGGGCAAAGGCGGCGACGCCAGCATCGCCGCGAGCCGCCTGAATGGCGGCGCGGGTGGGAGCATCACGAAAGTGTTGATCGCCGGGGTTCCCGATCCCACGCCCCTCGCGCCGAACGACCTGGTGCTCATCAAGGCCGGCGCGGGCGGAAGCGTCGAACTCGCCGCGACCACAGGAAAGGGCGGCGTTGGCGGCACGGTGCGCGATGTGCGGGTGGGCTTTGAGGCCAGCGGCGGAACGACGCTCCCCTCGGCCAGCCTCCTCGCTGATAATGTCCGAGTCGAAGCCGGCGCGGGCGGGGCAGGCCAGATCGGCGGCGCTGGCGGCAAGGCGCTCTCGATCAATGTCCGCGTGGGCACACCGGATGTGGTCGGGCCGCTCGGCGTTCCGGTCGCGTTCGATGAAATCGTGGTGCTCGGCGGCGCCGGCGGCAATGCCGTCGCAGCCACCGGCAAAGCGGGGGCGGGCGGCTCGGTGGACAAGGTGGAGATTCGCAACCAGAACAGCACCTTCTCGAACCCGGATACTCGGGAAGACGACATCCTCGTGCAGGCTGGTGCGGCCGGCTTGGTGGCAAGCGGCGCGGTGGGCGCGGTGGGCGGTTCGGTGTTGAATGTGAAGCTGCTCGGGCTCGACCTTCAGGTGATCGCGGGCGACGGGTCGAGCGGCAAGACCGGCGGCAAGGGAGGCAGCGTCCGAAACATCACCGTGCTCGACGAGAACGCGATTCTCGCCAAGACCATCAACTTCCACGCGGGCCGCGGCGGCGACGGCACAGC